>NZ_RWIM01000179.1 GCF_009764645.1 Pseudomonas sp. PB106
AGGAACTCTGGACGATCGCGTCGTGGGACAGCGGCGGGGCAGGTGCGGCCATGGCAGTGGGCCTCTGATGCAGCATTTTTATTATTGTTATGCGATCCCTGTAGGAGCTGCCGAAGGCTGCGATCTTTTGATCTTGAAAAAATAATTGCCAAAGGAGAACAACCGTTCTACTGTTCATCGCATGAACGAAATCACTAACACTGACACACGCGACATCATTCTGGATGTCACCGAAAAGCTGATCTACAAAAATGGCATCGCTGCCACCAGCATGGATCTTCTGGTGAAAACCGCCGGCGTCTCCAGAAAAAGCATCTACCGTTACTTTGAGGATAAAGATGCGCTGGTCGCCGCCGCCCTGCAACGCCGCGACATCCGCTGGATGCACTGGTACAAAAGCGCCGTCGATCAAGCCGAAACCCCGGCCGAACGCCTGCTCAACCTGTTTACCGTGCTCAAGGGCTGGTTTGCCTCGGAAGGTTTTCGCGGCTGCGCCTTCATCAATACCAGCGGCGAAACCGGCGACCCACAGGACCCGGTGCGACTGGTTGCCAAAGAACACAAACAGAAACTGCTCGACTACGTGTGCGAGCTGTGTACCGAACATGGCGCCGAGGATCCGCAACTGCTGGCCAAACAGTTGCTGATCCTGATTGACGGTGCCATTACCGTAGCGCTTGTGATGGGTGATCACAGTGCCGCCGATAATGCGCAATGCATGGCGCGAAAGTTATTGGACCTGTAACGCCTTAATAAGCCGGACTTGTTGTTCAATGATTAATTAGATTGGGAGACTGAACATGTCTACTGCAGCCCAGCAACGCCCGCCATTGCCGCCGTTCAACCATGAATCGGCCATCGAAAAAATACGTCTGGCCGAGGACGGCTGGAACTCCCGCGATCCGGAACGGGTATCGCTGGCCTACACCCTCGACACCCAGTGGCGTAACCGCGCCGAGTTCGCCAACAACCGCGAAGAAGCCAAGGCCTTCCTGACGCGTAAATGGGCGAAAGAACTGGATTACCGCTTGATCAAAGAACTCTGGGCCTACTCCGACACGCGCATCGCCGTGCGTTATGCCTATGAATGGCACGATGATTCCGGCAACTGGTTCCGCTCCTACGGCAATGAAAACTGGGAGTTCGATGAAAACGGTCTGATGTTCCAGCGCTACGCCTGCATCAACGACATGCCGATCAAGGACAGTGAACGCAAGTTCCACTGGCCACTGGGCCGCCGCCCGGATGATCATCCGGGCCTGTCCGACCTCGGCCTGTAATCTCACAGCAATTCCCCTTTGGGAGCTAGCCCTGCTAGCGATAGCGTCTGGGCATTCAACCAATATGTTGACTGACATACCGCCATCGCGAGCAGGCTCACTCCTACATTTGGAATGCGTGCCCCTGTAGCAGTAAGCCTGCTCGCGATGAAGCCTTATGGGTCGCCGCAACACTTGGAAATGAGTAACATGACCGCCCTCCCCGCAGCTCACGTTCTGCGCCCTGCCGAATAAGCCGATTCCATGCCTTTCGAACTCAGCGTTGACCTCACCACCCTGGCCATTCTGGCCATCGTCGCTTTCATTGCCGGTTTCATCGACGCCATCGCCGGCGGTGGCGGTCTGCTGACCACCCCGGCGCTGCTCACCGCTGGCCTGCCGCCGCATCTGGTGCTGGGCACCAACAAACTGAGTTCGACGTTCGGCTCGGCCACGGCCAGTTTCACTTTCTATCGCCGCAAGCTGTTCCATCCACGGCAGTGGGTGCACGCGATTGTCGGCACACTGGTCGGCGCGCTGACTGGCGCCATCGTCGCCCATTACCTGCCGGCGGAATGGCTGAACAAAATGCTCCCGGTGATTGTGTTCGCCTGCGGTCTGTACCTGTTGTTCGGCGGCACACCGAAAGCACCGCTGGACAGCGATGCGCCGATCAAAAAGAAATGGCAATCGACCCAAGGCTTCAGCCTCGGTTTCTACGATGGTGTTGCCGGCCCTGGCACCGGTGCGTTCTGGACGGTGAGCAGTCTGCTGCTTTATCCGATCGATCTGGTCAAGGCCAGCGGTGTGGCGCGCAGCATGAACTTCGTCAGCAACATTGCGGCGCTGTCGGTGTTCGTGTTTTCCGGGCAAGTGGACTGGATCATCGGCCTGAGCATGGGCCTGTCGGTAATGGTCGGCGCGTTCTTTGGCGCGCGCACCGCGATCAGCGGCGGCGCCAAATTCATTCGCCCGGTGTTCATCACCGTGGTGCTGGGTTTGACCGTGCGCTTAGCCTGGCAGCACTGGTTCAGCGTGGCCTAACCGCCGCGCCACGTAGACGTCGATCAGGTAACGGGCAATCGACTTGGACGCCGGCAATGGCGGCAGATCATGCACGTTGAACCATTGGGCGTCTTCGATCTCGTCCTCCTGACAGACAATCTCGCCACCGGCATATTCGGCATGGAAGCCGAGCATCATCGAATGCGGGAACGGCCAGCACTGGCTACCCAGGTACTGAATGTTCTTCACCTCGATCTGCACTTCCTCACGCACTTCACGAATCAGGCACTCCTCCGCCGACTCGCCCGGCTCGGCAAAACCGGCCAGCGTGCTGTAAACCCCGGTGACGAAACGCGGTGAGCGCGCCAGCAAAATCTCGTCGCCACGGGTGATCAGCACAATCATGCTCGGCGAAATGCGCGGATAACTGCGCAGATCACACGGCTGGCAATACATCGCCCGCTCGCGCGGCACCTGTGTCATCGCCTGGCCGCAATTGCCGCAGAAACGATGTTCGCGAGCCCACGTGCCAATCTGCGCGGCATAACCGAGCACCTTGTAGATCGTGTGATCGCCATCAAGCATGAACGCCCGCAACCCTTTCCAGTTGCAACCCGGCACTTCGCTGGCACTGCGCAGTTCGAGCAGATAAACCGGCTCGCCGTCGAGATGGCCAATGCCGTGCTCGGCGAGGACTGACAAGTCCTGACGCTTGAGCCATTCCCGGGGGAACAGCGCGCCGTTGTCATCGAACAAAAAACCGTCCGGGCTGCGCGCAACCGCCCAGCCGCCCGGTTGATCGGTATCCAGTACTGCAGTGGTCCAGCGAGCTGTCATGGTTTCTCAGTCCAGGAATTCGGGTTTCTGTTTGCTCATATGGGCGGCCATGGCCACGCGCAAGTCGGTGGATTGCAGCATGGCAGCGTTCCAGGTGGCAACGTATTCGAGACCATCGTCGATGCGATGGTCGCGCATGTAGCTGATCATTTCCTTGGTGCCGGTGACTGCAATCGGTGATTTCGAGGCAATTTCGCGGGCGATATCAATCACGCCTTCGAGCAGCGCATCCTTATCGCTGTAGACACGATTGACCAGACCGATGCTGCGCGCCTCTTCAGCGCCGAAAGTGCGACCGGTGTAAGCCAGTTCACGCAGCATGCCGTCACCGATGATCCGTGGCAACCGTTGCAAAGTGCCAACATCGGCGGCCATGCCGATATCGATTTCCTTGATCGAGAACTGTGCATCTTCGGCGGCATAACGCATGTCGCACGCGGCGATCAGATCGATGGCGCCGCCCAGGCAATAACCCTGAATCGCCGCAAGCACCGGTTTGCGGCAGTTGTCGACGGCGTTGAACGAGGCTTGCAGAGTGAGGATCTTGCGGCGCAGCAGGCGCGCGTTGCGGCCAACGTCTTTGCCCAGTTCGTTGGCGACACCGGCGAGCATCATGAGGTCGATGCCGGAGGAAAAGTGTTTACCGTTGCCGCTCAGCACCACCACGCGCACTTCATCGGTGTCGTCGATCCACTGGAAGATCTCGATGATCTCGCTCCAGAACGCCGCATTCATCGAGTTGATCTTTTCCGGACGGTTGATCTGCACATGGGCGATGTTGTCGGCCAGTTCGACGCTGAAGGCGGAGTATTGAGTCATGGCAGTGATCCTTTACCGGGCAGAAAATGAGGCCCGAACTATAACAAGGCATCACAGTGGCGGTTCAGCCAAATGCGGGACTGGCTTGAAGAGATGTACTGCAACACTCCACCTGTAGGAGCTGCCGCAGGCTGCAATCTTTTGATGTTGTTTTTAAAAAGACCAGATCAAAAGATCGCAGCCTGCGGCAGCTCCTACAGGGATTTTCGTGTCACGAAGGCCACGGTTTCGTAGGGAACCGTCACCACATCCCTGCCCCGCAACTCAGGCTCGGACGCGATCAACGCACCAATCTGCTCATCGACTTTCGCCCGCTGCGCCTCCGGCAGCGCCGCGATAAAACTGGTGGATCTCACCCGATTGAAAATCACGTCTTCCGGCGATCCAGTGTGACCGTTATGAAAGCGCTGCAGCTGCAACGGCCCGAACGCCGGATGGGGAAACGCTTTGCGCCATTCACCGGTGTAGTAACGCGGCGTGTCGCCTTCCAGCGCATTGACGATGGCATCGAGCTTCGGCACCCAGCTCACCTGCGTGTCGCGCAGGTTCCAGATCAAACCGAGCTTACCGCCGGGTTTGAGCACCCGGGCGATTTCGGTCAACGCCTCTTCACTGGCAAACCAATGAAACGCCTGCGCGCACACCACCACATCCACCGACGCGTCCGGCAACGGCAAATCCTTCGCGGTGCCGTGCACGGCCAGCACCTGCGGCCACGCGTCAGCCAACTTCTCGAGCATCTGCGCCACCGGCTCAACGGCGATCACTTGCGCGCCCGTCGCCACCAGTCGGCCGGTGAACTTGCCGGTACCGGCGCCCAGATCAATCACAGTGTTGTGATGATCGAGACCCAACTTCGCGGTCAGCCACTCACTGACCTGCGGCGGATAATCCGGTCGCCCTTTGACGTAAGTGTCAGCGGCGGTTTTGTAGCCACCAGTGGCAGGGTGGAGCTGATCGTTCATGGCTGTTTCCCCTTCATATACAAGCTTCGGATCAACGGCAGACGCTGACGAGCATAGCGCTGGAATTTGTGCCTGACTTGAACAGTCACTGACAAATGCAATGAATAAAGTTTCACCCTGTGGTGTTCAAAGTGAAACATAACCCCCTGTGGAGCCTTGCCCATGACTATCCGTTCCGTTATGTTCGCCGCCCCGTTGTTACTGGCCGCTGCGATGTCGAGTCATCTGGCCTTCGCCAACGGTGACGAAGAGGATCCGGTGCAGAAGCCCGAATGCCCGAAAGGCCAGGTGTGGGACAGCAAAACGCAGAAATGCGTGCTGCAAACCAGCAGCCTGTTGCCGGACGCCGATCGCACCGATTACGCGTATCGTCTGGCCAAGGCTGGCCGCTACGATGAGGCGCTGGCATTGCTCGACACGCTCAAGCAACCGAACACCGCCAAGGCCCTCAACTATCGCGGTTATGCCACGCGCAAACTGGGGCGCACCGACGAAGGCATCACCTATTACCTGCAATCGGTGAAACTCGACCCGCAATACGCGCAGGTGCGCGAATACCTCGGCGAGGCCTATGTGATCAAAGGACGCGTCGACCTGGCGCAAGAACAGTTGCAGCAGATCCAGTCGATTTGCGGCACGTCTTGTGAGGAATATCAGGATCTGGCTGAAGCCATCAACGATTCAACGAAAACCTGACCTTTATAAGTGGAGACGATCATCGTCAGCGATCAGGCCTTCAGAGCCGAACTCGGACAGCATCTGGCGCGTTTGTGGCGCTACGGTTTGCTGCTGTCGCGCAATCGGCACGTCGCCGAGGATCTGGTGCAGGCCACCTGCGTGCGGGCGCTGGAGCGCTGCGGCCAGTACGTGGCCGGCACGCGTATGGATCGCTGGTTGCTGAGCATTCTGCATTCGATCTGGCTCAACGAAGTGCGCGCGCGCCGAGTGCGCCATGGCTCGGGGCACGTCGATGCCGACACGCAACTGACGTTCGACGGGGAATACGTCGCGCAAACTCATGTGATGGCCACTCAAGTGATCCGCCGCGTCGATGCACTGCCGGAAACCCAGCGTGAAACGGTGTATCTGGCCTATGTCGAGGGTTTGTCCTACCGCGAAGTCGCCGAAATCCTCCAAGTCCCGATCGGCACGGTGATGAGCCGACTGGCCACCGCGCGCCTGAAACTCGCCGAATACCCGCCCTTGCAAGCGGTGCCGAAAACCACCGAAGGAGACCGGTCATGAACACACCTTCGGACGAACAACTGGTCGCCTATCTGGATGACGAACTGGACCCGGGATATCGCCGCCAATTGGACACGGCCATTGCCGACGACCCGCTGCTCAGCCTGCGCGTGCAATGGCTGGCGCGCAGCAATCTGCCGTTCAAAAGCGCCTATGACGAACTGGCGCAACAGGCGCCGCTGGATCGTTTGCAGGCGCGGCTGGATGCTATTCCTTCGCCGCAACCTCCCGGGCTGAGTCGGCGCTGGTTTATCGGCGGCGCGGCGGCCGCTCTGGTGGCTGGCGGCGTCCTGGCCGACCGCTTGATCCTCGGCTGGCAGGCGCGGCAAACGCATCACTGGCGTGGAATGGTCGGCGACTACATGGCGCTCTACGTGCCGCAAACCCTCGATCACTTGCCTAGCGACGAAGCCGCGCAACGAGCGCAACTGCGCAGCGTCGATGCACGTCTGGGCCTGACTCTGTCACCGGCAGCATTGAAACTGCCCGGCGCCGAGTTCAAACGTGCACAGTTGCTTGAGTACGACGGCGTGCCGATTGCACAGATCGTTTATCTGGATCAGCGGCACGGGCCGTTGGCCTTGTGCATCACCCGCTCGAACAGCGGCAGCCAGCCATTGGCCAACGAGCGTCGGCACGCGATGAATGTCGTGTATTGGACCGAGCGCGAACATGCATGGATGCTGATCGGCCACGTGCCAACAGCGGATCTGGAACAGCGGGCACAGTTGTTGAGAAGTCGTTTAACCGCCTAGCCAGCGTTGTCACTATTCTGGGCAAGTGATTTGTCCAAGGAGGATTGCATCTATGCCGATTACGTCTCGCACTGCATTACTGGTTATCGATGTTCAGAACGACTTCATCCCTGGCGGCAGCCTGCCGGTGCTTGAAGGAGAGCGGATCGTGCCGCTGATCAACCAGCTCGCGCGTCAGTTCCAGCAAGTCGTCATCGCCCAGGACTGGCACCCGCGCGGTCATGCCTCATTCGCCTCCAGCCATCCCGGACGCCAGCCTTACGACGTCATTCAATTGCCCTACGGTGAGCAGACGCTGTGGCCCGATCATTGCGTGCAAGCCAGCGCCGGCGCCGAGTTTCACCCGGAACTGGACCTGCCCCACGCGCAACTGGTGATCCGCAAAGGCTGCAATCCGGACATCGACAGTTACTCGGCGTTTCTCGAAGCCGACCGCCGCACCACCACCGGATTGGCTGGCTATTTGTCAGAACGCGGGATAGACACCGTTTACATGGTCGGCCTGGCGCTGGATTTCTGCGTGATGTACACGGCGCTGGATGCGCGGGCGGCGGGATTCAATGCGGTTGTGGTGCTGGATGCGTGTCGGGGGATTGATCTGGATGGATCGCTGGCAGATGCGATTGAGCGGATGCAAAAGGCTGGGGTTGAGTTGATCCAGTCCACCGATCTGATCTGATCAATACGAATACCCCCTGTAGGAGCTGCCGCAGGCTGCGATCTTTTGATCTTGATCTTAAAAAACTAATCAA
>NZ_RWIM01000180.1 GCF_009764645.1 Pseudomonas sp. PB106
CGATCTTTTGATCTTGTGTTCAAAAATCAATCAAGATCAAAAGATCGCAGCGTGCCGCAGCTCCTACACGGGGCCGAGCAGGCTTAGCGAACCCAGCGCTCGCGGCGCCAGATCTGCTGCTCCGACTTGGTCTGGAAGGTCCACGCGACGAAGCGGCTCTGCTTCTGCCCCTGCGACATTTCCACCACCTGACTTTCCAGCACGCCAGCCTTTTTCAGTGCGGTTTCGATCGCGGGAAGGTTCGACGCTTTCGATACCAGGGTGCTGAACCACAACACTTTGTGCTGGAAGTTTGCGCTCTCGGCGATCAGTTGCGTCACAAAGCGCGCCTCGCCTCCTTCACACCACAACTCTGCCGACTGACCGCCGAAGTTCAACACCGGCAGTTTGCGCTTCGGATCGGCCTTGCCCAGTGCGCGCCATTTGCGCTCGCTGCCCTTGGTCGCTTCGTCCATCGAGGCGTGGAATGGCGGGTTGCACATGGTCAGATCAAAGCGTTCGCCGGGCTCCAGCAAGCCGATCAGGATGTGCTTGCGGTTTTCCTGCTGACGGAGCTGGATCACCTTGCTCAGATCGTTGGACTGAACGATGGCTTTGGCAGCGGCCACGGCGGTCGGATCGATTTCCGAACCGAGGAAGTGCCAGCGGTATTCGCTGTTGCCGATCAGCGGATAAACGCAGTTGGCACCCATGCCGATGTCCAGCACGTTGACGATCGCGCCACGCGGGACTTTGCCGTCGTTCATGCTGGCCAGCAGGTCGGCGAGGAAGTGCACGTAGTCGGCACGGCCCGGAACCGGTGGGCAGAGGTAGTCCGCAGGGATGTCCCAATGCTGGATGCCATAAAACGACTTGAGCAGCGCCCGGTTGAACACGCGTACCGCATCGGGGCTGGCGAAGTCGATGCTTTCCTTGCCGTACGGGTTGATGATCACGAACTTAGCCAGTTCCGGCGTGGTTTTGATCAGCGCCGGGAAGTCGTAACGACCCTGATGGCGATTGCGCGGGTGCAGGCTGGCCTTTTCACGCGGCTCGACGGCTTTGGCCGGGGTCGCGGTGTCAGGCTTTTTGCGCGCAGGTTTGGGTGTGCGGGGGGCGTTCATGGGCGTGGTCGATTCGGGTATGGCTGAAAGTGGCGGGCATTGTCCCACATTGACGAGCTATGCGCCGCTCCCATGTAGGAGCTGCCGCAGGCTGCGATCTTTTGATGTTGGTTTTTAAAAGCCAGATCAAAAGATCGCAGC
>NZ_RWIM01000181.1 GCF_009764645.1 Pseudomonas sp. PB106
CGATCTTTTGATCTTGGTTTTATGAGATCAAGATCAAAAGATCGCAGCCTGCGGCAGCTCCTACATAAATAGATAACAAGGAATGCGCAGTGAAAAAACTCTTTGGCGCCTCACTTCTCGCCGCCGGCCTGGCCTTGGCCAACATCGCTCAGGCAGCCCCGACGCTGCTCAACGTTTCCTACGACGTGATGCGCGATTTCTACAAGGACTACAACACTGCGTTCCAGAAACACTGGCAAGCCGAGCACAACGAAAACATCACCGTGCAGATGTCCTTCGGCGGTTCGAGCAAGCAAGCGCGCTCGGTGATCGACGGCCTGCCGGCTGACGTCATCACCATGAACATGGCCACCGACATCAATGCCCTCGCTGACAACGGCAAACTGGTCCCGGAAAACTGGGTCACGCGTCTGCCGAACAACAGCGCGCCGTTCACTTCAGCCACCGTGTTCATCGTCCGTAAAGGCAACCCGAAAGCCCTGAAAGACTGGCCGGATCTGCTCAAGGACGGCGTGCAAGTGATCGTGCCGAACCCGAAAACCTCGGGTAACGGCCGCTACACCTACCTGTCGGCGTGGGGTTACGTGCTGAAGAACGGCGGCGACGAGAACAAGGCCAAGGATTTCGTCGGCAAACTGTTCAAGCAGGCGCCAGTGCTGGACACCGGTGGCCGCGCCGCGACCACCACGTTCATGACCAACCAGATCGGCGACGTGCTGGTGACCTTCGAAAACGAAGCGGAAATGATTGCCCGCGAGTTTGGTCGTGATCAGTTTGAAGTGATCTACCCGAGCGTCTCGGCTGAGGCTGAGCCGCCGGTTTCTGTGGTCGATAAAGTGGTCGACAAGAAGGGTTCTCGTGCGGCGGCGGATGAGTACCTGAAGTACCTGTGGTCGCCGGAAGGTCAGGAAATCGCGGCGGCGAACTACCTGCGTCCGCGTGATCCGGCGGTGTTGGCGAAGTACACCGATCGTTTCCCGAAAGTGGATTTCCTGTCGGTGGAGAAGACCTTTGGTGACTGGCGTACGGTGCAGAAGACTCACTTCAATGATGGTGGGGTTTTTGATCAGATTTATAGCGGCCAGTAAGGTTTAGGCAGGCGTGAAAAAGGCGACCCTCAGGGGTCGCCTTTTTTGTGCGCATACTTCCATCCAACACTGCCCCCCTGTGGGAGCGAGCTCGCGAAAGCGGTCTCGCATTCAAAACGTGGATGGGCAGATCCAAAGCCCTCGCGAGCCAATCCATTGGCCTAGGGTGATGGTACCGCCGCTGCAATGACGTTAGTTGATACTGGTCTTGCTGTGCTTCATGGCTCTAGCGGTTGTTTCTGATAATTTGCTAGCGCTTTCGAGCCTCATCTGTCGGCTACAGGTGTTGCCAAATGCCCGTACGCTCAGCATTCTTGTCTGCTGATTTGGAGGCGCCATGAAGGCATTCAAGAAGCACGCTTTGCGTTTGATGAAAGACGATCAAGCATCCGTCGACAGAAGAAAACTATGGCCTGCGATGGTGGATAGAGTGCGCACTGTCTTTACTGACGTCGAGCATTCACCTTTGGCCGGCCACTACGGCTCGCTATATCTTCACTCAGTGGTTCCCGAAGCCCTTCGCGGCTTTCGAGGGGATCAGATTCTGGGCCAATTACAACTCTCCTGCGGTACGAGGCAGTTAGGGCTTTGGGGCGTCGGGGCAAAGGTGGAGGAAAGGGAGGGGAAAGCGAAGCCTCTGTTCGAAGGTGACGCCGCGCTGTGGTTCAACCAAGCCCCGTCGGGAATGGTGACCGTATTCATGGCTCCCTACGGCTCTGACAATCTGAGGATGAACGAAGAAAATATCGTTTTGGGAATGTACAAGAGTCCAGCCAAGATCACCGATCGGGAAATCAGGAAACTCCTCTCGAAATTCTTCAAGTATCTGTCCATCACAAGCGCCCATCACCAACAGGCATTTAACGAATATACCTGGCGACTGTGGCTTATCTACAGGGATGTTCGCACTCGCAAATACAACGGTGGGATCAAGCTATTGGAACGCTTACTGATTACGGCCGGAGCGGCTGCCTGCATCATTCCGTTGCTTCCTTAGTCGCCGTGTCGAGGCCGACTGAGCTGGGTGGTACCTAAAGACCGTTGAGACACAATGGCCACTTTTGGCCGAGTTCTACCTGTCACCACCGGTGGTATCGCCCAGCCCTCAACCGATGATGGTCACTAATCAGGCTGGTCAAATTCCACGCAGATAAAATGCAATCATCTAGTCAAATGCGATAAACGAGTGATCAGTACGAATGCGATAAGGTGGTCAAGCTCAGTCCCTTTTCGCAATCTCCGCATAGTACATAGAGGTTTGCGTGTGTGCAGGGCATAGCCTGGATTATTGGTGGGAAGCCTCACGTATTACGAGAAGCGTGAGAACGCAACCAGAGTCAACCGGCCCCGTGTATCAGACCGATCAGCCGCCGAGCATTCAATTCAAGACCAATTATTACTTCACCCACTGGTATGTCCCATGCCTGGGCCAGCAGCTCCGCCGTTTGGCCTGCGCTCCACGGCATGACCGTGGCACCATTAACCTGGGCGAACGGCCCGTCACTTTCCGGAACGACTCGATCACGAGGCAGTTTCTTGGCTAGCGCCTTACCGGATGCCGAGTTGAACGCTGCCGGTCCGATGCTGAACCAGCACCCCATTTCCGAGGCGGACCTAAGCTCGGCAGCCGTACCCGTAAACCAATGAAGAACAGCTGTGCCAAAACCAGGGTGGTCATTGAGAACAGCCAGCACGTCTCTAACGGCCTGGCGCGAGTGAATGCTCAGCACGCGCCCACCCACGTTGGCGCATTGCGCTACCACCGAAGTGAAAACTTTGTGCTGAGCTTCGTAGCTGTGCTGGAAGCGCTTGGAACCATCCAACCCGACCTCTCCAACGGCAGCTACGTGTTTGATCTGCTCAATCAAAGTATCGAGCTCAATGTAACGCTCATGGACGATTTCCGGATGCAGACCCGGAGTGATGAGCACATTCTCATGACCGCCAAGCACTTTGCTGGTAGCGGAGAATGCACGAGGGCTGGTAGTGACCAGCCAAGTAAACATGTTTTTCTCCACCGCTTGCGCGAAGACCTCGCGTGCATTGGGATAGAGGTCGAGATGGCAGTGGAAATCCATCAAAGCAATCTGTCTCCGGTCAAAAGGGCCTCCAGCTCATCGATCCCGTTGGTAAGCACAGATCGGTACTGAGGTCGTTCGGTAATAGGAGCAAAGGCTAGTGATGCTCCCAGAAACCTGTCGATACCCCTATCTCGCGCCGTGAGGACCGCCAATGCTACAGCCATTGGATCATCTGGCCCGCTGGATTTGTCGCTTCCTACCAAGTTTGGGAATACATAGCGGGTTGCATCGGCCCCTGATGTCCAAGCACCGAAAGCAGCCCTGCGGATCATACAAGGCACGCAGCGACCGCAGTGAGTTCGATTGTAAGTACGGAATCGTCCGCAACTCGTCGTATCGGAGGCCAGCGCCTGTAGACGCGGCTGATCCAAGCATTCATTCATCATCTGCCCTTTAGTCCTGAACCGATAGGGCAAGTCCAACTGCACCGCGATCCCTAAACCATCGAGCACCTGCTGCAGTTTACTGATGAACAGAGGATGAGTCGTACGAGTACTCAGGCTCGACACTCGCCCAGGAACAAGTGGAGGATTCACGCAAATGAAGCCGTTCTCTGGAATGTAAATAGTGGGGCGCGCGGCACGGAGCCGAGACGCGGCCAGCACGGCGAAAGCATAGAACGCCAATGAACGGCCACGCGTCGACGGTTCGCGGGGCCCCTTGAAGCTAATCCCATGACTCCACTGATAGTGAGCATCGGCACCACCAAGCAGGGTTGCATAATGGCGTTGGCGCTCAGAATCCTCATGAGCCAGTTGAGAAACAAACAGAGGATGCCGCCCCTGGGCCACGAGATCCAAACCGCCGATAAGACTGTCGAGGCCACCAGACAACAAGGAGACACAATCTTGATCCTTGGTGGTGAAACGACCCAGAGGGGGTGGCACGCCTGCATCCGTGAAGATGAGAGTCCAATAGTCGCCTGTCAGAACCTTCAGCAGTTGCTCAAGCTGCTCCTTCCACGGATTCCATCGCAATGGCTCATGAAGCCCAACACTCAGCTCAATCGTCCGAGTCCAACCATCAGCACTTGTGCTGCGCATCGCACAAAGGTCGGTCGCACAGACGGCCAAGCAGAACTGAACGAAGTCCCAAGCCGCAGGGCTTGGGCGGAACCCTTTGCGCTTCAAGGAACCGTGCCAACTCTTGGCGATCGTACCGACACCATCACGCTTGGCGCTTTTGAAATAGGTGAAGGCCCGCTCCCCTTCGGCGAGTTGTGCGGGAAGACGGGCAACGCTGGTACAAATGACCTTGATCATTCTGCAAATACCTCCAGAGCAGTCTGCAGCACACTATGCGCAAGAGTCTGGGGATCGACTTTCTGCGCCGCTAGACCTTCCATGATTCGCTGCACCTCTCCGTGAACCCATTGCTTGATGTCATTACGAAACGCCTGGATCTCGACCGGTGAATACTTGAGCTTTTCATAAGTCTGGCCCAACTGCAGATCCATCCGGTTGCAGACTTCGTTGGCGATCGTGAACCCAATGACCGCTGTGATCTGTTGGTCATCAAGCTGAAAAATGTCGACGTTGGGATTTTGTTCGTACAGCTGCGCTAACGCATCGGCGGCGGCGTTTCTCAACGACTCATCGTCGACACTGCCGGTGTCCGGCATGACTTCCTTGATGAGCTCCAAGGCAAGATCGCTGGCTGAAAGGTTCTGGCCGCGAACCCTCTGAATCCAGTCGATTACTTGAGGGTCAGTACCGGCCCTGACCGCTTCGAGAAACGATCCCAGTTGCCCGGCGCCTTGAGCAACCCCACGCATGGTGTTGCTCGCGCGCCCTGCTCCGCCCATCCCCTTTTTGATCATGGCGCTGGCGGCGCCGCGAAGCGCGTCACGACCACCTCCAGACAGGTATTTGCCCATCTTTGATCGGGCCGGCATAAACCTGCGATCTGGCGCAATGTCCTGATCTTGGGCGGGCTCTAAGCCCGTCTCACCATTTTCAGGTGCATCTTGGGGAACACCCTCGTCACCATCTGGAGCACCATCCGGTGCTCCGCCATCTGGCGCGGGGCCACCGGCAGCATCGCCCTGATCTAACCATTCCGGATCAAACGGAGAACCCGCCTTGCCGCCACCACTCGATGTAGAGGTACCCATCAGATTCCATCCCTTTGCGCCGGTCGAGGGGCGTTTTTCAATGCGGCCGCAATAGCATTTTTGGTAGGTTTACTCACTGCAGGGTCTTCCAGCCACGCCGTTAGCGTTTCATGTGCCCACTGCTCAGCTCCCAAAAGAGGGATGAATCCCGGCCCGAGCATTTTGGCAGGCGCGAGCCTGATCAATGCTGCAGCGCGCTTTCCAAGAGCTGGATAAACCCTGCACGGCTCGATCAACTTGATGAGCTCGTCCTTTGATTTCCAAGTGCGGCTGGACGCCGTACCTTGCCACGCCTTCTCCATCGCAAGCTGGGCCTGGTTGGCATCCACCAGCTTGATGGCTTGCGTGAGCTGATCGTTCGAACTGGTGGCCACTTTGAGTACATCGCGCAGCTCCCGGGAAGCTGGTGTCATGCTGTCGTCCCCAAAGTCTCGCGTAGCCGTGTCACGACTCAGGTGCAGCAGAGGGCGCAAGTCCTGAGCACCGAGCGGGGGAGCTAGCTGCAGCCACTCAATCACGAAGGAATCATTGCTGAACGGGCTAGGTAGATCTCCTCCCTGCGCCGCGATGGTCTCGGCGTCCAGCAACTCTCGGATTTCCCCATCATTGTCGGAACTGACCATCCCAGAGAGCGCTTTGGCGAGATCCTCATTGTAACGCTCCAGCAAATGCCACTTGGCCAAAGAAGGGATATCCAGCGTGATGCCTTGAGGCGCGGCTAGTGACTCACGCAGAAAAACCGTGTTTAGAAAACGCTTCATGAGCCGTGGATTCGCGCTGATGCTGGATGATTTGAACATCAGGGTCGCCAAGCCTTCAGCCAGATCCATCAACTGCTGAAGTCGTGTATCAGTCCCCACGAGATCATGCAGAAATACTGAGGTGATCGTCTCGCCAAGCCAACTCCGGGCTAACCTATGCGGTATGTCCACTTTGGCTTGGTCGAATTTTTCAGGTGGGAACGTTCCAGCCCGGGCCTCTCGTTCCAGCAGAAGAAGCACCAGATACGCCTTGGCTTCATTCACGCCGATGCGCGGTACATGCAGAGGCACTTGAATCAGCTTGTCAAAGTAGTTGGTAGCGATGTCGCTCGTAATGCCAGTGCCTTCGAAATGCTTCTTCACGGCACCGTGGATAAATTCGTTGTCGGCAGCGATCACGAAAGCCGTGCGCTTGAGAAACAAAAGCAGCCTGATGGATTCGAGGGTGGAAATTGCCGTCTCCGGCAAGCACCGATCCAAGTCGTCGACAAACACCACCAAGGTGATGCCAAGCTCTTCTAGTAGCTTTTCAAGTGCGGATCTGAAAGCATGGATTTCGTTGGGCAGCGACAGAGGCTTCGCCGGGTTCAACAGACCATCGGCCTTGAAGTCCAGCGACTCACCGTCTTTCTTGTCTCCCCCCTCAGCCGCGTCGCCATCTGAGCTGAAGGCGCTCCAAAGACCCGAAACCTTCCCGATCGCTTTGCCGATCGCACCGACGGGCACTCCGGTGGTAATCGTGATTGCGGCCTCCCCCCCAAACTGCGCCAACCGCAGCAGGTTGATGCGTTTCAGAAGGTCAAGGGCTTTCTTCAGCAGCGTTTCATCACCCTTCGCCAGCTTCAGCACTTCATCGCCGACGATTTGCAGCAATGCACTGCGAGCGCTTTCGAAGTCCTGATACAGCCACGGGTTGAAGGTGATGACAACGTATCGGTGTTCGGGTTGGGATTGGGCACCTGTGGTAGCAGGTAGTGACGGGGCTGCTGAAGCCAGCGGGGCTTCGAGGCGGGCGGCGATCATTTTGACAAGAGAGGACTTACCGGCTCCCCAACCACCTGACACACCTATCGAAATCGGCTCACCACGACTCTGCCGCAGAAGACTGGCGCAGGCATCAGCCACGACGCCAAAGTTCAGATAGTCGACCGTTGTCTCGTTGTCATGCCACATGGATTGAAGTCCGTTTCAGTTTTCGTGCGAGGAACGCTTGGTCACTGGATGCTCGTGGCAGCAGCGCCTGGGCAGGGCCAGGGAAACGTCCGTGTGTTTATCTTAATGCGCCCACTTAAGGCCGATGACAAGGCAGGCCATAGACCAAACAATCCCCCGAAGCTCTGAAGCAGGCAAGGCAGGATTTCAACGATTCTAAGTCACTTGACAGCAACATGACATATCAAAAAACATGCATTACTCCAAGCCTCTTCCTGCGTCTTCCAGTGCTCGGACCTGCCGGATCCCAGACCGTTGAAAAAGGAAGTGCGCCACTACACTTTCAAAAGACTGGTGCTGATATCAAAGGGTGACAGAACTTACTCCCCCTTGGTGGGCCCGCGAGCTGGGTGGCTGAGCCGCAAAGGGGCACTTGCTTGCCTTTTCGGGCCAGGACGGGTTGCAGAACCGAACAACGCAATTCGCATTTGTTCCTCTGTCAGCATGTCCTTCAATTTAAAACCTCAGAAGATTTGGGGTGGCCCATCCGGGCCAGTTGAAGCCAAAGCGTGCCTATCGATCGGGGTAATTATGACGCAGAGATTCGATTGATTCCGGAATGTACAGGCTCCATGTCTCATATTCTGAGCTTCAATCCTCGCGTTTCACGGCCAATAGCATACCTTTCCAATAGAGGCCGTTGTGGTAGATGTGAGCAAGCAATTCGAAATGGCTTAGCTGCAGCCCCGCCGTAATCACATTGGGATCACGCTCGGGCATCGACATACCGAAATAGAAGGATGGCGATGTGTTGAACATATGACCATGGGGAGGATTTTCTCTTCCACAGAGGTCATACAGCGGCAATTACATCGGCGGGGTAACGCCGTCCTTACCGGCGGAGATCGATTGCGCCGTCAGCGTGCCATCCGCGCTCTGCGTCACGAACGTGACAATCTTCACCCCAACCTTCAGCAAGCTCCGATCCCCCGGCTCGAGATTCACGATCGGCACATCCTCCGGCACCAGAATCTTCTGCTGCCCGCCCTTGTAATTCACCGTCAGCACCCGCCCGTTGCTCACCACCAGATCGCCGACGCTGCCGTTGGTCATGCTGCTGCCCTTGGCCAGATCGAACGGCCGATGCCCGTCACCACTGCCCGCCAGCTCCGACGGAAACACGTGCACTTCCAGCGCCTTGAGCGTGCCGTCCTCCTGCGGCATCGCCGCCGAACCGATGTAGCTGCCGGGTTTGATGTCTTCGATATTGGCCAGGGTGACGGCGCGAACCTTGGTGTCGGCCGCCAACTGAATCACCACGTTCTCGCCGCTGTTGACGTGGACTTTCAGTGAGTCGGCGCTGACCCCGGTGATCTCGCCGCGCACACCGATGCGCATCCCCGGAGCATCGGCGGCCTGCACGCTGTTTGCGCCCATCAGGCAGATCAGAACAATGGTTGCGGTGTGGCGAAGCGTCTGACCAAACATTGCAATCCTCCGGTGATAAATGTTGAACAAGCCGATGCAAACATAAGCACGCTATCGAACAGGATGTAAGTGAATGTATCATCGACCCTCAACGGTTGGACGCAAGGTCCGCCGATGGATGACAGGCCGATAACATCGGGTTCATTCCGCAACGGAATAACTGATATCAACCGCCGGCGCCTTCTGCCTGCCCGGTCTGTCCCATAGTCTCACCGCATTCCCCTTTCGCTGGATCGAGAAACCTTATGACCACCACCGCTCACGCAATGACCCGAGGCATGGTGCTGCTGTTCGCCTTCTGCTGCGGCGCCATCGTTGCCAACATCTACTACGCGCAGCCGATCATCGGTCTTATCGCGCCGGACATTGGTCTCTCCGACACCATGGCCAGCTTCATCGTTTCGCTGACGCAGATCGGTTATGCGCTGGGTTTGTTCTTCCTGGTGCCGCTGGGTGATCTGCTGGAAAACCGCCGGTTGATGATCATCACCACGGTGGTGGCGATTGCCAGCCTGTTGGCGGCGGCGTTTACCGATCAACCGAATGTGTTTCTGCTGATCTCGTTGCTGGTGGGCTTCAGTTCGGTGTCGGTGCAGATCCTGATTCCACTGGCCGCCCACTTGGCGCCGGAAGAATCCCGTGGCCGGGTGGTTGGCGGAATCATGGGCGGCTTGCTGCTGGGTATTCTGCTGGCACGGCCGGTGTCGAGCGTGGTCGCCGACCACTTGGGCTGGCGGGCGATGTTCATGATTGCGGCAGCGTTGATGGCGGCGATCAGCGTTGTCTTGGCCTTTACCGTGCCCAAGCGCCAACCGGATCACAGCGCCACTTATGGTCAACTGATTGGCTCGCTGTGGACCCTCCTGCGCCAACAACCGGTACTGCGTCAGCGTGCGTTTTATCAGGGCTGCATGTTCGCCACGTTCAGCCTGTTCTGGACTGCCGTGCCGCTGGAACTGGCGCGCAATCATGGTTTGTCGCAAAGCGAGATCGCTATTTTTGCGCTGGTCGGTGCCATCGGTGCCATCGCCGCGCCAATCAGCGGGCGTCTGGCCGACGCTGGCCACACCCGCATCGCCTCGCTGCTGGCCATGCTGTTCGCCAGCCTGAGCTTCCTGCCCGCGTTCATTCACCCGGCCTACAGCGTCATCGGCCTGGCCGTGACCGGCGTGGTCCTCGACTTCTGCGTACAGATGAACATGGTGCTCGGCCAACGCGCTGTTTACTCGCTGGACGCGAAAAGCCGTGGCCGTCTGAACGCGCTGTACATGACCAGCATCTTCATCGGCGGCGCGTTTGGTTCGTCGGTGGCCAGTGCGGTGTACGAACATGGCGGCTGGTTGTGGATCGTGATTGTCGGCAGTGTGTTTCCGCTGTTGGCGTTGTTGCGGTTCTTGAGTGCTTCGCAGCGCGGTTCATTGGCAACGGCGTAAGGCGTCAAAAGCTGACGGGACTGCCGAAGAAGAATGAGATCCCCTGTAGGAGTGAGCCTGCTCGCGATTGCGGAGAGTCAGTGACAGATCTATTGATCTGACTCTCCGCAATCGCGAGCAGGCGAAGGCCTACACGTACTTAACTTCGTGCATAACAGCACAGAAAGTATTCAGGACGATGTTCGGTTGTTTTACCGAAGGTGATGAGCCCCACCCATTCCCACCAAGCATGAATGCTATGCCTTTCACCTTCGTTCCCCTCCCCGTGCCTTACGGTCACTCTTGAATCCAGCCACTACCGGCGCTTCTTCAGGACTTTCGACCATGACCCTGCAAGCAAAACTCGATGCCTTCAAAGCCGACTTCAAAGCCGGCAAACCACCTTACAACGCCCCGGCCGACATCCACCCGGTGATGGCGCGCGCCACTGCCGAACTGATCGCCTCCGGCGCCGCCGGTCGTGCCTTGAAGGTCGGCGATACGGCGCCGCTGTTCACCCTGAAAGACCCTGAGGGCAACCCGGTCTCGTCCGTCGATCGGCTGGCACAAGGGCCTTTGGTGCTGACGTTTTATCGTGGCGTCTGGTGCCCTTACTGCAACATGGAGTTGCAGGCATTACAGGCTTTTCTGCCGGTGATTCGGGACGCTGGGGCGAGTCTGCTGGCGATTTCACCGCAGATCGCCGCCAACAGTCGCAAGTCGCAACGCATCAACGAACTGCAATTCCCGATCCTCAGCGATCCGCGCAATGACGTCGCCGCAGCCTTCGGGTTGCGCTTTGAACTGCCAGACTATTTGATCGAGCTCTACAAGAATCTGCGCAACGACCTGCCGACCTTCAACGACGATCCAGCCTGGACCTTGCCGATGCCGGCGCGTTATGTGATCGGTCAGGACGGCGTGATTCGTTACGCCGAGGTCAACCCGGATTACACTCAGCGTCCCGAGCCTGAAGCGATGCTGGATGCATTGCGCGGCTGAATCGATGACCGGCCTTAACCTGGAGTTGCCATGACCCGACGTACCTTCCTCATCACCGGCGCCAGCAAAGGCATTGGCCGGGCGCTGGCTGAACATCTCGACCGCGCCGGGCATCGCGTGGTGGGGATCGCTCGCCAGCCGGATCTGAGCTTTCCGGGGATTCTGTTTCCGCTGGACCTGAGCGATCGCAAGCTGACCGGCGAAGTGCTCGCAGAACTGGCGCGCACGTATGAGTTCGACGGGCTGGTGAGCAATGTCGGACTGGTGCGCCCGCAGGCGTTGGGTGATATCGATCTGGACGCTTTCGATGACGTGATGCGGCTGAATCTGCATTCGGCGTTGCAGGCGACGCAGACGTTGTTGCCGGGGATGCGTACGCGGGGTTGGGGTCGGGTGGTGAATATCTCCAGCCTGACGGTGTTGGGCATTACTCAGCGCACGGCGTACGCAGCGGCGAAAGCGGCGTTGGTCAGCTTCACCCGCTCGTGGGCGCTGGAACTGGCGCAGACCGGGATCACCGTGAACGCGGTGGCACCGGGGCCGACCGAGACCGAGCTGTTTCGCGCCAACAATCCTCCGGGCAGCGAGGGTGAGGCGCGCTATCTGGCCGGGGTGCCGATGGGACGGCTGGGGAAGCCGGAAGAGATTGCCTCGGCGGTTGCGTTTCTGCTGTCCGAGCAGAGCGGCTTCATTACCGGACAAACCTTGTTCGTCGATGGCGGCGCATCAGTCGGTAAGGCCGCAATCTAATCAACAACAAAAATCCCCTGTAGGAGTGAGCCTGCTCGCGATAGCGTTCGTCCAGCCGACATTGATTTGACTGACACACCGCTATCGCGAGCAGGCTCACTCCTACAGGGGTTCAAAGATGACTTCGAGATTTTAGTAAGGAACGCAGATGGATCGCCTCGCCGCTATGGAAACTTTCGTCTGCGTCGTCGAAACCGGCTCGTTTTCCGCTGCGGCCCGACGCCTGAATATCGGTCAGCCCGCCGTATCGAAAACCATCGCTCATCTGGAAAAGCGCCTGGCCGTCAGCCTGCTTCTGCGTTCGACTCGCGGCCTGACCCCGACCGAAGCCGGCCTGGCCTTTTTCGAACGGGCCAAACGTGCCCTCGAAGAAGCTGACGAGGCCGATAACGCTGCGCGGGGCAGCGCCAGCGGTCTGAGCGGCAGCTTGCGCATCAGCGCCGCCGTGACCTTCGGCCGCCTGCACATCGTGCCGCAACTGGGGCCGTTCCTGGATCAGCACCCGCAACTGAACATCGACCTGATGCTCGACGATCGCAACATCAATCTGGTCGAAGAAGGCATCGACGTTGCCTTGCGCATGGGCGCACTCACCGACTCGGGACTCACCGCCCGCAAGATCGCCGACTGCCGCCGCGTGGTGCTTGGCACACCGGCCTACTTTGCCAAGTACGGCGAACCGGGCTGTCCTGCCGAATTGAGTAAACACCAAGCAGTCGTCTACAACCTCGGAGGGGGCAACACTTGGCAGTTCGCCAAAGGCTCGGAACAACAATCGGTGATCCTCAGCGGACGTTTGCGCGTCAGCGCGGCTGAGGGCGTACGCGAAGCCGTGCTGGCCGATCAGGGCCTGACGCTGGCCTCCGAATGGATGTTCGCCCCTGAACTGGCCAGCGGCGCAGTGAAAACCGTCATGCACGACTGGACACTGCCCGATCTGGATTTATGGGCGGTGTTTCCGACGGGGAGAATGGCGAGTGCCAAGGCACGGGCGTTTGTTGAGTACGTTCAGGGGCTTCTGGTAAGCGAGCATTAATGCGAGGTGTTTCGTTTATTGCGATTTTCGTTTAATTCGAATAACGTCCCGGCATTCCCTTTTCAGAATGCTGGAACAACACCATGTCGATCGTTATTCATCCCTTCATCACCCTCCCCGTAGAACGCGAAGTCAAAGCCGCCATCGAAGGGCAACGCACCTTGGCCGCTTACCTCACGACGCAATTCGAAACCCAGCACATCCAGATTTTCGATAAGCAGAATGAAGCCCACAGTGTCGAATTGCCTACCTCGGCCTTACGCCTTCTCGTCGATATTCTCGCAGCGTTGGCAGAAGGCAACGCCGTAAAGGTTGTACCGATTCATGCCGAACTGACCACCCAGGAAGCCGCCGACCTGCTCAACGTCTCACGCCCGCACCTGATAAAGCTGCTGGAAAGCGGCGAGATTTCCTACCATAAAACCGGCAAGCACCGACGTGTGCGCTTTGCCGATTTGATGGACTATAAAGCCCGGCGTGACACCGCCAGCGAGCAGGCAATGGCGCTTCTCGCAGAGCAGGCACAAGCGTTAAGGACAGGTTACGAGTGAGGCATTCCTCTTTCACTGCTGTATACGATGCATGTGTTTTGTACCCAGCCCCATTGAGAGACGTTTTGATGTGGTTAGCCCTCTCAGGGCGATTTCGGGCACGATGGACCAAGGAGATTCACGGGGAATGGAAACGCAATCTGTTGAAGAACCGCACTGACCTGACAATCGAGCAATTGGATCGCACTTCCGAGCTGATGGATCAGGCGATTCCCGATGCCTGCGTCTACGACTATGAAAGTTTGGTCAGTGGATTGTCATTGCCCGATCTGGATGACCGCCATGTTCTGGCAGCCGCAATTCGTTGCAATGCTGGTGTGATCATGACGTTTAATTTGAAAGATTTTCCCGACAAATACCTCGCCCCTTTCGGCATTGAGGCGCAACACCCCGATGAGTTCGTCGAAAACCTTTTTCACCTGGATTCGGCAGCCGTTGTTGCAGCCGCGCAGCGCCAGCGCAAACAGTTGAAAGCGCCCACGATGGACGTTGAATCGTTTTTAAATCTGCTGCAGCGCCAAGGGCTGACGCAATCAGTTCAGGCACTCAGCGGGTATCGCGTCATGCTCTGAGTTCACTCCACTCAAATACCAGACAACAAAAAGGCGATCCAAAGATCGCCGTTTTCATTTACTGCCCGAACTGCTTGCCCAGCCCCGGTGGCACACCGTGGATGTTGGTGTCTTCCCACGGGCCGTTGGGGCTGACGGAGCGGCTCCAGCCGTTGTTCCAGCGATAGTAGGTGCGCTGGCGGTAGAAGGTGTTGGTCTGGTCATCGAGGACGTAGACGCCGAGTTTCTGATCCCAGTGGCTGTTGCCGCCCGGTGGTGGGGCGAAGCTGGCTGAGGTGCGCGGCACCGGTTTGGCCGGTTTCGCCGGGATGCTTTTCCCCGGGGTCGGCGAGGTCGATGGGGTCGGGCTGGGTTGCGACGGCGGAATCGGCGGCAGGTTGGTCGTCGGTTCCGGTCGTTGCACCGCACATGCACTCAAGCCCAGGGCCAGTGTGAGGACTGTGATTCGGGCGATGGTGTGCATAGCGGTGCTTTCCTGTTGTGCCGGCTACTTGTCCGGGCTGTCGATGGTCAGTTTTTGTGGCGCGGTGGTGCTGCTGGCCAGAGGGCCGCTGCGACCGACCCACTCGCCGGCAGTCGGTTGGCCGGCGCGGGAGATGCGCGCAACCAGTTGGACTTCAGGGAAGTTCGACAGTTTCAACTGCGGCATCATGGCGTCGGCATCGCCCAGTTCGACGGTGACTGGCAGATCGGCCACGGTCAAACGCTTGGCCGCCAGTGGTGCCGGCGGGCCGGAAGTGGCGCGGGCGAAGATGAACACGCTGTCGCCCGGTTGCACTTTGCCTTTGAGCTCGCTGGCCAGATCGACGCTGACTTTCAGCAAAGCTGTTTTTGGCGCTGTAGCTTGAGCGACCTTGCCACCGCTAGCTTCCAGACGCTCGGCGGCGCGCTTGATCCCGCCTTGCAGCGCGGCGCGGGAACTGTCCTCCGGCGGCAGTTGCGCCAGCAAGCGATTCCAGTAATCGATGGCTTCCTGATAACGCTCGCCTTCGAACGCAGCGATGCCGAGCAGACCGAGGCTGGTGACTTCTTTTGGATCAGCCTTGAGCGCTTCGTCGGTCAGCGCCTGAATCTTCGCCGACCACTTTTTGCCGTCAGCAAAATACTGCGCCTGCGCCCATTGCCCGAGCAGTTCCGGTTGACGTCCGGCCAGATTGGCAGCGCGTTCGAACATCTTCGCCGCGTCCGCCGGACGCTCTTGCGCCATGTAGGTACGGCCGAGGAAATACAGGCCTTCGGCCGAGTCCGGTTGCGCCGCGACGGCACGTTCCAGACGCTGGGTCATCTCTTCCATCGACTGCGGTGCCTGGGCGAATTCGCGGGTCAGTTCGACCTTGTCGGCAGCGCCGAAATGCATGTACAGACCCAGGCCCAACACTGGCACCAGCACCGCCGCCAATAGGGGCAACGGCTTGCCCAATCGGGAAACGCGCGGCGCGGCAACGCCTTCGGTATCCGCGAGCAATTCACGCGCAGCCTCAGCACGACCGCTGTCCATTTGCGCAGCGTCGAGCACGCCTTCAGCCTGTTGCGATTGCAATTCGGCGACACGTTCCTGATACAGCGCAACGTTCAGGGCAGTCCGATCTTCTTCACGCTGGGCGCGACGTTCGCGCAACACCGGGATCAGCAGAAAACTCAGGGCGACCAGAAGCAACAGCCCTGCGGCAAGCCAGAAATCAATCATTCTTGGTTTTTATCCAACAGTTGGTCGAGGCGCTGACGCTCATCGGCGCTAAGCGATTGCGGGGTTTCGGTGCGTTGCCCGCGACGACGGCGAACAATCACCGCGATCACCACCAATCCACCAAGCAGCAAACCGGCGGGGCCGAACCACAGCAGCGCTGTCTTGGCGTTGAGCGCCGGTTTGTAGCGGACGAAATCACCGTAGCGATCAACCATGAAATCGATGATTTGCTGGTTGTCCTTGCCTTCACCGAGCATGCGGAAAATCTCTTTGCGCAGGTCAGCAGCAATAGGCGCGTTGGAGTCAGCGATGTCCTGATTCTGGCACTTGGGGCAGCGCAACTCTTTGGTCAACTCACGGAAACGCTCGCGATCCGCTTCTTTGGCGAACTCGTAAGTGTCGATCGCGGCATGGGCCACACCGACCAGACTCAAACCCAGCACCACCGCGGCTAAAAAACGCTTCATGGCTTGGCCTCATCGACCAGCGCCTGATACTTGGCCGCGAGTTTTTCACGCCAGACTTGCTCATCAATCACGCCGACGTATTTGTCGCGGATGATGCCCTTGGCGTCGATGAAAAAGGTTTCCGGCGCGCCGTAGACGCCAAGATTGAGGCCCAGCGAGCCTTCGTCGTCACGGATGTCCAGCACATACGGGTTGTGGAACTCGGCCAGCCACTTCAAGGCATCGGCGTTGGTGTCCTTGTAGTTGATGCCGTAGATCACCACGCCGCGCTCGGCGAGTTTGTTCAGCACCGGATGCTCGACCCGGCAGGAAATGCACCATGTGCCCCAAACGTTGACCAGCGCCGGTTTGCCGAGGATGTCGGCCTTGGTCAGGCTCTTGTCGCCCTGCACGTTTGGCAGGGAAAACTCCGGGAACGGCTTGTTGATCATCGCCGACGGCAATTCCGCCGGATCAAGGTACAGACCGCGATAAAGAAACACCGCCACCAACAGAAAAATCGCCAGTGGCACCAGCATCAACCAACGTCTCATGCAGCCGCTCCCGTCATACCCAGGGCTTCACGCACCTTGGCTTTCACCTTGACCCGATAACGTCGATCCAGCGCCGCCAGCAAACCACCAAAACCGGTCAGCAAACCGCCGAACCAGATCCAGCGCACGAACGGTTTGACGTGTACGCGCACCGCCCACGCACCGTTGTCCAGCGGCTCGCCCAGTGCGACATACAAGTCACGAGTGAAACCGGCATCGATCCCGGCTTCGGTCATCACCGAATTCTGCACGGTGTACAGACGTTTTTCCGGGTGCAGCACGCTGACTTCCTTGCCATCACGAATGACACGAATGGTGCCTTTGTCGGAGGTGAAGTTCGGCCCTTCGAAGTGCTTGGCGCCTTCGAAAATGAAGTGGTAACCGGCCAGGTCCATCGATTCGCCCGGTGCCAGCCGCAAGTCGCGCTCGGCACTGTTCTGGCTCGACAACACCACGCCCAGCGCGCACACGGCGATGCCGAGGTGGGCGATCTGCATGCCCCAATAGCTGCGAGTCAGCGTCGGCAAACCTTTGATCAGGCCTTTGTGGCGAGTCTTGTCGACGATGTCGCGGGCGCCGGCGAGCAGTACCCACGCAGCGAGCAGGAAGGTCGCGATCACCGCCCAATTGAAATCGCCGTAAGCGACACCGGCCACCACCGCCAGCGCAACGCTACCGAGCAGGACCGGCGTGAGCATGCTGGCCAGCCATTTCACCGGGGTGTCTTTCCAGCGGACGATCACACCGACCGCCATCACCAGCATCAACAACGCCATCAACGGAATGAACAGCGCGTTGAAGTACGGCGGGCCGACCGACATCTTGGCGCCGCTGATCGCATCGAGAATCAGCGGATACAGGGTGCCGAGCAGGATCATCGACGCGGCGACGACCAGCACCAGGTTGTTGCCCAGCAGCAGGGTTTCCCGCGACCAAAGGTTGAAACCGACCTGGCTCTTGACCACGGGTGCGCGCAGGGCGAACAGCGTCAGCGAGCCACCGACTACAAACAACAGGAAGATCAGAATAAACACGCCACGCTCAGGATCGGAGGCGAACGCGTGCACCGAGGTCAGCACGCCGGAGCGTACGAGGAACGTCCCGAGCAAGCTCAGCGAGAACGCAGCAATCGCCAGCAATACCGTCCAGCTCTTGAACACGCCACGTTTTTCCGTGACCGCCAGTGAGTGGATCAGCGCGGTGCCGACCAGCCAGGGCATGAAGGAGGCGTTTTCCACCGGGTCCCAGAACCACCAGCCGCCCCAGCCAAGTTCGTAATACGCCCACCACGATCCGAGGGTGATGCCGATGCCGAGGAAGGCCCAAGCCACAATCGTCCACGGACGTGACCAGCGCGCCCACGCGGCATCAAGACGACCGCCCATCAACGCCGCGATGGCGAAGGCGAAGGCCACCGAAAAGCCGACGTAGCCCATGTACAACATTGGCGGGTGAACGATCAGGCCGATGTCTTGCAACAGGGGATTAAGGTCAGCGCCATTGCTGGGCATCTGCGGCAGGATGCGTTTGAACGGGTTGGACGTAAGGATCAGGAACAACAGGAAACCGGTGCTGATCATGCCCATCACCGCCAGCACACGGGCGAGCATGACCTGCGGCAACTGTCGCGAGAACACCGACACGGCGAACGTCCAGCCACCGAGGATTAATGCCCACAGCAACAACGAACCTTCGTGAGCGCCCCACACCGCGCTGAATTTGTAATACCACGGCAACGCGGTATTCGAGTTGTTCGCCACGTAGGCGACGGAGAAGTCGTCGACCATGAACGCGTAAGTCAACGCGCCGAAGGCGAACAGCAAAAACGCAAACTGTCCCCACGCAGCCGGCTGGGCCAGACTCATCCAGAAACGGTCACCGCGCCAGGCACCCACCAATGGCACCACGGCCTGCACCAGCGCAAAACACAGCGCCAGAATCATCGCCAGATGGCCCAACTCAGGAATAAAAATCGCCGACGTCATCGATCAACCCTCCTTCACAGGTGTTGGGGCGGATTGACCGCTGTCTTTCAAGGCTTTGGTCACTTCTGGAGGCATGTACTTCTCGTCGTGCTTGGCCAGCACTTCATCGGCCACCACCACACCGTCGGCATTGAGCTTGCCCAGCGCCACGATGCCCTGCCCTTCGCGGAACAGATCCGGGAGGATGCCGCGGTAGGCGATGGTCACGGATTTATTGAAGTCGGTGACGACGAATTTGACGTCCAGCGAATCCGGCGAGCGTTGCAACGAACCGGCCTCAACCATGCCGCCAGCGCGGATCCGCGTGTCTTGCGGCGCTTCGCCGTTGGCAATCTGGGTCGGGGTGTAGAACAGATTGATGTTCTGCTGCAGGGCGCTCAAGGCCAGGCCGACGGCAGCGCCGACCCCGACCAGAATGGCCAGAATGATGATCAGACGTTTCTTGCGCAGCGGATTCACTTGCCGTTCTCCCGGCGCAGACGACGCGCCTCTTGTTGCAGATACCGCTTGCGGGCCAGGATCGGCGCCGCCACGTTGAAGGCCAGCACCGCCAGACAGATGCCGTAGGCCGACCACACATAAAGGCCATGATGACCCATGGCGAGGAAGTCGCCGAATGAAGCAAAACTCATCGAGCGGCCTCCAGACTGTGCTGCACTTCTTCTTTCACCCAACTGGCGCGGGCTTCACGCTTGAGCACTTCGAGGCGCATGCGCAGCAACAGCACGGCGCCGAAGAAGCAGTAGAAACCCAGCACGGTCAGCAACAGAGGCAGCCACATCTCGGCGGGCATCGCCGGTTTTTCCGTGAGGGTAAAGGTTGCGCCCTGGTGCAGGGTGTTCCACCACTCCACCGAGTATTTGATGATCGGGATGTTGATCACACCGACGATGGCCAGCACCGCGCAGGCCTTGGCGGCGCTGTCGCGGTTGCTGATCGCATTGCCGAGCGCGATCACGCCGAAATACAGGAACAGCAGAATCAGCATCGAGGTCAGGCGCGCATCCCAGACCCACCACGAACCCCAGGTCGGTTTACCCCAGATCGCCCCGGTAACCAGCGCCACGGCGGTCATCCACGCACCAATCGGTGCAGCGCATTGCAGGGCGACGTCGGCCAGTTTCATCTTCCACACCAGCCCGACCACACCGCACACCGCCAGCATCACGTAGATCGACTGAGCGAGCATCGCGGCAGGAACGTGGATATAGATGATGCGAAAGCTGTTGCCTTGCTGATAATCCGGCGGCGCGAAGGCCAGGCCCCAAACGACGCCGACGCCAATCAGCAGCAACGCTGCGATGCTCAACCACGGCAAGAACTTGCTGCTGATGCCGTAGAACCACTTGGGCGAGCCGAGCTTGTGAAACCAGGTCCAGTTCATACTGTTTCCATCACGGATGCTCTTCGCTATGAAGAGCCAGGGTCTTTACTGATCAAAAAATGATCAGACCTCATTATTCGCCGACGCTGATCTTCAGGCCAGCGGCTATTGCAAAAGGTGTCAGGGTGATCGCCAGAGCGGTCAGGCTACCAAGCCACAGCAGATACCCGGTCGCCGGCATGCCTTGGAGGGCGGCCTGCAAGGCGCCACTGCCGAGGATCAACACCGGGATGTACAACGGCAGAATCAGCAGCGCCAGCAACAGGCCGCCGCGTTTCAAACCGACCGTCAATGCCGCGCCCACCGCGCCGAGTAAGCTCAGCACCGGTGTGCCCAACAACAACGAAAGCAGCAAAACCGGCAGGCAGGCGACGGGCAGACCGAGCATCAGCGCCAGCAATGGCGAGAGCAAAACCAGCGCCAGACCGGAGAAAAGCCAGTGTGCCAGCACCTTGGCCAAAACCAGAAGTGGCAGCGGGTGCGACGAAAGGACCCACTGTTCCAGGGAGCCATCTTCGAAATCACTGCGGAAAAGCCCGTCCAGCGAGAGCAGGACCGACAAAAGCGCCGCCACCCAGACTAACCCGGGGGACAGGTTTTGCAACACTTGAGTTTCCGGGCCGACGGCCAGCGGGAACAAAGCAATGACGATGGCGAAGAAAATCAGTGGATTGGCCAGTTCCGCCGGGCGGCGAAACAGCAGTCGGGATTCACGGGCAACCAGCAGGCCAAACACACTCATACTGCCCAGTTCCCCAGATCGATGTCGCGATAACCGGCCGGCATCCGGCTCAGCGTGTGGTGCGTGGTCAAGACGACCAGACCGCCGCGCTCGCAGTGCCCGGCCAGATGTTCTTCGAGTTGCGCCACGCCCTGCTTGTCGAGGGCGGTGAATGGCTCATCGAGAATCCACAACGGCGGGCTATCGAGATACAACCGCGCCAGCGCCACGCGGCGTTGCTGACCGGCGGACAGACTGTGGCAGGGAACATCTTCGAAGCCGCGCAATCCTACCGCTGCCAGCGCTTGCCAGATCGCCTCGCGTTCGGCGGGATGATGCAGCGCGCAGAGCCACGACAGATTCTCTTCGGGGGTCAGCAGATCCTTGATCCCGGCAGCGTGGCCGATCCACAACAGATTGCGTGCGAGTTCGCTGCGTTGCTCGGTCAGCGGCTGACCATTGAGCAGCACCTGACCGTCGGTCGGCTGCATCAGCCCGGCCAACAGGCGCAGCAAACTGGTTTTACCGCTGCCGTTGGGACCGCTGATCTGCACCATATCGCCACTCGCCAGTCTCAATTCGAGATTTTCGAAGAGCAGCCTGAGATCACGTTCACACGCGAGGGCAACGGTTTGCAGGACAGGACTGGTCAAGGGATCACGGGCCTTATACGGTTCAAGTCGGCTCTGGCGCGGCCGTTAAAGAGATGCAGCATAGATGCATTGACGGCGCAATCTAGAGAGCTGCGTCAAACAATTGTTATGTTTTTTGATCGAAGCGCAAGACGCGCGGCATTATACATGGCGTGCCTTACTCTCAAGAGTGCAATTTCCTCAGGTTGTGTCCGCGTATGACAGGCGAAATGAACATCCTCCCGCTGCCGCCCACCCCCCCGGCGACCGTTCGCCCGCAGGTCGGTGAGCTGCTCAAGCTGCTGACCCCGGTCGAGGGCTTGATCAGTGCCGGGCAAAGCGCCAAGGCCGAGGTGTTGTCGCTCAAGCAAGCGGATCAGACTTTTCAGTTGCTGCTCAAGGTGACGCTGGAAAGCGGCCGCCAGACTACCGTGCAGGCGACCAGCAATCTGCCGTTGCCACAGGGCACCAGTCTGGCGATCACTCAGCCATCGGCGGGCAACCTGGCGATCACCGTGCAGCAAGCCATCGCCAGCAGCGTGGCCGCCCTCACCCGCATCGACACCGCGCAACTGCCGGTCGGCACGCTGCTGCAGGGCAAAGTATTGACCTCGCAAGTGCTGCCGCAGACGCCGGGGCAAGCGACGGTGTTTCGCTCGCTGGTCAGTTTGCTCAACACTGCCCAGAGCGGCAGCACATTGACCATCGACAGTCCGCAACCGCTGCGCATCGGCACCCTGCTGTCGGCGCTGGTCGAAGACACGCAAACCCTGAAATTCCTGCCGATGAGCAGCCGCCAGGAGCAACTCGCTGTCAGCCAGCAACTGCTTGGCCAGCAAAGCCGCCAAGCCTCGCTGACGGGTTTGTTGAACGCGCTGCAAAACCTGCCGGCCGATACCGATCAGACGTCGCAGGATTTGCGCGCAGTGGTCGACAAATTGCTCGCCAGCCTGCCCGACGTGCAGCAATTGAGCACCGCCAAAGGTGTCGCGCTGGCCCTGGCCAACAGCGGCGCCTTCCTCGAAGCGAAACTGCTTGGCGGGCAGAACCCGACACTGGCGCCAGACATGAAAGCCGATCTGCTCAAGCTGATCGCGCAACTGACGCCGGGCTTGCCCAGCAGCACCAGTTTCAACGCGATCATCGCCGCCAACACCCTCGCGCAAGCGCTACCGAGTTTCGTCCGCAACGCTCTCGGCATGCTCGGTCAAGTCAGCGCCAAACCGGTACCGAGCAGCTTCCCCCTGCCCGACCGCTTGCTGCAGAATCTGGAAGGCGAAGGCGATCTGGAACAGTTGCTGCGACTGGCTGCCGCTGCGGTCTCGCGCCTGCAAAGCCATCAACTGTCGAGTCTGGAGCAGACCGGCGTCACTGACGACGGCCGCCTGCTCAGCACCTGGCAACTGGAAATCCCCATGCGCAACCTGCAGGACATCGTGCCGCTCCAGGTGAAGTTCCAGCGTGAAGAAGCGCCGGAGCGCGAACCACAGCCGAACGAACGTCGCGACGAACGTGAACCCAAGCAACAGCTGTGGCGCGTCGATCTGGCGTTCGACATGGAGCCGCTCGGGCCGATGCAGATTCAGGCGCAACTGATCGCCGGCAGCCTGTCCAGCCAGCTCTGGGCCGAACGGCCCTACACCGCTGACCTGATCGAAAACAACCTGTTCGCCCTGCGCCAGCGTCTGCTCGATCGCGGGCTGAACGTCGGCGACATCGACTGCCACCTCGGCACCCCGCCGCAAGGCAACCAAACCCGCCTCGAACACCGCTGGGTCGACGAAACCGCATGAACGATTCCACTGCCCCACGCCAGGCCATCGCCCTCAAATACGACGGCAACCACGCCCCGACCCTCACCGCCAAGGGTGATGACGAACTGGCCGAAGAAATCCTGCGCATTGCTCGCGATTGCGAAGTGCCGATTTATGAGAATGCCGAGTTGGTGCGCTTGTTGGCGCGGATGGAGTTGGGCGACAGCATTCCGGAAGAGCTGTATCGGACGATCGCCGAGATCATCGCGTTTGCGTGGAATCTGAAGGGGAAATTCCCCGAGGGACGTGATCCGAATGCGCCAATGGTCGAGAAGGATGTCACCCTACGCGGCGATGATTACTAAGCCCTGAAAGCAAAAGATCGCAGCCTTCGGCAGCTCCTACATGGGATCTCTGTAGGAGC
>NZ_RWIM01000182.1 GCF_009764645.1 Pseudomonas sp. PB106
TCGGCAGCTCCTACAGGGAACGCATTCCAATGTAGGAGCTGCCGAAGGCTGCGATCTTTTTACGGTCTAGCGTTGCAACACCAGAATCCGCGACAACACCTCATCCCGGTCGACATAACAGCCCTGAAAATGCCGCGCCCCGGTGGCGGGATCAAAGGCATTGCGCGCGTGCAGCGTGCGGCGATTATCAAAGCACCACAACTCACCGGGATTGAGCCGCTGCATCAGCCGGAACCGTGGCTCGCGGGTCATCGCAATAAACCGCCGATACGCCCGATACAACAGCGGCATCTGCTCCACCGACGTATCAAACGCCCCGCGTAAAAAGTTCGCCATGCGAATTTCTGCCACGCGCCCCAACGCGTCCAAAGCAATGATCGGCGCCAGGCAGCGATAGTCGCTATGGCGATCCTTGTTGCGAAACTCCACGGGGATCTCACACAACGCCTTGAATGACTCGGGATCCTCCTGGCGCAACGCATCGGCAATCGCAAAGCCGTCGACAACAATACTCTCGCCGCCCTTGGCGTCGTTCACCAGGCAATGCAGAAATTGCAGTCCAGGTTGCAGCTCGCGAGTCGGCAGGTCGGTGTGCAATGGCAGGTTGAATGCGGTGTAGGCATTGCTGTCGGCATCGGCCTTGGATTGCACGTTGAACAGCACGCCGAAGTTGCTTTCGCGGATAAAGGAAATACGTTGCGCGATCAGTTTCAACGAACCGGGTTCGGTGGGCACACCGCGAACCTGCGTCAGGCCGATGTCGCGCACAGCGAGCAACCATTGCAGCAGCGCGGCGTTATCGTTCATCAATGCCGCGTATTCGAACACCGGCAACTGCATATCGCTGCGCCACAGATAGGGCTTGGGTTTGCCGGCCAGACGTTCGGCGCGGGAATCATCGTCGTAGGCGTGAGCGCGCAACCAGCCAGGATCGAAGCGGCTGAGGTGACCGTCCTGCCAGTCGATGCGCAGGCAGCCATCGGTATCGATGCGCGCGGCGGTCGGTTTCAGATCTTCAGCGGCGTCGACAATCTCGAACACCTGTTCACGGGTGACGTTGTAAACGCATTGCTGACACGGGCAGTTGTCCCGCAGCCAGACGTGGTGAAACGGGCTGACGCGGCCGTCAGCCCATTCAATGGCAACGCGATCCGCCAGGGTCTGCACGCCACCGAGCGCGCTGATCAACGGATAAGTACGGAAATCGGCAACAGCGGCAGCGGTGTTCATGGCGGCTCCTAGCGATCGATGGATTTACCTTGCAGGTGGCAGCGCGATGACGCGGCCGATGTAAACGGGAGCGGGCAGGTCTTGTTGCTCGGCGACGATGTTTTGCAGGCGGCTCAAGGTGTCCGCGCTGAACAGTGCCGAACGCGGGCCGGCGAGGTCGACGTGGAGGAGCATTTGTTCGTTGCCGGCCAGTTCCTGATCTTCACCAACCTTGTGCAGGCTGTGATAGAGGTGCAGGCGTTTGCTGTCGTGGCCGATGATCTGCGTGCGCACTTCGACTTCAGTGTCGAGCTTCACTTCGTGCAGATAGTTGAGGTGCAGTTCGAGGGTGAACAGTGAATGGCCGCTGGCTTCGCGGTTGTTGCTGTCCATGCCGAGGCGATCCATCAAGGCGTCGGTGGCATAGCTGAAGATCAGCAGGTAGAAGGCATCGCGCAGATGGCCGTTGTAGTCGACCCAGTCGGGGATGATTGTGGTTTGGTAGGTGGTGAGGGTGGGCATGTTTTCTCCTGACGCGATCGTTCCCACGCTCTGCGTGGGAACGCCTCTTGTGACGCTCTGCGTCACGCTTCTGGGACGCGGAGCGAACCGGGCTGCATTCCCACGCAGAGCGTGGGAACGATCATTAAACGGCCTATTCGCTGAAACTCATCCCGTGCTTTTCCTTGGTGGTCTTCACCGCCTCCAGCACCGCCAGCAGGCAATCATCACGATAGCGTTCCAGCGCCGAAATGCTGTGACGGCCGAGCTGATCACTGGTGCCATCGACCACATCATCAATCAACTTGTCAGTCAGTTCCGGCGCCGGTAGATAGGTCCACGGCAACTGCAACGCCGGGCCGAATTGCGACATGAAGTGGCGCATCCCGGCATCGCCACCGGCCAGCGTATAAGTCAGGAACGTGCCCATGAACGACCAGCGTAATCCAGCGCCAAAACGGATCGCATCGTCGATCTCGCCCGTGGTCGCGACACCGTCGTTGACCAAATGCAGCGCCTCACGCCACAGCGCTTCAAGCAAGCGGTCGGCGATGAACCCCGGTACTTCCTTGCGCACGTGCAACGGACGCATGCCGAGGGATTCGTAGACTTTCATCGCTGCCTGCACGGCTTCCGGCGCAGTGTTTTTGCCTCCGACCACTTCCACCAGCGGCAACAGATAAACCGGGTTGAACGGGTGGCCGACCACGCAGCGTTCCGGATGCGTCGAGCTCTCGTAGAACTCGCTCGGCAAAAGCCCCGAAGTGCTCGAACCAATCAATGCATTCGGCTTGGCTGCTGCGCTGATTTTGCTGTGCAGATCGAGTTTCAGCTCCAGACGTTCGGGGGCGCTTTCCTGAATGAAGTCGGCATCACGCACGCATTCTTCGATGGTCGCGACAAAACGCAGACGATCCTGCGAAGCGCCCGGCGCCAGACCGTTTTTCTCCAGCGCACCCCAGGCGTTGGCGACGCGTTTGCGCAGCGCCGCTTCAGCGCCGGGCGCCGGATCCCAAGCGACCACTTCGAGGCCATGGGCGAGGGCGCGGGCCACCCAGCCACTGCCGATGACACCGCTGCCCAGGGCTGCGAAGGTTTTGATTTCGGTGATGAAGCTCATGGTGACATTCCTGAATAGTTCGGCGATCAACTGTGGGAGCGAGCCTGCTCGCGAAAGCGGTGGCTCTGCTGATGAAGATGCTTCGGATGTACGGGCCTCTTCGCGAGCAGGCTCGCTCCCACAGGGTTTTGATGTGAGTTCGACTAGCCGCGCTGGGTCAGGCCCATTTTCTTGCGGCCCTCAGCCGGGGTCAGCACGCGGGCACCGAGGCGGCTGAGAATCTCGGTGGCGCGCTCGACCAGTTGGCCATTGGTCGCCAACACACCTTTGTCCAGCCACAGGTTGTCTTCCAGCCCGACCCGCACGTTGCCGCCCAGCAGCACCGCTTGCGCGGCCATCGGCATCTGCATCCGGCCAATGCCGAACCCGGCCCACACTGCGTCGGCGGGCAAGTTATCGACCATGGCTTTCATCGTGGTGGTATCCGCCGGCGCACCCCATGGAATGCCCAGGCACAACTGGAACAACGGGTTGTCGAGCAAACCTTCCTTGATCATCTGCTTGGCAAACCACAGATGGCCGGTGTCGAAAATCTCCAGTTCGGCCTTAACGCCCAACTCGGTGATGCGCTTGGCGCCAGCACGCAGTTGCGCTGGAGTGGAGACGTAAATGGTGTCGCCATCGCCGAAGTTCAGCGTGCCGCAATCGAGGGTGCAGATTTCCGGCAGCAGTTCTTCAACGTGGGCCAGACGGGTCAGCGGGCCGACCAGATCGGTGTTCGGGCCGAACTCCATCGGGTTCTCGCCAGCGCCGATCTCCAGGTCGCCGCCCATGCCGGCGGTGAGGTTGACGATGATGTCGACGTCCGCCTCGCGGATGCGCTCCATCACTTCGCGGTACAGCGCTACGTCACGGCTGAATTTGCCGGTTTGCGGATCGCGCACATGGCAGTGCACGACGGTGGCGCCGGCCTTGGCCGCTTCCACGGCGGCTGCTGCGATCTGTTTCGGGGTGACCGGCACGTGCGGGCTCTTGGCGGTCGTGTCGCCAGCACCGGTGAGTGCGCAGGTGATGATGACGTCGTGGTTCATGATGCGGTTTCCTTCAGGCGTGATGGGTCTGTCCGCAGCCCTTTCGGGGCTGCGAAGCGTGATTCATTTGCCTCTCCCATTTGGGAGAGCGGGTGTTTCAATAGAGGGTTATTTACTGGTCAGCTGGAGGTTTTCAGCGGCCGGTTTGCCATCAAACGTGGTCACACCTTCCAGCCAGCGCTGCTTGTCTTCGGGGTGATCCTTGAGCCATTGCTTGGCCGATTCGAAAGCGTCCTTGTGGTCGAGCAGCGGCTGCATCATCCGGCTCTCGTCCTCGGCGGTGAACGTCAGGTTGGTGAGCAGACGACCGATGTTCGGGCACTGCTCGGCGTATTTCGGCGCAGTGACGGTCCACACCGTGGCCATGCCTTCGTTCGGGCCGAGGGCGTCTTCACTGCCAGTCAGATAAGTCATCTGCACGTTGACGTTCATCGGGTGCGGCGCCCAGCCGAAGAACACCACGGCCTCTTTGCGGCGCACGGCGCGGTCGACGGCGGCGAGCATGCCGGCCTCGCTGGACTCGACCAACTGGAATTTGCCGAGGCCGAACTGGTTCTTGGCGATCATTGCCTTGATCTGCGTGTTGGCGCCCGAGCCTGGCTCGATGCCGTAGATCTTTCCGCCCAGCTCCTTCTGGAACTTGGCAATGTCGGCAAAGGTTTTCAGGCCCTTGTCGGCCAGATAAGTCGGCACCGCGAGGGTCGCGCGGGCGTCTTTCAGGCTTGGTGCTTCGAGGACTTTGACCTGATTGGCGTCGACGAACGGGGTGATGGTCTGGGTCATCAGCGGGTTCCAGTAACCGAGGAACAGGTCCAGGCGCTGATCGCGGATCCCGGCGAAGATGATCTGCTGGGACGCACTGGTTTGTTTGGTGTTGTAGCCGAGGCCGTCGAGCAGGACCTGGGTCATGGCACTGGTGGCGATCACGTCGGTCCAGTTGACCACGCCCATGCGCACGTTCTGGCACGAAGCCGGTTCGGCCGCCATGACGCTGGCGCTCAAGAAAGCGGTACCGCTGAGTGCAAGAACACAGCTGCTGATCAGTCGTTTCATGTCGGGTTCCTCGGCAGGTCGTTTATTGTGAGTTCCGGCATCTGTCGTGCCGGTGATGCAAAGTTACGCAGCTATACGCCCATGAAAGCGCACTGCGGCGACTGGCATTTGCACTGTAGCGACCTGCACGCTTGAATGCCGCTGGCAAACGGCGTATCAACGAGCCACGCTACCCGCGAATCGAGTGCGCACATGTCCCAGGATTTCTATTTTTTGCTGATGCCGGGGTTCTCTGCCATTGGCTTTATCTCCGCGATCGAACCGCTGCGCGTGGCCAACCGCTTTCGCGGCGAGTTGTATCGCTGGCATGTGTTGAGTGCCGATGGCGGGGCGGTGCTGGCAAGTAACGGCATGTCGGTTAACGCCGATGCCGGGCTGGAACCGCTGAAAAAAGGCGCGACGTTATTGGTGGTGGCCGGGTTTGAACCGCTGAAATTTGCTACCCCGGCGCTGGAGCATTGGCTGCGCCGACTCGATAACGAAGGTGTCACCCTCGGCGCCATCGACTCCGGCAGCTTTGTGCTGGCCGAGGCCGGGCTGCTCGACGGCTATCGTCTGACCATGCACTGGGAAGCCATCGACGCCTTCAAGGAGTCTTATCCACAGCTCAGCGTGACCCAGGAATTATTCGAGATCGACCGTCGGCGCATCACCTCGGCGGGCGGCACGGCCTCGATCGATTTAATGCTCGATCTGATCGCCCAGGCCCACGGCCCGCAACTGGCGATTCAGGTCAGTGAGCAATTTGTGCTGGGGCGCATTCGTCCGCGTAAAGACCATCAACGCATGGAAGTTGCCACGCGTTACGGCATCAACAACAAGAAACTGGTGCAAGTGATTGGCGAGATGGAGCAGCACAGCGAACCGCCGCTGACCACGCTGCAATTGGCGGAATCGATCAAGGTCACGCGGCGGCAACTGGAACGCTTGTTTCGACTGCACCTGAACGATACGCCGAGCAATTTCTACCTGCGCCTGCGACTGGAAAAGGCCCGGCAACTGCTGCGCCAGACAGACATGAGCGTGCTCGAAGTCAGCATCGCCTGCGGCTTTGAATCGCCGTCGTACTTTACCCGCAGTTACCGCGCAAAATTCGCCCGCTGCCCGCGCGAAGACCGCCGTACCGCCCAGGCCTAAAATCAAAAGATCGCAGCCTTCGGCAGCTCCTACATTGGAATGTATTTCCCTGTAGGAGCTGCCGAAG
>NZ_RWIM01000183.1 GCF_009764645.1 Pseudomonas sp. PB106
AGGCGGCACCGTGACTTACACCGCGACAGTTGGCGCGCCAGTGACGGGTTCGCCGGTCACCGTGACCCTGGCCAACGGTCAGAACATCACGATTGAAGTGGGTAAAACCACTGGTACCGTGACCACCGTTGCGCCGAACGATGCGTTGAACGGTCACGCACCACTGACCAATGCGATCACTGACGTGAGCGGTGGTAACTACGAGAATCTTGTTGCCGATAAGACGCCGGTTTCGACCAACGTCACCGATACGGTCGACACCACCGACCTGACGCTCAGCGCCACCGGCACTGTGGCTGAAGGCGGTTCGATTGTTTACACCGCGACGCTGACCAATCCGGCCGGCACGCCGGTCACCGTGAACCTGTCGAACGGTGCGGTGATCACCATCGAAGCGGGCAAAACCACCGGCACCGTGACCGTCGCCGCGCCTGCCGATGACGTCTACAAAGACGCTGGCAAAGTAGAAGTCACGATCAAGGACGCCACGGGCGGCAACTTCGAGAACCTGGTTCCAAGCACCACGCCAGCGGTCACCGACGTTACCGACACCATCGATACTTCGACGGTCAAACTGACTGCGACCGAAACCGCCGCTGAAGGTGGAACCGTCACCTACACCGCGACTGTTGGGGCGCCAGTGACTGGTTCGCCAGTTATTGTGACCCTGGCCAACGGCCAGAACATCACCATCGAAATCGGTAAAACCACTGGGACCGTGACCACCACTGCGCCAAACGATGCGTTGACTGGCCATGCTCCGATTACCAACGCGATCACAGGCGTTTCCGGCGGCAACTACGAAAATCTCGTGGCTGACAAAACTCCGGTCAGCACCAACGTGACTGACACCGTCGACACCACCGATCTGACGCTGACGGCGACCGGTTCGGTGGCCGAGGGTGGTTCGATCCTCTACACCGCGACATTGACCAATGCCGCGGGCTCGCCAGTGACAGTGACCTTGTCGAATGGCGCCGTGATCACCATCGAAGCCGGCAAAACCACAGGCACCGTGTCTGTTCCGGCGCCAGCCGATGACGTCTACAAGGACGCAGGCAAAGTCGAAGCAACCATTTCCACCGCCACCGGCGGCAACTTCGAGAACCTGGTACCGAGCACTCTTCCAGCGATCACCGAAGTGACCGACACCATCGACACCTCGACCGTGAAACTGACCGCCGACACCTCCGTGGCTGAAGGCGGCACCGTTACTTACACTGCGACCGTAGGTGCGCCAGTGACCGGTTCGCCGGTTACCGTGACCCTGGCCAACGGTCAGAACATCACGATTGAAGTGGGTAAAACCACTGGCACCGTGACCTTCACCGCGCCAAACGATGCGTTGACCGGTCACGCGCCAGTCACCAACGCGATCACGGGTGTCACGGGCGGCAACTACGAAAATCTCGTCGCCGACAAAACGCCGGTTTCGACCAACGTCACCGATACCGTCGACACCACCAACCTGACGCTGTCAGCGACTGACACCGTGGCCGAAGGTGGCCAGATCACCTACACCGCGACGTTGACCAACGCGGCGGGTTCGCCTGTCACCGTGACCCTGTCGAACGGCGCAGTGATCACCATCGAAGCGGGCAAGACGTCCGGCACTGTGACCGTTGCGGCACCTGCCGATGACGTCTACAAAGACGCTGGCAAAGTAGAAGTCACGATCAAGGACGCCACGGGGGGCAACTTCGAAAATCTGGTTCCGAGCACCACGCCAGCCGTGACCGACGTTACCGATACCGTCGACACGACCACCGTCAAACTCACCGCCACCGAGTCGGCAGCAGAAGGTGGCACCGTCACTTACACGGCCACTGTTGGTGCACCAGTAACTGGCGCGCCGGTCGTCGTGACCTTGGCCAACGGCCAGACGATCACCATCGGCCTCGGCCAGACAACCGGCACCGCGACCACCACTGCGCCAAACGACGCACTGACTGGCCACGCACCGATTACCAACGCAATTACCGACGTGAGCGGCGGCAACTACGAAAATCTCGTGGCCGACAAAACGCCGGTTTCGACTACTATCACTGACACCGTCGACACGACAAACCTGTCCTTGAGCGCCACCAACTCGGTCGCTGAAGGTGGTTCGATTGTCTACACCGCCACGCTGACCAACGCCGCGGGCTCGCCAGTGACCGTGACCCTGAGCAACGGCTCGGTAATCACCATCAAGGCTGGCGAAACCACCGGCACCGTGACCGTCGCCGCACCAGCCGATGACGTCTACAAAGACGCCGGCAACGTCCAGGCAACGATCAAAACCGCAACCGGCGGCAGCTTCGAAAACCTCGTCACCAGCACAACTCCAGCCGTGACCAGCGTCACCGACACCATCGACACCACCACCGTCAAACTGACCGCTACCGAATCGGCAGCGGAAGGTGGCACCGTCACCTACACCGCCTCCGTTGGTGCGCCAGTGACCGGCTCGCCGGTTGTCGTGACCCTGGCCAACGGTCAGACGATCACCATTGGCCTCGGCCAGACTACCGGCACCGCGACCACCACCGCGCCTAACGACGCGTTGACCGGCCATGCACCACTGACCAACTCGATCACCAATGCTACTGGCGGCAACTACGAAAACCTCGTGGCCGACAAGACGCCGGTTTCGACTACTGTCACTGACACCGTCGACACGACAAACCTGACGCTCAGCGCTACCAACTCGGTCGCTGAAGGTGGTTCGATTGTTTACACCGCCACTCTGACCAACGCTGCTGGCTCGCCAGTCACCGTGACCCTGAGCAACGGCTCGGTAATCACCATCAAGGCTGGCGAAACCACCGGCACTGTGACCGTCGCCGCACCAGCCGATGACGTCTACAAAGACGCCGGCAACGTCCAGGCAACGATCAAAACCGCAACCGGCGGCAGCTTCGAAAACCTGGTGACCAGCACTGCACCCGCCGTGACCAGCGTCACTGATACCATCGACACAACCACCGTCAAACTGACCGCTACCGAATCGGCAGCGGAAGGTGGCACCGTCACCTACACCGCCTCCGTTGGTGCGCCAGTGACCGGCTCGCCGGTTGTGGTGACCTTGGCCAACGGCCAAAGCATCACCATCGAAGTCGGCAAAACCACCGGCACCGTGACCACTATTGCGCCGAACGATGCGCTGACCGGTCATGCCCCGATTACCAATGCGATCACCGGCG
>NZ_RWIM01000184.1 GCF_009764645.1 Pseudomonas sp. PB106
CTCCTACAGGGAAATGCGAATTCCCATGTAGGAGCTGCCGCAGGCTGCGATCTTTTGATCTTAAGCCCTGAACTGCCCCAGACTGGCTTTCAGCTGTGCAGCCAAACCATCCAGCACCTTGCCACTCGCCGTAGTCTCAACTACCGCCTGCGCCGCTTTCTCGGCCTGCGCATGAATCGTCTCGACTCGCCCGCGCACAGCCTGCGCACCTTGCGCCTGATGCGCTGCCGCTTGGGTGGCCAGGCCAATCGCCGCATGCACCTGTTCAACCGACGTCTGCACCGACTGCTGCAAGCGCGCACTGTCACGCAACACCAGCAAACCTTCGCTGGCCTGACGCCCGGCCTGACCGATGGCTTCAACCGCTTCACGCGCGCCCTGCTGCAACGCGACGATGTGCGCCTGAATATCGCCGGTGGAGCTTTGGGTTTTGCTCGCCAGCGCCCGAACTTCGTCGGCCACCACAGCAAACCCGCGCCCGGTCTCACCGGCACGCGCTGCTTCAATGGCAGCGTTTAGCGCCAGCAGATTGGTTTGTTCGGCGATCCCGTGAATCACCGTCAACACCACTTCAATCTGTTCACTTTGCTGTGCCAGCCGCTCAATGACTTTCGCCCCGGTATCGACCTGCCCGGCCAGCGCTTCGATCAGACTGCCGACCTTGGCTGACGTGCGAGTGTTTTCGTCAGTGGCCTGACGGATATCCACCACCTGCTTCAACGCGGCTTGCATCGCGTGACTTTCCGACTGCGCCTCATCAGCCATTTGCGACAGTGCACGCAAGCTTTCCGCGACCTCGTCACGCTGCATGCCGGCAGCCGCATCGGCACCGGCATTGCGCAAGGTCATCGCACCAATCTCGACGCCAGTACGTTGGGCGACATCGCCGGCCTCGCGCACGATCGGCTGCAACTTATCCACAAAGCGATTGACCGCCGAAGCCATGTCGCCGATCTCGTCCTTGCTGTTGATCTGCACGCGCTTGGTCAGATCGCCCTCGCCCGCTGCCAGATCATCCATCGCGGCGTTGAGCATCTTCAGGCGATTGACCACACGATGACCAAGCACAACGGCGAGCAACAGCAGTACGCCGCAGCCGACCAGTGCCAGACCCAGCCCAATGCGCCAACGCAGAGTCGCGGCGGCCTCTTGAACAGTGCTGGCCGTATTGGCCTTCATCTCGGCGGCGGTGGATTGCGCCGATTGGAGACGGGACTGCATGGCTTTGGCGCTATCGGCGGCGGCACCTTGGAGGCTGTCGCCGACCAGTTGATCGCTGCTGGCGATCAGCGCCGAGAAGCGCTTGTCCAGCGCCGCCAGATCGGTTTCCACCGAAGCCGTAGAGACGCCCATCAGCACCTTGCCGATTTCGACGCCGTTGGGATTGATCGACGCTTCGAGGTAGTAGACCGACGGATCGTTTTTCGCCGCATCCAGCACCTTATCCAGCGCACGCTCGCCCTGACCCTTTTCCAGCAAGGCCTTGTTGATCGGATTTTCACGGTTGAGATAACGGGTCAGGTGCTGGCCGGTCGCATCGTCATAGACCACGAAGAGCACGTTGGGATTGCGCTGGGCGCGACGAGCGAACTCGGACAGGGTCGGCACGTCGCTGTCCCACATGGCGCGCGGCGCCACCGAGGCGAGCAACTGGGCCATGTCATTGGCCGAATCCTTCAGGTCCTTTTCCAAGGTCGCCCGCAGTTGTGCCTGCTCATCCTTCAGACGCGCAGACAACCCAGCGGTCAAACGCTGACGAGTACTGGTAGAAAGGTTATCGAGACTCGATGTGACTTCTCGCCCGGCCTGCTCCAGTTCGCCGGAGAGTTTCTGGCTGTCGGCACCGAGGCGCACGGCCAGATCAGCTTCCAGCGCAGTCACGGTGCTCCGAGTCAGGGCAACAGCCACCAACACTTGCACCAAAAGAGCGATACCAAGGGTAACGAACACTGGGCGCAACAAACGGCTTTGTAACAGTGAGAGAACGGCCGACACTGTGAATACCTCGACTTCTGACGCCATTAATTTGATGGCACTCTTGTAGGCAGATTCACAGCAAAGGTCATGCCGTCCAACAGGCATAAACGACAAAGGCCCCGATTAAGGGGCCTTTGTTTTTTACATCAACGACTTATCAAGCGAACGGATGACGCAAAACGATGGTTTCGTTGCGATCCGGGCCCGTCGAAATAATGTCGATCGGCGCACCGATCAACGCTTCAACGCGTTTGATGTAGGCGCGAGCGTTAGCTGGCAGCTCTTCCAGGGTCTTGGCGCCCACGGTCGATTCAGTCCAGCCCGGCACTTCTTCGTACACAGGCTGCAGGCCTACGTAGCTGTCAGCATCGGTCGGGGCAACAACGTTGCCTTCGGCATCTTTGTAGCCGACGCAGATGTTGATGGTTTCCAGGCCGTCGAGTACGTCCAGCTTGGTCAGGCAGATGCCCGAGATGCTGTTCACATCGATAGCGCGACGCAGGATAACGGCGTCGAACCAGCCGCAACGACGGGCACGGCCGGTGGTAGCGCCGAACTCGTGACCTTGCTTGGCCAGGTGCGCGCCAACGTCGTCAAACAGCTCAGTCGGGAATGGACCCGAACCGACGCGAGTGGTGTAAGCCTTGGTGATGCCCAGGATGTAGTCGAGGAACATCGGGCCAACGCCCGAACCGGTCGCCACGCCACCAGCGGTGGTGTTGGAGCTGGTCACGTACGGATAGGTACCGTGGTCGATGTCGAGCAACGAGCCCTGAGCACCTTCGAACATGATGTCTTTGCCGGCGCGACGCAGGTCGTGCAGCTCGGCAGTGACGTCGAGCATCAGCGGCTTGAGCAGCTCAGCGTATTCCTTGCACTCGGCCAGGGTTTTTTCGAACTCGATGGCTGGCTCTTTGTAGTAACCGACCAGCATGAAGTTGTGGTAATCCACCAGTTCACGCAGCTTGTCTTCAAAGCGCGGCATGTTCAGCAGGTCGCCAACACGCAGGCCACGACGAGCAACCTTGTCTTCGTAAGCCGGGCCGATGCCGCGACCGGTAGTACCGATCTTCAGCTCGCCACGGGCCTTTTCACGGGCCTGGTCCAGCGCCACGTGGAACGACAGGATCAGCGGGCAGGACGGGCTGATACGCAGACGCTCACGCACCGGTACGCCTTTCTCTTCCAGCTTGGTGATCTCGCGCAGCAGGGCGTCAGGTGCAACCACCACGCCGTTGCCGATCAGGCACTGAACGCCTTCGCGCAGCACGCCCGACGGGATCAGGTGCAAGACGGTTTTTTCGCCGTCGATCACCAGTGTGTGACCAGCGTTGTGGCCACCCTGGTAGCGCACTACGGCGGCAGCATGTTCGGTCAGCAGATCAACGATCTTGCCTTTGCCCTCATCACCCCATTGGGTGCCCAGGACTACGACATTCTTACCCATAACACTTGTCCTCATTCGCGCAAACTTGGTGCCGGCGATGGCCGGCAGGAAAACTCAAGAAGCCAGTGGCGATACTTGCCAAAGCCCGTTCTGCTGAATCAATTGCCGGTCGCAGTCCGCATCACGGGCGGCGGCCAAAGGTTGCCCAGGCAAAGCCTGAACGACACGCTGACCCTCACTGCGCAACTGGCAAACCTGCTGCCAGAGTGCCGCATCCGTACTGTCAGGCATCCAGATACCGCCGGACGGTAGCTCGATGTCAGCACGCCCCAGGGTCACCAGGGTTTTCAAATCGGTGGAGAAGCCTGTCGCTGGACGGGCGCGGCCAAAATCGGCGCCGATGTCGTCGTAGCGACCGCCCTGAGCGATGGACTGACCAACGCCCGGAACGAACACCGCGAACACCACACCGGTGTGGTAGTGGTAACCACGCAGCTCGCCCAGATCGAAGTACAGCGGCAACTCCGGGAAGCGCGCCGACAGACGCTCGGCGATCGCCAGCAAGTCTTCCAGCGCCTCCAGTACCGGCGCCGGCGCATTGGCCAGACGCTCGCGCGCGGCGCTCAAAACTTCACGGCCACCGCACAGATCGACCAGCGCCCGCAGCATGCCGGACAGATCGGCCGGCAAGCCTTCGGTCAAGGTAATGACCTCGTCGATGGCCTTGCGTTGCAGCGCATCGAACAACTGCTGCTCGACTTCACCGGACAGCCCGGCAGCACGCGCCAGACCACGGTAGATACCAACATGACCGAGGTCCATGTGCACATCCGGCACATCGGCCAGTTGCAGCATGGCCAGCATCAGGCTGATCACTTCAACGTCGCTGCTCGGGCTGGCGTCGCCGTACAACTCGGCGCCCAACTGGATCGGGCTGCGCGAGGACGACAATGCACGCGGCTGAGCATGGAGCACGCTGCCGGCGTAGCACAGACGGCTCGGGCCTTCGCGGCGCAGGGTGTGCGCATCGATGCGCGCCACTTGCGGCGTGATGTCGGCACGGAACCCCATCTGCCGGCCCGACTGCGGGTCGATGACCTTGAAGGTCCGCAGGTCCAGGTCCTGGCCCGCGCCGGTCAGCAAGGATTCCAGGTACTCGATATGGGGAGTCACGACAAACTCGTAACCCCAGCTCTGGAACAGATCCAACACCTGACGACGCGCGACTTCAATGCGCGCCGCTTCCGGTGGCAGTACTTCTTCGATGCCATCTGGCAGCAGCCAGCGGTCTACCGTTGCCATTACGCCATTCCCCTTTGATCCGGGCGGCCAGCCTGCGGGCGAGCCTTGAGTGAAGCAGAAAATGACCGATCCGTTCAAAACGCACGCGCATGAACGACGCGGCGAAAGGCCTGCTAGCGGCTTCGCCCATCACTTTCCTCGAAAAACTGTCGAGTCATTCAACCCGATGTCTGCAGCAAAAAACAGCAATCAAACGTGCAGACGCAAAAAAGCCGGGAATTTCCCGGCTGCCGCATCATACACACGTTTTCCCAAAGGATCACCCCGCCCGAGGTTTTAGCCGCCGGGCGGAGTGCTTCAGGTCAACGCCGTATCAAGGCTTGGCTTTTTCCAGGTAATGGAAGAAGTCGCTGCTTGGGTCGAGGACCATGACGTCGGATTTGTTCGCGAAGCTTTCACGGTAGGCGCGCAGGCTACGGTAGAAACCGTAGAACTCCTGATCCTGACCGTAGGCCTTGGAATAAATCGCAGCGGCCTGGGCATCACCATCACCGCGAACCTCTTCCGATTCACGATAGGCTTCAGCCAGCAGCACGCGGCGTTGGCGGTCGGCGTCGGCACGGATGCCTTCGGCCAGCTCGTTACCCTTGGCGCGGTGCTCGCGAGCTTCACGCTCACGCTCGGTGCTCATACGTTCGAACACGCTGCGATTCACTTCTTTCGGCAGATCGATGGCCTTGACCCGGACATCGACCACTTCGATACCCAGTTCTTTTTCCGCCATCTTGTTCAGCGACGCGGTGATGTCAGCCATCAACGCATCACGCTCGCCCGACACTACTTCGTGCAGGGTGCGCTTACCGAACTGGTCACGCAGACCGGATTCCAGACGACGGGACAGACGCTCGTCGGCGATTTGCTTGAGGCCGGAGGTTGCGGTGTAGAAGCGCTCGGCATCTTTCACGCGCCACTTGGCGTAGGCATCAACCATCACGGCTTTCTTTTCCAGGGTCAGGAAGCGCTGCGTCGGTGCATCCAGCGTCATCAGACGCGCGTCGAATTTACGCACCTGGTTAACGAATGGCACCCTCACATGCAGGCCAGGCTGAACATCGGCCTGAACCACGCGACCGAATTGCAGCAGCACCGCACGCTCGGTCTGAGCGACGATGTAGAAGCAGTTCCAGCCAACCAGTACCACCACGACGCCAACGATCAGGGCGATCAGCGATTTATTGCTCATCAGCGGGTCTCCCTTGTGCGCGACTGCGGCAGGTCAGTGACGTGCGGCGTGACATCCGTGTTGTTGCTGGCGGCGGCCGAACCGGTCACCGGCCCGCTGCTGCCCGGATTATTCTGAATCATCTTGTCCAACGGCAGGTACAACAGGTTGCTCTGGCCGTTCTTGTTGCCGGTCACGAGAACCTTGCTGGTGTTGCTGAAGACTTCCTGCATGGTGTCCAGGTACAGACGCTGGCGGGTAACTTCAGGTGCCTTGCGATACTCGGCGACCAGCTTGGTAAAGCGGTCAGCCTCACCCTTGGCACGCGAGACCGTTTCGTCACGGTAACCGTTGGCATCTTCGAGGATGCGCTGGGCCTGACCACGGGCTTCCGGCACGACGCCGTTGGCGTAGGTTTCCGCCTGGTTCCGCGAACGCTGCTCGTCTTCACGGGCGCGGATCACGTCATCGAAGGCTTCCTGCACTTCACGCGGTGCCGCTGCGCTTTGTACGTTGACCTGAGTGACGGTGATACCGGTGCGATAGGTATCGAGGAAGCGTTGCAGACGCTCCTTGATTTCGCTGGCCATCAACTCACGACCTTCGGTGAGCACCTGGTCCATGGCGGTCGAACCCACCACGTGGCGCAGGGCGCTGTCGGTCGCATGCTGCAGGCTGATTTCCGGCTGATCGACGTTCAGCACGAAGTCCTGCAGGTTGCTGATCTTGTACTGCACGGTCAGCGGCACTTCGACGATGTTCTCGTCTTCGGTCAGCATCTGGCCCTGCTTGGTGTACGCACGCTCACGCGTGACGTTTTCCATGTACTTCTTGTCGATCGGCGGGAAGTAGATATTCAGACCCGGGCCGACAGTCTCGTAGTACTTGCCGAAGCGCAGCACCACGGCTTGCTCCTGCTCGTCGACTACGTAGACCGCGCTGTACAGCCAGACGGCCGCCAGCACGACGAGGCCGATGCCGAGCAGACCGCCGAAGCCGCCACTGCTCTTGCCCGAACCACCGCCGTCATCACCACGTTTCTTACCACCACCGAACAACCCGTTCAGGCTTTCCTGCAGCTTTCGGAAGGCCTCGTCGAGATCTGGTGGCCCCTTGCGGTCGCCGTTATTGCGGCGCTTGCCACCCCAAGGATCCTGATTATTCGAGTTGCCACCCGGCTCATTCCAAGCCATAGCGCTCTCCATCTGATAAAGCAAAGACGCACCCACGGCGCGCCGACCAATGCTACAGAATGCCTGCCGTTACGGCACAACCGCTTTTTCAGGCTTTTATTGCAAAGTGTGTTGCTCGATGAATTCCATCGGCTGCAATCCTTCGCGGCTTACCAGTCGATTCAGCTCGACACGGGGCAAACGAACGGCGAGCAGACTGATGCCTTCTTCGTCGTGTTCTTCTTTCTGCACCGCACCGAGTTCGAAGAACTGCGCACGCAGTCGAGCGAATCGTTGCGGCAAACGCAAGGTACCGATAAACAAATCACTGCCGAGCAATTCGGCGATGGCTTGCTCAAGCAGCTCCAGACCACTGCCATCGCGCGCCGACAACCAGACCCGCTGGGGCTTGCCGTTCTCGTCGCGCTGGATTTGCGGTTCAACGCCTTCAAGCAAATCGAGTTTGTTATAGACCTCGAGGATCGGCAAGTCCTGGGCCCCAATCTCGCCCAGCACCACCATTACCTGTTCAATCTGCAACATGCGATCCGGTTCAGCCGCATCGATCACGTGCAACAGCAGGTCGGAATTGCTCGACTCTTCGAGCGTAGACCGAAATGCCTCGACCAGCTTGTGCGGCAAGTGCCGAATGAAACCTACCGTGTCGGCCAGAACAATCGGCCCCAGGTCGTCAATATCGAGACGGCGCAGAGTCGGATCGAGCGTGGCGAACAATTGGTCAGCCGCGTAGACGTCGGATTTGGTCACGTTATTGAAGAGCGTGGATTTCCCGGCGTTGGTATAGCCCACCAGAGACACGGTAGGGATATCCGCGCGGGATCGACCGCGTCGCGATTGCTCGCGCTGGCTGCGCACTTTCTCCAGCCGGCCCTTGATCTGGCGCAGGCGGACCCGCAGCAAACGGCGGTCGGTTTCCAGCTGGGTTTCACCCGGGCCGCGCATACCGATACCGCCACCTTGACGCTCAAGGTGAGTCCAGCCGCGAACCAGTCGCGTGCTCATGTGGTCAAGCTGGGCCAGTTCGACCTGGAGCTTGCCTTCATGGGTGCGGGCGCGTTGGGCGAAAATATCGAGAATCAGACCGGTACGGTCTATCACGCGACACTCGAAAACACGTTCGAGGTTACGTTCCTGACTGGGCGTGAGGATGTGATTGAAAATCACCAGATCGGCTTCTTCAGCCTTGACCAGGTCGCGCAGTTCCTCGACCTTGCCGCTGCCGATCAGGAATTTGGCGGTTGGCCGATGACGCGGCACGTTAAAAAACGCAACGGTCTCGGCACCCGCCGAATTAGCCAATTCCTGAAACTCCTGCGGATCTTCGCGCGCCTCAGGGTCCTGTCCATCCAAGTGAACGAGGATCACTCGTTCACCACCACCGTGGCGCTCAAAGAACAAAGGAGACTCCTATCAGGCGTTACCTGGCTCAGCGTCACCTGCTTCGGATTCGGTTGCGCTAGGCAGACGAATTGGACGAACCGGCACTACTGTCGAGATAGCGTGTTTGTAAACCATTTGGCTCACGGTGTTTTTCAGCAGAATCACGAACTGGTCGAACGACTCGATCGTGCCTTGCAGTTTGATACCGTTGACCAGGTAGATGGAAACCCCAACTTTCTCTTTACGTAAAGTATTCAAGTAAGGGTCTTGTAGCGAATGCCCTTTTGACATGTGCCGCACTCCTTTAAGGATTCAATAATAAAAAATAGGTAATTCAGATGGCTTTGGCCGTCACACCCCCAAGGATAGACGGCAATTGCAAGGACTCAGCTCAATATGGAGATGGTCCCAAGGTATTTCAAGGCGCGTGGCAGATTGTCGCAATCAAGACTGTCCAGCCAGTGTATATCTTCCCAGCTGCGCAGCCAGGTGAACTGGCGTTTGGCCAATTGACGCGTGGCAATGATGCCGCGCTCCTGCATTTCAGCCAACGACAGCGTGCCATCCAGATAATCCCAGACTTGGCGGTAGCCTACCGCACGTATAGACGGCAACCCGGAATGCAGGTCACTTCTTTTACGCAGGGCTACGACCTCGTCAATGAACCCCTGTTCCAGCATATTTGTGAATCTTTGTTTAATACGCTCGTGCAGTACCTGACGATTTGCCGGGGCAATGGCCAAGTTCGCGACAGTATAGGGCAATTGTTGCAGTCCCGAAGCGGCTGCTTCAGTACTTTGCGCAGATTGTTGTTCGCGCAGGGCAGTCATGCTCTGACCGCTGACCCGATACACTTCCAGCGCGCGACTCAAGCGCTGCGGATCGTTCGGATGAATGCGCGCAGCGGACACCGGGTCGATAGCTGCCAATTGATCGTGCAAGGCCTGCCAGCCAAGGCGCGCAGCCTCGTCTTCGATCTGCGCACGCACGGCGGGATCGGCAGCCGGCATGTCTGCCAGGCCTTCGACCAACGCCTTGTAATAGAGCATCGTGCCGCCCACCAGCAGCGGAATTTTTCCGCGCGCGGTGATTTCGGCCATGGCTTGCAAGGCATCGCGACGGAAATCCGCTGCAGAATAAGCTTCGGCCGGATCGAGAATATCGATCAAACGGTGCGGAAATTCGGCCAGCAGCTCTTTCGAAGGCTTGGCGGTGCCAATGTCCATGCCGCGATAGACCAGCGCCGAATCGACACTGATCAGCTCGCACGGCAGCACCTTGGTCAGCTCGATGGCCAGATCGGTCTTGCCCGCAGCGGTCGGGCCCATCAGGAAAATCGCTGGAGGGAGCTGGTTCATCAACGACCGCGCAGGAACAGTTTGTCCAGATCGTCCAGGCCCAGTTGGGTCCAGGTCGGTCGGCCATGGTTGCATTGACCGCTGCGCTCGGTGTTTTCCATGTCACGCAGCAGGCCGTTCATTTCCGGCAAGGCCAGGCGCCGGTTGGCGCGGATCGCGCCGTGGCAGGCCATGGTGCCGAGCAATTCGTTGAGGTGCGCCTGAATCCGGTCGCTGGTGCCGTATTCCATCAAGTCCGACAGTACGTCGCCGACCAAGCGATTGGCTTCGGCCTGCTTCAGCAAGGCCGGAATCTGGCGGATCGCCAGGGTTTCCGGGCCCAGCCGCTGCAATTCAAAGCCCAGACGCTGGAACCACGCCGCGTGTTCTTCGGCGCAATCGGCCTCGCGCTGACTTACCGCCAGCGATTCCGGCACCAGCAGTGGCTGGCCGCTCAAGCCTTCGCTGGCCATGGCGATCTTCAAGCGCTCGTACATGATCCGTTCGTGGGCGGCGTGCATGTCCACCAGCACCAGGCCTTGGGCGTTCTCGGACAGAATGTAGATGCCCTTGAGCTGCGCCAGTGCATAACCTAGCGGTGGAATGTCTTCCTGCCCGGCCGGCAGCGCGTTGGCATTGGCCTCGGGCAGCGGCGCGAAAAATTCGCGGTACGCCGCTTGAGCTTCAGCGGCCGGCGGCACCGCCGATTGCGGGCGCGGCGTGTATTGATACTGGTAACCGCCGCCAGCGCTGGCACCGGACGAGGTGTTGAACGCCGGTTGCGCCTGCGGTTGCTCGAGCAGCGCATTAGCGGCCAGACGCATCTCGCCTTGCGGGCCGAATTCGCCGGCATCTAGGCCGGTTGGGCGCACGACGGCGGTGGTTACCGAACCGGCCAACTGATCTTCCGGTCGCACATCACCCAACGCGCGGTGCAGCGTGCCGTAGAGGAAGTCATGCACCATGCGCCCGTCACGGAAGCGCACTTCGTGTTTGGTCGGGTGCACATTGACGTCGACCGCCGCCGGATCGACTTCGAAGAACAGCGCGAAGGTCGGATGACGACCGTTGAACAGCACGTCGCGATAAGCCTGACGCACCGCATGGGCGACCAGTTTGTCGCGCACCGCCCGGCCATTCACAAAGAAATACTGCAAATCCGCCTGACTGCGGTTGAAAGTCGGCAGACCTACCCAGCCCCATAGATGCAAGCCGTTACGCTCGATTTCGATCGGCAACGCTTGCTCAAGGAAACCCGAGCCGCAGATCGCCGCCACGCGCCGGGCACGGGCCGCATCATTATGGGCCTCGTGCAGGCTGAGGATGGTCTTGCCGTTATGACGCAGGTGGAACGCCACGTCGAAACGCGCCAGCGCCAGACGCTTGATCACTTCTTGCAGGTGATCGAATTCGGTTTTTTCGGTCTTGAGGAATTTGCGTCGCGCCGGGGTGTTGAAGAACAGGTCGCGGACTTCCACCGAAGTGCCGACCGGATGCGCGGCTGGCTGAACCCGAGGCGCCATGTCGCGGCCTTCGGTTTCGACCTGCCAGGCCTGCTCGGCACCAAGGGTGCGCGAGGTCAGGGTCAGGCGCGCCACGGAGCTGATCGATGCCAGTGCTTCACCACGGAAGCCCAGGCTCATCACCTGTTCGAGGTCTTCCAGGTTACGGATCTTGCTGGTGGCGTGACGCGCTAGCGCCAGCGGCAGGTCATCGGCGGAAATGCCGCTTCCATCATCACGTACGCGCAGCAACTTGACGCCGCCCTGCTCGACATCGACATCGATGCGTTTGGCGCCGGAATCGAGGCTGTTTTCCAGCAACTCCTTGATCACCGAGGCCGGACGCTCAACCACCTCGCCGGCGGCAATCTGGTTTGCCAGCCGTGGGCTGAGCAGCTCGATGCGGGCGGCAGCGTTCAGCACTTCGTTCATTCTTTGGACGCCAGTTCGGTGCCAGGAATGGTCAGGTGCTGGCCGACTTTCAACTCATCGCTTTTCAGGTTGTTCGCGCTGCGCAACGTCGCCGGCGATACCTGATAGCGCACGCCGATCATCGCCAGCGTTTCGCCCGGGCCGACACGGTGGTCGCGCGGGCCTTGGGCGATCTTGCCGGAATCACGCAGCCAGGCGATGTAAGTGCCCGGCGGCGGGTTCTGCTGGAAGAACTGGCGCACGCCACTGCTGATCGAACGCGCCAGCGCTTGCTGGTGACTCGAGGCCGAGAGCTTGTTCGCCTCGTTGGCGTTGGAGATAAAGCCGGTTTCGACCAGGATCGACGGGATGTCCGGCGATTTCAGTACCATGAACCCGGCCTGCTCCACGCGCTGTTTGTGCAGCGGGGTCACGCGACCGATGTTGGTGAGGACTTTCTGGCCGACGTTGAGGCTGGAGGTCAGCGAGGCGGTCATCGACAGGTCGAGCAGCACACCCGCGAGCATGCGGTCCTTGTCGTCGAGGCTGACGTTGCCGGCACCACCGATCAAGTCAGAACGGTTTTCGCTGTCGGCCAGCCAACGGGCAGTCTCCGAGGTTGCGCCACGATCAGACAGGGCAAACACCGAAGCGCCGAAGGCTGCAGCAGATGGTGCGGCATCGGCGTGTATCGAAACGAACAGGTCGGCGCCTTTCTTGCGGGCGATTTCGGTACGGCCGCGCAACGGGATGAAGTAGTCGCCGGTACGGGTCAATTCGGCGCGGAAGCCTTTCATGCCGTTGACCTGACGCTGCAGTTCGCGAGCGATCTGCAATACCACGTCTTTCTCACGCTGGCCGCGCGAGCCGGACGCACCCGGGTCTTCGCCACCGTGGCCGGCGTCAATCACCACGATAATGTCACGTTTGCCGGCCGGGGCTGGCGGCAGTTTGATTGCGGGTTCGGTCGGGGTTACCGGCACGGCCGGCACCGTCGCGACCTGTGGCGTTGGTGCGGGCGGCGGCGCGGCGTCGGCCGGGTTGTCGAACAGATCGACCACCAAGCGGTTGCCGTACTGCGCGTTCGGCGCCAGCGAGAAGCTTTTCGGGGTGACGGCTTTCTTCAGGTCGATGACCACGCGCAAATCAGTCGGCGTGCGTTGGGCCGAGCGCATCGCGGTGATCGGCGTGTTCGCGGTCTGCACATTCAACGGTGCACCGAGGGTGGCACCGTTGATGTCGATCACCAGCCGATCCGGTGCGGTCAGGGTGAAAACGCTGTGCTGTACCGGGCCGCTCAGGTCGAAGACCAGTCGCGTGTTATCCGGCGCCCGCCACAGGCGCACGCTGTTGACCTTTGAATCGGCCACAGCGTTGACAGTTACTGCCATCAACATCAGTCCAGCGGCAGCCACCATCGCGCGAAAGCGCATACCTAACCCCATCATTTAATTGGATTCCAATGCCAAAGCGGCACACCAAGCCTCGCCACGCGAGCCCTGGGATAAAATTTTCAGCGAACGCCCGCTGTCTTGCGGGCTAATGGTAATGGTCAGGTCAGGCTTTGGCAAAAAGCCTGCACCTTTATCGGGCCATTCGATCAGACACATCGCGTCGTCTTCGAAGTAGTCGCGGATGCCGAGAAACTCCAACTCTTCGGGATCGACCAGTCGATACAGGTCAAAGTGGAAGGCGCGGATGTCACCAATCTCGTAGGGCTCGACCAAAGTGAAGGTCGGACTTTTTACCGCGCCGACGTGGCCCAGTCCACGAATGATCCCGCGCGAGAGCGTGGTTTTGCCCATCCCCAGGTTGCCTTCAAGGAAAATCAGACCATGGCCCTGGGTCACGCGGGCGATCCGTGCACCAAAGTCGCTCATGGCCTGTTCATCGGCCAGGTACAGGGTTACTTCAGACACGGTGCTTGCTCCTCCAACAACTGACGAATGGCTGGAATCAGATCACTGGCCGCCAGCCCACGGCCGAATTTACCTTGTTGCATCCCCGCATTGGCGTGCAGCCAGACCGCCAGGCAAGCGGCTTCGAAACTCTCCATGCCTTGCGCCAACAGCGCGCCGGTCAAACCGGCCAGCACATCACCGAGACCGGCGGTGGCCATGGCCGGATGACCTTGATGACACACAGCCAATCGGCCATCGGGGTGGGCGATCAGGCTGCCGGCACCTTTGAGCACGACAACCGCTGAGTATTTTTTGCTCAATACCAGCGCCGCTGCCGGGCGATCCGCCTGAACCTCGGCAGTGCTGATTGCCAGCAACCGCGCCGCTTCCCCCGGATGCGGCGTGATCACGCAATCCTTGGGCAATGTGACGAAATCTCTCGCCAACAGGTTCAACGCGTCGGCGTCCCACACCTGCGGCTGCGCTGCATTGGCGGCGGCGGACAACAGCGCGCGGCCCCAACTGGCCTGCCCCAACCCCGGGCCGACCACCAGCACGGAAACCTTCTCCAGCAATCCCATCAACTGATTGGCCGAGGACGTGCCGAGCGCCATGACTTCCGGCACTCGCACCAGTGCTGCCGGAACATGCTCGGGACGGGTCGCCAGCGACACCATGCCTGCGCCGCTGCGCAGAGCCGTTTCCGTACTGAGCAGAATCGCCCCGCCAAAGCCGTGATCGCCCCCGATCAGCAGCACATGACCGAAGCGGCCTTTGTGCGACGTCGGGGCGCGCGCCGCCAGCCTCGGAAGATTAGCCGGGTTGAGCCGTCGGGCGATGACCGGAATGTCACGATAGATGTCGGCGCTGGCCTGCAAATCGTTAAACAGCAGCTGGCCGACGTGATCCGCCGCGTCTCCGGTAAACAGACCGATTTTCAGCCCGATAAAGGTCACGGTCAGATCGGCCTGCACCGCAGCACCCAGCACCTGCCCCGTGTCAGCGCTTAGTCCAGAAGGGACATCGACGGCTGTCACCGGCAAACCACTGGCGTTGATCGCGTTGATCGCCGAGAGGTAAGGCTCGCGAACCTCACCGTTCAGACCCGTGCCGAGCAAGGCATCAAGAAGGACACCGCGCAGTTCGCTTTGAGCCTGCCAGCCTTGCACCGCAACACCTTCAGCCAGCGCCTCGGCATGGGCCTGCGCGGCATCGCCCTGCAAGCGCTGCGGTTCGCCGACGGCCAACACCCGCACCTGCCAGCCCGCTCGCTGCGCCATCGCCGCGACCAGATAACCGTCGCCGGCATTGTTGCCATGCCCGGCCATCACCGTCAGTTCGGTCGCCGACGGCCATTGCCGAACCAGTGCGCGCCAGGTTGCATGGGCGGCGCGCTGCATCAACTCGAAGCCCGGCGTGCCGGCGGCGATCAGCCGCGCATCGAGTTCGCGCACCTGTGCGGCGCCATACAGCGCGTCGGGTAATTGATCTTTCGTGTGCGGCATGCGTCTTCGGGCTCCGATGTCTGGCAGAATTATACGCACCTCAGCTCCGGTTTCTCTCGCCTCATGTCCGCCATCACCACAGACCTGCCCGCCCTCGCCCAATCGATCAAGGATTGGGGCCGCGAGCTGGGCTTTCAGCAAGTCGGCATCAGCGGCCTCGATCTGGCCGAGCATGAGCAGCATCTGCAGCGCTGGCTTGCGGCCGGCTACCACGGTGAAATGGATTACATGGGCGCCCACGGCAGCAAACGCTCGCACCCGGAAGAGTTGGTGCCGGGCACGTTGCGCGTGGTCTCGCTGCGCATGGACTACCTGCCGGGCGATACCGAAATGGCCAAACGTCTGGCGCAACCGGAAAAAGCCTATGTGTCGCGTTATGCGTTGGGCCGCGATTACCACAAATTGATCCGTAAACGTGTGCAGCAATTGGCCGACAAGATCCAAGCGCAGATCGGCCCGTTCGGTTTTCGTGCGTTTGTCGACAGCGCGCCGGTGCTGGAAAAAGCCATCGCCGAGCAGGCTGGACTGGGCTGGATCGGCAAAAACACCTTGGTGCTGAACCGCAAGGCCGGCAGTTATTTCTTCTTGAGCGAATTGTTTGTCGATCTACCGTTGCCGGTGGATGAGCCGCACAGCACTGAACATTGCGGCCGCTGCACTGCGTGCCTCGACATCTGCCCGACCAACGCCTTCGTCGGCCCGTATGTGCTGGACGCGCGACGCTGCATTTCCTATCTGACTATCGAACTGAAAAACGCGATCCCCGAAGACCTGCGCCCACTGATCGGCAACCGCGTGTTCGGCTGCGATGACTGCCAGATTTGCTGTCCGTGGAACCGCTTCGCCAAACCCTCTGGCGAAAGCGACTTCAAGCCACGGCACAATCTCGACAACGCTGAACTGGCCGAGCTGTTTTTGTGGGATGAAGACAAGTTTCTCAGCAGCACCGAGGGCTCGCCGCTGCGCCGCGCCGGGTATGAGCGCTGGCTGCGCAATCTGGCGGTGGGACTGGGTAACGCGCCGTCGAGCATTCCGGTGCTGGAAGCGTTGAAAGCGCGGCGGGACTATCCGTCGGAGTTGGTGCAAGAACACGTCGAATGGGCCCTGAAACAACACGGAATCGCGTAACACCCCTGTAGGAGCTGCCGCAGGCTCGGGCCGCGATCGGACGATCTTTTGCTCTTTGTTTTCAAGGGCAAGATCAAAAGATCGCAGCCTACGGCAGCTCCTACACAGGGATCGCGTCAGGGCTGATCGTTGTAAACGAACTTGGGCATTTCCCAGTGGAAACGGATCGCCAGCAAGCGCAGCAGGAAGCCGCCAAACAGCGTGATCAAAATCGCCTGCTCGCTCGGCACATTCAGATACAGGCACAGCATGTAGCACCACGCCGCCGCGAACGAGACGCTGGCGTACAGTTCTCGGCGGAAGATCAGCGGGATGTCGTTGCAGAAGATGTCGCGGAGGATGCCGCCGAAGACCCCGGTGATGACGCCGCTGACCGAGGCCACCAGCATGCCGTGGCCCATTTCCAGTGCAGTCATGCAGCCGATCAGGGTGAAGGCCACCAGGCCGACGGCGTCGAGCACCAGAAACAGTGAGCGCAGGTGACGCATCCAGCGTGCGGTGAACACGGTGAACATCGCGGCGACCGAGGTCAGCACCAGGTATTCCGGGTGCTTGACCCACGTCAGCGGATAATGCCCGAGCAGCACATCGCGCACCGAACCGCCGCCCAACGCCGTGACACAAGCGATCAGCACCACACCAAACCAGTCCATGCCGCGACGCCCGGCAGACAGTGCGCCGGTCATGGCTTCAGCGGTGATGGCGACGAGATAGAGCATCAGCAACATGGTGGCGATCCAGGCAAGAAGGCGCGCAGTCTAGCCATTTCAACGCGGCACCAAAAGAGGGCGTCGCAGCAAACACAAAACCCTGTAGGAGCTGCCGCAGGCTCCTACAGGGATCGCATCAGAACTTGATGAAGTGCTTGCGGTAATGCTGCAGCTCGGCGATCGATTCGCGAATATCGTCCAGCGCCAAATGGGTGCTGCCCTTTTTGAAGCTGTCACGTACGTCCGGCGCCCAGCGTGCGGCCAGTTCCTTGAGCGTCGAGACGTCGAGGTTGCGGTAGTGGAAGTAGCTTTCCAGCCCTTTCATGTGGGTATAAAGGAAGCGCCGATCCTGGCAAATGCTATTGCCGCAGATCGGCGACTTGCCCTTCGGCACCCATTTCTCGAGGAAGGCGATGGTTTCCGCTTCGGCTTCGGCCATGCTGATGCGGCTGTCGCGCACGCGCTGGGTCAGGCCGGAGTTGCCGTGGGTGCGGGTGTTCCACTCGTCCATGCGCGCGAGCACTTCGTCGCTGTGGTGGATGGCGATCACCGGGCCTTCGGCCAAGGTGTTGAGGTCACTGTCGGTGACGATAGTGGCCATTTCGATGATGACGTCGTTATCCGGGTCAAGGCCGGTCATTTCGAGGTCGATCCAGATCAGATTCTGCGGGTTTTGCATGTTTCGGCTCCTGAGCAATGCTGCGCAGTTTAGCCTAGGCCGGCTGCCGGGCGTGCTAAACTCGCGGCCGTTTTACCTAATCGCTGCATTCTTCAGACGGAACACCCATGGCCAAACGCCAACTCAATCGTCGTCAAAACTGGCGCATCGAAAAGATTCAGGGCGAACGCGCCGCACGCGCCGCCAAACGCGAGTCCTCGGCTGTCGAAGCCCTGGAGGGCGGCGACCTGGGCCCGGAACAGACCGGCCTGGTGATCGCCCACTTCGGTGTGCAGGTTGAGGTCGAGGCCGTTGACGGTGATCAGGCCGGCCAAGTCTTCCGCTGCCACTTGCGCGCCAACCTGCCCGCACTGGTTACCGGCGACACCGTCGTCTGGCGTGCCGGCAACCAGGGCATCGGTGTGATCGTCGCGCAATTGCCGCGCACCACCGAATTATGCCGCCCGGACAGCCGTGGCCAGCTCAAACCCGTTGCGGCCAACGTCGACATGATCGTCATCGTCTTCGCCCCGCTGCCCGAGCCGCATGCCAACCTGATCGACCGTTATCTGGTCGCGGCAGAACATGCCGGTATCCGTCCGTTGCTGCTGTTGAACAAATTCGACCTGATCGACGAGCAGAACGCCCCGGCGCTGAACGCGCTGCTGGCGGTATACCGCACGCTGGGTTACCCGGTGCTGGAAGTGTCGGCGCACCACGGCAACGGCATGGAACAACTGCAACAGCAGCTCGACGGGCGCATCAGCGTGTTCGTCGGCCAGTCCGGCGTCGGCAAGTCGTCGCTGGTCAACAGCCTGCTGCCGGAAGTGGAAACCCGCGTCGGGCCGTTGTCCGAACTGTCCGGTCAGGGTACGCACACCACGACCACCGCGCGCCTGTTCCACTTCCCTGGCGGCGGCGAATTGATCGACTCCCCGGGTATCCGTGAATTTGGCCTCGGTCACGTTAGCCGCGCCGACGTTGAAGCCGGTTTCATCGAGTTCAGTGATTTGCTCGGCACCTGCCGCTTCCGCGACTGCAAGCACGACCGCGAACCGGGCTGTGCCTTGCTCAAAGCGCTGGAAGATGGCCGCGTGCAGCAGCAACGGATGAACAGCTACCGCTCGATCATCGCCAGCCTGCCGGAAAACGGTTACTAAACGTTCGCGCCGGCAGCACCTTCCTCTGGTGCTGCCGGATGTGGCCTGACAAAACTGCTCACCTTTTAAACATCAGCCTTATCTGTAGGACCTTGCGCGCCTGCTTGCAGGGCGTTTCTGGTTTGCCGCGCAGCCCTTGTAGGCGCCCTCCAGAGGCCTACCATTGGATTCCTCTCTCGCAGCCCGCGACTTCCGAGGAACCCCATGCAAACCTACCATCTGTTCATCAGCCATTCGTGGAACTACTCCCACGCCCACGACAATCTGGTGCGCCTGCTCAGTGCCCATCCGACCTTCACCTACAAGAATTTTTCGGTGCCGCCGCACAACCCGATCATGGGCGCGCTGACCGACAAACAGCTTGAAGCAGCCATCGAAAACAAGATTCGCCCCTGCTCGGCGGTGCTGATCATGGCCGGCATGTACTCGGCCTACAGCAAGTGGATCAACAAGGAAATCGAGATCGCCAAGCGCATGGGCAAGGTGATCATTGCGGTGAAACCGTTCGGCGCCGAGCGCATTTCCACGGTGGTGCGTAACGCCGCACACGCCGAGTGCGCGTGGAACACCAACAGCATTGTCACCGCCATTCGCCTGCATACGGCGGTGTAATCATGCGCAAGGGATTGTTTATCGGCATCAACGACTACAAACATATTTCGCGCCTGAGCGGTTGCAGCAACGACGCGATGGCCATGGCTTCGGTGCTGAAAACCGACGCCAATGGCGATCCGAATTTCAAGAACATCGTGCTGACATCCGCTGAGGATTATCTGAGCCGAGAGAAACTTGAAGACCAGATCCGCGAGTTGTTTTCCGGCGACTGTAACGTCGCCCTCCTGTACTTCGCCGGGCATGGCGGCTTCGATAACGACAATGACGAAGGCATGCTGCTGCCGCAGGACTTTCGTAACCCGAAGGATGGCATTCGCATCAGCGACATCCTCAATTGGGCCACCAAAGCCACTCGCATCAAAAACAAAGTCATCATTCTCGACTGCTGCCAGAGCGGATCAGCCGGCGAGGTGCGCGCTTTGCGCAGTGAAAGCAGCGTGGTCGGCGAAGGCATGACCATTCTGACCGCGTGCAAAAAGGAAGAACCGGCCATGGAAGGTTCGCAACACGGCGTGTTTACCGGGTTGCTGCTGCAGGCCTTGCACGGTGGCGCGGCGAACATTCTCGGCAAGATCACTCCCGGCAGCCTGTATTCCTTTGTCGACAACGCGCTCGATGCGTGGGAACAACGCCCGGTGTTCAAGACCAATGTGTCGCAGTTCATTTCCCTGCGCGAAGTGTCGCCGCTGATCCCCAAAGAAATCCTGCGCAAACTGCCCGAGTGGTTCGCCGAAGCCGAATCAACCTACCCGCTCGACCCGAGCTACGAGCCGACCGAAGCCAGCTTCGACCCTGAACACGGCGAGATCTTCGCGCAACTGCAGAAGTGCAATCGCCACAGCCTGATTGAGCCGGTCGACGCCGAGCATATGTATTACGCCGCCATCCAATCCACCGGCTGCCGCCTCACCGCGCTCGGCGCCTACTACCGCGAACTCGCGATCAAAGGACACTTCTGATGCCCGTCTTTATCAGCTACCGCCACATGGATCGCATACAGGCCATGGCGATCAACAGTCGCCTGAAACAGGCCAACATCAAAACCTATCTGGATGTGCTCGACCCGGAATCGCAGACCACCGACGACATCACCGGCGTCATCACGCGCAACATCACCGAGTGCACGCACTTGCTCGCGGTAGTGTCGGAGAGGACCGCTTTGTCGTGGTGGGTGCCGTTCGAGATCGGTGAGGCAACCATCAGCAACCGCCGGATCTGCTCATTCAAGACCGGCCCTGCGGAATTGCCGTTTTACCTGGACAAGTGGCCGAAGCTGAGCACGGACAGTGATCTGAATTTCTTTATTGACGCGTATCGTGAAGAGGTGTCGAGCAAGCGCTCGATGACGCTGGATTCGATGAGTGAGTCGATGAAGGGGACTTACAAGAGGAATGCCGAGCAGTTTCATGATCAGTTGAAGAGCAGGATTCGGCGGGGGTTTTGATTGGTGGTTTACCTTGGGAGCCCCTCATCCTAGCCCTCCCGAAACGTCGGACCGCCCGAAAGGAGAGGGGACTGACAGCGGTGATTGTGCGAGGTATGCCGACCTGAAATTCCTGAGTCGTTCTCAGGTTTTGATCACACTGTAAGCCGGCTCCATTTGCTGAGCCGAACTTAGTTTTTGCCAACCACGAAGATTGGCTCCCTCTCCCCTCGCCCCCTTGGGGAGAGGGCTGGGGTGAGGGAGATCGATCTCAAGCCCTCCACAAAACCAAACCGAAAGCCCAAAAAAATCTACAAGCGGCAGCGGCCTTCATTTTCCCTGAGATCAATCTGCTGAATATCGAACAAATCACTCCGCCGGCAGCTTCGGAGCCAGCTTCGCGATGCTCTTCTCCTGTGTCTTAACCCGACGTTCAAGCTCGCGGATATCTTCCTCCGCAGGTAGCTCCTCAGGTTTGATACCTCGCTGATCCAACATATCGCGCACGCTCAGACTGTTTTGAACATGCTCTCGGGCGATGGCCATCTCACCTGTGATGTCAACCTGAAGCACATTGTGATTGGTCATTTCAGTGGCAAGGTTTTTGGCGGCGATGGTTAATGTCGGTAGAAAATCTGCCAATGGACGACTTTTAATAATGCCGTATCGATCCTTCATCGCCTGGGTTGTTTGCCCACCAAAGAGTGCAGCATCACCTCGTGAGCGAATACGCGCGAAGCCCTCATCGTCGACGCCTCGCTCATAAATGTTTTGCGACAGTTCTTTTTCTGACTCACGCATACGGTCACGAGCATCAAAACGCGCCTGCAGGCGCATCCTGTCTTCAATCAATTCTTGCTTACGCGATTGCAGCGCGAAGTAACTTTGCGCGAAGGCAATCGGCTGTTTACGTGGGTCACCATTCTGAGCAATCAGGTAGCAGGCATAACGGGTGAGCATGAAGTCGTCGGTAGGCCGCTGCCCACCTTTGCCAATTTCGATCATTTTCGTGACGCCACGAAAATGATCCAGAGCATCAATCCCCGTGGCTTCACACGAAGTTATTGCTCGCTGAATGAGCGTAAGAAAATTTTCCCAACGGGCATACCCCAGTGGCTCTTGCAGCTCGCGAGCAAACCAGAACTCGATATTCTCGCCAGGAACCCGATGCGCCAAACCGTCGAATTGCTGCTGTTGCGCAAAAATAGTTTGATTTTCCATGACGACTCCCTGTCGCTCAGAAGGATTTGAACACGTGGATGATCATTTAGAGTTACACCGAAACACAGGCTGAACGGGGATTATCAATCAGCCCCAGACTGAAAGTGTGTCCGATCGTAGCTAGCGGGCACAAAAAAGCCGACATCACTGTCGGCTTTTTTGTCTCTTACTGCTTCGGCGCAGGAGCCGGCGCTGGCGCCGCACTCCCCGGTTCCGCCGGTTTCGGTGCGGCGTCGTCGAACAGGTTCAAGCGTTCGCGCAACTCGTGTGCAGGCACCGGTTGCTGATCCGCCGGCAGTGCGTTCGGGTCAACCGGCGTCGCCGGAGCGGCGCCGTTCTGGCCTTGATCCGCCGGCTTCGCAGCGTCGGCGCCTTGCGCACCTTCGATGGCCGCTTGGGCTTTCTTGGTCAGCACGACGATGTCGATGCGACGGTTGACCGGGTTGAACGGGTTTTCCCGGTCGAACAGCGCCGACGAGGCATAACCGACGACCCGCGCCACCTGCGCATCCGGATAGCTGCCGGCAACCAAGGCACGACGTGCGGCGTTGGCACGGTTGGCCGAAAGCTCCCAGTTGCCGTAGTCGCCAGTGCCGATATAAGGCTTGGCGTCGGTGTGGCCGCTGATGCTGATCTTGTTCGGCACCGCTTTGATGGTGTCGGCCATGGCCAGCAGGATGTCTTCGAAATACGGCTTCAAGCGTGCAGAACCGGAGTCGAACATCGGCCGGTTTTCGGCGTCCATGATCTGGATGCGCAAGCCATTCGGCGTGATCTCGAAGAGGATCTGGTCCTTGAATTTCTGCAGTTGCGGGTTCTCGTCGACCTTGTTCTGCAGTTCTTGCAGGAGCAGTTCCAGACGTTCTTTCTCGACCTGCTCGGCCATGCCTTCGACCTGTTCGGTGTCGACGGTGACCTTGTCCGGTTGCGGCTGGGATTTCACCTCAGGGTTGAGGGTATTTTCCGGCGCCAGGGTCGGCGTGCCGCCCAAGTCGATGATGTACGGCGTGCCGCTTTCGGAAAAGCCGACCGGGTCTTTGAAGTAACCGGCGATGGCGATCTTCTGCTCAGGCGTCGCAGTGGACAGCAGCCACAACACCAGGAAGAACGCCATCATCGCCGTGGCGAAGTCGGCGAAGGCGATTTTCCACGCCCCGCCGTGATGCCCGCCGGCTATGCGCTTGACGCGCTTGATGATAATCGGCTGATTATTTTCCATGGCTTAGCGACCGCGAACGGCTTGTTCCAGCTCGGCAAAGCTTGGACGGTGGGCCGGGTACAGCACCTTGCGACCGAACTCGACCGCCAGCGATGGCGGCATGCCGGAAGCCGAGGCGACCAGCGAAGCCTTGATGGCTTCGTAGACGTTCAGCTCTTCCTTGGCATCGTGGGCCAGCGAGTGCGCCAACGGACCAAAGAAACCGTACGCCGCGAGAATACCGAAGAAAGTACCTACCAGTGCCGCACCCACGTGCAGGCCGATGGACTTCTGATCGCCCTCACCCAGCGAGGCCATGGTCACCACGATACCGAGCACCGCCGCGACGATACCGAAACCGGGCATGGCGTCGGCGATGCCGTTCACTGCATGCGATGGGTGCTCGAGGTCTTCCTTGAGGCTGTACAGTTCCATGTCGAACAGACCTTCGAGTTCGTGCGGAGCCATGTTGCCGGACGACATGATGCGCAGGTAATCGCAGATGAACGCGGTCATGCGCTCGTCTTTGAGCACCGCCGGGTACTTGGCGAAAATCGGGCTCGCGGCGGCGTCTTCGATGTCGCCTTCAATGGCCATCATGCCTTCGCGGCGGCTCTTGTTGAGGATCTCGTAGATCAGCCCCAACACTTCCAGATAGAAGGTGTGGCTGAAGCGCGAGCTGAACATGCTCAGGGATTTCTTGAGCACGTGCATGGTCATGTAGCCGGGGTTGGCCTGCAGGAATGCACCAAGGGCCGCACCACCGATGATCATCACCTCGAAAGGCTGGATCAGGGCGGCAATTTTGCCGTGGGAGAGCACGTATCCGCCGAGCACGCTCGCGAATACGACGATGATGCCGATAATTTTAGCCATAGGTAGAAAGTACTTACTGAGTCGGGTTCAAGGTCATATTCGGAAGTTAAAAAATCTCTTCTTCTACTTATCGGCAAAACTGCGCCAGACTATAGCCAGTTCAGGCGAAAAGCCAATTTAGCCCATGCCGGGCGCGTCTACAGTCAGTGAAGATCCCGTCCAGACATGGCTAATGAAACGAACGTCCCACACGCAAAACCGACCACCCTCGACGGCTGGGTAAAGCTGCTCGATGGCGTTCTATTGCCCGTGCCGCAAGAGGCTCACGACAAAGTCTGCCGCGCCATCCGCGATAACCGCAGCTCTCTGCGCGACATCGCCGACCTGATGCAGGACAGCCCGGCGCTGGCCTTGAGCATCATCCGTGAGGCGAATCGTCACACCCACGGCAACATGGCCGCGCCGGCGGAAAATCTCGAGGTCGCCATCAACCGTCTGGGCCTTGCCCGCACCGAAGAATTGCTCGCACGCCTGCCTGCCCAACCGCAGATGCAAATCCCCAAGGCCCTGCGCCAACTGCAGATGATCAGCCAGCACGCGACGCAACAGGCCAACGGCTTTTTTGCCAGTCGCCTGGCACGGCTGTGGCAGGACATTCATTGGGGCAGCCTGCTGTTTCTCTCGCCGCTGTGGCCGCTGGCGCTGACGTATCCGCAATTGCTGGAAGAGTGGGAACTGCGGGTTATCCATAAGGGTGAGTCGGCGCGGGCGGTCGAGAAACAGCTATTTGGCGTACGCCTGCTGAAAATCGCTGAAGCGCTGGTCGAGGCCTGGCATCTGCCGATCTGGGTGCAACAGGGTTACAAACTGCTGCTCAGCGAGCAGCGCGAACTGGTGAAAGTGCTGCGCATCGCCCGCGACAGCGAGCATCCGCTGCGCCAGCAAAACCGCCTCGACGAAGATCCGACCCTGCGCCGCTGGCTCAATCAGCCGGCCAATACCGTGCTGCTGGCCAACGGTCTGGCGCTGTCGGCGCAACAGGCCTGGGACAGTCCTCACAGCGAGCGCTGGCAGTATCTGACCAGCCTTTATCTGCAAATTTCCATGGACGAGGTGCAGCAACAATTGCACCAGCAAGCCGCCAACAGCGCCCGTTATCATGCGATGCCGGATCTGTGGCACCCGGCGGTTTCGCTGCTGTGGCCGTGGGGCACGCGGCGCTTGCCGGCCGGGATGTTGCCAGCCGCGGCGCCCACCGCTGAAGACCTCGGTCAATGGCGCAAGCAATGCGCCGAGCTGCTCGCCGAGCCAAGCCGCTTCACCAATGCGATGAGCCTGACCGTCGCCGCGCGCGATGCCTTGGCCGCCAGCGGCATGCGCCGGGTGATGATCCTGATGGCCGACCGCACGCAATCCAGCCTGCGCGTGCAGCAAACCTATGGTTTGCCAAAAGAAGCTGCGGCACTCACGTTTGCCGTCAGCCAAAGCAGCGTGCTGCAACGTTTACTCGCGCAACAGGCGCAGGTGCGCATCAACCCGGACAACAACGCCCAGTTCTCCGCCCTGCTGCCGCCGAACCTGCGCACGCTGTTTCGCGGCGAACATCTGTTCCTGCGCTCTCTGGTCAACAATGGCCGGGTGATCATGATCGTTGTCGCTGATCAGGGCGGCGGGCCCTTCGCCGACATCACCGTGCAAGCCTTCGGCAAAACCGCGCAGTGCATCGAAAAAGCCCTGCACAGCTTTAGCAGCCGCGGCCGATGAGGCTGCGCTACAATCCTCCCCTTTGTGCTCTGGAGACCTCACATGTCTGACTTCTCTGGCTTGCCGCTCGTCATCGAACCGAGCGACCTGCTCCCGCGCCTGGAGTCTGGCGAACTGATTCTGGTGGACCTGACCAGTCCTGCGCGTTACACCGAAGGGCATATCCCCGGCGCACGCTTTGTCGACCCGAAACGCACCCAGCTCGGCCAGCCGCCGGCGCCGGGCCTGATGCCGGCCAAAGCCGATCTGGAAGCGTTGTTCGGAGAGTTGGGCCATCGCAAGGACGCGGTCTACGTCGTCTATGACGATGAAGGTGGCGGCTGGGCCGGACGCTTTATCTGGGTGCTCGACGTGATCGGTCACGACAAGTACCACTATATAGACGGTGGTCTGCCGGCGTGGCTGGCGGATGGCATGCCGATGTCGATCCAGGTGCCAGCGGCCGTCGGTGGTTCTCTGCCGTTGACCCTGCACGAAGAGCCGACCGCGACCCGCGAATACCTGCAAAGCCGTCTCGGTGCTGCCGATCTGGCGATCTGGGATGCGCGCGGGCCGCTGGAATATTCCGGCGAGAAAGTACTGGCCGCCAAGGCCGGGCACATCCCCGGCGCGGTCAACTTCGAATGGACGGCCGGCATGGACAAGTCGCGTCAACTGCGCATCCGCACGGATATGCCGCAGATCCTCGAAGACCTCGGGATCACCAAGGACAAAGAAATCATTACTCACTGCCAGACTCATCACCGGTCGGGCTTCACTTATCTGGTGGCCAAGTCCCTCGGTTATCCGCGGGTCAAGGGCTACGCCGGTTCCTGGGGCGAATGGGGCAACCACCCTGACACGCCTGTAGAGATTTAAGGTTTTTAAGGACAACTAATGAAAGAGCGTCTGTTTATCCTCAGCCAGTACCTGCTGCCGCATCACCTGCTGTCGCGCCTGGCCGGCTGCGTTGCCGAGTGCCGCGTGCGCTGGTTCAAGAATGCCTTCACCCAATGGTTCGCCAAGCGTTATCAAGTGGACATGTCGCAAGCGCTCGTCGAAGACCTGACCGCTTACGAGCACTTCAACGCCTTCTTCACCCGCGCTCTGAAAGACGGCGCGCGTCCACTGGACGAAACCCCGGGCGCGATCCTCAGCCCGGCCGACGGTGCGGTCAGCCAACTCGGCCCGATCGAACACGGTCGCGTGTTCCAGGCCAAGGGCCACAGCTTCAGCGTGCTGGAACTGCTCGGCGGTGACGCGGCCAATGCCGCGCCGTTCATGGGCGGTGACTTCGCTACTATTTACCTGTCGCCGAAGGACTACCACCGCGTGCACATGCCGCTGGCCGGCACCCTGCGCGAGATGGTCTACATCCCGGGCCGGATCTTCTCGGTCAACCAGACCACCGCTGAAAACGTGCCGGAGCTGTTCGCCCGCAACGAGCGCGTAGCGTGCATTTTCGACACCGAGCGCGGCCCGATGGCTGTAGTGCTGGTCGGCGCGATGATCGTTGCTTCGATCGAAACCGTGTGGGCCGGTCTGGTCACGCCGCCGAAGCGCGAGCTGAAAACCTTCCGCTACGACGAAGCCGCGCGTGCGCCGATCCATCTGGAAAAAGGCGCCGAACTGGGCCGCTTCAAGCTGGGTTCGACCGCGATCGTGCTGTTTGGTCCGGATCAAGTGAAGTGGGCTGAAGAGCTGGTTGCTGGTTCGCCGGTGCAGATGGGCCAAGGCTTGGCGCTGCCAAAAGCCTGAGTACGCATCGACCGTCATGGATTCCCCTGACGGTCGATACCTCTGTAGGAGCTGCCGAAGGCTCGGGCCGCGATCGGACGATCTTTTGATCTTTGGACGCAGAGCGTCCACGGCTGCATTCCCACGCAGAGCGTGGGAACGATCAAGATCAAAAGATCGCAGCCTTCGGCAGCTCCTACAGGTTGCGTCATACCGACGGATCGCGAATTTTGCTGCTATGGTTTTTGGCATGAGCCAGACCATCTCTTCCCCACAGCTGCGCGCCCCGACCCCGAGTCAGCCGCGTCTGTCATATTGCGAAGCCAGCCCGCGCGACCTCAAGCGCTGGATCGCCGGCCTGCCCAAAGCCAATATCGGCGAAACCGCCCGCCTGCTGTATCAAGGTCTGGGCGAACTCAATCAATTGCTCACCCCCAGCGACAATCGTCTGCAATTGCTCGAACTGCTGCGGCCCGAGGTTTATTTCGTCTGCCAGCATCTGGAGCGGCATTTTCTGCATCAGGCGATCATGCTCGACGAACGCTCGCGCAAGATCAGCAACCTGTGTCAGGCCCTGCAAAGCCATCTGGCCATCGGCTATAAACAAATCGTCCTGCGCATTGCACCGAAATACAGCAAGGATCGCGCAGCACTGCTCAGTACGGCTTTGCAACGCGCAGCGCATGCTTTGAAGGGCCAGCTTGTGCGCGCCACGCAACTGTACAGTCCGCCGCCGGAGCACCTGTGGTTCGAGTTGAATCAGCTGTATCGCACAGCGTGTGAGTTGCAGCTGCAACAGCGGCGCGTGCATGACGATCTGGCCAGCCTGACCACAGAGTTGAGCCTGGAACAAACCTACATCGCCGCCCTGCTGCTGGGCAGCGCTCGTTGCAATCAACTGCGGCAGAATCAGATCGCCCGCCTCGCCGAAGTGCTTGAACCGTGGAGTGCCTTGCTCAAACTGCACCCCGCGCGCGCAGACGCTGGCTTGTTCGCGGTCAGCGCCGAAATCGATGCCGGGCCGCGATATCTCAACATGTTTCGCAGCGAGCAGCAGGCCGGATTGCTCGGGTTCGATCCGCAACCGCTGGTGAACACCCTCGAAGCGCACTTGCTGCATCAGGACACTTCGACGCCTTTGCCGATTCCGACCGGGCTCAGCTTCGACACCCTGCAACACTTGCACGCGACGTGGGGCGAGGCGGCTGAACGCAGTTTCCAGCGCACCGTGGGCCAGGGCCATCTGACCGTGTGCGTCGGAATGAGCGCCCTGCACTTCTACCTCGGCGGCGAGCGCAGTTTCAGCGATATGCTCAAACACCCCGGCGCCCGTGCGGCGAATTTCAGCAGTGCGGTGGCCAAAGGCGAGAAAGACAGCTGGAGCCAGGCCTTCGATGCCGCGCCACAGAACAACGCCGATGAGTTTTTGCCCTACGAGGAAATCCAGTACGACCATTTGGTCGTGGACGAAAACAGCACCGACAGTGCACCGCATTACCCGACCTACGCCTTGCCGGTGATCAATCACAGCCCCGGTGGTTATTGCCTCGCATGGCCCAATGAGGTGCCCGCCGAATTGCAGGCTGGGGAAATGCTCGGCATTCAGGACAGCGCCAGTCTGGGCTGGAGCATTGCGGTGATCCGCTGGATTCGTCAGGTGCGCGGCGGCGGCACACAAATGGGCATTGAGCTGGTGGCGCCCCATGCCCAGCCGTGCGGCCTGCAACTGGTGCGCTCGCGGGACGATCACAGTCAGTATTTACGCGGGTTATTACTGCCTGAGATCAGTGCGATCGATGTGCCGGCAACGTTACTCGCTCCGCGCCTGCCCTTTCAGGAAGGCAGCAAAGTGCTGATCAATACTCAGGGCGAAGAACACCGCGCCGGGCTGGATCGGCGGGTATCAAGTACGCACAGTTTCAATCAGTTTGCTTACCGCTCGCTGGAGACCGCGCAGAATGGCGGGAGCGAGGAGGATTTTGATTCGTTGTGGAAATCGCTTTAGAGCAAAAGATCGCAGCCTGCGGCAGCTCCTACACAGATTCCTGTAGGAGCTGCCGAAGGCTGCGATCTTTTGATCTTTATTTACAACTGCCCATCACGATCACGGAAACCCAGCAAATACAGCACGCCATCCAGACCCAGCGTAGAGATCGCCTGCTTCGCCGATTGCTTGACCAACGGTTTGGCACGGAACGCCACGCCGAGCCCGGCAATCGCCAGCATCGGCAAGTCATTCGCGCCATCGCCCACAGCGATGGTCTGCTCCAGACGCAAACCTTCCTTGTGCGCCAGTTCTTTCAGCAGATCAGCCTTGCGCTGCGCGTCGACAATCGGCTCGATTGCCACGCCGGTGCACTTGCCGTCGACCACTTCCAGCTCATTGGCGAACACGTAATCGATGCCGAGTTTGGCCTGCAATTGCTTCGCGAAATAGGTGAAGCCACCAGACAAAATCGCGGTCTTGTAACCCAGACGCTTGAGTTCGGCGAACAGCGTTTCCGCGCCTTCGGTCAGACGCAGCGAGGCGCCAATCGAATCCAGCACGCTGACGTCGAGACCTTTGAGCAAGGCCAGACGCTCTTTGAAGCTGGCGCGGAAGTCCAGTTCGCCGGCCATCGCCCGCTCGGTGATTTCGGACACCTGCTCGCCAACGCCGGCAGCCTTGGCCAATTCGTCGATGACTTCGGCTTCGATCAATGTCGAATCCATGTCGAACACCGCCAGACGACGGTTGCGACGGAACAGCGAATCTTCCTGGAAGGCGATGTCGACGTTCAGCTCTTGGGCGACGCTGAGGAATTCGGCGCGCAAGGCCTGCGGATCGGCGGCTTCGCCGCGCACGGAGAACTCGATGCAACCCTTGCCCTTGTCGGCCGGCGTGTCCAGCGGCATGCGACCCGACAGACGGTCAATGTGGTCGATGTTCAGACCGTATTTGGCGGTGATCGAACTGACGGCCTGCAATTGGCCGGCGGTCACTTTGCGGGTCAGCAGGGTGACGATGTGGCGTTTCTTGCCCTGATTGCCCACCCATTGCTGGTAATCCTCTTCGGACACCGGGGTAAAGCGCACCTGCTGGTCGAGCTCGTAGCCTTTGAACAGGATGTCCTTGAGCACGGACTTGCCCTGCTCGGTGTCGGGAATTTCCACCAGGATGCCAAACGACAGGGTGTCGTGGATCACCGCCTGACCGATGTCGAGGATGTTCACACCACCTTGTGCCAGAACGCCGGTAATGGCTGCCGTCAGACCCGGACGGTCGACTCCCGTGATGTTAATCAGGACGATTTCGCGCAACGCGCACCCCCGCAACTGGAAAAAAACCGCATTCTACCCACTTTCAGTGACCATCGGGCACCGCGAGCGCTTTGCCGGTCTAGGGCCTGTCGCTATACTGCGCGTCAACTTCACGGACAAAAGAGCCGAGCTCAGTGAACCGGCCCACGCCAGTTAAAACCGATAACTTCTTCCTGCTGATCTTCCGTGCACTGCGCCACCGCCGTGTACCGATTGCATTGCGCATTGCCAGCCATAACGTGATCCTGGTCGCTCTGGCCCTGGTGATCTATGCCTGCGTGATGGGCCTGCAGTTCAAGCAGGCCATGCACCAGCAGGCCGATGCGCTGGGCGAAAGCCTGACCACGCAGACCGCGACCTCGGCCACGGAGCTGTTGGTGTCCAACGACATCCTCAGCCTCAACGTGCTGCTCAACAACCTGACCAAGAACAAACTGGTCGCCCACGCGGCGATCTACAGCGTGGATAACCGCATCCTCGCCGAGTCCGGTCAGCGTCCCAAGCACAGCCTGCTGGGCGAAGCCGAAGGCATGTACGAGAGCAAGATCACCTTCCAGGACGTGACCGCCGGGCAACTGCGCATCAGCCTGGACATGGATCAGTTCCAGCAGCCGATGACCATCAGCCTGCAAAGCATGGGCATTCTCAGCGGAATCCTGCTGGCGCTGTCGCTGGCCTTGAGCCTGCGTATGGGCCGCTACCTGTCGACGCCGTTGCTGCAATTGCGCGTCTGGTTGCGCCATATCGATGAACATACGCCGGGCACCGATCGTCAGGACGAGATTGGCGATCTGGCGCGGCAACTGCACGCCGACTTCGCCCCGGAACCGGCGCCAATGCCTGAGCCGGAACCCGAGTTCGAAGAGGAAGAAGACGACGAACCGGAGTTCGAGGTGCGCAACTTGCGTGATCCGAGCTTTGACGAAACTCGTCCACTGGCCGCGCAGAAACCGGCGCCTCGCCACGTGGTCAGCACCGTTGAAGACGATGATGACGACGACGCCTTTGCCGATCTGCGTGACGAATCGCTCGATACCGCGCCGCAACCGGTAATCCGCAAGGCCACGCCAAGCGTGCCGCAACACAGCGCAGTCCTGGCGGTGCAACTGGGTTCGCAAGAGCAATTGCGGCGCCTGCCGCGTGCGCGTCTGGAAGAGTTGCTGGAGCGTTATCGCGACTGCCTCGATCAGGCCGCCTCGCTGTATCAGGGCGAAATCGAAACCTTGAACGATGGCAGCACGCTGATGCTGTTCCACACCGAAGACAGTGGCGACGATTACCTGACCAATGCGATCTGCTGCGGCGAGCTGCTGCGGGCGCTGGGGCATCAATTGCAGATCGAAGTCGCAGACAGCGGCATCACCCTGCAATTGCAGTTGGGTCTGACCCTGGGCGATGAGTTGTTTGGCCTGAGCCAGATTGATCTGCTGCTGACCGATTCGGCACAGGATGCACTGGCCCTGTCGCAACACAGCCGCAACCTGCTGCTGGTCGAGAGAAAGATCAGCGATGACACGCTGATTCGCCAACGTGCGCGAATCCGCCCGATCGCCAGCCCTGAAGGCGCTTGCTGCGTAGAACGGTTGATGGAGCCTTATCCATCGATGCTCGAACGGCAACTGGCGCGGATGCATGAGCGCCGGGCTTAAGCCTTAAGGCCTTAAGGCCTGAAACACAGAAGCCCGCAGACGAGTGATTGTCTGCGGGCTTTTTTGTTGCCAAAAAGATCGCAGCCTGCGGCAGCTCCTACAGGGATTTATTCGTGCA
>NZ_RWIM01000185.1 GCF_009764645.1 Pseudomonas sp. PB106
GGCTGCGATCTTTTGATCTTGATTAAAAACAAGAATCAAAAGATCGCAGCCTGCGGCAGCTCCTACAAAAGGGGATTACAGCTCAGCAGCGAGACGCGACCCTTGATTGATCGCACGCTTGGCATCCAGCTCTGCCGCAACATCGGCGCCGCCGATCAAGTGCACATTCTGCCCTGCTTCAACCAGACCATCATGCAGTTCACGCAATGGATCCTGGCCCGCGCAAATCACGATGTTGTCGACTGCCAGCAATTGTGGCTCGCCGGTTTCGCCAATGCGGATGTGCAAACCCTGATCGTCGATGCTCAGGTATTCGACGCTGTTGAGCATTTGCACCTGCTTGTTCTTCAAACCGGTACGGTGAATCCAGCCAGTGGTTTTACCGAGACCGTCACCGACCTTGGTTTTCTTGCGCTGCAACAGGAACACTTCGCGGGCCGGTGCGTGCGGCGCGGCTTTGATACCCGCGACGCCTCCGCGAGCTTCCAGTTGCGCATCGATGCCCCACTCTTTCCAGAACGCAGCACGATCCTGACTGGTGGCCACGCCTTCGTGAACCAGAAACTCCGAGACGTCGAAACCGATACCACCCGCACCAATCACTGCGACACGCTTGCCGACCGGTTTGCGTTCAAGGATGACGTCCAGGTAACTCAGCACCTTGGCATTCTCGACACCCGGAATCGCCGGCACACGCGGCGCAATGCCAGTGGCGAGAATGATTTCGTCGTAGCCGCCCTCGACCAGTTTCGCCACATCGACGCGGGTGTTCAGGCACACCTCAACGTTGGTGGTCTGCAACTTGCGTTTGAAATAGCGCAAGGTTTCGAAAAACTCTTCTTTGCCCGGCACACGCTTGGCGATGTTGAACTGGCCGCCGATTTCGCTGGCCGAATCGAACAAAGTCACCTGATGGCCACGCTCGGCGGCCACGGTGGCGGCAGACAGCCCGGCCGGGCCGGCACCGACCACAGCAATCTTCTTGATCTGTTTCACCGGCAAGTAGTTGAGCTCGGTCTCGTGGCAAGCACGCGGGTTGACCAGGCAACTGGTGAGCTTGCCGCCGAAGGTGTGGTCGAGGCACGCCTGGTTGCAGCCGATGCAGGTGTTGATTTCGTCGGCGCGACCTTCAGCGGCCTTGTTGACGAAGTCCGGGTCAGCGAGGAAGGGCCGCGCCATCGAGACCATGTCAGCATCGCCTTCAGCCAGGATCTGCTCGGCGATTTCCGGGGTGTTGATGCGGTTGGTGGTGATCAGCGGAATGCTCACCGAGCCACGCAGTTTGGCGGTGACCTTGCTGAATGCCGCGCGTGGCACCTTGGTGGCGATGGTCGGAATCCGCGCTTCGTGCCAGCCGATGCCGGTGTTGATGATGGTCGCACCGGCCTGCTCGATGGCTTTGGCCAGGGTCACGATCTCATCCCAGGTGCTGCCGCCCTCGACCAGATCGAGCATCGACAGACGGAAGATGATGATGAAGTTCGGGCCCACCGCCTCACGCACGCGGCGGACGATTTCCACCGGCAGGCGCATGCGGTTTTCGTAGCTGCCACCCCAGCGGTCGGTGCGGTGGTTGGTGTGCGCGGCGAGGAACTGGTTAATGAAATAACCTTCCGAGCCCATGATCTCGACACCGTCGTACTCGGCGGTTTGCGCCAGTACCGAGCAGGTAACGAAATCGCTGATCTGCTTCTCGATGCCTTCCTCGTCCAGCTCTTTGGGCTTGAACGGGTTGATCGGCGCCTGAATCGCGCTCGGTGCAACCTGTTTCGGGCTGTAGGCATAACGGCCGGCGTGAAGAATCTGCATGCAGATCTTGCCGCCCGCGTCGTGCACCGCGCGGGTAACGATGCGGTGCTTGAGCGCTTCTTCCTCGGTGGTCAGTTTTGCCGCGCCGGAGTACACCCCGCCCTCATCGTTCGGACCAATGCCGCCGGTGACCATCAGGCCAACACCGCCGCGCGCACGCTCAGCGAAGTACGCCGCCATGCGCTCGAAGCCACCCGGTTTTTCTTCAAGGCCCGTGTGCATCGAACCCATCAGGGTGCGGTTGCGCAGCGTGGTGAATCCCAGGTCCAGCGGGGCCAACAGGTGCGGGTAATGAGCGGCGGTCATCGGTAACTCCACAACGAACAATCACGGAAAAGTGCGGGAGCTCTGCGTCCCCCGTCAGTCATGTTCGACAGACTAAGAGTCGCACTGCTGTCACTCAATGACCGTAACTGACAACTTATTGATCCAAATGCGCAGCGCCCCTTGGCAACCCGCGCCATGAGCCCTACCCTAGTCGCCACACCCTGTACCCGGCTGTTGTTGGTTTTCATGCGCAAACTTTTGTACCTGACGTTTTCCATGGCCCTTGTGGCTGTCCTTGCTTCCTACGCCATGTGGGCGGCAGACCGGCCGGCGGGGCATTACCTGTCGGACCTGCGGATCAAACTCGCGGTCGACCAAGGCACGCCCGCCGACCGTGGCAATCTGCTGGGCATCCAGCCCGAGCTGTTCCCGACCGATTACCAAAGCCCCGAGCGTCTGCACCGCAAGCTCGCCGCCTATCTGCAGCAAGCCCAGGATCAAGGCTTGTTGAATGACAAAACCGTGGTGGTGCTGCCGGAGCATGTCGGCACCTGGCTGATGATCAGCGGCGAAAAGGATGAGCTGTATCAAGCACCCACCCTTGCCGAAGCGATGAACTGGCTGGCGGCGAGCAACCCGCTGCTGTTCGCCCGCGCCTGGCTCAGTGCCAAGGGCGCCAGTCGCCTTGACGATGCGCACCTGCGGATGAAGTCCAAGTCGATGGCCAAGGACTATCAAGCGCTGTTCGGTGGCCTGGCCAAGGAGTTTCACGTCACGCTGGTGGCGGGTTCGATCGTATTGCCCGAGCCGAGCATCCGCGATGGTCAACTCAAACCCGGCAGCGGCGCGCTGTACAACAGCAGCGTGGTGTTTGGTCGCGACGGCGTTCCGCTCGGTCAACCGCAGCGGCAGATGCACCCGATCTTCGATCAGCGCGAAGTGATCTCGGGCGAAGACAAACATGCGATCAACGTGGTCGACACCCCGGCCGGACGCCTCGGCATTCTGATCGGCAGCGACAGCTGGTATCCGGACAACTACCGCAAGCTTGATGAACAAGGCGCTCAACTGGTGGCGGTACCGGCGTTCGTGGTCGGTCACAATGTCTGGGATAAACCGTGGGGCGGCTACAAGGGCTCGAGCACCCCGGGCTCGGTCAGCCTCAAGCCCGGCGAAGTCAGCGAAGGTCAGGCCTGGCATCGCCTGACCCTGACCGCGCAACCGCCGAGCAGCAATGCCGTCGCCGGTGTCAGCGTGTTCCTGCGCGGGCAGTTCTGGGACAAGTTGAGCTCCGGGCAGAGTTTTCTCAGCGGCAATGGTCAGCAGTTCGCCGATGGCGATGCCCGTGGCGCACGCTTGTTGAACATCTGGTTGTAAACCATGAAGCCGCTGCCGATGCGCCTCGGGGATTTGTCGGTGGGTTTCGTGCACAGTCTCGCCGATGCCGTGCGCAGTCATGACGCCGACCCGCAGCCGCTGCTCGAGCAGTACGGGCTGGATGCCGCACGACTGGCCGAGGCCGGCGCACGCTTGTCGATTCCTCGTTACATGCGCCTGGGGCACAGCGCGATTCAGTTGACCGGTGATCCAGCGCTGGGTTTACGCATGGGCCAGCTCAGCCGCCTGAGCCAGGCCGGACTGGCCGGGGTCACGGCCTCACAGGCGCCCACCGTGCGTGAAGCAGCACGTTGCCTGATCCGTTTTGAACCGCTGTACGGCTCTAACTACCGTGGTCAATCAAGCTTCCATGAAGATGCCCAAGGCGCGTGGCTGCGGTTCTATTCCATCAGCCCCTACAACGCTTACAACCGTTTTGTGGTGGACTCGATCATCGCCGGTTGGCTGCATCAGCTCTCGGCCGTCAGCCGCGAACCATTGCGCGCCGAACGCATCGACATCGAATTCGACGAGCCGGATTATCGCCTGGCTTATGCGGCATTGGGCGATTGCCCGATCCAGTTTGGCGCCGAGCGCAATCAACTGCGCCTGGGGCTGAACAGCCTGGCTCAACGCAATCCCGAGCATTGCCCGAGTACCTGGCGGCATCTGCTGCAATTGTGTGAGCGGGAACTGGAGCAATTGACCCGCACCCGCAGCCTGCGCGAGCGCATCACGCAATTGCTTGGGCCGTTGCTCAATGGTGGTCGAGAACCCGACCTGGAAGAAGTGGCGGCACGCCTGAAACTGCCGACCTGGACATTGCGGCGCAAACTGACCGAGGAAGGCACGCAGTTTCGCGCGATCCTCAATGACACCCGCCGTGATCTGGCAATGACCTACATCCGCGACACCGAACTGGCATTCGGCGAAATCGCTTACCTGCTGGGCTTTGCCTCAGCCGAAGCCTTTCAGCGTGCGTTCAAACGCTGGAGCGGGCAGACACCCGGCGAATTCCGCCGTAGTCACCGCAAAACAGCTTAAAAGCAGCTGTGAGCTGCGAGCGGCAAGCCGCAAGTCAAAGCTCGGTGGCGTCGTCGGCAGGCTCGGGTTGATCCAGTTCAAAAGCCTGATACTCGAGCAGCTCTTCTTGATAATCATCCATCGCGTAATCCCCCTGCTGCTCTCTTGAATGGGCCTGAGCAAATACCCAGTGCCTCGAGCTTAACGTGCTCGTGTGAAGGAAAAGTGAAACCCGGCCTTCATGAATAAAACGTAGCAGCAGGTCAGGAAATTATCGCGGGACTTTTGTCCGGGGAATGTAACTAAATTTTAAGTCAGCCCCAAACGAAGTAGGAGTGAGCCTGCTCGCGATAGCGGAAGATCAGTCACATCGTTAATGACTGGTCTAGCGCTATCGCGAGCAGGCTCACTCCTACAGGGTATTACTGGATTATTGACCGGACGCTGGCATCGCCGGAATCGGCTCGGACGGCGGCGGGATATCCGGATTGGCCGGCGGCGTGATGGTTTCGGTTGCCGGTGCAGGCTCGGCCGTTGGCGCCGGGGTGATTGGCGCAGACTCCGTTGGTGGCACCACGGGTTCCGAACTCACTGGCGCCGCTTCTGCGGGTGCTGGCGCTGGTTCGGCAGCAGGCGCAGGGGTTGCGGCAGGCTCAGCGGCAGGCGTAGGCGTCGGCGTCAACGCGGCCGGCGCAGGCTTTGGCTCTGGCATCCCCAGATCGGCCTTCGGCTTCTCTTCGATATGCGCCGCCTTCTTCGCTTCAGCCGGCATGAACTGCTCGACCAGCGTGAAGAAACGCTCGTAGAACTTTTGTGCCGTCACTGTTTCGCTGGCGACCTTGACCATCGAATCGTCCGAAGAACCGATCGGCATCGACACCGAGCCCAACACGCCGACACCAAGGCTGGCGGAGTTGTTGGTTTTCTTCAGCGCATAACGATCCTGCAAGGCGTTGGCGAACATCGTGGCATGGTGCCCGGCGCTGCCGTCATCGGCGCAGACCACATTGAAGCTGATCTCCATATGGGTATCGCCGGTTTGCTGGAAACTCTTGTGGCCGCTGACGATTTTCGGGTCGCTGCTGGTGATGATGTAACCCTGACTGAGCAACGCGCGACGGGCTGCTTCGCAGCTGACCGCATCAGTCACCGGATAATTGCGCGAAAATGTACCGGAGTCATCGAAGTTCTCATGCTCGTACATCGGCTTGTCCTTCGAACAGCCGGCAACAGCGGTCAACAACAGCGCCAGCCCGAAAACACGCATGGGAGTGGAAATCAACATTGAACATCCTGAGGGAAAACAGTCCGGGGCGTATTGTGCAACAGATCGCGGCCCTGCGGCGTATGGATTAGTGTCTTAAAACGGTTACAACTCTATCGACAATGAATGGCAGGTAAAAGTCGCCCGCATCGTCGATCGATGAAGATCTGGTCATTAGCGGCCAGTCGACCACAAAAAAGCCCCGGCGTTGCGGCCGGGGCTTATTGTCTTGCGACTCAGTCGAGTATCAGAAACGCTTGATCTCGGCCTGAGCTTCCAACTGCTTGCGATACGCCGCGAAGTCTTGCTGACCTTCACGGGACGCGAGGAAGCGACGGTATTGAACCTTCTCTTCATCGGTCGGAGCCGCAGCTTCGTTGACGCCATTGAGGCGCACGATCATCAGGCTGCCGTCCGGCAGGGTCACGCTGGTGAACGTCGGCTTGTCCTTGGCAGCCGGTTTCGGCATGCGGAACAGGGCTTGCAGCACCGACGGATCAACGCCTTCCTGAGCGCGGGTAGCCGCTTCGGTGGCTTTCCAGTTCTGACCTTCAATTGCCTTGTCCAGCGGCGCCTTGCCATCGCGCAGATCAGCGATCAGCTTCTCGGCTTTGGTCTTGGCAGCCGCACTGGCGTGCTCTTTGGTCAGTTGAGTGCGGATGGCCGCATTCACGCTTTCCAGAGGCAGTTGCGCCGGCTTGAGGTGTTCCTTGGAACGCAACACGATCACAGTGTCCGGATCCAGTTCGATGGCGGTGCTGTTGGCACCCTCATCAATCACTTCGGTGCTGAATGCAGCAGTCACCACAGCGCGATTGGCTGCAACACCTTCGCCACCTTCACGGCCAAATGGCTTGGAGGTGTGCACGGTCAGTTTCAGGTCCGCTGCCGGTTGGGCCAGATCAGAGGCTTCAAACGCCGAGTCTTCCAGTTGCTTGGTCGCCTCGACAAAACGCTGCTCGACCTGAGCGGCTTTGAGGTCGCGGGTCAGCTTGTCTTTCAGGCTGGCCAGGGTCGGCACTTCAGGAGCTTCGACGCCCAGCAGCTTGATCAGGTGGTAACCGAAGTCAGTGCGAACCGGCTCGGAAACCTGATCCTTGTTCAGCGAGTACAAGGCTTTTTCGAAGGCAGGATCGTAAACGCCAGGACCTGCGAAACCGAGGTCACCGCCATTGTTGGCCGAGCCCGGGTCTTGCGAGAACTCTTTGGCCAGCGCTTCGAATTTCTCGCCCTTGGCCAGACGCGCCTGGACTTCTTCGATTTTCGCTTTCGCTTGAGCTTCAGTGGTCTTGTCGTTCACTTCGATCAGGATGTGGGCGGCACGACGCTGTTCCGACAGGTTGGCGATCTCTTTCTGATACGCCGCCTGCAGGTCTTCGTCCTTGACGGCAACCTGGTCGAAGAACGACGACTTCTTCAACTCGAGGTAATCGATGACCACTTGATCCGGGGTCATGAATTCCTTGGCGTGTTCGTCGTAGTAAGCCTTGACCTCATCGTCCGTCAGCTTGACGGCCGCAGGGTCAGCCTTGACGGTCAGGGTCGCAAAGTCGCGGGTCTGTTTTTCCAGACGGGCGAATGCCAGCACTTCGGCGTCAGTCACGAAACCGCTGCCCGCCACACCGGCGCGCAGTTGGCCGATCAGCATTTCCTGAGCCAGCATCTGGCGGAATTGCATGCGGCTGTAACCCAGTTGACGGATTACCTGGTCAAAACGATCGGAGCTGAATTTGCCGTCCACCTGGAATTCAGGCGTCATCAGAATCACCTGATCCAGTGCACCTTCGGAGAAAGCGAACTTGGCTTGTTCGGCGCCTTGCAGCAGCAGCTTGCGATCGATCAGACCCTTGAGGGCCGATTCACGCAGCATTTTTTCGTCGAGCAAGGAAGCATCGAAGTCCTTGCCCAGTTGTTGCATCAGCTGACGGCGTTGCATGTCAACGGCCTGGCTCAGCTCGTTCTGGCTGATTTCTTCACCATTGACCTTGGCCGCCTCATTCTTGTGAGTCGTGGCCTGGAAAATGGCGTCGAAACCGGTCAGGGCCATCAGTGCAACGATGACCCCGATAATGGTCTTGGCAATCCAGCCTTGTGAATTGTCCCTGATATTCTGCAGCATGCGTCCCCCAGAAACGGTTGAACTTCAAAATTAGGCAACCGTGGAGCGTGGGTAGAATCCGGATAGAAGAAAGGCGCATCCGAGGATGCGCCTTCTCGTAACTGGCGGAGCGGACAGGGCTCGAACCCTCGATCCCGGCGTTACAGGCAACTGTTTCAGCGACCTGCTCTACCGCTCCGCTGCCAAGTCAGGCTTGACCCCGACCCGGATGGGTAAAAACCTGAAAACTTAGTTAACAGCTTCTTTCAGTGCTTTACCGGCTTTGAAACCTGGCTTCTTGGCAGCCGGGATTTCCAGAGTCTTGCCAGTCTGAGGGTTACGACCGGTACGAGCCGGGCGATCGGTAACGGAGAAAGTACCGAAACCAACCAGAACAACGGAGTCGCCAGCCTTGAGAGCGCCAGTGACGGATTCGATTACAGCGTCCAGCGCACGGCCAGCAGCAGCTTTCGGGATATCAGCGGATGCAGCGATAGCATCAATCAGTTCCGACTTGTTCACTCTAAGTCCCCTTATATCTATTTTGAGATGATTCTAAGTTTTTTGGTGAAAGCAAAAACAGTGCTGAATGGCCTACAGACACTTAAGAGCCGCTTTATAACAAGGGCTCTAAAAAGCTGTCAAGGAAGCCCCCCAGGCAAAAACGTATTAATGCGTGCTAATTCTTTCCTTAGAGTCAGACTCACGTTTTTCGTCCTTGGCAACTATCTCGGGAGCCACATCCGGCAAGGGCTCCGGCGCGTATTGCAGCGCAATTTGCAGGACCTCGTCAATCCATTTAACCGGTTTAATCTGCAGATCCTGCTTGATATTGTCAGGAATCTCCTTCAGATCGCGCACGTTCTCTTCCGGAATAATCACAATCTTGATTCCGCCGCGATGTGCCGCGAGCAGTTTTTCCTTCAGGCCACCAATTGCCAGCACTTGACCACGCAGCGTGATTTCACCGGTCATGGCGACATCGGCACGCACCGGAATGCCGGTCAGTGCAGACACCAGCGCCGTGCACATGCCCACACCGGCGCTAGGACCGTCTTTCGGCGTCGCCCCTTCCGGCATGTGAATGTGGGTGTCGCGCTTCTCGTGGAAGTCCAGGGGAATGCCCAGGCTCTTGGCACGGCTGCGCACCACGGTGAGTGCTGCAGTGATCGATTCGACCATTACATCGCCCAGCGAACCGGTCTTGATCAACTGACCTTTACCCGGCACGACAGCGGCTTCGATGGTCAACAATTCACCACCCACCTGAGTCCAGGCAAGGCCGGTCACCTGACCGATCTGATCCTGTTGCTCGGCCAGACCGTAGCGGAATTTGCGCACACCGAGGAAGTGTTCCAGCAAATCAGCTGTCACTTTCACCGAGAAGCGTTTTTCCAGCGCGTGCTCTTTCACAGCCTTGCGGCAGACCTTGGCGATCTGACGTTCAAGGCCACGCACGCCAGCTTCACGGGTGTAGTAACGAATAATGTCGCGGATCGCCTCTTCGTCGAACTCCAGCTCGCCCTTCTTCAGACCATTGGCGGCGATCTGTTTTGGCGAGAGGTATTTGACGGCGATGTTGATCTTCTCGTCTTCGGTGTAGCCCGGCAGACGGATGACTTCCATCCGATCCAGCAGTGCTGGCGGGATGTTCATCGAGTTCGAGGTGCAGAGGAACATCACATCGGAAAGGTCGTAATCGACTTCCAGATAGTGATCGTTGAAGTTGTGGTTCTGCTCGGGATCGAGCACTTCCAGCAACGCGGACGCCGGATCGCCACGCATGTCGCTGCCCATTTTGTCGATTTCATCGAGCAGGAACAGCGGGTTGCGAACGCCCACCTTTGTCATCTTTTGAATCAATCTTCCCGGCATCGAACCGATGTAAGTCCGGCGGTGACCGCGAATTTCCGCTTCATCACGCACACCGCCGAGGGCCATACGCACGAATTTACGGTTGGTAGCATGGGCAATCGACTCTGCCAGCGAGGTTTTACCGACGCCAGGAGGACCGACCAGGCACAATACCGGGCCACGGATTTTCTTCACGCGCTTTTGCACGGCGAGGTATTCAAGGATGCGTTCCTTGACCTCTTCGAGGCCGTAGTGATCGGCATCGAGAATGTCTTCGGCACGGGCCAGGTCCAGACGCACTTTGCTCTGCGCTTTCCACGGCACTTGCACCAGCCAATCGATGTACGAGCGAACCACGGTGGCTTCGGCCGACATCGGCGACATCTGCTTGAGCTTGTTCAGCTCGGCGGTGGCTTTGGCCAAGGCGTCTTTTGGCAGACCGGCGGCATCGATGCGCTTTTTCAGCTCTTCGATTTCGTTGTGACCTTCGTCACCGTCACCCAGCTCTTTCTGAATGGCCTTCATCTGCTCATTCAGGTAGTACTCGCGCTGGCTGCGCTCCATCTGCTTTTTAACGCGACCGCGAATACGTTTTTCGACTTGCAGCAGATCGATCTCGGCATCCAGCAGCGCCAGAACGTGCTCGACCCGAGCCGACAAATCGATGATTTCGAGGATTTCCTGCTTCTGCTCGATCTTCAGCGCCATGTGCGCGGCCATGGTGTCTACCAGACGACCCGGCTCATCGATGCTGTTGAGAGACGACAGGACTTCAGCGGGGACCTTTTTGCCCAACTGCACATATTGTTCGAACTGCGATAGCAGCGTGCGCACGAACACTTCGGACTCGCGCTCAGCCGCGTCGACTTCTTCGATCAGCGACACTTCGGCACGGCAGTGGCCGTCGACTTCGCTGAAACGTTCAACGGTGCCACGCTGCTCACCCTCGACCAGAACCTTTACGGTGCCGTCAGGCAGCTTCAGAAGCTGCAGAACAGTGGCGATGGTACCTACGCGATAGAGAGCGTCTTCACCGGGATCATCATCGGCCGGGTTTCTCTGGGCCAACAGCAGGATCTGCTTGTCGCCCGTCATCGCGGCCTCGAGGGCTTCGATGGATTTCTCGCGCCCCACGAACAGCGGGATAACCATGTGCGGATAAACCACAACATCACGCAATGGCAGGAGAGGCAATTCGATGGTTGTCTTCATGATTTCGCCTCTACGGCGGCCATATGGCCGTAATCAGATGGAATTGAGCTTGAAACCAAGATGGGGGCTGCCTTGAAAAAAAACAAGCGCAAAGCGGATGTAAAAAATGACATAAAAAAAAAGAGGCCCGAAGGCCCCTTCTTTGTTGCGGCAGGGTGGACGCTTAAGCGTCCGGCGCTGCCTTGGCGGTCGGCTCACTGTTTTCGTAGATATACAGTGGCTTGGACTTGCCTTCGATCACGCTTTCATCGATCACGACTTTGCTCACCTCGGACTGCGAGGGGATTTCATACATCGTGTCGAGCAGTACACCTTCGAGAATCGAGCGCAGGCCACGGGCACCGGTTTTACGTTCCAGGGCACGTTTGGCGACCGATTTCAGCGCGTCGGAACGGAATTCCAGATCCACGCCTTCCATCTCGAACAGCTTGGCATACTGTTTGGTCAGAGCATTTTTCGGCTCGGTGAGAATCTGCATCAGCGCAGCCTCATCGAGCTCGTCCAGCGTCGCGAGGACTGGCAGACGACCAACGAATTCCGGGATCAGACCGAACTTGACCAGATCGTCAGGCTCGACTTCACGCAGGGATTCACCGACTTTCTTGCCTTCTTCCTTACTGCGCACTTCTGCGTTGAAGCCAATGCCGCCCTTGGTGGAACGGTTTTGAATAACCTTTTCCAGACCGGAGAACGCACCACCGCAGATGAACAGGATGTTACGGGTGTCGACCTGCAGGAATTCCTGCTGCGGGTGCTTGCGGCCACCTTGCGGCGGTACGGAAGCGACCGTGCCTTCGATCAACTTCAGCAAGGCCTGCTGCACGCCTTCACCGGAAACGTCCCGGGTGATCGACGGGTTGTCGGACTTGCGGGAAATCTTGTCGATTTCATCGATGTAGACAATACCCATCTGGGCTTTCTCTACGTCGTAATCGCACTTCTGCAACAGCTTCTGAATGATGTTCTCGACATCTTCACCCACGTAACCCGCCTCGGTGAGGGTGGTTGCGTCGGCGATGGTGAACGGAACGTTCAGCAAGCGGGCCAGCGTTTCGGCCAGCAGGGTTTTACCCGAGCCGGTCGGGCCGATCAGCAGGATGTTGCTCTTGCCGAGCTCGACGTCGTCAGCCTTTTTGTCACGCTGGTTCAGACGCTTGTAGTGGTTGTACACCGCTACGGCCAGAACCTTTTTTGCACGCTCCTGACCAATGACGTACTGGTCAAGGATGCCGCTGATTTCTTTAGGCGAAGGCAATTTATGCGCGCTGCTTTCGGCCTGGGCTTCCTGCACCTCCTCACGGATGATGTCGTTGCACAGGTCGACGCACTCGTCGCAGATAAAGACCGAGGGGCCGGCAATCAATTTGCGCACTTCATGCTGGCTTTTGCCACAGAAGGAGCAATAGAGCAGCTTGCCGTTGTCCTCGCCGTTGCGGGTGTCAGTCATTCGTTCGATCCAAATCCGATAGGCTTGCAACACAAGATGAAGGCTATTGCGGGCTTTTTCAAGCCCGCTGCTGATCAGACCAGCCGACCAGGCCTATTTTGTGCTGCTTATTTTTAAGCTGGGCGCTGGTTGATCACTTCGTCGATCAGACCGTATTCCTTCGCAGCTTCTGCACTCATGAAGTTGTCGCGGTTGGTATCGCGCTCGATTTCTTCCAGAGTGCGCCCGCTGTGCTTGGCCATCAGCATGTTCAGACGTTCGCGGATGAAGAGGATTTCCTTGGCATGGATTTCGATATCCGATGCCTGGCCCTGGAAACCGCCCAGTGGCTGGTGAATCATCACACGCGAGTTCGGCAGGCAGAAACGCTTGCCTGGAGCACCTGCGGTCAGCAGGAATGCGCCCATGCTGCAGGCCTGGCCGATGCAGGTGGTCGATACGTTGGGTTTGATGAACTGCATGGTGTCGTAGATCGACATGCCCGCTGTCACCGAACCGCCCGGGGAGTTGATATAGAGATGGATGTCCTTGTCCGGGTTTTCCGCTTCAAGGAACAGCAGTTGCGCACAGATCAGGTTGGCCATGTAGTCCTCTACCGGACCAACCAGAAAGATCACTCGCTCCTTGAGCAGGCGCGAATAGATGTCATAGGCGCGTTCGCCACGAGCAGATTGCTCGACAACCATCGGGACCAGGCCGCCTGCGGCCTGGATATCAGAGTTCTGCTGAATATACGAATTACGGAACATGCTCTGCAGTCACTCCCAAATAGTTATGTCTTGAATACGCATAAGCCAGCTCGAAAGCTGGCTTATGTGTGTACTTCTTAACGCAAAAACAATCAGTCGGCTGTTGGAGCTTCTACCGGCTTGACCGCTTCTTCGTAAGAGACCGATTTGTCGGTCACGCTAGCTTTCTGCAGAACAGTATCCACAACTTGTTCTTCCAGCACAACCGAACGCACTTCGTTCAGTTGCTGCTCGTTTTTGTAGTACCACGACACAACCTGCTCAGGCTCCTGGTAAGCCGAAGCCATTTCCTGAATCATTTCGCGAACGCGAGCTTCGTCAGGCTTCAGGTCGAACTGCTTGACCACTTCAGCAACGATCAGACCCAGCACGACGCGGCGCTTGGCTTGCTCTTCGAACAGCTCGGCCGGCAGTTGGTCTGGCTTGATGTTGCCACCGAACTGCTGAACAGCCTGTACGCGCAGACGGTCAACTTCGTTGGACAGCAGAGCCTTAGGCACTTCGATCGGGTTGGTGGCCAGCAGACCGTCCATAACCTGATTTTTTACTTTGGATTTGATCGCCTGACGCAGCTCACGCTCCATGTTCTTGCGAACTTCGGTGCGGAAACCGTCGATGCCGCTTTCCTTGATGCCGAATTGAGCGAAGAACTCTTCGTTCAGTTCTGGCAGCTTAGGCTCGGACACAGTGTTGACGGTCACGGTGAACTCGGCGGTTTTGCCAGCCAGGTCCAGGTTCTGATAGTCCTCTGGGAAGGTCAGGTTCAGAACGCGCTCTTCGCCAGCCTTAGCACCTACCAGACCTTCTTCGAAGCCCGGGATCATGCGGCCGGAACCCAGTACCAACTGAGTGCCTTTAGCGGAGCCGCCAGCGAATACTTCGCCGTCAACCTTGCCAACGAAATCGATGTTCAGTTGGTCTTCGTTCTGGGCAGCGCGATCGGCCACTTCAAAACGGGTGTTCTGCTTGCGCAGGATGTCGAGCATTTTGTCCAGGTCAGCGTCAGCCACGTCAGCGCTCAGGCGCTCAACGGTGATGCCTTCGAAACCGGCAACGGTGAACTCAGGGAACACTTCGAATACAGCAACGTATTCCAGGTCTTTGCCAGCTTCCAGCGACTTAGGCTCGATCGATGGCGAACCCGCCGGGTTCAGCTTCTGCTCAACCACAGCTTCGTAGAAGGAGGACTGGATCACGTCGCCTACAGCTTCCTGGCGCGCATCAGCACCGAAACGGCGCTTGATTTCGCTCATTGGCACTTTGCCTGGACGGAAGCCAGCAATCTTGGCCTTTTGGGCAGTCTGCTGCAGACGCTTGTTGACCTGAGTCTCGATGCGCTCAGCCGGCACGGTGACGCTCATGCGGCGCTCGAGAGCAGTAGTATTTTCAACAGAAACTTGCATGGATATTCCTCGTTGCACAGACGTTAGCCGGCCGTTTCCGACCCCAGAATCAAGGGCATGCATTCTAGTGGGTCAAACTCAAGAAGTCACCCTACTGAAAACGGGTAAAAAAACAGCAGGCAATTTATAGGGATCGATGCACGGATGCAGCGCGCCCCACAGGCGAATACAACCAATCACGCCAAGGCTCTGCGCCGACCTCTTCTATATATAGAAGGGACTGCATCACTCCTTGACGGCCGTTCTTGCAAGCAAGCCCGGCGGACAGTGCAGCAGCATCGAGCAACATAAATACGACGAAGCGCCCTGCCCCTGCGTCCCGAAACCGGCAATTGCCGATTTTCAAAACCGCTAAAACAAAAAAGGCGCCAGACTGTTAAATCTGGCGCCTTTCGAAATATGGGGTGGACGATGGGGATCGAACCCACGACAACGGGAGTCACAATCCCGTGCTCTACCAACTGAGCTACGCCCACCATATTGCGTAACAAAAAAGCCAAATAACTTCTTTGTTGAAACCTCACCAGCCATAAGGCACGAATGAAGCTTTAATTGGTGCGGATGAAGAGACTCGAACTCTTACGCCTCGCGGCGCTGGAACCTAAATCCAGTGTGTCTACCAATTCCACCACATCCGCAGATGAAGCCTTTGAAGCAAAAACGCCAGACCGTTAAATCTGGCGTTTTTTCGAAATATGGGGTGGACGATGGGGATCGAACCCACGACAACGGGAGTCACAATCCCGTGCTCTACCAACTGAGCTACGCCCACCATATCGCGTTACTTGTGCCAAAGCTGCCTAATGGCGCACCCGGCAGGACTCGAACCTGCGACCATCCGCTTAGAAGGCGGATGCTCTATCCAGCTGAGCTACGGGCGCCTTATTAATCTGTACTCTTAAAGGACTACAAACTAAGTGCTTTCCAGTGTCGCAGAACCTTGATTCCACTTCACCTTCTTAACCAGTGCTAGGCTGTGCCCGACAAGTGCGACGAATAGTATAGAGCGCTCCAAAGGTCGTCAAATCCTTTTTGAAAAAAATTCATTTAATTAAAGGGGTTAGCGGAATTTGCTGACCAAGCGCCTTTGCCCTCACCGCGCGACATGCGAGAATGCGTTCTCATTTTTTCCCCTCTCGATGGTTAATCACGCGCAATGACTGCACAACTAATCGACGGCAAATCGATCGCCGCCAGCCTGCGCCAGCAGATCGCCAAACGAGTTGCCGAGCGTCGCCAGCAAGGCCTGCGCACTCCCGGCCTCGCGGTGATCCTGGTCGGCAGCGATCCTGCCTCTCAGGTTTATGTCTCGCACAAGCGTAAAGACTGTGAAGAGGTCGGCTTCCTCTCTCAAGCCTACGACCTGCCCTCCGAAACCACGCAGCAAGCGCTGACCGATCTGATCGATCGCCTCAACGACGACCCTGCAATCGACGGCGTCCTGCTCCAGTTGCCGCTACCCGAGCACCTCGATGCCTCCAAATTGCTGGAACGCATCCGCCCGGACAAAGACGTTGACGGTTTCCATCCTTATAACGTCGGTCGCCTGGCACAACGCATCCCATTGCTGCGGCCATGCACTCCGAAAGGCATCATGACCTTGCTGGAAAGCACCGGTGCCGATCTGTATGGCATGGATGCAGTGGTCGTCGGCGCTTCCAATATCGTCGGTCGCCCGATGGCCATGGAACTGCTGCTGGCCGGTTGCACCGTGACCGTGGCCCACCGTTTCACCAAGGATCTGGCTGGCCACGTCGGCCGTGCCGATCTGGTGGTCGTGGCCGCCGGCAAACCGGGTCTGGTCAAAGGCGAGTGGATCAAGGAAGGCGCGATCGTGATCGATGTCGGTATCAACCGTCAGGACGACGGCAAGCTGGTCGGTGACGTCGTCTACGAGACCGCCCTGCCCCGCGCCGGCTGGATCACTCCAGTACCGGGCGGTGTTGGTCCGATGACCCGCGCCTGCCTGCTGGAAAATACCCTCTACGCAGCAGAAACCCTGCACGCGTGAGTCGTCGTTTTCAGCTCTGAAAAAACCCGCCTCGTGCGGGTTTTTTCATGCCTGAGAAAAAACTGTAACCGTTCGCCGGAAACCCCTCTTTTTACAGGCCTTTTCACGAGATTTTCAGGTGCTTAAAACAACCATCGACAGATCTTCAGCCATACTCCTAGAATGCGACGCTTTGAAGAAATAACCCGTTACAAACTAACGGAATATCCAACCTTTATGAGTTCGCCCGCGTGAAAATTCGTCTTTCGATTCTGAGCCTGTTTTTTGCTTTTACAGGCACATTCATCACGCCAACGATCAACGCTGCGGAAACCACCGCTGCCCCGCGTGATGCTTCGACATTGAAGATCGCCTCCGGCAGCGCCCTGCTCATGGATATGCAGACCAACAAAGTCATTTATTCCAGCAACCCTGACGTGATCGTGCCGATCGCCTCGGTGAGCAAGCTGATGACTGGACTGGTGGTGGTTGAAGCCCGGCAAAACATGGACGAATGGATCAATGTCGATATCAGCAACACACCGGAGATGAAAGGTGTGTTCTCCCGAGTCAAACTCAAGAGTGAACTGCCGCGCCGCGAGATGCTGCTGATCGCCCTGATGTCCTCGGAAAACCGCGCCGCTGCCAGCCTTGCGCATCACTATCCGGGCGGCTACGCGGCCTTTATTGCGGCGATGAACGCCAAGGCCAAGGCGCTGGGCATGACCAACACTCACTATGTCGAGCCAACGGGCCTCTCCGAGCGCAACGTCTCTACCGCCCGCGACTTGAGCAAGTTGCTGGTGGCTGCGAGCAAATACCCAATCCTTAGCGAGCTCACCACGACCAAGGAAAAAACCGTTTCTTTCCGCAAACCCAATTACACCTTGGGTTTCCGCAATACCGATCATCTGGTCAATAAAGCCGACTGGGACATCAAGATCACCAAAACCGGTTTCACCAATCCGGCCGGCCACTGCCTGGTCCTGGTGACGAAGATGGGCAACCGCCCGGTCGCGCTGGTCATTCTCGACGCGTTCGGCAAGTACACCCATTTTGCCGATGCCAGCCGTATCCGCAGCTGGGTGGAGACCGGCAAGAGCGCCAGCGTTCCTGCCGTGGCTCAGCAATACAAGGCCGAGAAAAACCTCAAGTCGCGCCAGAGCGGCGTGGTTGAAGCGTCCAAGTAATCCGCCACACAAGAAAAAGCCCCAAAAACTCGGGGCTTTTTTTCGTCTGTGAATCAGTCATTAGGTAACGGCATGTCTTCGTCATCGGGAATGCCATCCCCTGCGCTCGGATCCCGTGAAGGCTCAGGCGTCAGCACATTGGGCCGGGCCATCGGGTCGCGCATCGGGCTGTCCGGGTCCAGCACCGGATCGATCTCCGGCTCTGGCGTGGTCGGAACACTGTCCGGTGTTTTTTGGTCGTCGAAGCTTGAATCGGTACTCATACGCACCTCCCATCAAGGTTTCAGATTGGCCAGTGGGTCATAAGGTTTGGCAGGTTTCTTTTCATCCTCGCCGGGCTCGACGTCGAGGGGCGCCTTGGCGGGACCGACAGGATCGACCTGGGGATCATCAAGATCGGGCGAGTCCGGATCGAACCCCAAATCATCTCCTGAGGAATGCTCGGATGAATGCGGGCCTTTAGATGATGGGGAATCTTTCATATCGCCTCCTGTTTCACCCGCAAAACACGGGTTCTACACATAGGAGGCGTGCCGGGCGCAGTCGTGCCCGGCAGATGACGAACGGAAACTCAGTGCGCTGCCAGCGCCTTGCGCGCCTGCGCCGCTTCGTTTTCCTGACCGGCCTGGGCCAGTTCATCGGCCGCCTTGAGCCAGCGCTGGCGATCGACGGCAGCAGGAATCTGCGTCGGTTTCTGGATCAGGACTGCCCAGCCGCCGGACTTTTCCAGCGCCGACTCAAAGGAACTGAAGCTCATCAATTCACGCCGGTTCATGCCGGCGCGCAGCAGCACCTTCTGTTTGTTGCGATCGTAGCCGGAGAGGATGGCGTAACGCGGCTCTGCCCAAAATGCCGAACCCTCGCTGAAACGCACCATCACCGGGTAACCTGCGGCGACCTGGGTCAACAGCGCCGGTAGATTGCTGTCCAGCGGATAAACGACCATGCCGTATTCACGCGCGAGGTTTTGCAGGTTCTGCTGCAACTTGTCTTCAGCGCCCGGCAAATGCAGTGGTTTTTCCAGCAAACCCGGGGTGATCACGATGCCCTGCTGCGACAACAGGCTGGCCAATACTTGCGGCCCGCTCTGATTGGCTTGCCCACGATAGAACGTCCCGCTCAGCTCGACCCGCTCCGGCAAGCGCTTGACCTCCGGCGCCACCGTGCCCGCACATCCGGCCAACGCGACCACGCAACCGGCCGCCATCAGCGCCGCACGAATTCGAGAAAATACCTGCACCATCGTCACTCTCTGTTCAGACGCCGGTCATCGTGTTCCGGCAACGCCAGCGATCATAGGGCTGCTTGGGCTTGCGGTATAGCCTTAAGCGGCAGACCCATGGCTTGCATAGAGCAAACTGATTGGTCACCAGCGACCTTTGGTCAATAGCTTGAAACACCCCATTGGCTAGACTGTCAGTGAAATAGAGCGAATTGAACAAAAGCGGGCGCCCGATGCAGGGCGAAGAGGAGGCACAGATGAGCCTGACCATCACCATTGTAATGTTGATTGCCGGCTGGCTGGCCGTGGCCGCCGCCATGCTGTGGGGCGTGCTGCGGATTTCTCGACGCCACCATCACCCGATTCAACCAACCTCGGTCGAGAAGCCTGAGAAGCACCGCGTTCGTCACGTGACTGCGCACTGACGCGTTGAAATAAATCTGTACCCATAAAAAAGGCCCCCTGAATACCAAGAATCCAGAGGGCCTTTTGGCTTATCTAACGTTACACCTGCTCAGCCAGTTTCTTCTGCTTCGCACGGCGGGACATCATGTTCAGCACCTCAATCGCTGCCGAGAATGCCATCGCTGCATACACATAACCTTTCGGAACGTGGGCACCGAAGCCTTCGGCGATCAGCGTCATGCCGATCATGATCAGGAAGCCCAGGGCCAGCATCACCACCGTCGGGTTGTCGTTGATGAACTTGGCCAGCGGCTCAGCCGCGAACAGCATCACCAGTACCGACACCACCACCGCAATAATCATGATCGGCAAGTGTTCGGTCATGCCGACCGCGGTAATGATGCTGTCGATCGAGAACACCATGTCGAGCATCAGGATCTGACCGATAGCCGCGGCAAAGCCCAAGGTCACGGTGGAGGTCGCCGACTTCGGATCTTCCGGCGCCGGGTCCATGCTGTGATGGATCTCGGTCGTCGCCTTCCACACCAGGAACAGACCACCAGCGATCAGAATCATGTCCTTCCAAGAGAACGCCTGACCGAGAATCTCGATGACCGGCGCGGTCAACTGCACGATGAACGCGATGGTGCTCAACAGCGCCAGACGCAGGATCAACGCCATGCCGATACCGATGCGGCGTGCTTTCTGCTGGTACTGCTTAGGCAGTTTGTTGGTCAGGATCGAGATAAAGATCAGGTTATCGATGCCAAGCACGATTTCCATCACCACCAATGTGGCCAAAGCAACCCAAGCGGTGGGGCTGGCGGCGAGCTGTAACAGATATTCCATGGGTCAGTCCTGACTCTGTGTAAGACGAATTAGATGGTCTTGGAGGAAGATTCGGATTTTTCCGCGTCTTTTTCCGGTGTTTCTTTTTTCTCGATCAACCCGCCCGTGGCATCGCTCAGCGCTTGCTCCGCGGCTTTATGGGTGTCATCGATCGCTTGCTTGGCGCTCTCGGCGGCTTTACCCATCAACTGCTGGGCGCTTTTTTCGGCCTGATCGCAACCGGCCATAAGCAGTAAAGACGTAAACATCAATGCTGGGATTGTGTATTTCATGTGGCTTCCTTCGAATGAACAGACAGGGTCACAGACCGGTCGTCGATGGCTGGGCATTCTAGGGAGACAAACACTTCAGGAAAATTCGTATTTTTAGCGGCTATACTTCGGTTTTCACGAAGTGAAGATCACCATGCTCAACTACCGACAACTGCATTACTTCTGGGTTGTGGCCAAGACCGGCAGCATCGTGCGTGCGTGCGAGCAACTGAATCTGACGCCACAGACCATCAGCGGGCAGATTTCCCTGCTCGAACAAACCTATGGCATCGAGTTGTTTCGACGAGTGGGCCGGCAACTTGAGCTCACCGAAGCCGGGCGACAAGCCCTGCCCTACGCCGAGCACATGTTTCAACTGGGCGGCGAACTGGAATTGATGCTGCGCGCGCAACCCAACGAGCAGCAGATTCTGTTCCGCGTCGGCGTGGCGGACGTGGTGCCCAAATCCATCGTCTATCGCCTGATCGCGCCGACCATGGAATTGAACGAACCGCTGCGCATCACCTGTCGCGAAGACAAACTCGAACGCCTGCTCGCCGATCTGGCCATCCAGCGTCTGGATCTAGTGATCTCCGACAGCCCGATGCCCTCGCATCTCGACATCAAGGGCTACAGCCAGAAGCTCGGTGAATGCGGGATCAGTTTTTTCGCCACCCCTGAACTGGCAGCCCGATACGGTCAGGATTTCCCACGCAGTCTGCACGGTGCGCCGCTGTTGATTCCGGGCGCGGAAACCGTAGTCCGCAGCCGCTTGCAGCGCTGGTTCGCCGAGCAGCAGATTCAGCCGCAAATCGTCGGCGAGTTCGATGACAGTGCCTTGATGCAGGCGTTCGGCCAATCCGGCAGCGGGATTTTTATCGGCCCGAGCGTGATTGCCGATGAGGTCAAACGCCAATACGGCGTCGAGTTGATCGGCCAGACCGATGCGGTGACCGAGTCCTTCTATGCCATTTCGGTGGAGCGCAAGGTCAAGCACCCCGGCATCGTTGCGATTACCGAAGGTGCCCGACGGGAGCTGTTTACGGCGTTATGACGCCTCGGCGCAGATCTCGCGCGGCTTGAGCGTCATCAGCACCATGGCGAGGAACACCGACAGCAGGATGAAGCCAGCGGCGGCGAAGCCGAGGAAGCCCAGGCCCGCGCCGTCGATGACCCGGCCGCCGACCATGGCGCCCAGACCAATCCCCAGATTGGCCCCGGCGATGTTCAGCGAGGCAGCAAAGGCCGGCGCTTCCGGCGCGGCTTTCATCAGGCGCACATGGCTGACCAGGAACAACGCGGCTTGAGTGATGCCCCAGATGCCCATCGCCACCGCCAGCCCCACTGGCGAATGGATGTTCGGCACCAGCGAGACCATGCCGGCGATCATGAACGCGCAGAACAACACCGACGCGCCCAGCGGATGCTTATCGACCGCACGACCGCCCAGCGAGTTGCCGATCAGCCCGACCGCGCCGAAGGCCATCAGGCACCAACCGACCACCGTGCCGTTGAAACCGGCGAGACGCTCAAGAATATCGGCCAGATAGGTGTAAGCGGTAAACATGCCGCTGAACACCAGAATCGACAGCACGATGTGGCCGATCATCAATGGGCTGCGCAGGATCTTGAACTGCGAGCGGAAGCTGACTTGATGCTGGTGGAGACTGGTTTTCGGCAAATAAACAAACAGCAACAAAGCTTTGGCAAAGGCAATCACCGCCAGAATCCCAAAGGCACTGCGCCAGCCGAATGCGTCAGAAATCAGCGTGCCGACCGGAATGCCGAAAACCGTGGCGCAGACAATGCCGAAGCCAATTTTGGCAATCGCCCGACCGGCGAAATCCGGGCCGACGATGTCCACCGCTGTTTCGCTGGCCAAGGCCCAGAACACCGGCAAACCGAGCGCCGGGATCAGTCGGGCAATCGCCATCACCCAGATATTCGGGGCCAGCGCGGCCACGGTATTGGCCAGGCCAAACATGATCAGGATGCTGATAAACAGCTTGCGCCGTTCGAAGCGGGCGAAATATGCGGTCAAGAAAGGCCCGAACATCGCCACGGTAAAAGCGAATAGAGTCACCAGCAGACCGGCCTGCGGGATGGTGACCTCAAGGTCGCGGGCAATCGCCGGCAACAGGCCGACGATGACGAATTCTGTGGTCAGCACCGTAAAACCGGCGGCGGACAACAGAAGAATGGGCAACAGCATGCGCAACTCCAGCAAAACGACAACACCAGCGTTGACCCGGAGGCCCGCTGGCATGACTTGAAAATAAGGATGGGCAATCTTAACAGAGTGCGTCCGGGCTGACTTGCCCAAACCTGCCGAGTTTGTCGTCTGATCCGGTGGCAGATCGTCACAGGCCTGAAGGATAAGGCCTACGCTGTGATAAAGTCCGCGCCCTGAAAAACGTACACCCTGATCAGCGACGTGTTTAAGACGCTGATGTCGATTCGACTGTCGGCTCGTGCCTGCCCACGAGACCTCGCACCCTATAAAAACAGAGATGCCGTTATGACAGCTTCATCCCCTTCTCTACTGCAACGCTTGAGCAAACTGAGCCTGGTCACCCAGATCGTGATCGGCCTGATCGCCGGTATTGCGCTGGCCCTGATTGCGCCTGAGCTGGCCAAATCCACGGCATTCATCGGCAAGGTCTTCGTGTCGGCGTTGAAAGCCGTAGCACCGATTCTGGTATTCGTACTGGTGATGGCCTCGATTGCCAACCACAAGCACGGCCAGGAAACCCATATCCGCCCGATTCTGTTCCTCTATCTGCTGGGCACGTTCGCCGCAGCAGTGGTGGCCGTGGTTGCCAGCATGGCCTTCCCGTCGCATCTGGTGCTGGCGACTGAAAACGTCGCAGTGACCGCCCCGGGCGGCATCACTGAAGTGTTGCAGAGCCTGTTGCTGAGCGTGGTGGACAATCCGGTCAGCGCCCTGATGAACGCCAACTTCATCGGCATTCTGGCCTGGGCCATCGGCATGGGCATCGCGATTCGCCATGCCGGCGACACTACCCGCGAAGTGCTGGGCGACCTGTCCAACGGCGTGACCGTGATCGTCCGCGTGGTGATTCGCTTCGCACCGCTGGGTATTTTCGGTCTCGTGGCTTCGACACTGGCCACCTCCGGCTTTGGCGCATTGATCGGTTACGCGCATCTGCTGGCTGTCCTGCTTGGCTGCATGCTGTTCGTCGCGCTGGTGATGAACCCGCTGATCGTGTTCTGGAAGCTGCGCCGCAACCCGTACCCGCTGACCCTCAAGTGCCTGCGTGAAAGCGGTATCACTGCATTCTTCACCCGCAGCTCGGCGGCGAACATTCCGGTCAACCTGGAATTGAGCAAGCGTCTGGGCCTGCACGAAGACACCTATTCGGTATCGATCCCACTGGGCGCCACCATCAACATGGCCGGTGCGGCGATCACCATTACCGTGCTGGCGCTGGCAGCCGTGCACACCCTGGGCATCGCCGTGGACATCCCAACCGCAATCCTGCTCAGCGTTGTGGCAGCGATTTGCGCCTGTGGCGCTTCGGGTGTGGCCGGTGGTTCGCTGCTGCTGATTCCGCTGGCGTGCAGCCTGTTCGGCATTCCGAGTGAAATCGCCATGCAGGTCGTGGCAGTCGGTTTCATTATTGGTGTGTTGCAGGATTCCGCCGAAACCGCGCTGAACTCGTCGACGGACGTGCTGTTCACCGCCGCAGCGTGCCTGGGCGAAGAAGCGAAAGCCCAACGTACTGCGTAACCCTCTTACCCTGTGGGAGTGAGCTTGCGCGCGAAAGAGGCGGGTCAGTTAACATCATTGTCATCTGACCCACCGCATTCGCGAGCAAGCTCGCTCCCACAGGGAAAACAAAAGCCCGCCAAGGCGCAAACCTTGGCGGGCTTTTGTGTATCTGGGTGTTTTAGAACGCGCCCATGTAATCGCGTTTACCCACTTCAACACCGTTATGACGCAGCAGTGCATACGTGGTGGTGACGTGGAAGAAGAATTGCGGCAGACCGTAAGTCAGCAGGTAAGCCTGACCGCTGAAGCGCTTCTCTTTCGGAGTGCCCGGACGGGTGATGATTTCGATGCCTTCCTTGCCATCGATCTGCTCTGGCTTGATCTCGCCGATGTAGGCCAGCACCTTGGCGATCAAGGCTTGCAGCTCGGCGAAGGTGGTTTCGGTATCGTCGTACTTCGGCACTTCGACTTCAGCCAGACGCGAGGAAACGCCTTTGGCGAAGTCCACAGCGATCTGTACCTGACGGGTCAACGGGAACATGTCCGGGAACAGACGCGCTTGCAGGAACGCGTTCGGGTCGATGTTTTTCTCGGTGGCGTGGGCTTCAGCCTTTTTCAACACATCGCTCAAAGCGTTGAGCATTTGTTGAAAAACCGGGACGGATGCGGCGTACAGGGAAATGGTCATGGCAGTCTCGTGTGATGGCTGGGTGGAACAAGGAGGCGATTATAGCCATGCTTGATGACCACACGGCTTGCCTTTTGTTTGGCAAGGATTAGGCTAGGCGCCTTCGACTGCAGAGGGAACGCGCGATGACCACAGAACCAGAATCCACCTTCGACGAGCCTCGGCTCAATGCCACGGAAATCCGCATCCTCGGCTCGTTGATCGAAAAACAGGCGACCAGCCCGGAAACCTATCCGCTGACACTCAACGCTTTGGTCACCGCGTGCAATCAGAAAACCAGCCGCGAACCAGTCATGAACCTGACCCAAGGCCAGGTCGGCCAGAGCCTGCGTGCCCTCGAAGGTCGCGGCTTCGCCAAACTGGTCATGGGCAGTCGCGCCGACCGCTGGGAGCACAAGGTCGACAAGGCGCTGGAACTGGTGCCGGCCCAGGTGATTCTGAGTGGATTGATGTTTCTGCGCGGCCCGCAAACCGTCAACGAACTGCTGACCCGCAGCGGTCGCATGCATGATTTCGAAGATGCCGAACAGGTGGTGCATCAACTTGAACGCCTGATTGCGCGCGGGCTGGCGGTGTTGATTCCGCGTCAGGCCGGTCAGCGTGAAGATCGTTACACCCATGCGCTGGGTGATCCGGCGGACATCGAAGCGATCATGGCGGCGCGGCAGAATCCGTCGGATCGCGGTGCGAGCAGTGGCGTCTCGATCGAGCGCATCGAAGAGCTCGAGGCGCGGATCGCCGCGCTGGAAGAACGCCTGGCCCGCCTCGAATAGCCACCGCGTAACCCCTGTAGGAGTGAGCCTGCTCGCGATAGCGGTGTGTCATCCAAAGATTATGTGACTGACAAACCGCTATCGCGAGCAGGCTCACTCCTACAGGGATCTGCGCGTTACTCGCCATCCCAGTAATCGACGCCATCCGCCTGCCGTGCTACCGCAACAAAACCTGAGGCATGACCCTCGGCATCAATCGTGAAGTTATCCATCACCGCATATTTGTTCGAATCCGGGTATTCGCAAATTTCCGGCTGCTGTTGAGTACTCACTGCCAGATAACGCAGTTCGGCCTGACTGGTATTGATGATCTGATGCGCCTTCTCCGGTCCGCCCGGCGGGCAGGCAATCACATCGCCTTCGCGGATCGGAAAATGTTCGGCACCGAGACGCACCTCGCCCTCCCCGGCCACCACGTAAAACATTTCTTCGTTGACCCGATGGCTGTGAAACGGGCTGCCGCGCATGCCCGGCGGTAGCGCGTACAGACGATAACCAAGTTTTTGCGAACCCAATTGCTGGCCGATACGGGCCATGCGCTGCTGATAGCGCCCGGCGGTTTCGCCTTCCGGGGCGAGGGCTTCGGGCAGGGGTTCGAGTGCGACCTGATGCAGGTTGAGAATGGGTGGGTGCATGGGGGCCTCGGTCACGGTTTTTATGGTGGGCAAGTCTGTGCTTGCTGGGGAGGCAGTATAGGCAGCAGGATAAACCGAGGTGAATTCATCGCTGGCAAGCCAGCTCCCACAGGTAACCGGTTGGAACACAAAAATGGGGACACCCGCAAATCCTGTGGGAGCTGGCTTGCCAGCGATGGGACCGGTAGGGCCCCTACACAACTCACAGAATCAGCTGCGGGCAAACGCCACCGCCGCCGCAAACTGCGCTTCATTCGGGCGCACGCCGGTGTACAGCACAAACTGCTCCAGTGCCTGGATCGCGATCACTTCCAGGCCGGTAATGACCTTCTTGCCCTCGGCCCGGCCACGCACGATCAGCGGCGTCTCCGATGGAATCGCCACCACATCAAACACGGTGTCCGCCGCTTTGATCACGTCCGGCTCGAATGCCAGTTGCCCCGCCTCAGGCCCGCCGTCCATGCCCACCGGCGTCACGTTGATCAGCATCCGCGGGCGCTCGTCGGCCAACTCCGCCTGCCAGCGATAGCCCAGCGATTCCGCCAGCGCCCGCCCTGCCCGCTCATTGCGCGCAACGATCAAACCGTTTTTATAGCCGCCATCGCGTAAGGCACTGGCCACTGCTTTGGCCATGCCGCCGCTGCCGCGCAGGGCGAAAGTCGATTCTTTGGGCACCGCGTGGGTTTTCAGCAACTGCTCGATGGCAATGTAATCGGTGTTGTACGCCTTGAGGTGGCCGCTGGTGTTGACGATGGTATTGATCGACTGAATCGCCGCAGCGGACGCGTCCAGCTCATCGACCAGCGCAATGCAGGCTTCCTTGAACGGCATCGACACGCCGCAACCGCGAATCCCCAGCGCGCGAATCCCGCCCACGGCGCCGTTCAAGTCCTGGCTGCTGAACGCCTTGTAATAGAAATTGAGGCCCAACTGCTCATACAAATGGTTATGAAAACGCAGACCGAAGTTACCTGGGCGTCCGGACAGGGACATGCACAGTTGGGTGTCTTTGTTCGGGTTCATCTGCATGAAACTTCTCCTTCAAACGCACTTTCGGATAGACGGGATTAGCCAGCCCATCGGGTTCTGAACGATCATAGAGGCCTGTTTTAAACGTATCGCGCGGCCCTTGCGCGGCTCGGTAAACAAACCGGTACAGACCTTACACAAAATTTACCCAGTGGCTGTGCTGAATTTCAGAATTTCGCTGTCTTAGAAGTATCCCCGCGACAACTGTGGGCCTGGTGCAGGCCCTGCCGCCGGGTCGAAGAACCGAGGAATTATCATGATTCGTAAACTCCCTATCGTGGCCCTGCTGATTGGTGCATTCGCTGTCGCAGGGCAAGCAGAAGCCCATGGCGGCAATTACTGGCAAGGCCCGGCAGTGTTTGGCGCGATCGTCGGCTCGGCCATCATCGGCTCGGCACTGATCAATCAGGATCGCCCGGTTTATGTGCAGCAGGCGCCGGTGTATGCCGCGCCGCCACCACCGGTCTATGTGCAGCAGCCACCGCCACCGGTCTACTACCAGCCAGCGCCGGTTTACGTTCAGCAACCGGTCTACGTGCAACCGGCCCCGGTGTATTACGGCCCGCCTCGCGGCTACTACGGTCGCCCGCACTACTACGGTGGTCCGCGCTGGTAATGGCAGAAACACAAAGCCCCGCTTTTACAGCGGGGCTTTTTTATGACCGTTGGTCGGCCAACGTCTGAAAAAATCGCGCCAACGTCGCTGTGAGGACAGTTTCAGCGGCTAAAGTCGGCATGATGGATTGACCGTTATGTAGATTTCCACAAAACGGTCATCGCTTTGTCATGACGGAACCGCACTCTGAATCCGTCCGTAAACAACAGGTTGATAAAAACAAGGACGACTGTATGCCAACACAAAACCCGCACCGCACCGTCGGCCTGTGCACCTCCAGCAAGGTGTACGGCGCGCTGACCGAGCTCAAGCACCTGGAAGGCCATCGCTGCGCGAAATTTCTTTCGCTGCTGGCCGAAAACCTTGTGCACAAAGGCCTGCTCAACGAGCGCGAAGTCATGCACATGCTCGATCAAGTGGTCGATTGAAGCCAGACCTCACTGGCATCAATGACCACTATCGAAACGGTTGATTGTCGCAAAATCCCGCGAGTCCCTAAGGTAGCCCCATAGATTGATGGAGGTACTTTTCATGGCTCAGGTTCAAATCATGTCAGTCATCGGCAGCGCCGTTCCCGCTTCGCTCAGAGCGTCGGGATTGCTCGCCTGCTGGTATCTGGTGCGCGACGGCGAGCCAATCAGCGGCCCGCTCACTTCGCTGCCCGCCGCGCAGGCCTTGTCACAACAAATGGTCAGCGCTGCTTTTCATGCCTAAGGCAGTTGCACCTTGGGTTTGGTCTCGGCGAACAGCGCCCAGCTCGACATGAACAGCGCCGCGATCAGCGGCCCGATCACGAAACCGTTGAGACCAAACACCGCCAGGCCGCCCAAGGTCGAGATCAGAATCATGTAGTCGGGCATTTTGGTGTCCTTGCCCACCAGGATCGGGCGCAGCACGTTATCCACCAGCCCGATCACAAAGATCCCGAACAGTCCCAGCACCACGCCCTGCCAGATCATCCCGCTGAGCAGGAAGTAAGCCGCCACCGGCGCCCACACGATCCCCGCGCCGACCGCTGGCAACAGCGACAGAAACGCCATCAACACCGCCCACAGCAACGCGCTGGGGATGTCGAGAAACCAGAAAATCGCCCCACCCAACGCGCCCTGTGTCACCGCGACCACCAGATTGCCCTTCACGGTCGCCCGCACCACCCGGTTGAATTTCAGTTGCAGACGACGCTTGTGATGTTCTTCCAGCGGCACGGCGCTGCGCACTTTGCGCGCCAGTTCGGCGCCGTCGCGCAAAAAGAAAAACAGCAGGTACAGCATGATGAAGAAACTCACCACGAACTCGAACGTGCCCTGGCCAAAACTGAACGCCTGACTGGCCAGCACCTGGCTGCCCTGCATCGCCGATTTGACGATTTTTTCGCGCAGGCCATTGAGTTCGCCCATGCCGAAGCGGTCGAGCAAGTGCTGAAAGTACGGCGGCAGGCTGTGCTTGAACTGCGCCAGATACGCAGCAATATCCAGCTCGCCGCTTTCGATGTTCTTGTAGACCGTCGCCCCTTCCTGCACCAGCAGCACACTGAGGATGATCACCGGCAGAATCGCAATCACCAGACAGATCGACAAGGTGCACAGGGACGTCAGGTTGCGCTGCCAGCCGAATTTCGCCTGCAGCCGGCGTTGCATCGGCGCAAACACAATACCGAGAATCACCGCCCAGAACACCGCGCCGTAGAACGGCAAGAGGATCCAGATAAACGCCACCGTGACCAGCAACAGCAGCACGGTGAGGGATTTGAATTGAAGACTTTTTTCGTTCATGTCCGATCCATGTCAGTCAGGCGTCCTACACGCCCCGATGCTTAGTCAACCGGGGCCTGCACGAGTGCCATCTTTATTCATGGAGCATAGATCCAGATCAACAAACCCTCGCCGCATCTGACTTACCCTGCTGCGCTTTTGCGACCGACACCGCCATGACCCCGACCCTCGCCACCCCGGAACTGCTCGCCCCCGCCGGCACCCTGAAAAACATGCGTTACGCGTTCGCCTACGGCGCCGATGCGGTCTACGCCGGCCAGCCGCGCTACAGCTTGCGGGTGCGCAACAACGAATTCGATCATGCCAATCTGGCGCTGGGCATTCACGAAGCGCAGGCGCAAGGCAAACGTTTCTACGTGGTGGTCAACATCGCCCCGCACAACGCCAAGTTGAAGACGTTTCTCAAGGACCTGGCGCCGGTGATCGAGATGGCGCCGGATGCGCTGATCATGTCCGACCCGGGGCTGATCATGCTGGTGCGCCGGCACTTCCCGCAGATGCCGATTCACCTGTCGGTGCAGGCCAACACGGTGAATTGGGCGAGTGTCGAGTTCTGGCAGCAACTGGGGCTGAGCCGGATCATCCTGTCGCGAGAATTGTCGCTGGAAGAGATCGGCGAAATCCGCGAACAGGTGCCCGGCATGGAGCTGGAAGTGTTCGTCCACGGCGCGTTGTGCATGGCCTATTCCGGGCGCTGCCTGCTGTCGGGCTACATGAACAAGCGCGACGCCAACCAAGGCACCTGCACCAATGCCTGTCGCTGGAAATACTCGGCGCAGGAAGCCACGCAAAACCAGCTCGGCGAAATCGTCCAGACCTTTCGACCCGGGCCAACCCTTGGCCTCGGCACGCCCACCGATCAGGTGTTTCTGTTGCAGGAAGCCAATCGTCCTGACGAATTGATGCCGGCGTTCGAAGACGAGCACGGCACCTACATCATGAACGCCAAGGACCTGCGCGCCGTGCAACACGTCGAGCGTTTGACCCGCATGGGCGTGCATTCATTGAAGATCGAGGGCCGGACCAAATCGCATTTCTACTGCGCGCGCACCACCCAGGTGTATCGCCGGGCGATTGATGACGCAGTGGCGGGTCGTGAGTTTGACCGCAGCTTGATGACCGATCTGGAGTCGTTGGCCCAGCGCGGCTACACCGAAGGTTTTCTGCGTCGCCATGTGCATGACGAATATCAGAACTACCTGAACGGCAGCTCAGTCTCGGAGCGCCAGCAATTCGTCGGCGAACTGACCGGCGAGCGGCGTGATCGTCTGGCCGAGGTCAAGGTGAAGAACCGCTTTGCCCTTGGCGATCATCTGGAACTGATGACCCCCAAAGGCAATTTCCATTTTGATCTGCATGAGTTGCAGAGCGCAAAAGGTGCAGCGATCGACGTGGCGCCGGGGGATGGGCATACGGTGTATCTGCCGATTCCGGATGCAGTGGATTTGCGGTTTGGGTTGTTGATGCGGGATCTGCGCTAGACCTGCGCGGCGGTTTGATCGGTGATTTTTTTGTTGAAGCGGATGCCGTCATCGCTGGCAAGCCAGCTCCCACAGGGTTCCAGGGTGCACATGGTTGTCATGTACATCCGCCTATCCTGTGGGAGCTGGCTTGCCAGCGATGGGGCCGGCAAATCCGACACAACTGTCAGGGCTCAGCGCCGATCATCCGACAACGGCGTCGGCTCGTCCGCCGGCGGAACGTCTTCATCATCCGGCGCCGGATCCTTCCAGTCTTCGGGCCGGTCGGCATCGCTCAGCGGATCCTGGCCCGGGGGCATGCCCATCGGAGAATCATGATCCGCCAACGTCGGCTCATCGGTTCCGGGCATCGGCCGGTTCGGATCGGTGGGAAGAACGCCACCCTGAAACAGCAAGTCGTTAGCCATGACACACCTCACCAAGGAGGTCCGGAAAACCCGGGCCATATCACTTGGAAGTGCCCCCGTGATCGCCGTGCTATCGAACAGACCAACGGCGATCAACCCTGCGCCGAGAAGCGGTCACGGCTGTTGGTCAAGTGCAGCCACATCGCTGCCCGCGCTGCATCCGCATCCTGACGCTTGATCGCATTCAGAATCGCCTCGTGCTCCAGATGGGCCAGTTGACCGAGTTTGCTCAGATCCGCCGCACCGCGCTCGGCGGCGTTGAGGCGGTTGCGCGGGATCATCGCACTGCCCAGGTGCTGCATGATCTCGCTGAAGCAGACGTTGCCGGTGGCTTCGGCAATCAGCAAATGAAAGCGTCGATCCGCTTCGACGCAACTGTCGTTGTTGTCCAGCAGGCGCTGATAGTCATCCAGGGCCTGGCGCATCTGCAGCAGTTGCTGCTCGCTACGCCGTTGCGCGGCCAATGCGGCGGCTTGGGTTTCCAGGCCCAGGCGCAGTTCAAGAATGCTGCGTACACCGAGCGCCGTGTCGACATTCAGGCGCAAGCCCTGCTCCGCTGCGCGTTCGATCACGAATGTGCCGATGCCATGCCGCGTCTCGACCAGCCCCGATGCCTGCAATTTGGAAATCGCCTCGCGCACCACGGTGCGGCTGACGCCGTGCTCCTGAACGATGGAATTCTCCGACGGCAGTTTGTCGCCGGGGGACAAATGGCCGAGCAGGATGCTCTGGGTGAGTTTCTCCACCAGGTCATGGGCAAGGTTGTGCGCGCGTTTACGGGCGGGGGCGTCGAGGTCTTCTTGCATGGTCGGTTCCGGTGATCGGGTCTTGCGGATCGTAGCATCGTGAGAGAACAGATGAGCTGGATTTTAACGCCCTAGCTTGTATGACAACACTCAAATTTAGCGAAGGTAATTCAGGCACATCTGATCATCAAACCTGTGCTCCGGAAAAAATGCATCGGACCTTGCGCCCCATTAAAGCCCACAAACATTGAGATAAAATACAGAAAAGCATAAAAAACCGGCCTTCCAGACAAAATTAATCGGCCCTCCCTACTTGTAGGACAAAAAAACGCAGTTGTATGATGTCTATCAACAACGCAGCACCCAGCCCTACCCCGCATAAAAATAATCAGTGGGAGAAAACCAAGTGAAAACCTCCGTCTCCGGGATGAACGAGGGCGTCGATTCGACACTCGCCTCGGCCATCTCGAAAGTGAAACGCCACGTCCTGCCGCTCTTCGTGATCATGTTCATCGTCAATTACATTGACCGGGTGAACATCGGTTTCGTCCGCACCCACATGGAACACGACCTCGGTATTGGTGCCGCCGCCTACGGCTTCGGCGCTGGTTTGTTCTTCATCGGTTACGCGCTGTTCGAAGTCCCGTCCAACATGCTCCTGCAGAAAGTCGGCGCACGAATCTGGCTGACGCGGATCATGTTCACCTGGGGTCTGGTCGCCGCCGGCATGGCGTTCATCCAGAACGAAACCCACTTCTATGTGTTGCGCTTTTTGCTGGGCGTCGCCGAGGCCGGGTTCTTCCCTGGAGTGATCTACTACTTCACCCGCTGGCTGCCCGGCGCCGAACGCGGCAAGGCGATTGCAATCTTCCTCAGCGGCTCTGCCGTAGCCTCGTTGATCTCCGGCCCGTTGTCCGGCCTGCTCCTGCAGATCAACGGGCTGGGCATGCACGGCTGGCAATGGATGTACTTCATTGAAGGGATGTTTTCGGTGTGCCTGTGCGTCTTCGTCTGGTTCTGGCTCGACGCCAAACCCCACGACGCGAAATGGCTGACCCGCGCCGAACAGGACGCACTGGTCAACGCCATCGACGCAGAGCAAAAGGCCCGTGAAGCTGCGACGCCGATCCGGCCATCGATGGGCAAACTGCTCAAGGATCGCCAGATCATTCTGTTCTGCCTGATCTATTTCTTCATTCAATTGACCATCTACGCGGCGACCTTCTGGCTGCCGAGCATCATCAAGAAAATGGGCGAGATGAGCGACTTCCAGGTCGGCCTGTTCAACTCGATTCCGTGGTTGCTGTCGATCATCGGCATGTACGCCTTCGCCTCGTTCTCGGCCAAGTGGAAACATCAGCAGGCGTGGGTCGCCACCGCGCTGCTGATCGCCGCTGCGGGGATGTTCATGTCCACCACCGGCGGGCCGATCTTCGCCTTCGTCGCGATCTGTTTTGCCGCGCTGGGTTTCAAATCGGCATCGTCGTTGTTCTGGCCGATTCCGCAGGCCTATCTGGATGCACGCATCGCTGCAGCGGTGATCGCGTTGATCAACTCGGTGGGCAACCTCGGCGGCTTCGTCGCGCCGACCACGTTCGGCTTGCTCGAAGAACACACCGGTTCGATTCAGGGCGGCCTCTATGGTCTGGCCGCGACCTCGATCATCGCCGCCATCATTGTTTTCTTCGCGCGCACCACACCGAAACCTGCGGCTGAAATTGCCGTGGTTGAAGCTGCGCCAAAGCACGCCTGAACTCTTTATTAAAAGGATAAAAACCATGACCGCACACGACACCGCCAAAGCCCCGATCATCACCGACATGCAAGTCATCCCGGTGGCCGGCCACGATGGCATGTTGCTCAATCTCAGCGGTGCCCACGGGCCGTTTTTCACCCGCAACATTGTCATTCTCAAGGACAACGCCGGCCACACCGGTGTCGGTGAAGTGCCCGGTGGCGAGCGCATTCGCCAAACACTGGAAGACGCGCGCAGCCTGGTGGTCGGCAGCCCGATCGGCACGTATCAAAAGATCCTCAATCAGGTGCGCCAGACCTTCGCCGACCGCGATGCCGGTGGCCGTGGTTTGCAGACCTTTGACCTGCGCATCACCATCCATGCGGTCACCGGGCTTGAAGCCGCCCTGCTCGACTTGCTCGGCCAGCATCTTGACGTGCCGGTCGCAGCGCTGCTCGGTGAAGGGCAGCAACGCGATGAAGTGAAGATGCTTGGCTATCTGTTCTACGTCGGTGATCAACGGGAAACCGACCTCGCCTATCGCAGCGAACCGGACGCCGACAATGACTGGTTCCGCGTGCGTCACGAGAAGGCGATGACGGCCGAAGCGGTGGTGCGTCTCGCCGAAGCGGCGCATGCCAAGTACGGTTTCAAGGACTTCAAACTCAAGGGCGGCGTGCTCAGTGGCGATGCCGAAATCGAAGCGGTGACCGCACTGGCCGAGCGCTTCCCCGACGCGCGCATCACCCTCGATCCGAACGGCGCGTGGTCACTGAAAGAAGCCATCCGTTTGTGCCGCGATCAGCATCACGTTCTGGCTTACGCCGAAGACCCGTGCGGTGCAGAAAACGGTTATTCCGGACGTGAAGTGATGGCCGAATTCCGCCGCGCCACCGGGCTGAAAACCGCCACCAACATGATCGCCACCGACTGGCGTGAGATGGGCCACGCGATTCAGTTGCAATCAGTGGACATTCCGCTGGCCGACCCGCACTTCTGGACCATGCAGGGTTCGGTGCGCGTGGCGCAGATGTGTCATGAATGGGGCCTGACCTGGGGCTCGCACTCCAACAACCACTTCGATATCTCGCTGGCAATGTTCACCCATGTCGCGGCTGCCGCACCGGGCGACATCACCGCTATCGACACTCACTGGATCTGGCAGGACGGCCAGCGCTTGACCAAGGCGCCGCTGCAAATTGTCGACGGTCTGGTGCAGGTGCCGAAAAAACCGGGGCTGGGTGTCGAGCTGGATATGGATCAGGTGGCCAAGGCGCACGAACTGTACAAAGGCATGGGCCTCGGCGCGCGGGATGACAGCGTGGCGATGCAGTTTCTGATTCCGGGGTGGAAGTTCGATAACAAGCGGCCGTGTCTGGTGCGGTGAAACAAGGCTGGGTTGAATCAGATTTTGTATTCTGACAAATGAACCTGTGGGAGCTGGCTTGCCAGCGATAGCGGTGGGTCAGCCGACATCGATGTTGACCGGTCCGGCCCTATCGCTGGCAAGCCAGCTCCCACAGGGACGATGTGAGTCAGACAGAGATCTGTAGCAGCCAGTTTTTAAAGGCGAGCATCGCCGCCGTTTCAGGCCGCGACTGCAACCGCGTCAACCAATAACTCCCCGTCGTGATCTCAACCGCAAACGGCTGGCAGATCACCTCCGCCGCCAGCTGCCGGGCAAACATCAGCGGTGGCGCCAACGCCACCCCGCCACCCTGCAACGCCGCTTCCATCATCGCCAGCGACGAATCGAACACGATGCTTTGCGGCGGTGCGGCATGCGTCGCCAGTCCGGCGGCCTGAAACCATTGCGGCCATTCATCGGTGCGATAGGAACGCAGCAGGGTTTGCTGCAACAGATCCCCCGGCGCCTGCAATTGCCGAGCGATTTCCGGCACACACAACACCGACAGCGGTGCCTCCAGCAAACGCGTCGCCTCGATGCCATGCCACGCCCCGGCGCCAAAGCGGATCGCGTAATCCAGCCCTTCCGCCGCCACATCCACGCGGTTGTTGTTCGTCGACAAACGCAAATCTATCAGCGGATGTTTCGCCCGAAAGTCCGCCAGCCTCGGCAACAGCCAACCTACGGCGAAGGTGCCGACCGCGCCAACGGTCAACATTTCGCGATACTGTCCTCCAGCGAGGCGCTCGAGCATCTGCGCGATGTGATCGAACGAGGTGCTCAGCACCGGCAGCAAGGTTTCGCCTTCGCTGGTCAGCATCAGCCCACGGGGCAGGCGTTTGAACAAGGTCACGTTAAGTTGGGCCTCCAGGCTTTTGACCTGATGGCTGACCGCCGCTTGCGTGACGCACAGTTCCACCGCCGCGCGGGTGAAGCTCAAGTGGCGCGCCGAGGCTTCGAAGGCGCGCAGTGCATTGAGCGGCAATTGAGGTCGAATCATGCCCAGTCCCAAATTTTTCTAATGGCTCGTGCGAGATTTCATCGTTTGCCGAACCTCGCGACACTGCCTAAATTGGCGGCGCTGATCAGCCGCGCAACGAACAAATCGCCCGCAGTGTAGCGGGATAACACTACCAACACTCATGGAGAGTGGTTCATTCATGTCATCCCTTCAATCGAGCAAAGTCATTCCCTGCGCCGCTTTTGGCCTGTTGTTCGGCGCCACGTCCTGCCTGGCCGCCGTACCCAGCGACGCGCAACTGCAAGCGCTGGTCAACGATGCGGTGACGCCGGTGATGCAACAACAGGACATTCCCGGCCTGACCGTAGCACTGACCATCAGCGGTCAGGCGCATTACTTTAACTACGGTGTGGCGGCGAAAGACACCGGGCAGAAAACCAGCGAAAACACCCTGTTCGAAATCGGCTCGGTGAGCAAAACCTTCACCGCGACGCTCGCCGGTTACGCCCAGGCCACCGGCAAACTGGACCTGTCGACCAAGGCCAGCGCGCTTTGGCCTGAATTGAAAGGCAGCGCCTTCGACCACATCAGCGTGCTGCAACTGGGCACCTACAGCGCCGGCGGCTTGCCGCTGCAATTCCCGGCGCAATGGGATTCGACTGACAAGATGCTCGGCTATTTCCAGCAGTGGAAACCGATCTATCCGGCAGGCAGCCACCGCCAGTATTCCAATCCAAGCCTTGGACTGTTCGGCTATCTGGCAGCAAAAAGCCTCGGCCAGCCGTTTGATCAAGCGATGACGCAAACCCTGCTGCCGAAACTAGGCCTGCAACACACCTACCTCAGCGTGCCCGCCACACAGATGGGCCTGTACGCTCAGGGCTACAACAAGGATGGCAAACCAGTCCGCGTCACCCCAGGCGCGCTGGATGCGCAAGCCTACGGCGTGAAAACCAGCGCCGTGGACATGCTGCGTTACGTGCAGGCCAACCTGAGGCCTGAAACGCTGGAAGCGTCCTTGCAAAAAACCATCGCCAACACGCACACCGGTTACTACACGGTCGGCGACATGACTCAAGGTTTGGGTTGGGAAATGTACCGCTACCCGATCAGCCTCGACCGCTTGCTCGCCGGCAACTCGACGGAAATGGCCATGGAAGCGCACAAAGTGCAGTGGCTGAATCCGCCGCAACCGCAGCCGCATGACGTGCTGATCAACAAGACGGGATCGACCGGAGGCTTCGGGACATACGTGGCGTTTGTGCCGAGCAAGGATGTTGGCATTGTGATCATGGCCAACAAGAACTTCCCGATTCCTGAGCGGGTGAAAATCACTCATAAAATTCTCAGCGCTGTGGCTGACTGAAAAGCAAAAGATCGCAGCCTGCGGCAGCTCCTACATCGACCGATGTGAAAACCCGATCCTGTAGGAGCTGCCGCAGGCTGCGATCTTTTTGCAGGCAAAAAAAATGGGCGATCTTGCTGAGATCGCCCATTTTTCAACGCTCGCTTATGCGATCAATCATCCGGCATTTCCGGCGGTTTGCTCGGTTTCGCAGGCTTGGTCGGCTTGGCGTTCTTCGCACCTTTCGCCGGCTCCGGCTCGGCAGCGGCTGGTGCCTGAGCCGCAGCCGCGGCGGCCGCTTCTTTCTCGGCCATGGGCATGGCGTCGATGGTGTCGAAGATTTTCTTCAGGTCCAGCGCTTTCGCTTCATCCCCCGATGCGGAGAGTTTGGTTTCGCCGTCCTTGCCCACCAGGAACACTTTCGGATACGCCCCGGCACCCAGCTTCAGCGAGCGCAGCAGCGCCATGGTGTCTTGCTGGCCCATGTCCTTGCCGTCGAGTTGGCCGGACATGTTGAGGATGGTGTAGACCTTGATGTTGCGGTCGGTGACGCCCTTTTTGTTCGCGGGGTCTTCCAGCGATTTCTTGAGGGCGACCCACACGGGATCGACGGTGCTTTGTGCGATCACGATCAGCGGTCGGGCGCGGCCCAGATCTCCAGCAATGGGCGAATCGTTGTCAGCGGCGAACAAGGGGCCGGCAATCGCCAGCAAGAGTGTCAGGGTCAGTGACCTGATGAGCATGCGCATCTCCTTTTGATATCCACGCTCTAATGATTGCGCATCGTGGCGATTGTTCCGGGAGTGACCGGCAAATATGTCTCGCCTAGTCAGAAGCTTAGGACAGGCACGACATTGCGCAACATCACAGACGTGATCGCAACCCGGATTTGATTACCTTTTATGACCGCATTAGGGTGGCTGCTCTGCCAACGAAATGGAGTTCAGCCGCATGCACATCGATTACCTGTGCGATCACCCCGAATTGATCGAAGAACTGGCCACCCTCAACTTTGAGGAATGGGGCGAGTTTCGCGCTTGCTCGGTGGGGCATTACTGATCGAGAGCGATCTGAAACTGCGGCCAAACCTGACGCCTTGGCTGGCCGGGGTTTATGTGAAGGCTGAGGAACGCGGTTGCGGGATTGCTTCGCAACTGGTCAATCGAGTGGTTGCTGAAGCGACGGCGCTCGGTGTGCGGGAGTTGTATCTGTACACCGACACGTCGCAGTCGCTGTATGCGCGACTGGGTTGGCAGGTGCTTGAGGAGCTGATTTACGAGGACTTGCCAGTGACGGTGATGAAATACACCACTCAGAACGCCAGTTTGTAACCGATCAACACCAGCATCGTCGCCAGGCACGGGCGCAGCACTTCATCGGAGATACGCCCGGTCAGGTGGCTGCCGAGCCAGATGCCTGGCAACGAGCCGACCAACAGGAAACCCAGTACACCCCAATCCATGTTGCCCATGCTCGCGTGGCCAAGACCGGCAACCAGGGTGAGCGGCACGGCGTGGGCGATTTCGGTGCCGACCAGACGACGGGTCGGCAGCAGCGGATAGAGGATGAACAGCGCGACGGTGCCGAGGGCGCCAGCGCCAATCGAGGTCAGGGCGACCATGGTGCCGAGGACCAGACCGGTGATCACCGTCAGCACATTCAGGCGCGAGCCGCTCGGGTTGTAGTTGCCGCCGGCGCGTTTGTGGGCGAAGTCGAGCAAGCGTTTCTTGAAGAAAATCGCCAGCGCCGTAGCGAACAATACAAAGCCCAAAGCCTGTTTGATGATGGCGTTCATCGCATCCGGCGCGGTGTGCAGGGTGCTGAGGAACCATAAGGTCATGGCCACCGCCGGCACGCTGCCGAGGGTCAGCCAGCCAGTGATGGCCCAGTCGATATTCTTGTTTTTGCGATGAACGAGCACGCCGCTGGATTTGGTAATGGCGGCGTACAGCAGGTCAGTACCCACTGCGGTTGCCGGGTTGATGCCGAACCACAACAGGATCGGCGTCATCAACGAACCACCGCCGACACCGGTCATGCCGACAATAAAACCCACCACCAGCCCGGCAATCACCAGGCCGAAATTCGCCAATTCCATTAACACGTCCAGAAAAACGACAGGAAAAATCTGGCCCGCAGCATAGCGATTTTTCTTATAACCACATATATCGATGCGGTCTATCGTTATGCCATATCGAATTCAACGCAGGGACCTGTGGGAGCGGTCTTGCCCGCGATGAGGTTTGTCAGTTAGCTGATCCATTGACTGACACACCGTAATCGCTGGCAAGCCAGCTCCCACAGGGAATGTGTGATGCACAAAACTCAGTGCACTCGCCGCCCCGGTTTGAAACTGTGGGTTTTGTTGCTCCACACGGTGGCCAAGGCAATCAGCGACAGAATCAACAACGCCCACGGAAACGACATCGCCCCCGCCCGATCCAGCAACAAGCCGCCGAACAAACCGCCACCGGCAATTGCCACGTTCCACGAGGTGGTGAGCATCGCCTGCACCACGTCGACGTGATCACCCGCCGAGTCCGCCGCTGACGTCAGCAACAAGGTGGCCGAGCCGCCAAACGACAAGCCCCACACCGCCATGCACGCATAAATGACCAGTGGTGATGGCACCGCCAACGCCAGCACCAATGCAGTCAAGGCAAACACCGCGAGGCTGATCAGCGTCAGCCAGCGCAACCAGCGATCCACCAGCAAGCCGATGATCCAGATGCCGCCCAGCGAACACAGGCCGAACACCAGCAGCACCAGATCGACGCGGTCAGCCAGCCCGGCCTGCGTCAGAAACGGCGCAATGTAGGTGTAGAGAATGTTGTGCCCGAGCATCCACGTCAGCACCACGAATAGCACAGGGCGCACGCCGGGCAGGCGTAGCGATTCGAGCAACGGCAGGCGTTCTTCGCTGGTTTGTCCCGGGCGATCCGGCACCGAGATGACGATCCACGCCGCCAGCACCAGGGCCAGCGCCGACATGATCCCGAACGACGCGCGCCAGCCGATCAGATTGCCCAGCCACGTGCCCGCCGGCGTGCCCAGTGACAACGCCACCGGCGTGCCGAGCATGGCAATCGCCAGCGCCCGCCCCTGCTGATGCACCGGCACGATACCGCGCGCGTAACCGGCCATGATCCCCCATGACAGCCCCGCCGCCATTCCGGCGAGAAAACGCGAGGCCAGGGTCAGTCCGTAGTGACTGGAGAACGTGGTGATGGTGTTGAACACCAGGAATCCGCCAACCGTCATCAACAACACTCGCCGCCGAGGCCAGCCGCGTGTGGCGACCGTCAGCGGAATCGCCGCAACAATCGAGCCCAGCGCATACAGCGTAACCAGTTGGCCGGCGAGCACTTCGCTGACGTTGAGCCCGGCGCCGATTTGCGGCAGCAACCCGGCGGGCAGGGTTTCGGTGAGGATGGCAATGAAGCCGGTCATCGCGAACGCCAGCAACGCGGCATAGGGCAATTTGTCCGCACGGGCGGTGCGCTCGACACGGCTGAAATCGGCGCTTGCGGGGTCGGTCATGACAGGTGCAGCTCCATGTTGATCAATAACGGTGACGGATTGTATACAAAAACAACCTTCACTATTGGATCAATGTGCACCACAAAAACTTGTGGGAGCTGGCTTGCCAGCGATGAGGCCGGACCAGGCAACATCGTTTTGCCTGACCCACCGCCATCGCTGGCAAGCCAGCTCCCACAGGTTTTGTGCTGCATTGATTGTCATCCGCTCCACCGGTCTCACTGCACCGGCAGGAAATTCAGAAACAACAAACTCTGCGCGTAATTCAAACCAATCCGCCGATAACGCTCATCAAGCATCTGCGTGATCAAATCCAGTCGCGCAACGATCTTGCCGAACTCGGTGGCGAAACTCAGGTTGGTGCCCTCCTCCGAGATCTCATTGGAAAACAGCAGTGGCTGGCCGGCGGTGTTCTGCCGTTGCGACAGAATCCACGTGGCTTTTTCGATATTGCGCGCGGCGTTGTGAACGAACGTCGGGTTGATCGCGTCCATCATATAGAAATCGGTGCGATTGCCGTGGGCGGTGACCAGCATGCTGCCGATTGCGTAGATGAACGCGCCGACACGGTCACCGCGAAATTCCGGGCTCATCGCGTAGCTGAGCGCTGCCAGATCCTTGCGTCCGCCCAGCACCGGCAGCGGCTGTTGCTGCTCGATGGCCATGCGTACCTGTTTCACCGCCGCATGGATGTTGAGAAAGCCGGACTTGCGCAGCTCGTCCGGGTTGCGCAAGTACAACTTGCCCTGCAAGCGGTAGAGGCTGTTGAGGTTGTCGCGCATCGCCAGGGTCGCCATGCGGTCGACGCTGGTCTGCAAGAATTCCTGCGGCTTGCCGTCACGCATCTGGTTGAAGAAACCGTTGCCGTCCTGATGGCTGCAACCGCTGAACAACAGCGACGACAAACAGACGAGCAACACGCACGGACGACGAAAGAAAGGGGCAATCAGATGAAAAGCGCTCGGCATGAATTCTCGATCAGGCACGTTCCTGTGCGGCGGGGGTCACCGCATCCTGGCCATGGATAGAGCCGCCGATTGCGAAAAAGTGCAGTGGTGCAGATGACCAGCCGACCTCCGGCACCTTCGCCACAACCAATTAGTCTGTCTTTATGGTTGAAATAAACGATTCATCAGCTATAAATTTCCTTCCATAGAACAAATAGCATGACTAGTACCCATGTAGGAGCTGCCGAAGGCTGCGATCTTTTGATCTTGCCTCTGAAAATCAAAGTCAAAAGATCGCAGCCTTCGGCAGCTCCTACACGGCATCGGCGCCATTTTGAAAACAACAACAAGAAGGAAGGTCTACCATGCTGCAACCCCGTCACCTGCTCTCCGGCCTCGGACTGTCCCTGATGATCGCCACCCTTTCCGCCAATGCGGCGGGCCTGACCGCTGAACACAAAGCCTTCGGCAAAACCAATGACGGTACGCCCGTCGAGCAATACATCCTGCGCAACAGCCACGGTATGCAAGCCACCGTCATCACTTATGGCGCGACCCTGCAATCGCTGAAAGTCGCTGACAAGCACGGCAAGTTCGACGACGTGGTGCTCGGTTTCGACGATGTGCAGGGCTATCAGAAAGGCACCGCCTACTTTGGCGCGACCATCGGCCGCTTCGGCAATCGCCTGGCTGACGGGGCGTTCGAACTCGATGGCAAGCGCTATCAAGTGCCGCAGAACGACAAGTCCAACGCGCTGCACGGCGGCACTCAGGGCTTTGACAAGAAAGTCTGGAAGGCCGAGGAAACCAAGGACAAGGATTCGGTCGGCGTGACCCTGACCTATCTGTCGGCGGATGGCGAAATGGGCTTCCCCGGCAATCTCACCACTGAAGTGACTTATCGCCTCACTGACAACAACGAACTGCGCATCGATTACAAGGCCAGCACCGACAAGCCAACGGTGCTCAACCTGACCAACCACAGCTACTTCAACCTCGCCGGCGCCGGCAATGGCGACATTCTCAAACAGGTCGCCACCCTGCACGCCAGCCATTACACGCCGGTGACGGCCAAACTGATTCCAACCGGTGAACTGGCGCCCGTGGCCGGCACGCCGATGGATTTCACCCAACCAACGGCGATTGGCACGCACATCAAGGCGGATCACCCGCAGCTGAAATTCGCTGAACCGAAACAGGGCGGCTTCGATTTCAACTGGGCGCTGGACACCAAGGGCGATATCAAACAAGTCGCCACTGAAGTCAGCGATCCGCAATCCGGTCGCGTTCTGCAGCTGTTCACCACGGAACCTGGCGTGCAGTTCTACACCAGCAACTTCCTCGACGGCACGGTCAAAGGCAAGGGTGGCAAGGTGTATCCGCACTGGGGCGCGTTTACCCTCGAGACTCAGCACTATCCGGATTCGCCGAATCAAGCGAATTTCCCAAGCACGCGGCTTGATCCGGGGCAGAGCTATGCCCACAGCGTAGTACTCAAATTCTCCGCAAAATAACCCGCCCTCACAGTGCCTGATCGTTCCCATGCTCCGCGTGGGAATGCCTCAAGGGACGCTCCGCGTTCCAGCTCGCGAAGGGACGCGGAGCGTCCCGGGCTGCATTCCCACGCTGAGCGTGGGAACGATCGAGCTAACGATCAAGCTACGTCTGTTGTGAAAGCATTCGGAACGATCTGGTCTATCCTGCTGCCCATTTAAAAGTATCGACACTTTCGGATGGGAGGTTTGAATGCGTACCCTTGAATTGGCTGGCGTGCAGGTTCCGGTGATCGGTCAGGGCACCTGGCGCATGGGCGAAGACCGCTCGGCGCACAAGCGCGAAGTCGCGGCCCTGCGCACCGGGATCGAGCTGGGTATGACCCTGATCGACAGCGCCGAAATGTACGCCGAGGGCGGCGCCGAAAGCGTGGTCGGCGAAGCCATCACCGGTTTGCGCGATCAGGTGTTTCTGGTCAGCAAGGTCTACCCGCACAACGCCAGCCGCAAAGGTATCCCGCAGGCCTGCGAGCGTAGCTTGCGCCGGCTCAACACCGACTACATCGATCTCTATCTGCTGCACTGGCGCGGTCAGTACCCGCTGGAGGAAACCGTCGAAGCGTTCGAACGCCTGCGCGAGGACGGCAAGATCGGTCGTTGGGGCGTGTCGAATTTTGATGTCGACGATCTCGAAGAACTCTCCAGCTCGGTCTGCGCGACCAATCAGGTGCTCTACAACCTCGAAGAACGCGGCATCGAATTCGATCTGTTGCCGTGGTGCCAGCACCAGCGCATGCCGCTGATGGCTTACTGCCCGATCGGTCAGGGCGGCGCCATGCTTGCCGAACCGGTGCTGAAAGACATTGCCGCTCGTCACGGCGTGACCCCGGCACAGGTTTCGCTGGCGTGGATTCTGCGTCAGGATGGCGTGATTGCGATTCCCAAGGCTGTGCGACCCGAGCACGTGCAACTCAATGCACAAGCGGCGCAGCTGCAACTGGAGGCAGGGGATCTGGCGGCGCTGGACCACGTGTTTCAAGCGCCACAACGCAAGCAGCGGCTGGCCATGGTCTGAGCCGCTGCCGACTGGCGGGCTTGGTTATGAGAAGCACTGATCAGCACGACCCGTTCAACCTGCAACGCTTTGTTCAGGCCCAGGAACCGGTGTTCGAGCGCGTGCAACGCGAACTCGACGAAGGCCGCAAACGCAGCCACTGGATGTGGTTTGTCTTTCCGCAGTTCGCGGGCCTGGGCGGCAGTGAAATGTCCCGGCGCTTCGCCATCGGTTCAGCCGAGGAAGCCCGGGCTTATCTGGAGCATGAACTGCTCGGCGCGCGGCTGCGGATCTGCACGCAGTTGGTGCTGAACGTGCAGCAGCGCTCGATTGCGCAGATTTTCGGCCACCCCGATGACCTGAAATTCCATTCCTCGATGACCCTGTTCGCGCAGTTTGGCGCTGAGGACAGCCTGTTCAACCAGGCATTGGAGCGCTACTTCCACGGCATCCTCGATGAATGGACGCTGCAATTGCTCGACTCAAAACAGGCCCAGTTGCCCACCGATCAGGGTTGAAAAATCGTCGTCGACAAACGGCAGAATCGCGTCCGCCACCGGTTGCAGTTGCCGGGTGATGTAGTGGTCGTAGTCGATGGCGGCGCGGCGCACTTCCAGCGGCTCGGGGCCGGCCAAGGTGATCACGTAACTGATCCAGCCGCCGTTCTGATATTGCCGTGGGCGGCCGTGTTGCGCGTTGTAGTCGTCGGCCAGACGCGCCGCGCGTACATGCGGCGGCACGTTGCGTTCGTAGTCGTCGAGGGTGCGGCGCAGGCGCTTGCGGTAGACCAGCCGATCATCGAATTCCCCGGCGAGGGTTTTGCGCACGTAGTCACGCACGTAATCCTGATACGGCTTGCGCTGAAAGATTCGCTCGTACAGTTCCTGCTGAAACTGCCGGGCCAGCAGCGACCAGTCGGTGCGCACGGTTTCCAGGCCTTTGTAGACCATTTCATCGCTGCCGTCGGCACGGGTCACGAGGCCCGCGTAGCGCTTCTTGCTGCCCTCCTCCGCGCCGCGAATGGTCGGCATCAGGAAACGTTTGTAGTGAATTTCGAATTGCAGCTCGAGGGCGCTTTCCAGGCCGTATTCCTCGCGCACATGCTCGCGCCACCAATCGTTGACGTGCTTGACCAGCGCATGGCCAATGTTCGCCGCCTCTTCCTGCCCGTGCGGACGGCGCAGCCAGACGAACGTCGAGTCGGTGTCGCCGTAGATCACCGCGTGGCCCTGCTCCTCGATCAGCTTGCGCGTGCGCAGCATGATTTCGTGACCGCGCAGGGTGATCGATGAGGCCAGCCGTGTATCGAAGAAGCGGCAACCGCTGGAGCCGAGTACGCCATAGAAGGCGTTCATGATGATTTTCAGCGCTTGCGACAACGGCGCGTTGTGCTCGCGTTTGGCGGTCTCGCGGCCCTCGGCGACCCGTGAAACGATTGACGGCAGGCAATGGCGGTTGCGTGAGAAGCGTGCGCCACGGAATCCCGGCACCGAATCGGTGTCGTCCGGGTGCTGCAAGCCTTCGATCAACCCGACCGGGTCGATCAGGAACGTGCGAATGATCGACGGATACAGGCTCTTGTAATCAAGTACCAGCACCGATTCGTAGAGGCCCGGTTGGGAGTCCATGACGAAACCGCCGGGACTGGCCTGCGGCGGATTGGTGCCGAGGTTTGGCGCGACGAAACCTTGTCGGTGCATCAACGGCATATACAAATGCGTGAACGCCGCCACCGAGCCGCCGCTGCGGTCCGCCGGCAAACCGGTGACGCTGGCGCGCTCAAGCAAAAACGTCAGCAGTTCGGTCTTGGCGAAGATCCGCGTAACCAGTTCGCAGTCCTTGAGGTTGTACTTGGCCAGCGCCGGTTTGTCCTCGGCGAACATGCGGTTGATCTCGTCCATGCGCTGGTACGGGTTGTCGATGGCTTTGCCTTCGCCGAGCAGGGTTTGCGCGACGTTTTCCAGACTGAACGACGGAAAACTCCAGGTCGCCGAACGCAGGGATTCGATGCCGTCGATGATCAGCCGCCCCGCCGCCGAAGCGAAGTAGTGATTGCGGCTGCCGTGCTCGCGCCACTGCATCTCTTCGCCGCCACGGCCGATTTTCAGCGGCACGCCGAGGCGCCGGGCGTGTTCATGAAGGATGCGCAAATCGAACTGCACGACGTTCCAGCCGATGATCGCGTCGGGGTCGTGCTGTGCGAACCAGTCGTTGAGTTTCTTCAGAATCAACGTGCGCGAGCCGCAGTATTCGAGGTCGAAGTCGACGATGCTGGCGTCGCCGTTCGGCGCACCGAGCATGTACACCTGACGCTGACCGCAGCCTTCCAGGGCAATCGAATACAGCTCGCCGGTTTCGGTGGTTTCGATGTCCAGCGAGACCAGCCGCAGCGTGGGTCGGTAATTCGGCGCCGGTTTCAGGTGGGCGTTGAGCAACACGCCTTCGGCATCGGCAGTGCCGCTGAAAAACACCGGGGCGGTGATGAAACGCTCCATCAGGTAGCGTTCCGGCGGGCGCACGTCGGCCTCGTAGACGTCGACACCGTTGCGGTTGAGCGCGGTTTCCAGGCGCATCAACTGACCGTGTTGCTGGCAATACAGACCCAGCACCGGGCGATGCTGGAAATCCTGCAACTCCAATGGCCGCAGTTCGACGTTCTTTTCGTCGTGCAGCAGGCGTTCGGCGACGGCGCGCTGTTCGGCGGGGATAAACGCCACCGACGGTTGGTGCGGCAAGCGCACACGGCGCGGCCCGGCGTCGGTCGCCAGCCAGAACTCGACTTCGGTGCCGGCAGCGGTATCACGCCAATGCCGGGTCAGGACGAAGCCCTGCGGTAAATCCACCACTGCAACCTCGGAAATTGAAACAGGGAGGCATTCTACGCGGCATTACCCGGGATGACGCTGGCGATAAATCGCATCCAGCCGTGGAAAAACCCGGCAAATGACGTTTTTTGCGTGTTATCTGCCGCTTTGCCACCTTGCCCTGCGCGCTTGCGTCTACGATGCTTGGATAACAACGACAACACCTGAGTAACCGCCATGAAGACCGTCGCCCAACTGCTCAAGCTCAAAGATCAGAAAAATCAGGAAGTGCACCAGATCAAGCCTGATCACATGGTGATCGAAGCGCTGATGAAGATGGCCGAGAAAAACGTCGGCGCCTTGCTGGTGGTCGAAGACGAGCAAGTGGTCGGCATCATCAGCGAACGCGATTACGCACGCAAACTGGTGCTGCATGGTCGTTCATCGGTCGGCACCCCGGTGCGCGACATCATGGTGTCGAACGTGATCACCGTGGACACCCATCAAACCGTCGACACTTGCCTGGGCATCATGTCCGACAAACGCCTGCGTCACTTGCCGGTGGTAGAGAACGGCAAGTTGATCGGCTTGCTGTCGATTGGTGACCTGGTCAAGGAAGCGATTGCCGAACAGGCCGAACTGATCAAACAGTTGGAGCAGTACATTCGCGGGGAGTAACTCCCCCTCCCTGTGATCGTTCCCACGCTCCGCGTGGGAATGCCTCCTGTGACGCTCTGCGTCACGCGTTGGGACGCAGAGCGTCCCGGGCTGCGTTACCACGCAGAGCGTGGGAACCATCATCTCAGTCAGGACGGCCAATGCCGGGCGAAGACCGGCGCCAGCACCGGGTGTCGGTCAATGCGCTGCAACCACGCATAAAACCCCGGCCGACTCTGGCGCAAATGCTCCCGACTCCCCGCCCAACGCGTCACCACCGCCGCCAGCACATCCAGCGCGCCCGGCGTTTCGTCATCCAGATACAACTCGGCGGAAAACTGGTCGGCGAACACCTCCCAACTCCAGTGCAATCGCTCACGGGCGCCAGCCATCAGGTTCTGCCGCGACGCTTCGTCGGGCATCACCAGCCAGCGCTCGGGATAATCGATGACGCCGACCGCCGTGTAGCAATTGCTGACGATATAGACCATGCCGCGAATGGCCTGATCGCGGTCGGCCGCCTCAATCGGCAACAGCTGCGACTGCGGAAACGTCAGGCCAAGATGAATCAGAATCGCCGCGCTTTCGGTCAACGCACTGCCGTCGGGCAGTTGCAACGTCGGTATCTGCTTCAGCGGATTGAGTTTGGCCAACGCTTCGGCGGCCTCGGCGCTGGCTTCGATATCAATGAAGCGGTAGGCGATCTGGCACAGCTCCAGCGCCGCTTCAATCGCGGCTGCGCCCGAATTTCTGTGCCCGTAGAGCTGGTACATAGCCGATCCCCCGAATTAAGCCTCTGCCAAGGGTAGATGGCGGCAGGCCCGGTGTAGAAAAATTGTGCATGTGTATCGGTTTTGGCACGTTTTTCCCATGCAATCGCGACTTGCGAATTCAAACCTCGCAAAACAGCGCTGATGGTGCCCATCCCGCACCAAGAGCAATCATCGAACGCTATCCGCGTTCTTGTAAGGTGCGATACCGAACCAAAAGTTCGTGTGTCCGAGCTGGCAACAAGGAGTTCACCGCGTGAATCTTCAAACGCTTTGCCGCATCACCCTCTCTTCGTTTATTCGTGCACAACGCCGCGTTCATCTGAACAGTCCCGGCGGCCTTTGCACTTACTTTATTACCTGACGCCACAATCGCACGCTGCATTCGGCAATGAGTCATTCGCCGATGGCGGCATGCTATTTATTTTTTAAATATGACTCGAACAGTTATTGCGCAAACGGCGTATTAATTGGACGGCAGTGAGATTGTCGAACAATAACTTTCGGCCTATTGGCAAGTGCACCAAAACTGTTCCACTGAATTGAATCACTCAACACTTCAACATCGGTTTCATTTAAACAACAACAAGGAACATACCCCGTGACCCGCTAAAACATTGGCCCGCACCAATTCAGTCCGCCGCGCACCAGCAAGTGCCGTGGCCGCCAGCCAAGCAGCCGCTCTATCCCGCCGATCAGCCGGATATCGCGCTCAGCCTGACTCGCCTGTAAAAAAGCTCCGCCAACCGGAGTTGCGGCAATCTGCGCCCCGGTGAAAAACTGCACCAATGGCAAAACTTATATAAATGCGACATGCGTAACACTGGTGAAATAACAGTTCTACATTTCGGCAACGTTTGGCACAGCGGTTGCTATGTGTAACAGCCATGAGACACCAGAAACGGTCTCCCTTAATAAAAGAACAACCGGGGAATGGGTAATGAACACACGAAGTCGATGGCGCTGAGCCAGTAAGTTTGCACAAGCCTTGTTAAAGGGATAGATCAACTATCGGCTTCTGCACACCCATAAGAAAGTTGTAATCACCCACTCGAACATGGCGCACATGTTCGGACGGCACCTTATTGCCCTTCATCAACCCGAGGGAGCTTTAATGAACGATGCGGTAAAGCACAGAACCCTGCCGGGGCCGTTGCGGGATGCACCGATCCCGCCGCCCTCGGACAGGCCGGCCTTTAAAGCCAATACCTCGCAACCCGGCGGTTTGAACAAACAGCAGATGGTGTTGCTGGTGGCTGTGTCGGCGCTGATACATGGCGGCGCCTGGTGGTTTCTTCAGCAATCGCGAACCGAGCCATTGCCGACGCCACCGCAGATCCCGGAAATGACCGTCGAGCTGACCAGCCCGACGCCACCGGCACCGCCCACACCGGAACCGCCACCCCCGCCTCCGCCGCCACCGCCTCCGGAACCTGAACAACCGGTGGAAGACGAGGACGCGGTCAAGCCACCGCCGAAACCGGTAGAGAAACCCAAGCCGATCGAAAAACCGAAACCGGTCGAAAAGCCGAAACCGGTGAAAAAGGTCGAGCCGCCGAAAGCTCCGCCCGCCCCGGCGCAACCTGCTGCGCCCGCCGCACCGGCCACGCCCAGCG
>NZ_RWIM01000020.1 GCF_009764645.1 Pseudomonas sp. PB106
CAGCTCCTACAGGGGATCGCATTTCAGTGTAGGAGCTGCCGAAGGCTGCGATCTTTTGATCTTCAACCATGTTCGTGTTCTGCCGCGCGCTCGCGTAAACTTGCGCGCTTCTCGCAGGCCGCTAGGCTGCAATCAATATTTTTTCAAAGGTGCCCGCCATGCCTTGGCTGCAAGTACGTCTCGCCATCAGCCCGGAACAAGCCGAAACCTACGAAGACGCTTTCCTTGAAGTGGGCGCCGTGTCGGTGACCTTCATGGACGCCGAAGATCAGCCGATCTTTGAACCGGAACTCAACACCACGCCGCTGTGGGCGCACACCCATTTGCTGGCCCTGTTCGAAGGCGGCACCGAGCCCGGCCCGGTTCTGGCCCATCTGGAACTGCTGACCGGCAGCCCGCTGCCCGAGCATCACAGCGAAGTCATCGAAGATCAGGATTGGGAACGCAGCTGGATGGACGGTTTTGAACCGATGCGTTTCGGTCAGCGCCTGTGGATCGTGCCGAGCTGGCACGCCGCGCCTGAGCCTGATGCAGTCAATCTGCTGCTGGATCCGGGTCTGGCCTTCGGCACTGGTACTCATCCGACTACCGCGTTGTGCCTGGAATGGCTCGACGGCCAAGACCTGAAAGACTGCAACGTGCTGGATTTCGGCTGCGGCTCCGGGATTCTGGCGATTGCCGCCCTGCTGCTCGGCGCTAAAGAAGCCGTCGGCACCGACATCGACGTGCAGGCGCTGGAAGCCTCGCGCGACAACGCCGGGCGCAACAACATCGCCGACGAACTGTTCCCGCTGTACCTGCCGGAAGATTTACCGCAGGTCCAAGCCGACGTGCTGGTCGCCAACATTCTGGCCGGCCCGCTGGTTTCGCTGGCGCCGCAGCTGTCCGCGTTGGTCAAGTCCGGTGGGCGTCTGGCGTTGTCGGGCATTCTGGCCGAGCAAGGCGATGAAGTCGCCGCCGCTTACGCGCAGGACTTCGATCTCGATCCGATCGCCAATCGCGATGGCTGGGTGCGCATCACCGGCCGTCGGCGCTAATATGTCCGCCTGCATAATCCGGATCGCCGCATGACCGACAGCTTCGTCACCCAGTGCCCGCATTGCCAAACCAGTTTCCGTGTCAGCCATGCTCAATTGAGCGTGGCCCGCGGGGTGGTTCGCTGCGGCTCCTGCCTGCAAGTGTTCAACGCGGCCAAACAGCTGCTGGAACAACACGCCGGCAAGGACGCGGTGACGCCGGTTGCGCCATCGATTGTCGAGCCATTGCCGATCAGCGAGGCAGCTCCGGTTATCGAGCCGCCGCCCGTCGTCGAGCCCCCAGCGCCTCGCGCCATCAGCCAAAAGCAATGGAGCGCCTCGGCGCTGGACCTCGACAGTCTTGATCTGGACGAAGAGCTCGCCCGCCTCGAACAACGGGAAATCCAGCCGATCAGCGAATTCGGCCGTCCACGCGAAGACTCCCTGAGCGCACGCCGCGACAGCCCGGAGCCAGATGAAACGCTCTGGCGCGACAGCCTGTTCAGCGAACGCACTGATGAACACACGACCGAGTCCGAGGCAGACGAGCCTGAAGTCGCCGACATCGAACCGGTCAAATCCGAGCGCACCGAACCCTCGCTGTCGCTGGAGCCGGTGGATCTGGATGACGAGCCGGCCATTCCGCAACTGCGCCTGCACGACCCGATCGACCCGAACGCTCGCCGCGAACGCTTTGCGGCCAGCGACGAAAGTGATGACGACGTTCTCCCGTCGATCGCGCCGGTGCGCAAAAAACGCGAACGCGCAGAAACCAGCGTACGCGCCGAAGCACTTCAGGATCTGACTGACGATCCGCTGCAACTTGATTGGCAGAAGCGCCGTTCACCGTGGGGCCGACGCCTGCTGTGGCTGCTTTTGGTGCTGATCGCCGCCGCAGGACTTGGCGGCCAATACGTTGCCTATCATTTCGAGGAACTGGCGCGCCAGGACCAATACCGGCCCTGGTTCCAGCAACTCTGCCCGCAAATCGGCTGCACCGTGCCGTCCAAGGTCGACATTGCGCGGATTAAGAGCAGCAATCTGGTGGTACGCAGTCACCCTGAGTTCAGCGGCGCACTGGTGGTCGACGCGATCATTTATAACCGTGCGACGTTCTCCCAGCCGTTTCCCTTGCTGGAACTGCGCTTTGCCGACCTCAACGGCCACCTGATCGCCAGTCGTCGCTTCAAACCCGGCGAATACCTCAATGGCGATCTTGAAGGCATGGCGGAAATGCCGCCGCAGACGCCGATCCATATCGCGCTGGATATCCTCGATCCAGGCCCGAAAGCGGTGAATTACAGCCTGAGTTTTCATTCGCCCGAGTGAATCGCTTCACCGTTTCCCGATTGACGGCAGATTTCTGACTGCACGTGGTGCAACCAAACCACTGGCAATAACAGAATAACTGTTCAGATTTTGTTCAATTCAGCCTTTATCCAGTCATCGAGAGCGGGTATCATGCCAACCCTTTTTCGAACTCTCATGATCCGGCCCCACTTCAGGGAAGTCCTATGTCGGCGGTACGCATCGGCCCATATACATTGCAGAACGGCTTGATCCTCGCCCCAATGGCGGGCGTCACCGATCAGCCCTTTCGTCAGCTGTGCAAGCGTTTGGGCGCAGGGCTTGTAGTCTCGGAAATGGTCACCAGCGACATGAGCTTGTGGAACACCCGCAAGTCGCGCCTGCGCATGATCCACGAAGGCGATCCCGAGCCGCGCTCGGTACAGATTGCCGGTGGCGATGCACAGATGCTCGCGGATGCGGCCCGGGCCAATGTCGAGTTCGGCGCACAGATTATTGATATCAACATGGGTTGCCCGGCGAAGAAGGTCTGTAACAAGGCTGCCGGTTCCGCGTTGTTGAAGGACGAAGCACTGGTCACCGAGATCCTGCACGCTGTCGTGGCGGCGGTTGATGTACCGGTGACCCTGAAGATCCGCACCGGTTGGGATCGCGACAACAAGAACGGCCTGACCGTGGCGAAGATCGCCGAGCAGGCCGGGATCACCGCGCTGGCAGTGCATGGCCGCACTCGCGCCGATCTGTACAAGGGCGAAGCCGAGTACGACACGATTGCCGCGATCAAGCAGGCGGTGTCGATTCCGGTGTTTGCCAATGGCGATATCGATTCGCCGGAGAAGGCCCGTTACGTGCTCGACGCGACCGGTGCCGATGGCCTGTTGGTAGGCCGCGCCGCCCAAGGGCGGCCATGGATTTTTCGCGAGATCGATCATTACCTGCGCACGGGCGAGAAATTGCCGGCACCGAAACTGATCGAGGTGGAACACATTCTGCTAGAGCATCTGGCTGCACTTCACGCTTTCTATGGGGACGTGATGGGCGTGCGCATTGCTCGAAAGCATGTGGGCTGGTATCTCGCAACCTTGCCGGGCGCCAAGGAGTTTCGCGCCCACTTCAATCGTTTGGATGGTACGGAAACACAATGCGCCAATGTTCGGGAGTTCTTCGCCGAGCATTACAAGAGCCTGACAGGGGACGAAGAAGGGGTGGCCGCATGACGATGATGACCGAGACTTTAGTGAGTGGAACAACACCCGTGAGCGACAACGTGAATTTGAAACAGCACCTCAACACCCCGAGCGAAGAAGGTCAGACCCTTCGCGGGAGTGTCGAGAAGGCGCTGCACAATTATTTCGCCCACCTTGAGGGCGCGTCCGTCACGGATGTGTACAACCTGGTGCTCTCCGAAGTCGAGGCTCCCCTGCTCGAAAGCGTGATGAACTACGTCAAGGGCAACCAGACCAAGGCCAGTGAGCTGCTGGGACTTAACCGCGGCACGCTGCGCAAGAAACTCAAGCAGTACGATCTGCTGTAAGCATTCAATCAAACCAGAAAGGCGCCCGCGTAAAAAACGGTCGCCTTTTTTGCTGACTTCCTTTGCTTTTGATGGAAATTGAGATGACCGACCAGACTACCCGCCTGCCGATCCGCCGCGCCTTGATCAGCGTTTCCGACAAGACCGGGATCCTCGAATTCGCCAAGGAGCTTGAAGCTCTGGGCGTCGAGATCCTCTCCACCGGCGGGACGTTCAAGCTGCTGCGCGACAACGGTGTTGCCGCAGTGGAAGTCGCGGATTACACCGGTTTCGCCGAAATGATGGACGGTCGGGTGAAAACCCTGCACCCGAAAATCCACGGCGGCATCCTCGGTCGTCGCGGTATCGACGACGCGATCATGAGCGAGCACGGCATCAAGCCGATCGATCTGGTTGCAGTCAACCTCTACCCGTTCGAAGCCACCATCAACAAGCCAGGCTGCGACCTGCCGACCGCCATCGAAAACATCGATATCGGCGGCCCGACCATGGTCCGTTCGGCAGCGAAAAATCATAAAGACGTAGCCATCGTGGTGAATGCCAGCGATTACGCCAGCGTCCTCGAAGGCCTGAAAGCCGGCGGCCTGACCTACGCTCAGCGTTTCGACCTGATGCTCAAGGCGTTCGAACACACCGCCGCTTACGACGGCATGATCGCCAACTACATGGGCACCGTGAATCAAGCCGCTGAGACCCTGAGCACCGAAGGCCGCAGTGAATTCCCGCGCACCTTCAACAGCCAGTTCATCAAGGCTCAGGAAATGCGCTACGGCGAGAACCCGCACCAGAGCGCGGCGTTCTACGTTGAGGCCAAGCCTGCCGAAGTCGGCATCGCCACTGCGACCCAACTGCAAGGTAAAGAACTCTCGTACAACAACGTGGCCGACACCGACGCCGCGCTGGAATGCGTGAAGAGCTTCGTCAAGCCAGCCTGCGTCATCGTCAAGCACGCCAACCCGTGCGGCGTGGCAGTCAGCCCGGACGCTGAAGGCGGCATTCGTCAGGCCTACGAACTGGCTTACGCCACCGACACCGAGTCGGCGTTCGGCGGCATTATCGCCTTCAACCGTGAACTGGATGCCGAGACCGCCAAAGCGATCGTCGAGCGCCAGTTCGTTGAAGTGATCATCGCCCCAAGTGTCAGCGAAGAGGCCCGCGCCATCGTTGCGGCGAAAGCCAACGTGCGCCTGCTGGCCTGCGGCGAGTGGTCGGCTGACCGCGCTGCTGCGTGGGACTACAAGCGCGTCAACGGCGGTCTGCTGGTGCAGAGCCGCGACATCGGCATGATCAGCGCTGATGACCTGAAAGTCGTGACCAAGCGCGCCCCGACCGAACAGGAAATCCACGACCTGATCTTCGCCTGGAAAGTCGCCAAGTACGTTAAGTCCAACGCCATTGTCTACGCCAAGAACCGTCAGACCATCGGTGTCGGCGCGGGCCAGATGAGCCGCGTAAACTCGGCGCGTATCGCTGCGATCAAGGCTGAGCACGCCGGTCTGCAGGTCGCCGGTTCGGTGATGGCCTCGGACGCGTTCTTCCCGTTCCGCGACGGTCTGGACAACGCGGCCAAGGTCGGCATCACTGCGGTGATCCAGCCGGGTGGCTCGATGCGTGACGCTGAAGTGATTGCTGCTGCCGATGAGGCTGGCATCGCCATGGTCTTCACCGGCATGCGCCACTTCCGTCACTGATTTTTCGCTCCCTCTGCATGCAGGAGCAATGTAGGAGCTGCCGCAGGCTGCGATCTTTTGATCTTGTCTTTTAAAAGAGCAACATCAAAAGATCGCAGCCTTCGGCAGCTCCTACAGGGTTTGAATGCTGAGGTCTGGTAGCGCCCCACAGATTTTTGAGGTTTTTGAAATGAATGTTTTGATCATTGGCAGCGGTGGCCGTGAACACGCCCTGGCCTGGAAAGTGGCTCAGGATCCGCGCGTGCAGAAGGTGTTCGTTGCACCGGGCAACGCTGGTACGGCGATTGAAGCCAAGTGCGAGAACGTCGCCATCGACGTGCTGGCCCTTGAGCAACTGGCCGACTTCGCCGAGAAAAACGTTTCCCTGACCATCGTCGGCCCGGAAGTGCCGCTGGTGGCTGGCGTCGTCGACCTGTTCCGCTCCCGTGGCCTGGATTGTTTCGGTCCAACCGCCGGTGCAGCGCAACTGGAAGGCTCGAAAGCCTTCACCAAGGATTTCCTCGCGCGCCACAAGATCCCGACCGCCGACTACCAGAACTTCACCGAGATCGAGCCAGCCCTGGTTTATCTGCGTGAAAAAGGCGCACCGATCGTGATCAAGGCCGATGGCCTGGCCGCCGGTAAAGGCGTGATCGTCGCCATGACCCTGGCCGAAGCCGAAGACGCCGTACGCGACATGCTCGCCGGCAACGCTTTCGGTGACGCCGGTTCGCGCGTAGTGATCGAAGAGTTCCTCGACGGCGAAGAAGCGTCGTTCATCGTTATGGTCGACGGCAAGAATGTGCTGCCGATGGCCACCAGCCAGGACCACAAACGTGTTGGCGACGGCGACAGCGGCCCGAACACTGGCGGCATGGGTGCCTACTCCCCTGCTCCGGTGGTCACCGCCGACGTGCACAAGCGCGTTATGGATCTGGTGATCTGGCCGACCGTGCGCGGCATGGCCGAAGAAGGCAATGTCTACACCGGTTTCCTCTACGCCGGTCTGATGATCGACAAGGCCGGTAACCCTAAGGTTATCGAGTTCAACTGCCGCTTCGGCGATCCGGAAACCCAACCGGTGATGCTGCGTCTGCAGTCGAGCCTGGTGCTGTTGGTTGAAGCTGCTCTGGCGCAGGCGCTGGACAAGGTCGAAGCGCAGTGGGATCCACGCCCGAGCGTCGGCATCGTGCTGGCCGCTGGCGGCTACCCGGGCGACTACGCCAAAGGCGCGGCGATCAACGGTCTGGACGCGGCAGCGAAGCTGGAAGGCAAAGTCTTCCACGCCGGTACTGCGCTGCAAGATGGCCAGGTCGTCACTGCCGGTGGTCGCGTACTCTGCGCCACGGCAATGGGCGCAAGCGTCGGTAAAGCTCAGCAGCAAGCTTACAAGCTGGCAGCGGCCATCGAGTGGGAAGGCAGCTTCTACCGCAAGGACATTGGCTACCGCGCCATTGCCCGTGAACGTGGCGAAACCCAGGAATAAGCTGTGCATCAAGTCCGGCGAGGGATACCCTTCCTCGCCGGGCTGTTCCGCCGCCGCGCATCGTTATATTCTGGCATCAACCTACGAAGGGATTTCGCCGTGCGCTGGCTCAGGATTGCCATAAGCTACACCGTCACGTTGCTGACCTTGCTCTGCATGCTCCCGGCCCAGGCCGCGCAAGGCAGTGGCTGGTCGGTATTGCTTGACGACCAAGGCAGTCTGCAACTGAGCGATATCCGCTCGGCTCGCTACACCAATCAATTCAGCCCCATCGACCTTGAGCGCCTCACGGCTGCCGAGCCCGATGGCGCCTTGTGGCTGCGCTTCAGACTGGCGCCCGGCAAGCACGAGCAAGTGCTGCGGATCTTCGCCCCGGACCTGTCACACCTCAATCTCTACGTGCTGGACGGCGACAAGCTGATCGAGCAACGCAACACCGGCACCGACCAGCCTCAGGCCGAACGGCCACTGCCAAGCAGCGACTTCATGCTGCCGTTGCCCTTGAGCGACAAACCGCTCGATGTCTATCTGCGCATGGTCTCCGACCATCAATTGCGTCCGCACGTGACCCTGCAATCGGCGGTGATGAGCGCAGCCAATCATAACCAGACGCTGCTCTTCGGCCTGTTGTTCGGCTGCCTCGGCATGCTGCTCCTGCACAACCTGGTGCGCTACGCCTATTCCCGTTCGCGCAGCAGCCTGTGGCTGGCGGTTTGCGAGGGCCTGCTCGGGTTGAGCCTGTTGCTGCTGCTCAATCTCGCCGGCCCGTGGCTGCCGAACTGGCATGCGATCCAGACGCCCGGCGCCTATCTGGCGTTGCTGATGACGGCCCCGGCCGGGTTGATGTTCGCCTATCGATTTTTTGCCCCACTCGGCCCGCACCCGCTGAACAAACTGTTGCTGGGTGACATTCTGTTCATCGCCACCTGCAGCCTGCTGTTGTTGTTCGTCAACACCTTGCCGCTGAACATCATTACCTATGCGCTGGTAGCACTGGCCGGCCTGAGCATGTTGTTCGTCGCGTTCTATCACTGGCAGAAAGGCTACCGCCCGGCGCGGCTTTTCGTGGCCGCCATGGTGGTGTTCAACATCGGCACGCTGATCATCCTGCCCGCGCTGCTGGGCCTGACCCTGGTGTCGCCACAGGGCTTGATCGTGACGTTGATGGTGTTCGTCTGCATCAGTGGCCTGCTGATGAGCATTGCGTTGGGCGAGCGTCAGCGCAGCATCACCGAAAGCCGTTTCAGCGTCAGCCGCGACCTCGCCGCGAGCAACGCCGAGATCAATGCCAAGGCCGAATTCCTCGCCAAGATCAGCCACGAAATCCGCACGCCGATGAACGGCGTGCTGGGCATGACCGAGCTGTTGCTGGGCACGCCACTGTCGGTCAAACAGCGCGACTATGTGCAAACCATCCATAGCGCTGGCAATGAACTGCTGACCTTGATCAACGAGATCCTCGACATCTCCAAGCTCGAATCCGGGCAGATCGAACTGGATGATGTGCAGTTCGACCTTAACGCCCTGATCGACGACTGCCTGAGCATTTACCGCGCCAAGGCCGAACAGCAAAACGTCGAACTGATCAGCTTCATCCAGCCGCAAGTTCCACGGGTCATCAGCGGCGATCCGACACGCCTGCGCCAGACGCTGTTGAGCCTGCTGGAAAACGCCCTGAAAAAAACCGACGAAGGTGAAGTGCTGATCGTCGTTGCTCTCGACGAGCGCAGCAGCAAACCGCGCCTGCGCATCGCCGTGCAGGACAGCGGTGCACCGATGGAGCAGGAAGAGCGTGACGCATTGATGCACGCCGAACTGCACAGCAAGCACTTCCTGTCGGCCAACCGCCTGGGTGGCAACCTCGGGCTAGTGATTGCACGGCAACTGATCCGCCTGATGCAAGGCGAGTTCGGCATCAAGAGCGGTGCCACCCAAGGCAGCACGCTTTGGCTGACCTTGCCGCTGGACCCGGATCGCCTCGAACACCCGACCTCCGACCTCGACGGTCCACTACAAGGTGCGCGGGTACTGGTGGTCGATGACAACGACACCTGCCGCAAAGTGCTGGTGCAGCAATGCAGCGCGTGGGGCTTGAATGTCAGCGCCGTGCCTTCGGGCAAGGAAGCGCTGGCGCTGCTGCGCACCAAGGCGCACCTGCGTGACTACTTTGATGTGGTGCTGCTCGATCAGAACATGCCCGGCATGACCGGCATGCAGCTCGCGGCCAAGATCAAGGAAGACCCGAGCCTGAACCACGACATCCTGCTGATCATGCTCACCGGCATCAGCAATGCGCCGAGCAAGATCATCGCACGCAACTCGGGGATCAAACGGATCCTGGCCAAACCGGTGGCCGGTTACACGCTCAAGACCACACTGGCCGACGAACTCAACCAGCGCAACAAAGGTCAGGTGGTGTTCCAGCCGCAAGTGGTGACCCCGGCCACGGCCGCAAAAGTACCAAGCGATTTCCGCATCCTCGTCGCCGAAGACAACACGATTTCGACCAAAGTGATTCGCGGCATGCTCGGCAAGCTCAACCTGCAGCCAGACACCGCCAGCAACGGCGAAGAAGCGCTGCAAGCGATGAAGGCCCAGCGTTACGACCTGGTGTTGATGGACTGCGAAATGCCAATCCTTGATGGCTTCTCCGCGACGCAGCAACTGCGCACGTGGGAAGTCAGCAACCAGCGCATTCGTACGCCGATCGTCGCGCTGACCGCGCACATCCTTGCCGAACACAAGGAACGTGCACGGCAGGCCGGCATGGACGGACACATGGCCAAACCGGTGGAACTGTCGCAGCTGCGCGAGTTGATCGAGCACTGGGTAGCGCAACGTGATCAGCACAATCGCGCAACCACCCAACCCTCGTAACGCCTGATAGACTCCCCACGACCTCCTTCGCCAGCGAGCCAGCACCATGCTCCATGTGTTGTTCAGCGTTTATCTGAAAATGCTCGTGCTCTACAGCCCGTTCTTCGTGCTGTCCTGCTTCATCAGCCTGACCCGCGGTTATTCGCGCAAGGAACAACGGCGTCTGGCCTGGAAAGTAGCGATCGCCACGCTGGTCTCCAGTGTCTTGCTGTATTTATTCGGACGGGTAATTTTCGATGTCTTCGGCATCACCGTGGATGCGTTCCGTATTGGCGCCGGCAGCGTGCTGTTTATCTCGGCGCTGGGCATGGCCCAAGGCAAACCGGCGGTGCAGGCAGACAACGTGCAGCAAGACGTGACCATCGTGCCGCTGACGATTCCATTGACGGTCGGGCCCGGTACCATCGGTGCGCTGTTGGTGATGGGCGTAAGCCAGCCGCATTGGGACGACAAGATCACTGCCATCATGAGCATTGCGCTGGCCAGTTTCACTGTGGGTGTGGTGTTGTACCTGTCGAACCGCATCGAGCGGATTCTCGGTGACCAAGGGTTGCAAATCGTCAGCCGCTTGATGGGCTTGTTTGTGTGCGCACTGGCCGCGCAGATCATCTTCACCGGGATCAAGGGTTATCTGGTGCCCTGACGTCCGATACGCAAACGGCTGCGGATGACGTTCACCCGCAGCCGCTTTCCAGTTACACGATCAGCGCTTGCTGCAACAGCTCCCGGACGTCGAAACTCTCACCTTCGCCCAGTATCGCCAGCACATCTTTGATGGCAACTTTTACATCCTGTCCGTCGACCTCAACGGTCAGGAACAGGTCTTTTTTCGCGGTGGCGGCGGCCAATCTTGCATTGCGCACAATCAGACTGCGGCCATCGTCGGGGTTGGTCAGCAGCAGATGCCCGTCAATCGACGATACCACCCAGTGATCCATCGGGCCCACGCCCATGAACAATTGCAGGCTGAGCGATGGCGCTGGCTGAACATCAATGGTCAGGCAATCGAGATGCAACCATGCCTTTAGAGAAATGGCATAACGCAGACTCTGTCTAGCGGCCCCGATCACCATCCGGGAAACGCCATCGGGAATTAACGGCAACAGGTCACTGATCTCAGCGGTTACCAAGGTCAGTACCTCCTCCGTTCGCCAGGCTTCCTCGGCAACCGCCCAGACATCGTGTTGCGAGTATCGTCCCCATCGATCATCGACAAGGTTGCTGAATACCTCCCCGTTGCGCGGGTGGTGTAGCAGCACATTTTTATTGTCGCGTGTGCCCAGGCAAACAGGCCAGCGATCAACATCCTCCACCCGGGAAAAAAAGCGATGCTCATTGGCGGTGTCGTACCAACTGAACGTATTTTCGACTCCATCCGTGGTGAGAATGCCGGCGTGCAGATGAGTGGCCACCCATTGCTGTAACTTCGCCTTGCGTACCGAAGCTGAAGTGCCCGGTTCATAGAAGCGCTCCAGCATCCCCACCAGTCGAGGCGTTTCACCATCGCGTAATTCGACCAGCGTGCCTTCAATGGTATATCCGATCAATCCACCTTCGTCCGCTTTTACCTCGGTAAAGGTCAGTGTCGGCCACTCTCGCTGCGGAACATGGGAAAAATCCTTTCCGGCGCTGCGTGCGCCCTCTTTGAACAGCTTGCGCATCTGCAGGATCGACAACAAAGGTTGGCGCAACAGCCGTCCGGTTTCCTTCGCGAAAAGCCACATTGCCTTTCTATCGCCGGTCGACCCGACGGAGCGCAGATCCTGCCCCTGTTCCTCACCCACTAGCAGCACCTGGCCGTCGAGCCACTGCGCGGCCAACGGTCTGCCGGCGGCATCGGTCAGACCCAGGATATCGAGCGTACGCACACGGTGCTCTTTGGCGACCGCCTCCAAAGCCGTCAACCAGTCATCCTGAGCCCGCAACCATTGCTCGCTGAGAGAGCGCAGGACGACGCTGTCTTGGCGAATGTCGAATACTTGCCCTTGGCTGTTTTGTGCCAGATACCCGCCTGCAAGACTGATGACGCTTTCCACATCCGCCATCAGGCATTGCAAGGCGGCGGTGCCCGCTACCGGCTGCTGTTCACGCCGCCAAATTTTTTTGCCTTTGGCTTCATAGAAAATCATGCTGCTGTCGTCGCCGCTTCGTGGAGCAAGCAATACCGGCGCATCCAGGCCCAAGTCCTGATCGCTGACGAACCAGTCATCACGCACCCGCACCCAACTGGCCCAGGTCCGGGTGTTCTGATGCACACGCATCCCGACGAAGGCCGCGGGTTTCCAATACAGCACATCCCCCCCTGTCTGCAGAGTGTCATCGTCGTAGGGTGTCTGCGCAGTGTCGAACCCCTCCATGAAGGTCTGCCCACCGGGCCATTGCAACGTTGACGCCACAATCTGCGGGCCACTCTTGACCACGCTCGTCAACGCGTTGAGTTCGATCGAGTCCGGCTGCAGCAGATATTCGAACTCATAGACGATATTTTGTCGGTCAGTGACTTGCTGGGTGATATGCAGAACACCGCCCGCGTCGTAACAGGAAAGAATCTTCGAACCCTGTGCCGGATTGCACAAACGGTAGCGCCGGTTGACCTTTCCGGTGAGCGCGTCGACGCGCCAGATGGTCGGCCAATCCGCATGGAAGAAGTACACCTGATCGCCCATCACCGCGCCCAAACGAAGGCCGGGGCCCGTGCCGGGAGATACGTCACGCGCATACAGGATGCGCTGGCGCGCAGCGTCGAAGCAGGCGGTGGTGTGCGTAGGCCATTGCTCATTGCTGAAGGGCACCGTGAAATGCTGCAACGGCACGTAAGGACTGGCCAGGCGATGCGCGTGTTCCAGCCCCGTCAGGTATTCGGTCAGGGCCAGAACATCGCTGTCGTCCGGCAGATCTACCTCAAGCAGCGTCAACTGCCGACTTGCCATATCGACCCGCAGGTATTTGCCGCCTTTGAGCAAGAGTGTCAGCTCTGTCTGCGGTTCGAAGAGGAGCTTGATGCCATCGACCGTCAACCCGGTTCCCACAAAGTGCACAGCCGTTTCGTTGGCCCAGTCGGCGCGAACCAGCCACTGCATATTCTCCCGCTCTGCATCGCCCGACAGTGGCGCGACGGACGATCCGACTGGAAGGAGCAGATGCACGGCGACCAGGCCGGGGGTCAGCGACAGCGAGTAGCGACCTTGCTGACCCCGGAGCGTATACGTCATCAGGCCATGCCATTCCTCAGGTAATTGAGGCACATAGAGTTCGCGGCATTGCGTGTCCAGAACGACATCGACCTGAGTCGGCTTGTAGTGGGGAAACAGCTTGTAGACCAGGTACTCGAACGGTGTCCAGGGATCGAACCAGAATGTCCGATCGCCATCGTCGTCTTTTTCCAGTTCGCGCAACTCGTCGAAGCCTAGATCATGGCGATTGGCGCCCCCCGGCATCAATTGATAATCGTAAGCGTAATAACAGGTCGGCGTGCACGGCAGAACCATGCTTTGTATCGATTCAATGAGCTGCCGCTCTCGTGTCAGTTTCCAGCGCTGATTGATGTTGATTGCGTGCTCGTAATCTTCTTTCGAGCTGGGCAGGCCAGGCCCGCTGCGGTGCCCACGGAAAAGAAAGTGCGAGCCTTGGCTGACGGTGCTTGTCTGTAGATTCACAGCCTGGATGACGATTTCCGACTTGGGTCGGAAGACGCCGGACTCCAAGGTGAAGCCGCCGGAGCTGAGTGCCGATTTCATACGATAAAAGTGCACACCCACCTGTTTCATGCGCTGCAGATTGCTCAGGTAATTACCCGCCAGTGCGCCCACGCCGTAAGCTATGCCTCCGACGACGACTGACAGCGGTCCAGCGACTGCGGCAGTAGTGCCCCCCGCAAACGCTGCGGTTGCGCCTAATGCGACGCCAGCCAGATCGAAACTCAATTGCACCGCTGCAACCGTGCGGGCCGCTTCATTGTCGGCGTTCACCAACTCATAGATATCGAAGCCGACGTTGGCCAGCGCCAGCACACTGCCCGCGCCCTCACCCGCCACGCGCCCCAGCGAACGACCCAGCACGCTGGAGGTTGTCGCGGCGATCACTCCCTCCTCCAGCAGCGCTTGCCGACCCAGTTTGATCAGGCTGACGACATCGCTGGCAACACCGTGCAGCAATTGGCTGTAGACCACGTAAGTGTGCAGACGCACCGCCAGGGTCATGGAGGGTTGGCCGGGTGTCTGGCCTGCTTCTTCGTGCTGACGCAGGCTATGCATCAGCGCCAGCATGGCAAAACCGACGTTAAGCGTATTGGTCCCTGCCGGCTCATGCGGTGCCACTTCCTGCGGCGATTGGACCATGCTCTCAAGACGCTCGCTCAACCAGTTCTTGATCTTGGCCCAGCGTGCATCCTCGACGACCACCGACTGCACTTGTTCCGGGTTCTTGGCGTTGATCAGTGTCAGCGTCCATTTGCCATCGGCCGTTGCTCGCACCGTGTCGTACAGCGGCACGAATTCGGCGGGCAATTTTTGCTCCTGACTCAGTTGCCGAGTTGCCGCGTCGATCGTGAAGGCCCAATTAACGCCTTCCACCTGGGCGATACCACGCCCTAGTCGCGCGTTCTCGGACAACGCACGCGTACGCAGTGCCGCATGATGTTGCCAGGACTGCGAGGTTTCGCCCGCGACCAATGGCTGGCTGTTCAGTAAATTTCCGACCTTGTTCTTCGAAGGTAAAATCCTTTCGGCAATTTTTCTGCCGTCGAGCTCGATCAGGTTGAACGGCGTCTGCCCCCCTTCGCCGATACCGTAGAGTCCAGCAATCGCCTCCTGAGCAAGGAAGCGCTCGATGGCTTTGTGCAAATCGATAGACTGCTCAAACGCGTAGAGACCGAAGTTGGGATCATAAAAAAGCCATTCGGAGCGTCCCTCGTCCACAACTTTGGCCACCAGCATCGAGTGATTGTCGGTGTTGATCATCAGGCTGCGATTACCGGATTTGGCGACCAATGCATCCATCACCGTCGCAAGACTGACCGCACCCCGCTTCTCTCCGAATTCCGCCATGGGCACGCTGCGCAGCTCATCGAGGATAAGCAACATCTCCGCGCTCTGAGGGTCATTAACGCCAATGCCTGCACTGGCCATACGGCCGACCAAGGTGCGTTGCGCGGCGTAGCCTTTTTCCAGGGCCGCCGCCATGGTCAGTGCCAAGGGATAGCAGCGCCGGCCCGGATCGCCAGCCCCCTGCAACAGCAAGTCTTGAGGCAGCAGCTTGGCGGAAACTGCCTTGGCTTCGCTCATCAACTGGCGCACGCCGCCGCCTCGCTGAAGAATTGACGACCGATACTCATTGCGGGCTATCGCTTCGATCCGCGCAACGTGTTCACCCCACTGACGCGTGCTCAACGGTTCGACAAATGCCTGGGCCTTGAGTCCCGCCGAACGCTGCGACAACGCAGGCTCTGGAGAAGGTGTTTTGAGTCCCAGCGTAAAGGCCGGCGAGTGACTGTCGCGCAGCATTTGCACCAGTTGCTCGTAACGCCCGCTGACACCTCGATCTTGAGTATCACGAGCGAACTTGCCAGCCTTTTCCCATGCCAGGGCAAACCCTTTGTCGTCCAAAGTCCCGGCGCCGAACAAGTCCCCGAGTACCACACGATGCAGCGGGCTCAGATGTTCCATGGGTAATTTGTCGGCCGCGATCAAGGTCAACGTCTCGTTGAAGTTGTTCAGCGCTTCAGCACCGATCGAGCGGGGCAGATCGGCCGTTCCTTGGGCTGCGATTTGCTGACGTTGCTCCAGACTCAGAGAGAAAACTCGATTGAAGGCGATTTCGCCGCTCAATCTGTCATTCATCGCGCGGATAAACGGCTCACCGAGTTGATCCAGTAAATGTTGCAATATCGGCGTCGACAACACCGGGCGCCCTTCGACCACTGGCCAGCCGCGCTTGAACGTCAGTGTGTTCTCTTTGAGTAACTCAGTCAGATTGCCGGCATAACGCGACACCAACTTGCCGCTGGCAAATTTTTCTTTTTCCTTGATGAGCCACGCTTGCGCATCACCATTAACCGTCCAGCCGGAGATCATCTCCTCTTCAGTGTAGATGTTATAACCCTCACCCAGTTTCAAGTGATTACGAATAACGGTTTCATAGTCTGGCAGAAGTTTTGATTTGACATAGCGGATTAACCCGCCCGCGCTGGCCCCGGGCCCGGTGAGATCAATAGTGCCACGGGCGCCGACACGAATGCCGTCTTGATAATATTCACTGATAGCCCGAGCCAGATTGGCTGGATTATTATTGGACCTTCCTTCGGCCTGCATGTTCTCGATAACTTGCGCAGTGACATTAAAGACTTGATTTTGATCACTGTAGCCAATGCCTTGAGCAAGCAACTGCCGTTCGACTTCATACAGACAGTCATAGTTATGACGGATTTGCTGCATGACGGACTCGACCATTTGGCTGCCCGGATGCGCGAGGGTATGTGCATTCATCTCGCCTGCAGTGCCGTTGCCATAGGACGTACCCATGCGAAAGCCATTCAGAGGAACCGAGGTTTGCTTCGGTGCCACGAAAATCTCCCGGGCCCCGGGCTTGCTCTGGGCGAAGGCAAGAAGCGCTTCCCGATGCTCGGCAGGGATCTGGCCTGTCGTGTCTCGATAACGTTGACGGTCGCGCCCGGGCATGAGTCCGTCGTCATGGTTAAGCAACAACTGCAGGAGGCCGATCCTCTGCTCGTCCTTAAAACCGCTGACATCGACACCACCAAGGCTGTCGCGCAACGGTGGCAAGTAGTCCATATCACTGTAGCGCCCACCCTCCAGATATTCAGCCTGCAATCGTGCCACATCACTGGCCGCAGCGAAGTTGCCACGCAGGGCCAGTTCTCGCTGGTAAACATCATGAAGGTAGTGATCGGCGAATTCCGCGCGCACATCGCGCAAGCGCAAGTACTCGTCGGCCATCGCCAGATGGCTATCCAGGCATTTTTTGCGGAAAGCCTGGAGGGTCGCTCGATCCTTGCCATAGTGGTTGACCAGCAGTTCAATCCGCGCCTCGTCGGCCCGGTTCGCCCACTGCGGCTGTGCCAGATACTCGGCCATTTGTCGCTTCAGAACCCGCGCACGCTCTTCGATCATCAACGACAAGGCGACTGGCGAATCAGACTGTGCGCCACCGTTTTCCATCGCATGCAGCCTGGCACTTTCAACAATCACCTTATTGGTTTCGAAGGCCAGCAACGCATCACTGTCGTACCACAAATTGAAGCGATAACCCTCCGCTTTCAGCACCTGACGCCAGATGTTGATGTAATCGCGCTGGTTCACCCCGACTTCACTGCCACCCACCCAGACGAAATGCATGATTTTCGGCACCGGCTCTGCCACACCGCTGAGCATTTCAACCATCCGCGCAAACCGCGCGGTGTACTGACCAACATCCGCATGAATCTGTTTGAATGCCGGCGACAGGGGAACGGCCATCCGCTGCACCAGTGCGTCGAGCGCTTGCTGGAAAAGTTTGACCGGCAATACTTTTTCAGAGGCCTCGGAATGTTCGTTGGCGCCCTTAAAATATCGATCAAGTTCGAGATACTCTGCAGTCTCGGACAAGCCGGCCAATTCTTTTTTTAACAGTGCAAATGATTCTGATGTAACAAAATCCATCGCACTGCTTGTATTTAATTCAGCGACAGCCATATCAACTCACTCCTGGTACTTTAAATGACAGGCAGACACACGCTGACCGCCAAGCGGCAGCGTGAGCATTGCACTATTAAAAACAGCAAACTGAAAAGAGCTGTCCTACAGACAGCTTTTCCTCCCTGTAAACAGCGAGCGTTGCTGCGGCGAAAACTACCGCCAAACACACTCACACTCAAACCGGAAGAAGATCAGAATATTTCCCAGGAAACATGAACCAACAACTGCCCCGTAACAGCCATCACAAAACAAACAACTTCAAAACTTTATTCCAACAATAAAAAAGGCCGCGAACCTTGCGATCCGCAGCCTTGATATAGAACAAACAAATAAAACTTACTGATAACAACAGGTAAAACAATCAACTACGATGAAACACAGCTTGTTATTCGTCATGACGCCGGACGTTCTCCATACCAGCGCGGCGTGTAGACCCAATCCCCGCCAGTGACCCGAGGGAAGGTGCAAGTGGTGGATGATCCGATCAACACCATCGTGCGCATGTCCACTTGATCCGGCGTTAACGCCCCCAACGTCGTGGTGCGTAACGTTTGCCCTGGCCGACCGATGTCCCGCCCCAGTACCACTGGTGTTTCCGGTCGACGGTGCTGCGCGACGATTTCCAGTGCTCGCCCCAGTTGCCACGGACGGGCGCGGGAGATCGGGTTGTAGAAGGCCAGCGCCAGATCCGCCTCGGCAGCCAGATCGAGGCGTTTCTCGATGATCGACCACGGTTTGAGGTTGTCCGACAGCGACATCACACAGAAATCATGACCCAGCGGTGCACCGGCCTGAGCGGCGGTGGCAAGCGAGGCGGAAACACCCGGCAGGATTTCCAGATCGACACTGTGCCAGGCCGGATCGTCCGATTCGTGCAGCGCTTCAAGCACCGCCGCCGCCATGGCAAACACGCCGGGGTCACCGGACGACACCACGATCACCGAACGGCCCTCGGCTGCCAGCCGGAAGGCGTGACGGGCGCGCTGCATCTCTTCGCGGTTGTCGGTGCAGTGCTGCACTTGATCGTCGCGGAACGGGCCGGCCATGCGTACGTAGGTTTCATAGCCGAGCACGTCGGTGCAGCGGGCCAATTCGGCTTTGACGGCAGGCACCATCAGTTCGGCAGCACCGGGGCCGAGGCCGATCACCGCGAGACGCCCGCGAGGCCGACCGATGCTCGCAACGTCCAACGGCAGCTCGGCAATCGCAATGGCCAGGCCGTTCGCGCGGACGACCTTCGCCGCCGGCATGGCCACTGTCGCCAGGGCTTCGAGGTCACTTTGCGCAGCAACGAAACGCAGCGCCACGCCCAGTTCAAGCGCGGCCTCGCGCAGACTCGCCGAGGCCATCTCATGGTCAGCCGCCAGCAGACAGGCGAGTGATTGCTGCGCGACTTTCGTCTGCTGCAACGCTGTGCGAATGGCGCTCGACAGATCAGCGACGTCCGCACTGACCGCCACTGCGACACTGCGCGGATGGATCAATAATTCGTTGGCGCTGGCTTCACGTTCAGCACTGCTGACATGAATCGAATGCTGCGCCTGCGGATCTTCCGGCAACTGCGCCTGATCCAGCCACGGCGCCGCGCCGTCGATGCGTACGCTGTGTCCGGCCAGCAGATCGGAAACAAAGCGCTTGCCCTGCTCGAGGTCCGCCAGCGCATAACCGCTCGGTGGATTGAGCAGACAGGTGCCGAAACGCAGTTCGCCACTGGTGGTAATGGCCGCCGACACTTGCAGGGCGTCAGCGATCTTGCGCGCCATGACGTTCACCCCGCCGAGTCCGCCCAACAGCGGCACCACGGTGCTGCCGTCTTCGGCCACGGCGAGCACCGCAGGCTCCGCGCCCTTCTCGATCAGCAACGGCGCCAAGGTGCGGATGACAATGCCCGCCGCACACAGGGCAATGATCGGCGTGTCTTGTTGGTACAGCGCACGCAGGGTCGCGCCGAATTCCTGATAGCTGCAGTCGGCGCCTTCAACCCGACCGGCAAGACCATGGATCTGCGCCGCCGGATAGACCTGCTGAATGCGCCGAGCCGTGGACAGCGCGCTCTGGCCGAGAATGACGATGGCGGGTGTGGATTTAGTCATCAGCCTTGCCACCGTTCGCCCGGGACAATGATCAGCGAGAAGTACGGCGAGGACATCGGTTCGACTTGATCCATCGGCACGATCTTCTGATTGGCCATGGTTGCGCGCTCAACGTACAGGGCCCGTTCGGCCAGACCGAGTTCTTCCAGCACCTGCCGCACCTTGGGGAAGTTGCGCCCCAGCTTCATGATCACCGCCGCATCGGCATCGGCGAGACGGCGTTTCAATTCTTCGTGCGGCAACACGCCGGAAAGCACCGATAGGCTCTGATTGCGATACACCAGCGGCGCACCCAACACCGAAGCGCCACCCAGCATCGAGCAGACACCCGGCACCACTTGCGCTTCATAACGCGTGGCGAGGCGATCATGCAGGTACATGTAGGAACCGTAGAAGAACGGGTCGCCTTCACAGATCACCGCCACATCGCGACCGGCATCCAGATGCGCGGCCACGGTTTCGGCGGCTTCATCGTAGAAGTCGCTGATGACCTGTTCATAGGAGAGCGGCGCCGGCAGCACTTCTGTGGTTACCGGGTACACCAGCGGCAACAGGTTTTGCGCGTCCTGCAAATGCGCTTCGATGATGCCGAATGCATTGCCTTTCTTGCCCTTGGCGACGAAGTACGCCACCACCGGTGATTCGCGCAGCAGGCGCAGGGCCTTGACGGTAATCAGTTCCGGATCACCGGGGCCGACGCCCAGGCCAATCAAACGTCCTTTGGCCTGCATCATTCGATCTCCGTGGCGAGGGCATTGACCGCGGCGGCGGCCATCGCGCTACCGCCGAGGCGGCCCTGCATGATCACGAACGGCACGCCACGGCTGTCAGCGGCGAGCGCGGCTTTCGATTCAGCAGCGCCGACGAAGCCCACCGGGAAGCCGAGGATCAGCGCCGGTTTCGGGGCGCCGGCGTCGAGCATTTCCAGCAGGTAAAACAGTGCGGTCGGCGCGTTGCCAATCACCACCACACTGCCTTCCAGGTGTGGACGCCACAGCTCCAGCGCAGCGGCGGAACGGGTGTTGCCCAGTTCACGCGCCAGTTCTGGCACGCTGTCATCGCGCAGGGTGCAGATGACTTCGTTGTTGGCCGGCAGACGTGCGCGGGTCACGCCTTCGGAGACCATGCGCGCATCACAGAGAATCGGCGCACCGGCGGCCAGCGCATCGCGTCCCGCCTTGCCCGCGCCTTCGGAGAACTGCAAACCGTCGACTGCCTCGACCATGCCGCAGGCGTGGATCACCCGCACCGCGAGTTTTTCCAGATCGGCCGGAATGCGCGCCAGATTGGCTTCGCGGCGAATGATCGCGAAGGAGTTGCGATAGATCTCCTGACCGTCGCGGATGTAATCAAGCATCGATGGGGCTCCGAGCGCGACCGGCGAGCAAAGTCGCGGCCGCTTCAATAGTAAGGTTGCGTGCGTGCAACGCGCCGAAACCCGGTTGCGCTGCATCGCGAAAATAGAGGTCGTAATGACCGGGACTGACGGCCAGCAAGGTCGTCGAGGCACAGTGGGCAGCGGCGCAGGAACGTCGGCAACCGGAGAGGTGCACGTCGAGTGCCGAGGGCAGCAACGTCGCCAGATGACCCGCGTCCTGTTTGGTATCGGCCACTCCCTTGACGCACCCGGCGGAACCAGTGCAGGCGATCAGGTGTGCCAACGGCTCGCTCGCTCGGCTCAACAGGTTCAGTCGTTCAAAGCCCTTGAGGACTGCGCTGGCGTTGGTCTCTTTGACATTCGGCAGCAACAGACTTTGCCAGGGCGTGAAGCGCAGCGTTGCGTCGCCGAACTGGCGCGCCAGTCGGGCAATGCCGCGCAGCATTGAAGGATCGAGACGCCCCAGCGGTGGAACTGCACCGACGTAGACCTCGCCCGAGCGGGTTTGCGGGTAAGCACCGATGTGCAGACCTTGAGCGGCTGGTGCACGTTGCCAGGCTATGACTGCATTTATCTGCACGCGGGTTTTGAGTTGTTCGAGAAAGGCTGATATAGGCAATTCATCGAGCAGGTGGCGCATCCGCGTGTGCTCCGGGCGAGCCAGATCAAGGAACAATTCCAGCACTGCAACCACCAGCGCGTGAGCGTTTTCCAGCGCCACAGCGCCGAGTGCAGGACCCGTTGGGCATCCGGCCAGACCGAACGCCACTAATGTCTCGCCTTCACGCTCAAACGCCGACAACCACAGATCATGTGGATGCTCGAGCATCGCCAGCGCTTCACCGCCATCCAGTTGCACGGCGAACTTGGCGCTCAACTCATGAAAGCGCGGATGGCTTTGCAGGGTATCGAGGATCTGTTCGGCGAGGACACGGGTGTCGAAGTGCATCTGCCGGTCGATCCCGGCGGCAGGGCTGAGCATCAGGTTGCGCACATCATCACCGGCCGCGCTTTTGGGGCCGAGACCGGCAGCCAGCAAAAGGTCGATCAGTTCAGCGGATTGCTGGCCAATGCCACGGATCTGCAGATTGCCCCGGTTGGTCGCCTCGATCACCCCGCCGGCAAACCGCTCAGCGGCATCGGCCACCACGTCGGCCTGATCGGCGCTGATCGAGCCGCCATTGAGCTTGATCCGACAAATGCCGCCGTCCAGCGCCTGGACAATACGCAACAACCCCGGGCAGGCCGAGGGGCGTAAGGCGGTGGACATCGGGCGTTCGTTCAAGGGGCTGACCGGCTGCTTGGGGGAAGGCGCGGTATTATGCCTGCTTTGTCCGGTGGCATGAAAAGTCTGCCCGTCGGCTTGTCAGGCAATTCCCGCGATAATCACAGGAGAGGCATTACCCGCTGGCGCTTTTCAAGACAATGCGATGATCTGCTCTTGGCGGCGTTCGCCCAACAACGAGATGATCTTTGCCCGGGAAAAATCATAGTCCTCGGGATCCACCAGCGCCCTGTAACCTTCGACAAAAACGTTACCCGGAATACTTTCACGACTGAAACGGTGCTGCATGACATTGTCGATAACGCTGTCTGCAACCTCGAAAGACAGCGTGATTGTGGTTATTACGGTTCCTGCCGAAACAAAACCCAGGATAAACCTTATCCATTTCCCCCCCAGCAAGACATGCTGCTGAAGTTGCTCATTGGCAGCGGTGGCTAATGCTTGATTCAATTGCAACTCCACCGTCGAAGCGCGCACGCAGGGTGCCGTCGCGGGAACCCACAGGTGCAAGAGTCTTGTCGTCAACTCCAGCAAGGTAAAGTTTTCAAGCACTGTGATCGGGAGATTGCCGCTGGGATTATCCGACAACATGGCACCGGTGGCTCTCATTGCCACCTTGTTGGCGTGTATCCATGTATCGGCGTCGCGCATGTCGGCAGCTTTATGAGCGGCGACCGTTTGCGAATACAGTAGCGCATCCAGGCTGTCGGACCGGTCGGCGTCTGACAGTTCATCCGCCACCAGAATGACCGCGCCAGCACACACGAAAATTTCAAACTTTGTGTTCATTTTTTATCTTCCTGAAAAGCCAGAGAGGGTCATCTCTGGCTTTATTTAGAATCAGCGCTTGGTGCCGAACTCATAGCTCAGCGCTTTTTCACGCTGTTCGGTCAACGCTTTGACAAGCAGCGGTTCGACCATCATGTAATCCTCTTCATCCATGTGCATGGTGGCTGCACCGTTATAGATTTCAACCTGAGAAGTGCTCCACTCCACAAACAAAACCTTGGTCGGTTGGGCGGTAGCGAGGTATTGCACGGCTGCCACGGCCATAGTGATGCCACCGTCGGCATCTTCCAGGGCGCTGGACATGCAGAAGTTGCCACCTTGGGCTTTTTTCGAGTTGTTTTCGAAAAGCTTCAAAGCTTCAGGCTCGCTCTTCAGCGCTTCCATGGTTGCATCAGCAACCGAAGACAGTACTTTCAATGCCGCTTGCCCTTGCCCGACGGCAGCACCAATCGCTGTATGGATAATGCCCAATGCAACATTGTCCATGGTGAGTTTCTGCGAAGATGCGCTGTAGCGATTATACGGTTGGCTAAAGGCGAACCATCCCGCCAACTTCATCAGCCGCATAAACTCGTTGTAGCGCAGTTGTTTTTGACTGGCCGCCGGAAACTTCAGCAAGGCAACCAGATCAGCGTACATATAGGTGTTCTTGACGATACGCTTGCTGCGCTTGGACATGCTCGCATCGAACCCTGCGATACCCGAGCCCATAATGGCCGCGTTCAGCTCATCCTTGTCGATTGGCAGATCGGCGGCAGCGCGGAATGCGCGCGCTTTCAACACAGGCTGCGCAGCGATAAATTCATTACACTCTGCAATTAACGCTACACGTTGATCCGCAGAAACTACTTGTTCATTTAGTTGAGTCATTACTAAGATTCCATGCAATTATTAGACGCCATCTTGGCGTAAAACCAACTTAACTCTCAAACAAAAACCAATCAACTTACATTCCATTCAATTGATTTCAAATCACGAAGCAGGGCTGTACGACACATCGCCTTACTGCTGCACCAAACTTCAACTTACCGCGTCAACTCGATCTCCTTGAGCCGCATATCCAGCACGGCAGCGCTTAAGGCGTCGCGGCGCTCATTCATCTGTTGCGACTTAATCACGAAGCGCCGGGACTGCATATCAAGTTGCGACCCCGCATGTCGTATATTCCAGAACAGATAATCGGAGCTCCAATTGACATCCAGCAGACGAACACTACTGATGACGATCTCCAACTCTCCATGCATGTTGTACTCTGCCGGGGAAAAACGAAAATCGCCCCACGCACGTGTATCGTCTGCCAACACATCGATTCCCGTCGGATTAAGTTCAAGCAATTGAAAAGTCTCTTTCATCGCAGCGACCTTCGACCGACTGATGAGCCGCGAGACCGACTTCGCCCAAACGTCAGGAACGTTCCCTGAAAAATCCTTGTCGGCGACTATTACCGGCTGATCCTCCAAACTCCAACCAACCGACCACATCACGCCGGAGTAAAACTCGAACCACTCCGCTGATCCCCTCTGCCGGTTATGGCGCAGGTCCGCTTTATGTTCCGCCCAACGCATACTGTCCTTGATGAACCGCTGATCTGCTTTGGCGACGCCTGGAAGGAAAGACAACAAATTACCTCCCATTACGGCTGAAGCGACTCCATCAGATAGTGCACTTGGGTACTGCCGCACCTCACTCATACTTCCACCCCATTAATATCAATACTTAACATCCACTGTCCGTTGACCAACTTTCGCGGGCGGCCTTCTTATAAATAGCATCCCATTTCAAGAAGACTAACAACATCAAAACAACTTCAAAAAAAACAACCAAAACAATTGATGTCGATGGGTGTTCAAGAATTGGAAGCAGCCAGTTGGCAAGCGCCGCGTTATCATGTCGCCGGATAATGAAAGCGCACGATTGAGGAACGGTATGGCCCCCTGGGTGACGGTTGTAGGCATCGCTGAAGACGGCTTTAAAGGACTGGGCAAAAACGCCCGGCGTGCCCTGATGGCCGCCTCGCGGATCGTCGGTGGCCAGCGTCAACTGGACTTGTTGCCGGTGTGCATTCGCGGCGAGCGCCAGTTGTGGCCCAGCCCGTTTTCCCTCACTCCGGTGCTGGAGCGGCGTGGCGAGGCAGTGTGCGTGCTGGCCAGCGGTGATCCGATGTTCTACGGCGTCGGTGCCAGCCTTGCACGGCAGTTGCCGAGCGACGAGATGTTGATCCTGCCCGCACCGTCGTCCTGTTCACTGGCTGCCGCCCGACTCGGCTGGCCGTTGCAGGACGTGGTGACGCTATCGCTGGTCGCCCGTCCGCTGGCGGCGCTCAATGCGCTGCTGTTCAGTGGTGTGCGCCTGTTGTTGCTGAGCAACGACGGCCAGAGCTCGGCGGCGGTCGCGCAATTGCTGCGCGAACGTGGGTTTGGTTCGAGCCGGATGACTGTTCTGGAGCACCTGGGCGGCGACGCCGAGCGGCGCATCGACAGCAACGCCAACGCCTGGAACGACGCGCCGACAGCCGATCTCAACGTCATCGCCCTTGAGTGCCTGGCCGACACCGGCATCAGCGGCCTGACGCGCCTCGCCGGTCTGCCCGACTCCGCCTTCCGGCATGACGGCCAATTGACCAAACGCGACGTGCGCGCCATCACCCTCGCCCGCCTCGCGCCGACCCCCGGCGAACTGCTCTGGGACGTCGGCGCCGGCAGCGGCTCGATCGGCATCGAATGGATGCGCGCGCACCCGAGCTGTCGCACCTTGGCCATCGAAGCCGATGACGGTCGTCAGCAGTTGATCGAACACAACCGCGACACCTTGGGCGTCCCCGGCTTGCAATTGATTCGCGGCAAGGCCCCGCAGGCGCTGGCCGGCCTGGAACGCCCGGACGCGATTTTCATCGGCGGCGGCGTGACGCGTGAGGGTGTGTTCGAAACCTGTTGGGCACAACTCAAACCCGGCGGCCGACTGGTGGCCAACGCGGTGACCCTGCAAAGCGAACTCACCTTGATGAACTGGCGCGAACAGTATGGCGGCGAGCTGACGCGCATCCATGTCGCTCAGGCGCAACCGCTCGGCGAATTCGACACTTGGCGGCAGGCGTTGCCGATCACCCTGCTCGATCTGGTCAAACCCCTCGATGCGTGACGAAACCGCCGAACAACCCGCGCCGTTACGCAGTGGCCTGACCACTGGCAGCTGCGCCACCGCCACCAGCCTCGCCGCCGCGCGCCTGTTGCTCGGCGGGCAGTCGGCGGATGCCGTACAGATCGTTCTGCCCAAAGGCAAACAGGTGCAAATGCGCCTGGAGTTTTGCCGCCTGACCGACGACGGCGCCGAGGCCGGGACGATCAAGGATGCGGGCGACGATCCCGACGTCACCCACGGCGCCCTGCTCTACTCGCGGGTTCGGCTGCTGGCCGAACCAGGGATTCGATTCAATGCCGGCGCCGGGGTTGGCACCGTGACCCGACCGGGACTGGTACTGGGTGTCGGCGAACCGGCGATCAACCCGGTGCCCCGCAAAATGATCAGCGATCACTTGACGCTGCTCGCCGCCGAAACCGGTTATGGCGGCGGTTTCGACGTGACGGTCAACGTCGAGGGCGGAGAAGCACTGGCGTTGAAAACCATGAACCCACGTCTGGGCATTCTCGGTGGCTTGTCGATCCTCGGCACCAGCGGCATCGTCCGGCCGTTCTCCTGCGCGGCCTACATTGCCTCGATTCATCAGGGCATCGATGTGGCGAAAACCAACGGCTATCTGCACATTGCCGCGTGCACCGGTAACGCCAGCGAAGACACCATGCGGCGGGTCTACAACCTGCCGGAAATCGCCCTGATCGAAATGGGCGATTTTGTCGGCGCCGTGCTCAAGCATCTGCGCAAAGTGCCTGTGGATAAACTCAGCCTGTGCGGTGGTTTCGGCAAGATCAGCAAACTCGCGGCCGGGCATATGGATCTGCACTCGCGACACTCGAGTATCGACTTGCCGCAATTGGCTGAGTGGGCGGCGGCGATTGGCGCGAATGAAGTGCTGCAGCAAGGCATTCGTGAGGCCAATACCAGTCAGCAGGCATTGGCGATGGCCAGCGCAGCGGGGATCGCACTCGGAGATGAAGTCTGTCGCCATGCCCTGGAATTCGCCCGCAGCGTGGTGCCGGCGCAGGTGCAGGTCGAGGTGTTTGCGATTGATCGTCAGGGTGGCATCGTCGGGCATGCCGGAGGTTTTGCATGAAGCGGATTTTGCTGCTTGGCGGCGTGACTGAAGCGCTGGCCATCGCCCGCACACTGGGGCCGGAACATATTTACAGTCTGGCGGGCGTTGGCCGGGTCCCGACCGATCTGAGCTGTCAGGTGCGCGTCGGCGGCTACGGTGGCGCTGCAGGTCTGGCGCAATTCATTCGTGACGAAGGCATCGATCTGCTGCTCGACGCCACGCACCCGTACGCCGCACAAATCAGCCAGAACGCGGCGACCGCCGCCAACCTGAGCGGCATTCCCTGCTGGGCTCTGCGCCGTCCGGCCTGGCAGCCGCAGCCGGGTGACGACTGGCGCGAAGTCAGCGACTGGGCCGAACTGATCACTGCGCTCAAGCCGTTTCGCCGACCGCTGTTCACCCTCGGCCGCGAACCGCTGCAACACCTCGACGAAATCCCAGTCGAGCAGTTCTGGACCCTGCGCGCCCTCGACGTCTATCCCGGCAACGAACGCTGCGAAGTGATCGGCGCCCGTGGGCCGTTTCTGCTGGAGGATGAGCGAGCGCTGTTCGAACGACGGCAGATCGATGTGCTGATCAGCAAGAACAGCGGCAGCACCGCCACCGAGCCGAAGCTGGAAGTCGCGCGCGAGCGTGGGGTGCCGGTGCTGGTGTTGAAGCGGCCGGGGTTGCCGGGGATTGATCGGGAGTTTCGATCAGCGTCTGAAGTCCTTGAAGCCCTGACGACGTCAGACTTTTCCTGACTTCGAATTTATTTGCGAATTTACCTGCAATTTTTGAGGACGCAGCCGACTGTTTTTCACTACACCCTCCCCCCAATACTTCGGTTCCTTTAATCCCGACAAGTAGACAGCCGACAAAAGCGGCTTGCCAGCTTGTATCCCAAGGAATACGATCCCGACATGATCGCTTTTGAACGATCCCGCATATTTTCCGAATGGCTCGACTCCTTGAAAGACATCAAAGGGAAAGGCCGAATCATCTCCAGAATTAAAACAGCCGAAAATGGCAACTTTGGCGATTGCGGGTTCGTCGGTGACACTGTTTATGAAATGCGTGTTCATTACGGCCCTGGTTACAGGATGTACTTCACACGCAAAGGCGACGTGATTTATCTGCTGCTGATCGGGGGCGACAAATCGACACAAAAGAGAGATATCAAACGCGCCGTGCAAATGGCTCATAGCATCGGAAATGAGGAGTAAATCATGAGCGAAGAATTCGCCCGTTTTGACGCCGCCGAGTACCTCAAGACTCCCGAGGATATGGCGGCATATCTGGATGCCTGTTTTGACGACGATGAAGGCGATGGCGTTCTGATTCGTGCAGCACTCAATGACATCGCCCGAGCTCAAGGCATGACACAAGTGGCGCGGGATGCAGGTTTGGGCCGCGAAAGTCTTTATAAAGCGCTGAGTAGCACTGGCAATCCCGAATTCGCAACTATCATGAAAGTCATGAAGGCTCTGGGTTTGCGATTGCATGCCGTAACACTGTGAAGGCGCTGCGACACCAAACCGCACGACGCTTTTTTACTTATCGGCCCTGATCAGGCTAAATAGCCCGCGCCTGATCGCCCACCCAATGGATCTGTCCCATGAACCGACAACGGCTAGCATTTGCCTGGATCGCCTGCTTTGCGGTGCTGTTCAACATGCTCGCCATGCCGATGACGGGCGCGATGGCGCAGGCGGCCAGTTCACCGGCCGAACAGTTGCTCTGGGGCAGTTTCTGCACCGGCAGCGGGACGAAGATGGTGGCGATCGACATCGGCACCACCGATCAAAAAACTCCGCTCAAAGACTCGCATTCGAACATGCAGCATTGCTGGTGTTGCTCGGGCTCTGCGCCACTGGTGGCGTTGCCGGGGCATTCGCCGCAGCTGTATTTCGCCCGCTACGAAAGTAATCGCAGCGTCGCGCCCGCCGCCCTGCAAACCCCGACACCGCGCCAGCAATGGCCGAGTCTCAATCCCCGCGCCTCCCCTCTGGTGTGATTTGTTCGCGCAATTGACCTGCGTTTCAAATCGTTCTGGAGAACTGCCATGTTGAACAAACTCATCATCGTCGCTGCGCTGCTGTTGCCGGCGTGCTTTGCCCATGCCCATGAATACAAGGCGGGCGAGCTGGAAATCGCTCATCCGTGGTCGCAGGAACTGCCACCTAATGCGCCGACGGTCGCCGCCTATTTCATCATTCACAACGCCGGCAAGACGGATGACCGCCTGCTCAGCGTCGACTCGCCGATTGCTCCAGAAGCGCAGCTGCACGAACACGTGATGCAGGGCGACCTGATGAAAATGCAGCAAGTGCCGAGCGTGGAGATTCCGGCTGGCGGTAATGTGACGTTTGCACCGATGGCCTATCACGTGATGCTCCTCAACCCGACCGATCGCAGCCTGCTCAGCGACGGCAAACGCTTCCCGCTGACAATGCATTTCGAGAAGGCCGGTGACGTTACCGTCGAAGTCTCGGTGCAGAAGAAGCCGCCGGAAACCACGCAGGCCCACGCGCACGCTCAGTAAGCCTTTCGGCAGATTCCGCCCATGCGCCCGCTCAGCGCCAGGCCCACCCGGCAACGCCGTCAGACACAAACACTGACTCGCGGCAGCTGGATCGCCCTGTTCGCCATGTTGATGATCTTCATCGGCCCACTGATTTCTCAGTCGATGCCGATGGATCAACACGCCTCGACTTCGATGCCGATGAGCATGGACATGTCGATGGACATGCCCGGCATGGATCACTCCGGGCATGACGCGAAACCGAACGCCGAACACTGCCCGCCACAATCCTCGCACCACGTGCTATGGGAAAAGTGCGGCTACTGCAGCCTGTTGTTCAATTGCCCGGCGCTGACCGGTGGCGGCGATTTCATCGCCTTCAATATCCCACTGCCGAATACCTTTACTCCACCCTCCCCGCGTCTGGGCCATGCCCGGCAGACCTTTTTCCCCGGCGCCCGCAGCCGCGCACCGCCCATCGCAGCGTAAACACCCACCTCTGATTGCACACGGTTGAGAAGACAGCTTCAGGCTGCCGGCCGTGTCGTTTACGACTGTTTGATGGAAATTGTCATGTCCAGGTTTGCTGCTGTTCCACGCTCGGGTGCTGCCCCGGGGTCCTTCGCTTTGAACGAATCACGGATTCGTTTCAGGCACGCTACCGCCGTCCTTTGCGGCGTCCTGCTGTCCCCGCTGGTGCTGGCCGATGATCACGTCGGTCACGACCAGGAATTGAGCCCAACGGTGATCACTGCGATTGCACCGCGCTCGCCATTGACCATCGTCACCAATCCCAAGGACCCGCGCCAACCGGTGCCGGCCAGCGACGGTGGCGATTATCTGAAGACCATTCCGGGCTTTGCGCTGGTGCGTAACGGCGGCACCAACGGCGATCCGGTGCTGCGCGGCATGTTCGGCTCGCGTCTGAACATCCTCACCAACGGCAGCATGATGCTCGGCGCCTGCCCGGGCCGGATGGACGCGCCGACCTCGTACATCTCGCCGGAAACCTACGACAAACTCACCGTGATCAAAGGCCCGCAAACCGTGCTTTACGGCCCGGGCGCATCGGCCGGTACGGTGTTGTTTGATCGTGAACCGGAAAGCTTCGGCGAACTCGGCACGCGGGTGAACGCGAGCATGCTGGCCGGCTCCCACGGACGTTTCGACAAGGTCGTCGACGCCGCTGCCGGTGGTCCGCTCGGCTATGTGCGGGTGATCGGCAACACCGCGCATTCCGACGATTACCGCGACGGCAACAACGACATCGTTGCCTCGCGCTACGACAAATGGAACGGTGACGTCGTGCTCGGCTGGACCCCGGACGCCGACACTCTGATCGAACTCACCGCCGGCAAGGGTGACGGTGAGGCGCGCTACGCCGGGCGCGGCATGGACGGTTCGCAGTTCCTGCGCGAAAGCCTCGGTCTGCGCTTCGAAAAATCCAACATCACTGACGTGCTGGAGAAACTCGAAGCACAGGTCTACTACAACTACGCCGACCACGTGATGGACAACTACACCCTGCGCACGCCGTCCGGCACCGGCATGATGGCGGGGCCGATGGCGTCCAATGTCGATCGCCGTACCCTCGGCGCGCGGGTCAAGGCGACCTGGCGCTGGGCCGATATTCAGTTGATCACCGGCCTCGACGCACAGACCAACGAGCACCGTGAGCGCAGTTCGATGGGCATCGATACCTACAAGGATCTGCCCTACAGCAAGGACGCCGATTTCCATAACTACGGTGTGTTCAGCGAGATGACCTGGTACGCCGCTGACCGTGACCGGTTGATCACCGGTGCCCGCGTTGACCGCGCTTCGGCCAAGGATTACCGGCAGACCAGCGACTCGGGAATGATGAGCCGACCGAACCCCACCGCCGACGACACTCGCGCCGACACCCTGCCCAGCGGTTTCGTGCGTTACGAGCATGACCTCGCTGACAGCCCGACCACGCTCTACGCCGGCCTCGGTCACGCGCAACGCTTTCCGGATTACTGGGAGCTGTTCTCGGCAAGCAGCGGCCCGCTAGGCTCGGTCAATGCGTTCGATTCGATCAAACCGGAAAAAACCACGCAGCTCGACTTCGGCGTGAACTACAAGAGCGCCGAGCTCGAAGCCTGGGCTTCGGGCTATATCGGCGTGGTGCGTGATTACATCCTCTTCGATTACACCCCGGGAATGATGGGCATGAGCAGCTCGCGCGCCGAAAACATCGACGCGCGCATCATGGGCGGTGAACTCGGTGCCGCGTACAAGCTCACCGATAACTGGAAAGCCGATGCGACCCTGGCCTACGCCTGGGGCAAGAACAGCAGCGACGGTTCGGCCCTGCCGCAGATGCCGCCGCTGGATGCACGCTTCGGTCTGACCTATACCGAAGACAACTGGAGCGCGGGCGCACTGTGGAGGGTGGTTGCCGCGCAAAACCGTATCGACCAGAACAAGGGCAACGTGGTCGGCAAGGATTACGACAAGAGTTCGGGCTTCGGCGTGTTCTCTCTCAACGGTGCCTACCGCATCAACAAGCACTGGAAGGTCAGCAGCGGCGTCGACAACCTGTTCGGCAAGGCTTATGCCGAACACCTGAACCTGGCGGGCAACGCTGGATTCGGCTACCCGGCCAATGACCCGCAAGCGATCAACGAACCGGGGCGCACGCTCTGGACCAAGGTGGACATGAGTTTCTAACAAGAAAATTCAAAGGATCGCAGCCCGCATGTACCCCTGTAGGAGCTGCCGAAGGCTGCGATCTCTTGATCTAAAAAATTCGCCCAGCGGAGCACACGTGATGAAACAGCCCAAACCGAATTTCTACAACCTGGCCTGGCGTTGGCATTTTTACGCCGGCCTGTTCGTCGCCCCGTTCATGGTGATGCTGGCCCTGACCGGCATCATTTACCTGTTCAAACCGCAGCTCGATTCGCTGATGTACAGCAGCCTGCTCAACGTCCCGGCCGGCCATCACACAGTGCCGGCCGATGACTTGCTGCAACGGGTGAAAAGCGCTTATCCACAAGGGCAGATCACCCAATATCTGCCGCCGGTGAATGCCGAACGCAGCGCGCAGTTTGTGGTGAAAAACGCCGACCACGAACTCAACGTGTTCGTCGATCCGTACCACGGCGACATCCTCGGCGAGCAAGACGCCAAGCAGAATCTGCAAGCCATCGCCCGCGCGATTCACGGCGAATTGATGATCGGCACCGTCGGTGATCGCCTCATCGAAATGGCCGCCGGTTGGGGCGTGGTGTTGGTCGTGTCCGGGCTGTTCCTGTGGTGGCCGCGTGGTCAGGCCGCCGGCATTTTGTGGCCACGCCTGAGCCGTCGCGGTCGTGTGCTGTGGCGTGACTTGCATGCGGTCACCGGGTTCTGGGGCGCGACGTTGCTGCTGGTGATGTTGCTCAGCGGCATGACCTGGACCGGTTTCTGGGGCAAGCAATACGCGCAAGTGTGGAACGTGTTCCCGGCGGCGATGTGGGACAACGTGCCGACCTCTGACGTCGAAGCGCGCAGCCTCAACAGCGCCACCCGTCAGACCGTGCCATGGGCGATGGAAAACACGCCGATGCCGATGTCCGGCGACCACGCCGAACACATGGCCCACGGCGGCGCCAACGCCGGCCCTGCCGCACCGGTTATCAGCCTGCAGGACGTGCAGAACATCGCCACCGAGCGCAAGGTCGAGCCGGGTTACAGCATCACCCTGCCAACCACCGCCACTGGCGTATTCACCATTGCCGTGTTCGCCGATGACCCGCGCAACGACGCCACGCTGCATGTCGATCAGTACACCGGCAAAGTGCTCGCTGATGTGCGTTTCGAACACTACGGCACCGTTGCCCGTGCCACGGAAATCGGCGTGATGCTCCACGAAGGCAAGATGTTCGGCACCTTCAACCAGATCGTTGTGCTCTTGATCTGTCTGATGATTCTGCTCAGTGCCGTCAGCGGCGTGGTGATCTGGTGGAAGCGTCGGCCGCAGGGCAAATTCGGCGTGCCAGCCCTGCGTCATGATCTGCCGACGTGGAAAACCGGCGTGCTGATCATGCTCGCGCTGGCGGTGGTGTTTCCGTTGGTGGGGGCTTCGCTGGTGGTGGTGTGGTTGCTGGATCGGTTGGTGCTGTCGCGATCGATCACGGCAAAAGCATCCGCCTGACACTTGCCTGATCGGCCATAAGGCGCGGGATCAATGACGGTCCCGCGCCCGCCAGCTCGCGATGCACTTCACTGGTTTAGCCGTAGGCGTTGACGCCTTCCATGGCGTTACAGTTCGTCGCGGGAAAGCCTGTGGGTTCGTGCCGGTTCCTGCTGGCGTGTCGTACGCCAGTCGGCCCCGACGCGCCCCTCCTGATGCCAGTAATGCGCTGCTTTCAACACGCGCAATTCGCCCAGATTCGCCAACTGCGAGATAAACGCGCCGGGCGAAAGGCGTGTCACCCATTGCCCGTCGACAATTTCCACCGTCCGGGTCGACAACAACCTGCGCTCGACTTCGGAATAGTGAGGCACGTACTTGATCAACGCACCGTGCGGTGTCGAGTAGTAGTGAGCCTTGATATCGAAGCCTTTGCCTTTAAGCGCGAACGTATGCTCATACACCATCGCAGGCGATGCGTAGTTGGCAAAGACCTCTTCGGGATCGACAGTCAGCGTCGTGTTACCCGACGCATACAACTGATGTCCGGCAATCAACGCAAACCCAGCGGGAAACCCCGGTGGCTTGTTGCGCGGTGAGGTACTTGAGTCCTTCCATGTGCGGAAAATCCGATCCATCGATTGCATGTCGTCGGTTTCAGCCAACGGCTCCACCGCGACGTAAGCATTGATAGCCGGATTGGCGAGAATCGCACTCTCATACGCGGCATCCTGTCTATAACCACTGCCCGCACGCACTTGTGCGTAACGGGCAGCGTCATCGGCATGATGGAAAACCGGCCCCAACGCCAGCTCTGGCTTGTTGACCCATTGTTCTTGCAGCGACACCGCCGGCATGCGCGGTGTCCAGTCCGAACCCACGACCCCCACGCGAGACCAGAACGTACTGGGCACCAGTACCTCGAGTTTTCCCGCTTTGGCCATCTGACGAATATAGCTGTCGAGTTCGAACGTACCGCGAAGGATCTGCTGCCAAAGGTTGCTCGCCCTGGCCAACGATGCAAAAGGATTGGGCAACAACTGGAACTGCCCGAACTTGTCCAGCGGTGCATCGACATCGAAGGATGACATTTCGTAGCGCAGCAAGGCGCCGTCGGCACAGGAAAAATAGACCGGTTTGTAGCCCTGAGGCGAATTGACGATGGCGTGCGCTCGACTCACGTCCAGTGGCGAAAAGAAGTGTCGATAATCCTGATCCTTCAGGACTGTCGAGTTCGCCGCTGCGCGAAGGTACAGGCCCTGAAGCTCATGACGATAAGGCAGGGAACCGTGAGGAAAAATCTTCACCAATTCCAGATTGTCGTCTTTTACCTCTAGGGGTTCGCTGGTCAGATACTGATCCAGGCGCGAGTTTTTAATGACCGCCCCGAAATGCAGGGTACTGGCACGCTCGTCCTGTTCGTGGAAATAATTCACCGCCGCAGCCTCTTGAATAAACAGCGGACTGCAAGCCGGATCGCGAGCGACCGTTGCTTCAACGGCGCGCGGGGCAAAGGGGATGAACTGACTGACCGTACCGGGAGCGCCCCAGAGTCTGCTGCCGACAACCACGTCCAGCTGACCGTAACCGAGCAGTTTATTGACCCAATCGTTGGGCAACAGCCAACCGTCGTGGATTTTGGTCTTGATTCGCGACGCCTTCAGAGCCGTCATGGACGCCAGCCCCAGCTTGACCAACAAGCCGTTGACGACCTGATCGCCGAAATTGGCCCGGTAAGAAATGATTGCGCCATCGGGGCAAAACAGAAACTCATCCAGACGCTTCGATTCCCACGAAAACGACGTACAGATCACTTCGGTCGAGAGCATGTTCAAGTACACCTGCTTCCCCACCGGTCCCATCAGAAACGGCAACTCGCGGGCGTTCCTGGAACGATAGCGGCCAACGATTGTGCACCCCGCCGGAAACGCTCCCTGAGTGATGCTGGCATCCGGGAAAATAAAATCGATATCGAAATCTTCCTCGAACACTGCCAGTGGCAACGTGGCCACGAACCGGCCATCCGAACGCTTCAGGATCAGCCCGCCATAGGCGCGCTCAGTGTCACTGGGCATCTGCTGGCGGGCGTGAATGGCGGCGTCGTTCATGTTCAGAAAAACCGGCCCCAGCGCCAGGCGTTGCAGGTTTTTGCCTGGAAACCAATACCTGTCAACCACACCCTTGCGATCCCAACAAAGGGTAGGACGCATAACGCTCAATTCGCCGCTGTTGGAAACCACCCGGACAAAATCAGTGGTGGAGACTTTGCCCGAGGCCAGATTCTTCTGAATCTCATCAAGCCCCATCAGTGCCATGTCATTGTCGAACAGACGCGTGTCGTTGCGCGGCGTGTATTTGAGCAGCGTTCCATCCATGGGCGAGATGTACGTGGTGAGCGACCCGCCGCTCTCGGTCTGTGGATATTTTTTTGAGTAGTAGACCGAGAGATAAAGGTCCTGAGGCTCGATGAAATGGTACGCCAACCAGTTTTTCGATTTTTCTGTGGAATGTCTGACCCGAGGCCGCGAGTAGACATAAGAATGAATGGCGAAGGTCTCGGGGAAGCGATAGCCCCGCGCGTTCTGCGCGGCGGGAAACAGGCTGGCCAAGGCGTAAAGCACGTCCTGGTCCTTGTTCACCGGTACGAGTTCAGTGGCAATGTATTGCGCCTTGCCCTTTTGCTTGAGGATGAAACCAAACCAGATCTGGTCATCGTCATGTGGCCGGGCTTCGCGCAGATAACAATCCTCGGCGGCTTCATCGGCGCTCGCAAAAATCGCCCCGTACGCCACACGCGCTGGAACGGTGCGGTCCCACGAATGAGTCATGATCGATTGTGAAGGGATCGGGCCCCGTGGTCGCCAGCGACCATTGCTGACGATGACCTCCAGATTCCCCGCTCCCGCAGTCTGAAAAACCAGCCTGCCTGGTTTGACCATGCCTGAGCTGAGCTCCTTGGCCAGTGTTCCTGGCTGTTGCGCGGAGCCTAACTGTTCGCTCAGCGAGGCTATATTGAAGGCGTCGGGCTTGAACAACACCAGACTGTCCTCCGCCCCGGAAACGTAGGCGCTTGTTTGCGTTTCCAGCAAGTGACGCAGCTCCTCCACGCTGAACATGATCAGACTGGTCGCCGCATCCTCCTGGTTCCAGCGACGGTTGGCGACTGCCTGCACATCGACCATCGACAGCGCCACGTGTGAATAAAACAGACTGTATAAAACGTGTTGCTGAGGGAAAACCGCTTTGCCTTGCGCGTTCTGCGGATACAAGAGACGGCAATCCACGAAATCCGAAGCAATCGGCACGGGCTGACTAACGACGAAGCGACCATCGTAACGTTTGAAAATGCAGCTGCCGTAGCGTCGGTCCCGGCGCAGACCCACCTGTTGGTGGGCGTATCGGGCCGCATCATCGGCCGATAAAAACGCTGGGCTCAAAGCCGGTTCGGCAACCACGTTGCCGGCTGAAGAATGTCCATCCATTGAATTGATTCCTTGTGCAGTTCCGGGGGAAAACGAACCCCTAGACTGAACGTCCCGCGCACCTCGCTGGCGGTACATAGTTATCGCTTCTGCAATTAATCCCACTGCGAGCCCCACACGAGTGCATCAACGTGCCCCCTGCCTCGCAAAGTGCCCAGCACTGGTGCAGCAGGCGTTGCGCTGCACCCGCGCCAGCGCTTCAGACCGGGCCTCACGCGCCTTAGGCACAGCCCTTGCTAAAGCCCCTTCAGTCGTCCGCATCTGCCAACCAAAAAAACTTCAAATGTTCATGGAGATCGCACAATGAAGCGTCGCAGTTTGATCAAGGCTTTCACACTCACGGCATCCATTGCCGCGATGGGCATGACCTGGACTGTCCAGGCCGCCGAGACCATCAAGGTCGGGATTCTGCATTCGTTGTCCGGCACCATGGCGATCTCCGAAACGTCGCTCAAAGACATGGCGCTGATGACCATCGACGAGATCAACGCCAAGGGCGGCGTCAACGGCAAGATGCTCGAACCGGTAGTGGTTGACCCGGCATCGAACTGGCCGCTGTTCGCGGAAAAGGGCCGGCAGTTGCTGACCCAGGACAAGGTGGCCGTGGTGTTCGGCTGCTGGACGTCGGTGTCGCGTAAATCGGTGTTGCCGGTGTTCGAAGAGCTCAACGGTCTGCTGTTCTACCCGGTGCAATACGAAGGCGAAGAGATGTCGCCAAACGTGTTCTACACCGGCGCCGCGCCGAACCAGCAAGCGATCCCGGCGGTTGAATATCTGATGAGCGAAGAAGGCGGCAGCGCCAAGCGCTACTTCCTGCTCGGCACCGACTACGTCTACCCGCGCACCACCAACAAGATCCTGCGTTCGTTCCTGCACTCCAAAGGTGTCGCCGACAAGGACATCGAAGAGGTCTACACACCGTTCGGTCACAGCGACTATCAAACCATCGTCGCCAACATCAAAAAATTCTCCGCCGGTGGCAAGACTGCGGTGATCTCGACGGTCAACGGCGACTCCAACGTGCCGTTCTATAAAGAACTGGCCAACCAGGGTTTGAAAGCCACCGACGTACCGGTTGTGGCGTTCTCGGTGGGCGAAGAAGAACTGCGCGGTATCGACACCAAACCGCTGGTGGGCAACCTCGCGGCGTGGAACTACTTCGAATCCGTCGAGAACCCGGTGAACAAGAAGTTCGTCGATGACTGGAAGGCCTACGCGAAAAAACACAACCTGCCGGGCGCGGACAAAGCCGTGACCAACGATCCGATGGAAGCCACTTACGTCGGCATCCACATGTGGGCGCAGGCAGTTGAGAAAGCCAAATCCACCGACGTCGACAAGGTGCGTGAAGCGCTGGCCGGGCAGACGTTTGCGGCGCCATCGGGCTACACGCTGACCATGGACAAGACCAATCACCACCTGCACAAACCGGTGATGATCGGCGAGATTCAGGCCGATGGTCAGTTCAACGTCGTGTGGCAGACCGAAGGGCCGATCCGTGCGCAACCGTGGAGCCCGTTCATTCAGGGCAACGACAAGAAGCCGGATTATGCGGTGAAGAGCAACTGAGTTATCCCGCTCAACCTGATCGTTCCCACGCTCCGCGTGGGAATGCAGCTGAGGACGCTCTGCGTCCAAAAGCGGACGCGGAGCGTCCGGTGAGGCATTCCCACGCGGAGCGTGGGAACGATCAACAAGCAAGGCCAAACCTATGCCCACTGCCCTCTACCGATTCATCTGTGCCATCGCACTCTTTCTGCCAATGCTGGCCCACGCCGGCGATGCCGAAGACTTTGTCGCGGCCAATCCCGTGCAACAGGCCAAACTGCTGGAAACCTGGGCTGCGCAGCCCGACCCGGCCCGTATCGAACTGATCAACGCCCTGCAACAAGGCGAGTTGACCATCGACGGCCAGCCAAAAACCCTGCGCCTGAACAATCGCCTGCGGGGTCTGATCGACACCGCCATGGCCAGCCACCAACTGCTCGCCGCCGACGCCAAAATCCGTCTGACTGCCGCGCAGCAATTGCAGAAAAGCGCGAAACCCGCGCAGCTGAAATTCCTCGACCAGCAACTGGCTGGCGAAAAAGACGAAAGCGTTCATGCTGCCCTGAGCCTGGCGCTGGCCAATCTGCAACTGGTCGACACGGACCCGACCGTGCGCCTCGCGGCCGTACGGTTGCTTGGCGAAACCGGCGATCCACTGGCGCGTACGCGCCTCGAAGGCTTGCTCGAGCCCGGCGTCGAAGCCGACGCCACGGTGCGCACCGCCGCCGAAACCAGCCTGGCTCAAGTCAAACGCAAACTGCTGATCGGCGAGATCCTCGGTCAGGCCTTCAGCGGCATGTCCCTCGGCTCGATCCTGCTGCTCGCGGCGCTCGGTCTGGCGATCACCTTCGGCCTGCTCGGCGTGATCAACATGGCCCACGGCGAGATGCTCATGCTCGGTGCCTACTCGACGTACGTGGTGCAGTTGATGTTCCAGCGCTATGCGCCGCAAGCGATTGAGTTCTACCCGCTGATTGCGCTGCCGGTGGCGTTCTTCGTCACGGCCGCAATCGGCATGGCGCTGGAGCGCACGGTGATTCGTCACCTCTACGGCCGCCCGCTGGAAACCTTGCTCGCGACGTGGGGCATCAGCCTGATGCTGATTCAACTGGTGCGCCTGCTGTTCGGCGCGCAGAACGTTGAAGTCGCCAACCCGGCGTGGCTGTCCGGCGGCATTCAAGTGCTGCCAAATCTGGTGCTGCCGTACAACCGCATCGTGATCATCGCGTTCGCCCTGTTCGTCGTCGTGCTGACGTGGCTGCTGCTGAACAAAACCCGCCTGGGCCTCAACGTCCGCGCCGTCACCCAGAACCGCAACATGGCGGCCTGCTGCGGCGTGCCGACCGGGCGCGTGGACATGCTCGCCTTCGGCCTCGGCTCGGGCATCGCCGGCCTCGGCGGTGTGGCGCTGAGCCAGATCGGCAACGTCGGCCCGGACCTCGGCCAGAGCTACATCATCGACTCATTCCTTGTCGTGGTGCTCGGTGGCGTCGGCCAGTTGGCCGGTAGCGTCCTCGCAGCATTTGGCCTGGGCATCGCCAACAAGATTCTCGAACCGCAGATCGGTGCGGTGCTCGGCAAGATCCTGATCCTCGCGCTGATCATTCTGTTTATCCAGAAACGTCCGCAAGGCCTCTTCGCACTGAAAGGACGGGTGATCGACTGATGAACCAGCCTCTGTTAGTCACGGCCACACAAAAGGCCGGGCCGAAAGTCACGATTGCAGTTGGCGCAGTGATTCTCGCGCTGCTGATCGCCCTGCCGCTGCTGTCGTTGTTGCCCGCGGAAAATGCCCTGTCGGTCTCGGCGTACACGCTGACGCTGGTTGGTAAAATTCTCTGCTACGCCATCGTCGCCCTGGCGCTGGATCTGGTCTGGGGTTACGCCGGTTTGCTGTCGCTGGGCCACGGTCTGTTCTTTGCCCTCGGCGGTTATGCGATGGGCATGTACCTGATGCGTCAGGCTGCCGGTGATGGTCTGCCGGCGTTCATGACCTTTCTGTCGTGGAGCGAATTGCCGTGGTACTGGACCGGCACCAGCAGCTTCGTCTGGGCCATGTGTCTGGTGGTGTTGGCGCCGGGTTTGCTGGCGCTGGTGTTCGGTTTCTTCGCCTTCCGCTCGCGGATCAAAGGCGTGTATTTCTCGATCATGACCCAAGCCCTGACCTTCGCCGGCATGCTCCTGTTTTTCCGCAACGAGACCGGGTTTGGCGGCAACAACGGCTTCACTAATTTCCGCACGATTCTCGGTTTCGGCATCACTGAACCGGACACTCGTGCGGTGCTGTTTCTGGCGACGGTGTTGTTGCTGGTGGCGAGCCTGTTCATCGGCTGGCGTTTGGCGCAGAGCAAGTTTGGCCGCGTGCTGACAGCGTTGCGCGATGCGGAAAACCGCTTGATGTTCTGCGGCTACGATCCGCGCGGTTTCAAACTGTTCGTGTGGGTGTTGAGCGCGGTGTTGTGTGGCTTGGCCGGTGCGTTGTACGTGCCGCAAGTCGGGATCATCAACCCGAGCGAAATGTCGCCGACCAACTCGATTGAAGCGGCGGTGTGGGTGGCTCTTGGCGGTCGCGGCACGCTGATCGGGCCGTTGCTCGGTGCCGGCGTGGTCAACGGCATGAAGAGCTGGTTCACCGTGGCCTTTCCCGAATATTGGCTGTTCTTCCTCGGCGCGCTGTTCATCGTCGTGACGCTGTACCTGCCAAAAGGCGTGATCGGTCTGCTGAAGAAACGAGGTGAACAATGAGAGTCACGGCGAGCGCTGAATTCATGCTGGAACCGGCCTTCTTTCCCGTGGAACCGAACAAGGACGCCGGCACCAGCCGCGACTCGATCGGCCTCGGCCAACGCGTCGGCCCGGGGCTCGACACCCGCCACGGCACCATCCTCACGCTGGAAGACATCAGCGTCAGCTTCGACGGCTTCCGGGCGCTGAACAATCTCAATCTGTACATCGGCGTCGGCGAACTGCGTTGCATCATCGGCCCCAACGGCGCGGGCAAAACCACGCTGATGGACGTGATCACCGGCAAGACCCGCCCGAGTCACGGCAAGGCGTGGTTCGGTGAAACGCTGGACCTGACGCAGATGAGCGAAGTGCAAATTGCTCAGGCCGGCATCGGTCGCAAGTTTCAAAAGCCGACGGTGTTCGAGGCTTTGAGCGTGTTTGAAAACCTCGAACTGGCGCAGAAAACCGACAAGTCGGTGTGGGCCAGTTTGCGCGCGCGGCTGAGTGGCGAACAGAAGGATCGGATCAGCGAAGTGCTGGAAACGATTCGCCTGACCACCTCGGTCAATCGTCAGGCGGGGTTGTTGTCCCACGGTCAGAAGCAGTTTCTCGAGATCGGCATGTTGCTCATGCAAGACCCGCAATTGCTGCTGCTTGATGAGCCGGTGGCGGGGATGACTGATGCAGAAACCGAGTTCACTGCTGAACTGTTCAAGAGCCTGGCGGGCAAGCATTCGCTGATGGTGGTGGAGCATGACATGGGCTTCGTCGGCTCGATTGCCGACCATGTGACGGTGTTGCACCAGGGCAGCGTTTTGGCGGAAGGCTCACTGGAACAAGTGCAGGAAAACGAGCGCGTGATCGAGGTCTACCTAGGCCGATGAAGACCTAGATCGTTCCCACGCTCTGCGTGGGAATGCCGCCATGGACGCTCTGCGTCCGCCGTTATGTGACGCAGAGCGTCACGGGATGCGTTCCCACGCAGAGCGTGGGAACGATCATCGAGGGAGATTTTGAACATGCTGCAAGTCGACAAGCTGCACCAGTACTACGGCGGTAGCCACATCCTCCGTGGCCTGTCTTTCGACGTGAAGGTCGGCGAAGTCACCTGCCTGCTCGGCCGTAACGGCGTCGGCAAGACCACCCTGCTCAAATGCCTGATGGGCTTGCTGCCGGCCAAAGAAGGCGCAGTGAATTGGGAAGGCAAACCGATCACCACGTTCAAGCCACACCAGCGCGTTCACGCCGGGATCGCCTATGTGCCGCAAGGTCGCGAGATCTTCGGGCGCCTGACCGTGGAAGAGAATCTGTTGATGGGCCTGTCGCGCTTTCCCGGCAGTGAAGCCAAAGAAGTACCAAGTTTCATTTATGAATTGTTCCCGGTGCTGCTACAAATGAAGCAGCGCCGCGGCGGCGATCTGTCCGGCGGTCAGCAACAGCAGTTGGCAATTGGCCGCGCATTGGCCAGCCGCCCGCGTTTGCTGATTCTTGATGAGCCCACCGAAGGCATTCAACCCTCGGTGATCAAAGAGATCGGCGCGGTGATCAAGAAACTCGCGGAGCGCGGTGACATGGCGATTCTGCTGGTCGAGCAGTTCTACGATTTCGCCGCAGAACTGGCCGATCAGTATCTGGTGATGTCCCGAGGCGAGATCGTCCAGCAGGGTCGCGGTGAAAATATGGAGGCTGAGGGTGTACGCGGGCTGGTAACGATCTAGTACAACGAACTAATCTGTAGCTTCCTAACGATAATTACAAACCATGAATTCGACTGTTGCACCTGCCCTGTTTACCCCGAGCTGGCACGCCAAGCTGGAACTCGCTTACGCCCGTTTCGGCGATTGCACGCGCCCGGTCATGCGCCGGCACCTCGGCCCGCTGCGCGTGCAGAAGCACCTGTACGCCGAAGGCCCCGAGGTCTGCCAGCACATCATCGTCCACCCGCCGGGCGGGATTGCTGGCGGCGATCGTCTCGATATTAGCGCCAGCGTCGAACAAGACGCCTGGGCACAGATCACCAGCCCCGGCGCCGCCAAGTGGTATCGCGCCGGCGGGCCGGCTTATCAACAGCTCGACTTGAAAGTCGCTGCCGGCGCGACGCTGGAATGGCTGCCGCAGGAAACCATCGTCTACAGCGCCGCACAGGCTGAGCTGACGACTTCGATTGATCTTGAAGGCGATGCGCGGTTGTTTTATTGGGACGTGGTGGCGTTGGGTCGCCCGGCGAGTGGCGAGCGCTTTGATCGCGGGCATTTTCAGGCGCGTCTGGACATTCGTCGTGACGGTCAATTGCTCTGGCATGAGCGCCAGCGCATTGTCGGGAACGATGGTTTGCTCGACTCGCCGATCGGGCTGGATGCCAATCCGGTGTTCGCCACGTTGTTGGTGACCGGGGACATCGATGCCGAACTGCTCGAACGTTGCCGCTCGCTGGGCCATGAAGTGCGCGGGGATTTGACTCAATTGCCGGGGCTTCTGGTAGCCCGCTGCCTGGCGTCTGAAGCATTGCTCGCAAGAGCCTGGCTCATCGATTTATGGCGCTTGCTACGCCCGGTGCTGCTGGACCGCGAAGCCCAGCCACCGCGAATCTGGAACACCTGAAATGCATTCGCCTGTAGGAGCTGCCGGAGGCTGCGATCTTTTGATTTTGTTTTTAAAGATCAAGATCAAAAGATCGCAGCCTGCGGCAGCTCCTACAGGGTGTACGACATTATTTTTAACTGCCGATATTGGATTCCCACAATGGACCTGACCCCACGCGAAAAAGACAAGCTGCTGATCTTCACCGCCGGCCTCGTCGCCGAGCGGCGGTTGGCGCGCGGCGTGAAACTCAATTACCCGGAAGCCATGGCCTATATCTCCGCCGCCCTGCTCGAAGGCGCCCGTGACGGCCAGACCGTGGCCGAGCTGATGCACTTCGGCACCACCCTGCTCAGCCGCGACCAAGTGATGGAAGGCATCGCGGAAATGATTCCGGAGATTCAGGTCGAAGCGACGTTCCCCGACGGCACCAAACTGGTCACCGTCCACCAACCGATCGTCTGAGGCCGCGCCATGACTTACTCCATTCGCGATGCCGTTCACGCCGATCTGCCGGCGATCCGCGACATCTACAACGACGCGGTGCTCAACACCACGGCGATCTGGAATGAACAGGCCGTCGACCTCGGCAACCGTCAGGCTTGGTTCAGCGCTCGTCAGGCTCAGGCCTATCCGATTCTGGTGATCGTCGACGGCGAGAACAGCGTGCTCGGCTACGCTTCGTTCGGTGACTGGCGGCCCTTCGACGGTTTCCGCCACACCGTCGAGCACTCGGTTTACGTACGTAGCGACCAACGCGGCAACGGCCTCGGCCCGCAACTGATGACGGCGCTGATCGAACGGGCGAAGACCTGCGGCAAACACATCATGGTCGCCGCCATCGAAAGCGGTAATGCCGCCTCGATTCGTCTGCACGAACGCGCTGGTTTCAGCATCACCGGGCAGATGCCGCAAGTCGGCACCAAGTTTGGCCGTTGGCTCGACCTGACTTTCATGCAACTGACCCTCAATCCTGGCGCGGAGCCGCCTGACGCCAACAAGGAGTGACACGATGAACGCCGCCCAGTTGCGCCGCGTCAATGCTGAAAGTTTTGCCCACTATCGTCAGGGCCTGATCGACCTGTTGCTTGATGCCGTGGGTTACGGCGCCAGCGTCGGCTTCATGGCCGATCTCGATGCGGCGCAGGCTCACGCCTATTTCGATGACGTTCAGGACAATGTGAACAGAGGCAGCGTGCTGCTCTGGGTGGTGGTCAAGGACGAGCAAGTGTTGGCCAGTGTGCAACTGGGGTTGTGCCAGAAAGCCAACGGCCTGAATCGCGCCGAAGTGCAAAAACTGCTGGTGCGCGAACACGCCCGTCGCCGTGGCCTCGGTCAGCAATTGATGAGCGCGCTGGAGCTGGAGGCCCGCCATCACAAGCGCGGCATGCTCTACCTCGACACCGAAGCGGGTTCGCCGGCTGAAGATTTCTACAAAGCGTTGGGCTACACCCGCGCCGGCGCAATTCCTGATTACGCCTGCGACCCGAACGGCACGTATCGCCCGACCGCCCTCTATTACAAGATTCTGCAAGGAGCCCAGTGATGATTCCTGGCGAGTACCAGATCCAGCCCGGCGACATCGAACTCAACGTCGGCCGCCGCACCGTCAACCTGAAAGTCGCCAACAGCGGCGACCGGCCGATTCAGGTCGGTTCGCATTATCACTTTTTTGAAACCAACGACGCGCTGACCTTCGATCGCGCCGCGAGCCGTGGCATGCGCCTGAACATTCCGGCGGGCACGGCGGTGCGTTTTGAGCCGGGGCAAAGCCGTGAGGTGGAACTGGTGGATTACGCCGGGCATCGCCGGGTGTTCGGGTTCGCCGGACGGATCATGGGCGACCTCGACTAACTGATCGTTCCCACGCTCTGCGTGGGAATGCATCCCGTGACGCTCCGCGTCACATAACGGCGGACGCAGAGCGTCCATGGCGGCATTCCCACGCAGAGCGTGGGAACGATCAACTAAGGCAGACACATGAAAATCTCCAGACAAGCCTACGCCGACATGTTCGGCCCCACCGTCGGCGACAAGGTGCGCCTGGCCGACACCGAGTTGTGGATCGAAGTCGAAAAAGACTTCACCACTTACGGCGAAGAAGTGAAATTCGGCGGCGGCAAAGTCATCCGCGATGGCCAGGGCCAAAGCCAGTTGCTCGCCGCCGAAGTGGTCGACACGCTGATCACCAACGCGCTGATCATTGACCACTGGGGCATCGTCAAAGCTGACGTCGGCCTCAAGGACGGGCGCATCGCCGCCATCGGCAAGGCCGGCAACCCGGACGTGCAACCCAACGTCACCATCGCCATCGGCGCCGGCACCGAAGTGATTGCCGGCGAGGGCATGATCCTTACCGCCGGCGGCATCGACACGCACATCCACTTCATTTGCCCGCAGCAGATCGAAGAAGCGCTGATGAGCGGCGTCACCACCATGATTGGCGGCGGCACCGGCCCGGCCACCGGCACCAACGCCACCACCTGCACTTCGGGCCCGTGGCATCTGGCGCGCATGCTCCAGGCCGCCGATGCGTTCCCGATGAACATCGGCCTCACCGGCAAAGGCAACGCCAGCCTGCCGGAGCCATTGATCGAACAGGTCAAGGCCGGCGCCATCGGCCTCAAGTTGCACGAGGACTGGGGCACCACCCCGGCGAGCATCGACAACTGCCTGAGCGTTGCCGATCAGTTCGACGTGCAGGTAGCGATCCACACCGACACCCTCAACGAATCCGGGTTCGTCGAAACCACCCTCGGCGCGTTCAAGGGCCGCACCATTCACACCTATCACACCGAAGGTGCCGGCGGTGGTCACGCGCCAGACATCATCAAGGCCTGCGGCTTCCCCAACGTGCTGCCAAGTTCGACCAACCCGACCCGGCCGTTCACCCGCAACACCATCGACGAACACCTCGACATGCTGATGGTCTGCCACCACCTCGACCCAAGCATCGCCGAAGACGTCGCCTTCGCCGAAAGCCGCATCCGTCGCGAAACAATTGCCGCCGAAGACATTCTCCACGACCTCGGCGCGTTCTCGATGATCAGTTCCGACAGCCAGGCCATGGGCCGTGTCGGCGAAGTCATCACGCGCACCTGGCAGACCGCCGACAAGATGAAAAAACAGCGTGGCCCGCTGCCACAGGACGGCGAAGGCAACGACAACTTCCGCGCCAAACGCTACATCGCCAAGTACACGATCAACCCGGCGATCACCCATGGCATCAGCCATGAAGTCGGTTCGATCGAAGTCGGCAAGTGGGCCGATCTGGTGCTCTGGCGCCCGGCGTTCTTCGGCGTGAAACCGACGCTGATCCTCAAGGGCGGCGCGATTGCCGCGAGCCTGATGGGCGACGCCAACGCTTCGATTCCAACGCCGCAACCGGTGCACTACCGCCCGATGTTCGCCAGTTATGGCGGCTCGCTGCACGCCACCAGCCTGACCTTTATCAGCCAAGCAGCGCAGGAAGCCGGATTGCCGGAAGCGTTGGGGTTGAAGAAGAAAATCGCCGTGGTGAAGGGATGCCGTGATGTGCAGAAAACCGATCTGATTCACAACGACTATCTGCCGAACATCGATGTTGATCCGCAGACGTATCAGGTCAAGGCTGACGGTGTGTTGCTGTGGTGCGAGCCGGCGGAAACGCTGCCGATGGCGCAGCGGTACTTTCTGTTCTGACCACAAAAAAAAGGCCCTTCGGGGCCTTTTGTTTGTTTACCAGTTAAACCGCGTTTTCGTTCATCGCTGGCAAGCCAGCTCCCACAGTTTCTGCGTCGAGCTGAAATCCATGTTCCAACTCAAACCCTGTGGGAGCTGGCTTGCCAGCGATGAGGCCAGATCAGCCAGCCGGAAAATACCAGACTGACCTACTCAACCACCAACCGCCCCAACCGCTGCCGCAACATACGGTTCTCGGCACGCAATTCGCGCACCTCTTCCAGCAGATCCAGCGCCAGCGCAACCCCTTCCCACTCAAGCTCCAGATCCCGGCGCAGCTTCGCCGCACGCTTGGCCAGGGCCAATTCGTAATCGGTGAAGCGCCATTCCCGGGGCTGCGCGCCCTGAGGTTCGAGGATGCCGTGTTCGACGATTTCGATCACGTAGACGTCCGACAAATCGGCCGCCTCACAGAATTCTGCCAGGTCCAGTTGAACGATCAGGGGGCTGCTCATGATGGGCTACTCCGTCGTCGGATTCAGAAGTTCTCTCGCGGGTTGAACGCAGCTTTCTTCGCCAGTTCCTGCCACAGCGCCTTGACCTCGTCGTCGGCCGCTTTCGGCATCACCGCTTTAAGTTGCACAAACAGGTAGCCGCGCTCACCAGCCTTGTTTTTCAGACCATGACCTTTGGCGCGCATGCGCTGACCGTTCTGGCTGCCGGCCGGGACCTTGAGGTTGATCTTGCCGGTCAGGGTCGGCACCGCCACTTCGGCGCCCAGCGCCAGCTCCCACGGAGCCAACGGCAACGTGATGATGAGGTTTTCACCTTCCACATCGAATTTCGGGTGCGGCGCAAAACGAATGGTCAGGTACAGGTCGCCATTCGCCCCGCCACCTACGCCCGGTGCGCCTTGGCCTTTGAGGCGGATGCGCTCGCCGTCGGTCACGCCTGCCGGGATTTTCACGTTGAGGTTTTTGCTGGTGTTGCTGACGTGCTGGCCGTTGGCGTTGTATTGCGGCACCTGGAAGGTGACTTTCTTCGATTCGTTAGCGAGCGTCTCCTCAAGGAAGATCGGCAGTTCCATTTCCACGTCTTGCCCTCGGCGCCCTGCACTGCGTTGTTGCCGACCCTCGCCGCCACCGAAACCGGGGCCGCGATTGCCGAAGATCGAACTGAAGAAGTCCGAGAAGTCGCCGGTGTCCTGACCGCCGCCGCCAAAGCCGCCACGGCTCTGCCAGCCCGGTGGCCCCTGGAATGGCTGACCGTGCTGGCCATAACGGCGCAGCTCGTCGTATTCGGCACGTTTGTCGGCGCTTTTCAGCGCTTCATAGGCTTCCGACGCGTCCTTGAATTTCTCCTCGGCGTCTTTTTCCTTGCTGACATCGGGGTGGTATTTGCGCGCCAGCTTGCGATAGGCCGCTTTGATCGCCTTGTCGTCAGCTGTCGGCTCCACGCCGAGTATCTTGTAATAGTCTTTGAAGTCCATTGAAGGAATCACCATCCGTTATCGATTTCGCGCCGATGCCAGCATGCGCCGATTCGCGCGTGCCAGGTTGACCGATCTCAAGGTTGTGACCGGGTGGCGCAGCAGAAGTTTATCGGCAGTGGACGGCGGTTCTTGTGACCGCCGGTGGTTCTGCCGGCCCATGCCAGCAAGTTTGGGGCAAAGCTGCGACTTTCAAGCAGTCTAGTCGCGAAATAGCTGATGACCGGCCTTCGATTCTGGCGCGCACTGACATACACTGCGCGGCCGTTTTTTTGACCGGAACCGAAAGACATGAAAGACGCCTCTCCAGCCCGTGCCTGCGGCATCGACTTCGGCACGTCCAACTCCACCGTCGGCTGGCTGCGCCCCGGCATGGAAACGATGATCGCGCTGGAAGACGACAAGATCACCCTGCCGTCGGTGGTCTTCTTCAACATTGAGGAACGCCGTCCGGTTTACGGCCGTCTGGCGCTGCACGAGTACCTGGAAGGCTACGAAGGCCGGCTGATGCGCTCGCTGAAAAGCCTGCTCGGTTCCAAGCTGATCAAGCACGACACCAGCGTCCTTGGCACGGCGATGCCGTTCAAGGACTTGCTCGGTCTGTTCATCGGTCAGCTGAAGAGCCGCGCCGAGACCGCCGCCGGTCGGGAATTCGAACAAGTGGTGCTCGGGCGTCCGGTGTTCTTCGTCGATGACGACCCACTGGCTGACCAGGAAGCTGAAGACACTTTGGTCGACGTGGCCAAGAAGATCGGTTTTAAAGAAGTCTCGTTCCAGTACGAACCGATTGCGGCGGCCTTCGACTACGAGTCGACCATCGAAAAAGAAGAGCTGGTGCTGATCGTCGACATCGGCGGTGGTACCTCCGACTTCTCGCTGGTGCGCCTGTCGCCAGAGCGTCGTGGTTACGACAACCGTCACGATGACATCCTTGCCACCGGCGGCGTGCACATCGGCGGGACCGACTTCGACAAGCAGCTGAGCCTGCAGGGCCTGATGCCGCTGTTCGGCTACGGCAGCCGCATGAAGAGCGGCGCCTACATGCCGACCAGCCACCACATGAACCTGGCGACCTGGCACACCATCAACTCGGTGTACTCGCAGAAATCCAGCCTGGCGTTGGGCAGCATGCGCTACGACATCGAAGACACCGGCGGCATCGACCGTCTGTTCAAGTTGATCGAACAGCGCGCCGGGCACTGGCTGGCGATGGAAGTCGAAGAAACCAAGATCCAGCTGACCCACACCGACAGCCGCCATGTGCCGTTGGACCGGATCGAGCCAGGGTTGAGCGTAGAGTTGACGCGCGCGTTGTTTGAATCGGCAATCGATGCGCTGCTGGAGCGCGTGCGCGGCAGCGTCACGCAGCTGTTGAACGATGCCGGTGTGGCCGTGGATCAGGTTGATACGGTGTTCTTCACCGGCGGTTCGAGCGGGATTCCGGCGCTGCGCAACAGCGTCTCAGCAATGCTGCCGAATGCGCGGCATGTCGAAGGGAATATCTTTGGCAGCATTGGTAGCGGTTTGGCGATTGAAGCCATGAAGCGCTACGGCGCCATGAACTGATCCAAGACCGCGTTGCGCCCATCGCTGGCAAGCCAGCTCCCACAGGATTGATACCGCTTTCGAAAGCGGCGCAGAACCTGTGGGAGCTGGCTTGCCAGCGATGGCGTCAGCTAAGGCAACACCGTTATCGGATCAAACCATCCCGCCCAGCTTCAACTCACTCTTCAGATACGCGTAATAAATCGGCCCCGCCACCACCCCCGGCAAGCCGAACGCGGCCTCGAACACCAGCATCGCCAGCAGCAACTCCCACGACTTGGCACTGATCTGCCCGCCGACAATGCGCGCGTTGAGGAAGTATTCGAGCTTGTGGATAACGATCAGATAACCCAACGCCGCCACCGCCACCCAGATCGACAGCGACAGGCCGACGATGGTGATCAGCGTGTTGGAAATCAGGTTGCCGATCACCGGCAGCAAGCCGAGCAGGAAGGTCAGCACGATCAGGGTTTTGGTCAGCGGAAGCTTGACGCCGAACATCGGCAGGATCACCGCGAGGAAGATCCCGGTGAAGAAGGTGTTGAGCAAGGCAATCTTGATTTGCGCGAAGACGATATTGCGGAACGCTTGCACCAACAGGTGCAGACGATCGAACAACGCTGCCGCCAACGGTTTGCGTTTGGTGAGGTCGGGAACCCGCTGCAGGGCGATGATTGCGCCAAGCACCATGCCGATCAGCAACGTCACGAACATGTGCGCAGCGTCTTTGCCGACCAGTTGCAGCTCCGAGAGATGCTTGCTCAGCCATTCGCCAATCGCCACGCGAAATTCACCGGCGCTGGCGGGTAGATAGGCGTCGATGAACGGCGGCAATTGTCCGCGAGCGCGGTCGACCACGCCCATGAATTTATCCAGCGAGGCGCCGGGGTTTTCCGCTTCATGCAGCAGGAAACTGATCGCGCCGGCGAAGATCAGCGCCAGCACACTCACCACCAGCGTGCCCAGCAACGCCACCGCCAGCCAACGCGCGCGGCGGCCTTCGATCAGCCGCTGCAATTGCGGGGTGAGCATGTTGACCAGCTCGAACACCAGCAGACCGGCCAGCAGGCTCGGCAACAAGCGCAGCGGCAGCACCAGCAGCAAACCGCCGAAAATAATGATGCAACTGACCCAGAACACTACATGACGCTCAGAAAACGTTGGCATACAGCCTCAAAACGAACGGCGTAAAAGGATTGGCAGTCTGCCAGCGTTCCAGCGCCGAAGCGAGCGCAGGCCCCGGGCCGTCGTCGCGCCGAAAAGATCGCAGCCTGCGGCAGCTCCTACAGAATCGCAGCTCTCATGTAGGAGCTGCCGCAGGCTG
>NZ_RWIM01000186.1 GCF_009764645.1 Pseudomonas sp. PB106
CTGCGGCAGCTCCTACAGGGAACGCATTCCAATGTAGGAGCTGCCGCAGGCTGCGATCTTTTGCTTTGAAGCCCCCGTTTTGCGGGGCTTTAAAGGTTTTATAGGATTTTTGCTCTAAAATGACTGCTGGCAATTCTTGAGTCACAAATATGACTGTATGGGCCGCTTTTGGCTCTAGTCGACCCTCGGCAAAGCTGCTACTCTCGGCGCGCTTTTGTGACTTCTCGGCCTATCTGAAAGCCAGATTCACCAATACAAAACACACACCAATAATAATCGCATCAAATGCGGTGAAGAATTCGCGTTGCTGAGGAGTGGGCTTCCATGATCGAAGACTTTTGGAAGGATAAATACCCGGCTGGAATTGCTGCCGACATCAATCCAGACGAGTATCCGAACATTCAGGCAGTGTTGAAGCAATCCTGCCAACGCTTCGCCAACAAACCGGCTTTCAGCAACCTGGGCAAGACAATCACCTACGGTGAACTGTACGAATTGTCCGGTGCGTTTGCCGCGTATCTGCAACAGCATACCGACTTGCAGCCCGGTGATCGAATCGCCGTGCAATTGCCCAACGTCCTGCAATACCCGGTGGCCGTCTTCGGTGCGATCCGCGCCGGGCTGATCGTGGTCAACACCAACCCGCTGTACACCGCGCGGGAAATGGAACACCAGTTCAACGACTCCGGTGCCAAAGCCCTTGTTTGCCTGGCGAACATGGCGCATCTGGCCGAGGCCGTGGTGCCGAAAACCGGCGTCAAACACGTCATCGTCACCGAAGTCGCCGATCTGTTGCCGCCGATCAAGCGCCTGCTGATCAACAGCGTTATCAAGTACGTGAAGAAAATGGTCCCGGCCTACCACCTGCCGAACGCCATCAAGTTCAACGACGTGTTGAGCAAAGGCCAGGGCCAGCCCGTGGCCGAAGCCAACCCGGACAGCGGCGATGTCGCGGTGCTGCAATACACCGGCGGCACCACCGGCGTTGCCAAGGGCGCGATGCTGACCCACCGCAACCTTGTCGCCAACATGCTGCAATGCAAGGCGCTGATGGGCTCCAACCTCAACGAAGGCTGCGAGATCCTGATCACGCCGCTGCCGCTTTACCACATCTATGCGTTCACCTTTCATTGCATGGCGATGATGCTGATCGGCAACCACAACATCCTGATCAGCAACCCGCGCGACTTGCCGGCGATGGTCAAGGAACTGTCGAAGTGGAAGTTCAGCGGTTTCGTAGGTCTGAACACCCTGTTCGTGGCCCTGTGCAACAACGAAGGTTTCCGCAAGCTGGACTTCTCCGCGCTGAAAGTCACCTTGTCCGGCGGCATGGCCCTGCAATTGGCCGCTGCCGAGCGCTGGAAAGCCGTGACCGGTTGCGCCATCTGCGAAGGTTACGGCATGACCGAAACCAGCCCGGTGGCCACGGTCAACCCGATTCAGCATATCCAGATCGGCACCATCGGCATTCCAGTGCCATCTACTTTGTGCAAAGTCATCGACGATGCCGGTGTCGAGCAGCCGTTGGGTGAAATTGGCGAACTGTGCGTCAAGGGCCCGCAAGTGATGAAGGGCTACTGGCAGCGTCAGGAAGCCACCGATGAAATGCTCGACAGCGACGGTTGGCTGAAAACCGGCGACATCGCGCTGATCCAGCCGGACGGCTACATGCGCATTGTCGATCGCAAGAAAGACATGATTCTGGTCTCCGGTTTCAACGTTTATCCGAACGAACTCGAAGACGTGCTGGCCACTCTGCCGGGCGTGTTGCAGTGCGCGGCCATCGGCGTGCCGGACGAGAAGTCCGGCGAGGCGATCAAGATTTTCATCGTCGCCAAGCCGGGCGTTACGCTGACCAAGGAAACCGTGATGGAGCACATGCGCGCCAACGTAACTGGTTACAAGGTGCCGCGTTCAGTAGAATTCCGCGATGCGCTGCCGACCACCAACGTCGGCAAGATCCTGCGCCGCGAGTTGCGGGATGAAGAGCTGAAGAAGATCAAGGCGAAGACCGCCGCCTAAACCAAAAAGCCCCGCAGATGCGGGGCTTTTTGTTGGTGCAGACTGTAGATGTTGATCGTTCCCACGCTGTGCGTGGGAATGCCGCCCCGCGTTTCCTGTAGGAGCTGCCGCAGGCTGCGATCTTTTGATTTATTGGCGGAACGGGGCGAAATTCACGTTGGTGCCCGCCGGACGCATGTCCTGCAGATACGAATCCTTGTCCGCACTCAATTCCAGGCTCAATGCCGCCTTACGCTTGCCTTCATTGCGAATCACCAACCCTTCGAGCTTTTCACGCAGGAACACCGTCGGCACTTTCAGGTGCAGCAGTTCGTCGGTGGCCGGCGTGTGCATCAGCAGGTGAATCCACTCGTACTGACCGACGGCCAGACGCGTCACCGGCAGGTCGAACCACCAGATGTTGCGGTTACGGTTCAGTTCGGCGAAGTGGCAGTTGTTGGTGCCGAGCACGGCGCCGCCCAGTTCCTGGTTGCGACGGGCGATGGCCTGCTTTTTATCGAGTTTCATAACATTCCTGCGGGATCGGTCTCAGGCGCATGGCGCCCCTATGCTGCGCATTCTCGGGGCATTGCCTGCAAACATAAAGCCCAACCTGCGCGTCGCGACGAAATGAGCCGCTGAAAATAAATGAAACTTGGCGCAAATCCGGCCAGTCAATCATTACGTACTGACTTTTCCCCCTTAATGCACCAAGGAGAAACACCATGAGTAGCACAGGCGATAAAGTAAAAGGCATGGCCAACGAAGCCGTCGGCAACGTCAAGCAAGGCGTCGGTAAAGCCACTGACAACGACAAGCTGAAGGCTGAAGGCGAAGTCCAAGAGAAAAAAGGCGAAGCCCAGCAAGCCGTCGGCAAAGCCAAAGACGCTGTGAAAAAAGGCGTCGACAAGGCGTAATCCAGCCTTGAACGAAATACACGAGCGGCCATCCAAGGATGGCCGTTTTTGTGTCGAAATCCTGCAGACGCCCAGCAAGGTTCGCCAAACAGGCTACCTTGATGTAAAAAACGGCCCCTGAGTCGCCACGACTTCAAACCTGTATTGCGGCGAAAGGAGACGCGAATGATATTTCCAGACATGAAAGGTCTGCCCCTGCACCGTGTGATGGTGCGCACGGTCACTGAATTCGTCGATGACGAAATGTCGACCTACGCCTCGGCACTGGCTTACCAGATGCTGTTCTCGCTGTTCCCGTTCATTCTGTTCCTGATCGCCCTGATCGGTTTCCTGCACCTGCCGGACTTTTTCTCCTGGCTGCGTTTGCAGTCAGAGCTGGTGCTGCCGCCGCAGGCGCTGGAGTCGGTCAACCCGGTCATTGATCAGTTGCAACAGTCCAAGGGCGGCTTGCTCTCGGTCGGTATCGTCATCGCGCTGTACACCGCGTCTGCCGGTGTGCGCCTGATGATGAGCGCGATGAACGCAGCGTATGACGTGGTCGAGGGCCGGCCGATCTGGAAGCGCTTCCCGCTGTCAGTGGTGTACACCGTTGGCATCGCCGGCATGTTGCTGATGGCCGCCGCGCTGATGGTGCTCGGGCCGCAAGTGATGGGCTGGATTGCCGCGCAGGTCGGGCTGGAAGAAGTCATCGTGACCATTTGGACGATTGCGCGCTGGCCGGTAATCGTGATTCTGATGATGGTTGCTGTGGCGCTGATCTACTACGTCATGCCTGACGTGAAACAGGAATTCCGCTTCATCACTCCAGGCTCGGTACTGGCCGTGGTGGTGTGGATCATCGCCTCGTTGGGTTTTGCGTTCTACGTGAAAACCTTCGCCAACTACAACGCGATGTATGGCAGCATCGGGGCGATCATCGTGCTGTTGCTGTACTTCTATATTTCCGCTGCAGTGCTGTTGCTCGGCGCGGAGATGAATGCGGTGATCGAGCACATGTCCAACGAGGGCAAGGACGCGGGCGAGAAAGTCCCTGGCGAACTTGCTGAACAACCCAAACAACACGTCTCGGGCCTGGGCCGCGATCACTCGCTCAAGCCGGACACTGACGAAGTCTGATCATGATCCGTGAAATCCTCAAAATGGGCGATGAGCGCTTGCTGCGCATCGCCCCGCCAGTGCCACCGGAGATGTTCGACAGCGCTGAGCTGTGGCAACTGATCGACGACATGTTCCAGACCATGGAAAGCGTCGGCGGCGTCGGTCTGGCCGCGCCGCAGATCGGTGTTGATCTGCAACTGGTGATCTTCGGCTTCGAGCACAGCGAACGTTACCCGGACGCCGAAGCCGTGCCGCAGACGATCCTGATCAATCCGCTGATCACGCCGTTGAATACGCTGACGGAGGAGGGTTTCGAAGGCTGTCTGTCCGTGCCAGGCTTGCGGGGTGCGGTGGATCGTTTTCAGCAGATTCGCTATGAGGGTTTTGATCCGAAAGGCGAGCCGATTGTGCGAGTGGCCTCGGGTTTCCATGCGCGGGTGGTGCAGCATGAGTGCGATCACCTGATCGGCCGGTTGTACCCGTCGCGGATTACCGACTTCAGCAAGTTTGGTTTTACCGAAGTGATGTTCCCGGATCTCGATCCCAACGCTGACGATTAACCAGAATCAAAAGATCGCAGCCTTCGGCAGCTCCTACACCGATTCTTTGTAGGAGCT
>NZ_RWIM01000187.1 GCF_009764645.1 Pseudomonas sp. PB106
GAAGGCTGCGATCTTTTGATCCTGCCCTTAAAAACAAGATCAAAAGATCGCAGCCTTCGGCAGCTCCTACACAGGGATTCCGTCAGAAATCGATGCGCACGTCGCCTTTTGGCACACTGCAGCACGACAAGATAAACCCTTCGGCCTCGTCGTCCTCGGTAATCCCGCCGTTGTGCTCCATCTCCACTTCGCCGCCCAGCTTGAGCACTTTGCACGTCCCGCAGATCCCCATGCCGCAGGCTTTCGGGATCATCAGGCCAAGCTTGGCCGCCGCCGCGTGGACGGTTTCGCCCGGCGCCACACGAATGCTCTTGCCGGACGAAGTGAACTCGACCTGATGCAGATCGGCGATATCGATTTCCGGCGCATCGGCTGCTTGTTCGGCCTGCTCCACCGCATCGGCGCGCGCCTCGGGTGGCGTGGCCCCGAAGGATTCCTCGTGATAACGCGACATGTCATAGCCGGCCACCTCCAGCAGGCGCTTGACTGCGTTCATGTACGGCGTTGGGCCGCAGCAAAACACTTCGCGCTCAAGGAAGTCCGGCACCATCAGTTCGAGCATCTTGTGGTTCAGGTAACCGCGATACCCGGCCCACGGCTCGCCCAAGCCGTGTTTCTCACAGATGAGGTGCAGGCTGAAGTTGTCGATCCGCGACGCCATGTGTTCCAGCTCGCGGTGGTAAATGATGTCTTTGGGCGAGCGCGCGCTGTGGATAAAGGTCATGTCGACGTTGGCGTTGGTGTCGTAGAACCAGCGCGCCATCGACATGCACGGCGTGATCCCGACACCGCCGCTCAGGTAGAGCACTTTCGGGCTCGGGAAATCGATGGCATTGAACAGCCCGACCGGCCCGTGCACCGCCAATTCCTGCCCTTCATGCAGCGTGTCGTGCAGCCAGTTCGAGACCTTGCCGCCCGGCACGCGCTTGATCGTCACCGAAAAGCTGTACGGCACCGACGGCGAGCTGGAAATGGTGTACGAGCGCATGATCGGCTGGCCTTCGATTTCCAGCTCCAGGGTCACGAACTGCCCGGGCTTGAAGAAGAACAGGATCGGCTGGTCGGCCATAAAGCAGAAGGTGCGCACGTCCCAGGTTTCCTGGATGACTTTGACGCAACGGACGATGTGTCGGCCATTGGCCCAGGTCTGGGTGGTGACCGGATTCAGGAAGCTGTTGGACATGCTGTTCTCCACGGCCGACTGTCGGCCTCATGTCGGCGATTCTGCGTATAGCGCGAACCGCCCGTTTACCTATCCGCGACATCGGCATACTTATCGCGACCAGCCCCCAACCACCGGGGGTTGCGCGTCGGGAACAGATTGCACCATGTCGCCCATGGATAAGGTTCCGCCCTGCGCCGGGCCCACACTCGCCCCAACACCAAGACAGCTTCTTTACACCTTGCGTAGCACCCGTTGCAGCACACCTGATCAGCCACTTTCGCCGGCCACGCAGATGGCCTTGAGGATTACATCGATGGACGTCACCGCAAAAATCAGCCTGGGCGATCCGCTGGAACCCGCACGCAAGGCCACTGCACAAATGCTCCAGGAGCGTGAGCGCACGTTTTCGCTGCCACAACCGTTCTACAGCGATGAGCGGCTGTTCGATATCGATATGCAGGAGATCTTCCAGAAAGAATGGTTGATCGCCGGCATGACCTGCGAAATTCCGGCCAAAGGCAACTACCTGACCCTGCAGATTGGCAAGAACCCGATCATCGTCATTCGTGGCGCTGAAGGCGTGGTGCATGCGTTCCACAACGTCTGCCGCCACCGTGGCTCGCGTCTGTGCACCAGTGAAAAAGGCAAGGTCGCCAAACTGGTCTGCCATTACCACCAGTGGACGTACGAGCTGGACGGTCGCCTGTTGTTCGCCGGCACTGAAATGGGCGCCGACTTCGACATGAAGCAGTACGGCCTCAAACCAGTGAACGTGAAGACCGCCGGCGGTTACATCTTCATCAGCCTGGCGGAGAACCCGCCGCCCATTGATGACTTCCTGTCGACGCTGAACCATTACATGGAACCGTACGACATGGAGAACACCAAGGTGGCGATCACCACCACCTTGATGGAAAAGGCCAACTGGAAACTGGTGCTGGAAAACAACCGCGAGTGCTACCACTGCAACGCGTCTCACCCGGAACTGTTGAAAACCCTGCTGGAATGGGACGACGTCACCGACCCACGCGCCGATCAGGCATTCAAGGACCATGTCGCTGCGTCTGCCGCTGCCTGGGAAGCCGAGAAGATTCCGTACGCCCACGCCAGTTTCGGCCTGCGCAACCGCATCGTGCGCATGCCGCTGCTCAAAGGCACCGTGTCGATGACCCTCGACGGCAAACAGGGCTGCGCGAAACTGATGGGGCGGATCAAGAACCCGGACCTCGGCTCGATGCGCATCCTGCACCTGCCGCACTCGTGGAACCACTGCATGGGCGACCACATCATCGTCTTCACCGTGTGGCCGATCAGCGCGCAGGAAACCATGGTCACCACCAAGTGGATCGTGCACAAGGATGCGGTTGAAGGTGTCGATTACGACGTCGAACGCATGCGCCAGGTGTGGGATGCGACCAACGATCAGGACCGTCGTCTGGCGGAAGAGAACCAGCGCGGGATCAACTCGACGGCTTATCAGCCTGGGCCTTATTCGAAGACCTATGAGTTTGGCGTGGTCAACTTCGTGGATTGGTACAGCGAGCGCCTGCTGAACAACCTCGGCGCCGAGCCTGCGCCGTACCTTAAAGGTGTGCCCGTCCAAGGATAAAAAGCATCGCGAGCAGGCTCACTCCTACATGTGGAATGCGTTCCCCTGTAGGAGTGAGCCTGCTCGCGATAGCTATTTCACATTCAGCACATTCCTGAACTTTGATTGCACAAATTCTGACCAACCACCCCACACCCCATACCCACCAAGCCCCCCAGCCTTCCGCAAACAAGTTATCCACACACCCACCCACAGCAAATGGGGACAACTGTGGATGACTCGAAAAATATCCCACTGATTTGCAAAGAAAAATCGTGACTTATCCAGAAGTACGGTTTTGAAAACACATTGATCACTTTTTGATCAACAGCCTGCAAGCCACGCTGTTCGTGTGCTTCAGCGGATGGCAAACACCTTATCCACAGAAGCGCCAACAGAGATCGGGGGTAACTTTGGCCTTGCTGTGGAAAAGCGCTGGAGGCTGTGTGAAATCGGGGTTTGCGAGGGAGTTTTGCGTAGAAACAGCTGATTTGATTGTTTTTTGATCGATTCTTCGCAGGCCGCGGTTTGTATGGGTCTCAGCGGATAGCGAACATCTTATCCACAGAAGCGCCAACAGAGAATGGGGGCAACTTGCTCAGTTATCCAAGAGAAAAAGCCCTGAAAATCCGTGACTTAGTCTGGTTGTTTTTTGATCGGAGGGCTGTAGGGCTTGATTGGCGTGGGGTCTAGAGAGGGGCGAACACGTTATCCACAGATCCGCCAACAGGGATTGTGGGTAAACACTACCCCTCACCCCAGCCCTCTCCCAAAGGGAGAGGGAGCCGACCGCATCGCCTGTTCAAACTCCACCGACCTGAACGAACATTGTGATCTCAGGCTTGGCCATACCAACGTCACCGCGCAATCGCAGGTCGATGTAATTAGCCAATACCACTCGGTCGGTCCCCTCTCCCTCTGGGAGAGGGCTAGGGTGAGGGGCTTTTCAGCGAACCACGCCCTCTTCGATCAGCAACTTGAGGATCGCTTCGGCGCCGGCCTGTGCGGTGACGCCCTTGAGCACTTGCCCCCCGCCGCCACTGGCCTTGGCCGTTGCGGCCTTCATCCGGTCAGCGCCACTTTTGGCCTTGATCACTTTCAGGCGTTTCGGCCTTGGCTTGGCAGGTTGCAGGGTGGCTACGGACAGCAGTTCGTCGTCGACCACCTCAACATCACCAGCCTCCAAAATCCCACGTCGTGCCGGACCGTAGGCGCTCTGCCGAGGTTTCGGCGCAGCGTTATCCACAGTCGCCAGAAACGGCAGCTTCACCTTCAACCGCCGCCGCTGACCACGCGGCAACGCTTGCAGCACCAGCGCCGAGCCGTCGTTGATCGACTCGACCTGCGCCAGCCCCACCACCAACGGCCAGCCCAGACCTTCGGCGAGCAGAAACGGCAACATCCCCGAACCTTCACCGGTTTCCGCTTGGCTGCCGGTCAGCACCACTTGCGCACCGGCCTCACGCAGATACGCAGTCAACGCTGGCAAGGCATCGGCACCAGCGGGCTGCTCGAGCACGTGCATCTGCTCCAGGCCCATGCCGAGATAGGCGCGCAGTGCCGGTTCCGCGATATCGCCGGCATGCAGCACTTGCAGGTTATCCCCAGCCAGTTGCAGGCCAAGCTCCACGGCGCGTGCATCCTGGTCGGCGCGGCGTGGCCGGCCGGAAGTCGGGTGGGCGCCGATTGAAACCAGACTGATAATCTTCGTGTTCATAGCGTTTCCTTAAGCCGCATCGCGCTTGGCTTCGTTGCGGTAAGCCGCCACCGCCTCGATCAACGCCTGAAGAATCTCTGCGCTTTCGCCGATCACCGAAAGGTCAGCGCGCTTGATCATGTCGCAACCCGGATCGAGATTGATCGCCACCACCTTGTCGCAAGCGCCAATGCCTTGCAGGTGCTGGATCGCACCGGAGATACCCACAGCCACATAGACCCGGGCGGTAACCCAAGTGCCGGACGCGCCGACCTGGCGATCACGGGCCATGAAGCCATCGTCCACCGCGACACGCGAAGCACCTTCGGTAGCGCCAAGTGCAGCGGCCGTTTCGTGGAACAGCGCCCAGTCTTTAACACCATTGCCGCCGGAGAAAATGAACTCCGCTTCGGCCATTGGAATCGCCGCCGGATCCACCGCGACCGCACCGAGATCTTCGATCCGTGACAGGCTGCGCGCGACACTTGTGGATAACTCCATCGGCAACGCCTCATGGCGCGTTTCGCTGACCGGCTCGGCGCATTCCGCCGCCGCCAGAATCAACCGTGCGACGGGACGGGCAAGGTCTTGCAACCCGGCGCCAGCACGACCGATGCACTCCTGATCCTTGACCTGCCAGACCCGCGTCGCCGGGCGTTCGCCCAGTGCCGCAGCAAAGCGTCGACCGAGTTCGCCGCCACCGCTGCGACTGTCCGGCAGCAGCCAGTGACGTGGATTGAACTGGTTGTCCACGGCCCGCAAACCTTGCACCCGTTGCTCCGGTGCATAACCGCTGAACTGTTCGCCTTCGAGCACCAGCAAGCGATCGACGCCGGCGGTGGCGAAAGCGCTTTCCTTGTGCTCGCCAAAGACCACGGCCAACACCGCGCCGTCCTGGCCGGCGAGTTGATGGGCGAGGCCGAGCAAGTCGCGGTCGTGGCTGCTCAAGCGGCCACCGACCATGTCCGGCACCACGGTGATATAGAACGCCGGCGCGGGCACTTGATGCAGGGGCAATTGCACTTCCACAGCCGCCGAACGTTTGACCGCCCCGCCCTGTTGCGCGCCGCTGCGGTCGATACGCTTGATGCCGTTGGGGCCGATAAAACCGATGCCGTGCAGATTCTTGCGAATGACGCCATTCGGCCCCATCCAGCTGTGCTGCGCCGGTTGCATGGCCGCGTGCAGCGGGTGCAGGCGGTTACGGGCAATCCATTCAGCGCGTGGGTCACGGCGGATAATGTCGCTCATCAGTGGGCCTCCGCAGGTTCACGTTTGGCCGGGGTGGCAGGCTTGCTTGGCGCGGCGTCTTCGAGCAGCGCGTCGGCGACCAGTTCGGCAATGTCCTTGATCTGCGGACGCGGTTCGACCACGCCTTCGAGCATCGCCGTGCACTGTGGACAACCCACAGCCACCAGTTCGGCGCCGGTCTCGCGGATGTCTTCCATGCGCATGTCGGGAATCCGCTGCTTACCCGGAATGTCAGTGATCGGCGCCCCGCCACCGCCGCCGCAGCAACGCGAACGGAAGCCGGAACGCTGCATCTCTTTGACCTCAATGCCGAGGGCCCGCAGCACTTCTCGCGGCGCTTCGTACTCGCCGTTGTAGCGTCCGAGGTAGCACGGATCGTGATAGGTCACGCTGTTGCCTTTGTGCTGACCGAGATTGAGCGCACCGGCCTGAATGATTTCCGCCATGTAGGTGCTGTGGTGCTGCACCAGATAGTTGCCGTCGAACGCGCCGTACTCGTTTTTCAGCACATGGAAGCTGTGCGGATCGCAGGTGACGATGCGGTTGAAGCTGTATTTGCCCAGGGTCTGGATGTTGCGTTTGGCGAGCAACTGGAACGTCGCTTCATCGCCAAGACGCCGCGCCACGTCGCCGCTGTCACGCTCTTCGAGGCCGAGCACGGCGAAGTCGATTTTCGCCGCTTTCAGCACTTTGACGAAGGCGCGCAAGGTGCGCTGGTTGCGCATGTCGAACGCGCCGTCGCCGACCCAGAACAGCACGTCGGTGGATTTCTTTTCGCTGAGCAGATTGAGGTTCAAGTCCGCCGCCCAGTTCATCCGCCCGCCCGGGGCAAAACCGCCGGGGTTGTCGGTGGCGATCAGGTTTTCGAGGACTTCGGCGCCCTTGTTCGGGGTCGCGCCTCGCTCAAGGGTCAGGTGACGGCGCATGTCGACGATGGCATCGACGTGCTCGATCATCATCGGGCACTCTTCGACGCAAGCACGGCAGGTGGTGCACGACCACAGGGTTTCGGCGTCGACCAAGCCGTTGACGATCGGTTGATGTGGATTGCCTGAGTGTTCGCCAACAGGTTTGCCGGGGTACGGGCTGCCAGCGAACTTGGCATCGGTGCCGCCAGCGAGGCCGACGACCATGTCCTGAATCAGCTTTTTCGGGTTCAGCGGTTGGCCGGCGGCGAAAGCCGGGCACGCGGCTTCGCATTTGCCGCACTGCACGCAGGCGTCGAAACCGAGCAGTTGGTTCCAGGTGAAATCCTTGGGTTTCTCCACACCCAGCGGAGCACTCGGATCGTTCAAATCCAAAGGCTTCAAACCGGTGGAACGACCGCCGCCAAAGCGTTCGGCGCGACGGTGCCACGCCAAGTGCAAAGCACCAGCGAAGGCGTGTTTCATCGGCCCGCCCCAGGTCATGCCGAAGAACAACTCCGACACGCCCCACAGCACACCAATCCCGAGAATTGCCGCAAGCACCCAGCCACCGAAGTTCTCCGGCAGAATCCCGGCCACTGGCAAGGTCAGCAGAAAGAACGATGCCGAGAACGCCAGCAGGCTTTTCGGCAGACGCATCCACGGGCCTTTCGACAGCCGCGCCGGCGGGTTGAGCCGACGCAGGTACACGAAGATCGCGCCGACGAACATCACTGCCGTCATTAGCAGCAAGGCGTAACCGAGGATGCGGTTATGCAGGCCGAAACCATGCACCAGCAGCGCCAGCACAATCGACGCCACCGCGCCGCCGGCCGTGGCCACGTGGGTATTGGCGATGTATTTGTCCCGCGCCACCACATGGTGCAAATCGACCATGTAGCGCTTGGGCATGGCCAACAGGCCGCCGATCAGATCGACCTTCGAGGCCCGGCCCCGACGCCACATGGCCACCCGCCGCAACGCGCCAAGGACACCAAGGCCCAGAGCGGCGAACAACAGGATTGGAAGAAGGGTGTTCAACATGGTGAAGCTCCCACCAGTACAACCTGGAGAAACACGGCGTTCAATGATCGTTCCCACGCTCTGCGTGGGAATGCATCCCAGGACGCTCCGCGTCCCAAGCGGACGCAGAGCGTCCATTGCGGCATTCCCACGCAGAGCGTGGGAACGATCGGTTCACTAGCCCTTAGAAATCTTTGCAGAGCCGCAGGGCGTCGTAGATCGCGGCGTGTGTGTTGCGCTGCGCCACGCAGTCGCCGATGCGGAACAGCAAGTAGCCGTCGCCCGCCTCGCTCAGCGAAGGTTGTGGCTGGATCGCGAACAACGCTTCGACGTCGATCTGGCCCTTGTTGCGCGAACCCTCTTTGAGCGCGTAGTAGATTTCCTCATCCGGACGCACGCCGTTTTCCACCACCACCTGATCGACCACCCGCTCCTCTTTGGCGCCGGTGTATTCGTTCTCCAGCACCGCGACCAGTTTGTCGCCTTCGCGGTAGACCTTCTCGAGCATCATGTCGCCGGTCATGATCACTTCTTTCGGGTACATGCTGCGGTAGTAGGTCGGGAACGATGTACCACCGATGGCCACGCCCGGTTTGATGTCGTCGGTGACGATCTCGACCTGGCTGCCCTTGTCGGCGAGGAAGTCGGCAACCGACATCCCGGTGAACTCGCAAATGGTGTCGTAGACCAGCACGTTCTTGCCCGGCGCGACCTTGCCGTCGAGCACGTCCCAGCTGCTGACCACCAACCCTTCGGCGGCGCCCCAGTGTTCGTTCTGCTCCAGGTATGGATGCCCGCCGACCGCCAGCACCACCACGTCCGGGCGCAAGTCCATGATGGTGTCGGCATCGGCCGCCGTGCCCAGGCGCAGATCGACTTTCAGTCGCGCCAGCTCCAATTGGAACCAGCGGGTGATGCCGGCGATCTGGTCGCGCTGCGGTGCTTTCGATGCGGTGGTGATTTGCCCACCGATGAATTCCTTCTTCTCGAACAGGGTCACGTCGTGGCCACGTTCAGCAGCAACGCGGGCCGCTTCCATCCCGGCCGGGCCGGCACCGACGATCACCACTTTGCGTTTCGGCCCGGTGGATTTCTCGATGATGTGCGGCACGCCCATGTATTCACGGGACGTCGCGGCGTTCTGGATGCACAACACATCGAGACCTTGATACTGGCGGTCGATGCAATAGTTGGCGCCAACACACTGTTTGATCTGGTCGATCTGGCCCATCTTGATCTTGGCGATCAGGTGCGGGTCGGCGATGTGCGCGCGGGTCATGCCGACCATGTCGACGTAACCGCCTTCAAGAATGCGCGTGGCCTGGTTCGGGTCCTTGATGTTCTGGGCGTGCAGCACCGGCACCTTGACCACTTCCTTGATCCCGGCGGCCAGATGCAGGAACGGCTCCGGTGGATAACTCATGTTCGGAATCACGTTGGCCAGGGTGTTGTGAGTGTCACAACCCGAGCCGACCACGCCGATGAAATCGAGCATGCCGGTGTCGTCGTAATACTTGGCGATCTGCTTCATGTCCTCGTGGGACAAGCCGTCCGGGTGGAACTCGTCACCGCACAGACGCATGCCCACGCAGAAGTCGTCACCGACCTCGGCGCGCACGGCTTTCAGCACTTCCAGACCGAACTTCATCCGGCCCTCAAAAGTGCCACCCCATTCATCGGTACGCTTGTTGACGCGCGGGCTCCAGAACTGGTCGATCATGTGCTGGTGAACGGCAGACAGTTCGACGCCGTCAAGACCACCGGCCTTCGCCCGGCGCGCAGCCTGAGCGTAGTTGCCGATCACCCGCCAGATTTCTTCCGGCTCGATGGTTTTGCAGGTCGCGCGGTGCACCGGTTCACGGATGCCCGACGGCGACATCAGGGTCGGCCAGTTGAAGCCGTCCCAGCGCGAGCGCCGGCCCATGTGGGTAATCTGAATCATGATCTTGGCGCCGTGCTTGTGCATGGCGTCGGCCAGATTCTGGAAGTGCGGAATGATCCGGTCGGTCGACAGGTTGACCGAGCTCCACCACTCCTGTGGGCTGTCGACGGCGACCACGGAGGAACCGCCACAGATCGCCAGGCCGATGCCGCCCTTGGCTTTCTCTTCGTAATACTTGACGTACCGGTCGGTGGTCATGCCACCGTCAGTCGCGTAGACCTCGGCGTGCGCGGTGCTGAGCACGCGGTTGCGGATGGTCAGTTTGCCGATCTGGATCGGCTGGAACATTGCTTCGAAAGCCATGGCGGGTTCCTCGACTTACAACGGCTTGACGGTGAACAGGCCGTCGTCGTGGCCTTCTTCGGAGCCACCGTAGACTTGCTCGGCAACCGTGCGAATCTTGCTGCCGCGCGCCTCAAGAATCTGATCCATCGCACCGGCAAACCAACCGGTGAACATGTAGTCGACCTTGCGTCCGACCTTGCCGTAGACGTAGACGAATGCGGAGTGCTCGAGCTTGACGCTGGCGGTGCCTTTGTCGAGATCAATGTCCTGGATCTTGAACAGGCCCCAGCCGCGTTGCGACAGGCGCTTCATGTAGTGTTCGAACACCGCGACGCCTTCCAGGCCGTGGCATTCGGCTTCTTTTTCGCACCAGTGCCAGGCGGATTTGTAGCCGGCCTTGTAGAGGATCTCGGCGTAGGCGTCAGCGCCCAAAACCTCTTCGATGCCCATGTGGTTGTTGACGAAGAAATGCCGTGGCACGTAGAGCATCGGCAGGGCGTCGGAGGTCCAGACACCGGTCTCGCTGTCGACTTCGATTGGCAATTGCGGGGCGATCTTGGCCATGGAAACTTAACTCCAGAAAAATTCGTGGTTGGTGCCGAGCAAAGCTTTTGCTCTGCTCTTATAAACAAGCCGTATGAATGACTTTGGAGCCGTAGCGAGCACGTCGAGAGCAAGGAAGGACCGGAGCGACAAGCGAGACAGTACGGGACGTACGGCGAGTTTGGCGCGAGGACCTGACGCAGCTATCGGCGAGCGGAGTAGGCTCCAGAGTTATTCATTCGCCCCAGACGTCCTTGAGGACGCTCACCCAGTTCTCGCCCATGATCTTGCGCACCACGCGCTCGGAGTGGCCGCGCTTGAGCAGGGTTTCAGTGAGGTTCGGGAACTCGCCGACGGTGCGGATGCCCAGCGGGTTGATGATCTTGCCGAAGCTGGTCAGACGGCGGGCGTAGCCCTTGTCGTGGGTCAGGTATTCGAAGAAGTCCTGGCCGTGACCCTGGGTGAAGTCAGTGCCGATGCCGATGGCGTCTTCGCCGACGATGTTCATGGTGTATTCGATCGCTTCGGCGTAGTCGTCGATGGTCGAATCGATGCCCTTGGCGAGGAACGGCGCGAACATGGTCACACCGACAAAACCGCCGTGGTCGGCGATGAATTTCAGTTCTGCATCGGACTTGTTGCGCGGGTGCTCTTTGAGGCCCGACGGCAGGCAGTGGGAGTAGCACACCGGTTTTTTCGATTCGAGGATGACTTCTTCGGACGTCTTGGAGCCGACGTGGGACAGGTCGCACATGACGCCAACGCGGTTCATCTCGGCAACGATTTCGCGACCGAAACCCGACAGGCCGCCGTCGCGCTCGTAGCAACCAGTGCCGACCAGATTCTGGGTGTTGTAGCACATCTGCACGATGCCAACGCCGAGCTGCTTGAACACCTCGACATAGCCGATCTGGTCTTCAAACGCGTGAGCATTCTGGAAGCCGAAGAGGATGCCGGTCTTGCCCTGCTCTTTGGCGCGGCGGATGTCGGCGGTGGTGCGCACCGGCATCACCAGGTCGCTGTTTTCGCGGATCAGCTTCTGGCTGGCGGCGATGTTGTTCACGGTCGCCTGAAAGCCTTCCCACACCGACACCGTGCAGTTGGCTGCCGTCAGACCGCCCTTGCGCATGTCTTCGAACAGCTCGCGGTTCCATTTGGCAATGATCAGACCGTCGATAACGATGCTGTCGGCGTGTAATTCGGCTGGGCTCATCAGGCGTCCCCTTATTGGCGATTCATGCGCCGAATCGTCTGCCGGCGCTTTGGGGCCAGCATATGCCTCGGTGCCGGGGCGACCGGGTGCAAAAACGACAGGGGAATTGCCGAAAGCGTCAATCCGCGACAAAGGGTCGCCAGACGCTCCGATCAGCTACCTGTTCAAGCCCGCACGCTTGAGCCAGAATCTCCGGCATCTTGGAAACACCACTGGATTAGAGCGGCGACAACAATGAAATCGATCTTCCTGGCTTTGGCACTGCTTGCGACCGGCGTACACGCCGCCGAAGAGTCCGACAACAACCCGTGCGACGCCGTCGAAAACGACGTCCAGACCCTGGAATGCTCAGCCTACAGCCGCACCACCGCCGAAGACTTGCTCAAGGACAACTACGCCAGCCTGACCGAACGCATGCAAACCGCGTACGGCAAAAACGCCACGCAACTGGCGGACATCACCGCCAAGATGAAAACGGCGCAGCAGCAATGGCTGAAGACGCGGGATGCCGATTGCGCGGTGGAAGCGTTCCCGGCCACGGCGGGGAGCAAGGCCTTCACGATTGCGCAGAATGACTGCGTGGCGCGGATGAGTGATGAACGGTCGGAGTTTTTGGAGTCGATTGGGCAGGAATAAACATAAAAAGGATTAATCAATGATTCCCCATGAAGTTGTAAGTCGCATCGTCGATGGTGCTCTTCCGATCCGCGCCTGGCGCGAACACCTCAACCTGACTCAAGAAGAAGTTGCCAAACGCATGGGTATTTCCCAACCGGCGTTCGCCCAGCAGGAAACAGTCGCCAAGCCACGTAAGGCCACTCGCGAGAAAATTGCGTCGGCGTTCGGCATCACCGCCGATCAGCTAGAGCTGTAAGCTGCCCTCTTCACTTCAAGGAATTCCCCATGAATATCTGCGGCATCGAAATCAAAGGCAGCGAAGCGATTATCGCCGTGGCCGCTCTCGACGGTTCGACCCTGAGCCACATTCCCCTTGCCACCAAGAAAATCGCCCTCGACGAAGATGACGAAGCGGCCAACGTTAAGCTGTTCGCAGCGCAGGTGGCGTCGTTTGTGCGGGAGAATTCGGTTGACCGGATTGCGATCAAGAAGCGCAGCAAGAAAGGTGAATTTGCCGGTGGGCCGACGACGTTCAAAATTGAAGGGATTTTGCAGTTGCTGGATGGTTGCGAGGTGACGTTGTTGTCGCCGCAGACGATCAATGCGCAGGCGAAGAAGCATAATTTTGAGCTGCCGGGGACGCTGAACAAGTATCAGCATGAAGCTTATAAGGCGGCGTGTTCGGCGCTGGTGAAGAAGTAACCAACAGCAAGATCAAAAGATCGCAGCCTTCGGCAGCTCCTACAGGGAAATACATTCCAATGTAGGAGCTG
>NZ_RWIM01000188.1 GCF_009764645.1 Pseudomonas sp. PB106
GCGCCGACGGTACGACCGCCTTCACGGATAGCGAAACGCAGACCGTCTTCCATCGCGATGGTTTTGATCAGGGTAACAGTCATCTGAATGTTGTCACCTGGCATTACCATTTCAACGCCTTCTGGCAGCTCGCAGTTACCGGTCACGTCAGTAGTACGGAAGTAGAACTGTGGACGGTAGCCTTTGAAGAACGGAGTGTGACGACCGCCTTCTTCCTTGCTCAGAACGTAAACTTCTGCAGTGAACTTGGTGTGCGGCTTAACCGAACCCGGCTTAACCAGAACCTGACCACGCTCAACGTCGTCACGCTTGGTGCCACGCAGCAGAACGCCGCAGTTCTCGCCAGCACGACCTTCGTCGAGCAGCTTGCGGAACATTTCAACACCGGTGCAGGTGGAAACGGTAGTGTCACGCAGACCAACGATTTCCAGCGGATCCTGAACGCGAACGATACCGCGCTCGATACGACCAGTCACAACAGTACCGCGACCCGAGATCGAGAATACGTCTTCGATTGGCATCAGGAATGGCTTGTCGATCATACGAACTGGTTCTGGGATGTAGCTGTCCAGAGTCTCAACCAGCTTCTTGACGGCAGTGGTGCCCATCTCGTTGTCGTCTTTGCCTTCCAGCGCCATACGAGCCGAACCGATGATGATTGGAGTGTCATCGCCCGGGAAGTCGTAGGTGGACAGCAGGTCGCGAACTTCCATCTCAACCAGTTCCAGCAGCTCTGCGTCGTCTACCAGGTCAGCCTTGTTCAGGAAAACCACGATGTACGGAACGCCTACCTGACGGGACAGCAGGATGTGCTCACGGGTTTGTGGCATCGGACCATCAGCGGCCGAGCAAACCAGGATAGCGCCGTCCATTTGAGCAGCACCGGTGATCATGTTCTTCACATAGTCAGCGTGACCTGGGCAGTCAACGTGAGCGTAGTGACGGATCAGCGAGTTGTATTCAACGTGCGCGGTGTTGATGGTGATACCGCGAGCTTTTTCTTCTGGAGCGCTGTCGATCTTGTCGAATTCAACTACGGCCGAACCGAAAACTTCGGAGCAGACGCGAGTCAGAGCAGCGGTCAGAGTGGTTTTACCGTGGTCAACGTGACC
>NZ_RWIM01000189.1 GCF_009764645.1 Pseudomonas sp. PB106
TGCCAGAAGGCGTTGAAATGGTAATGCCAGGTGACAACATTCAGATGACTGTTACCCTGATCAAAACCATCGCGATGGAAGACGGTCTGCGTTTCGCTATCCGTGAAGGCGGTCGTACCGTCGGCGCCGGCGTCGTAGCCAAAATCATCGAGTAAGTAGTTGTAATGTATTTTTCGGGCCGGCATAATGGTCGGCCTGATTTTGTTTTAGGTCAGTAGCTCAATTGGCAGAGCGACGGTCTCCAAAACCGTAGGTTGGGGGTTCGATTCCCTCCTGACCTGCCAGATTCACTTGGTGTGTCTGGCTTTCTTTTCACAGGATCTTCATAGATGACTCCTAAGGCTGAAGCTCAAGGCTCTCGCTTCGATCTGCTCAAGTGGCTTGTAGTTGTCGCTTTGGTGGTTGTTGGCGTTGTTGGTAATCAGTATTACGCTGCTTCGCCGATCCTGTACCGTGTACTCGCTTTGCTTGTCATTGCTGCTGTAGCTGCCTTTGTAGGCCTGCAGACTGCGAAGGGCAAGTCTTTCTTTGTACTGGTTAAGGAAGCTCGTACCGAGATTCGTAAAGTCGTGTGGCCAACTCGCCAAGAAACCACGCAGACCACCCTGATTGTGGTGGCTGTTGTTCTGGTTATGGCGTTGCTGTTGTGGGGGCTTGATTCCCTGCTCGGCTGGCTTGTTTCCTTGATTGTCGGCTAAGGGTGTCCCGTGGCTAAGCGTTGGTATGTTGTGCATGCTTACTCGGGTTACGAGAAGCATGTGATGCGCTCGCTGGTCGAGCGCGTAAAGCTGGCTGGCATGGAAGATGGCTTCGGCGAAATTCTGGTTCCCACTGAAGAAGTGGTTGAGATGCGTAACGGCCAGAAGCGCAAAAGTGAGCGTAAGTTCTTTCCAGGCTATGTGCTGGTTCAGATGGATATGAACGAGGGTACTTGGCACTTGGTCAAAGATACTCCTCGGGTGATGGGTTTTATTGGCGGTACCGCCGATAAGCCTGCGCCGATTACTGATAAAGAGGCAGAAGCCATCCTGCGTCGGGTGGCTGATGGTAGCGATAAGCCTAAGCCCAAGACTCTGTTTGAGCCGGGTGAGATGGTTCGTGTTACTGATGGTCCGTTCGCTGACTTCAATGGCACTGTCGAAGAAGTTAATTACGAAAAGAGTCGCGTCCAGGTGGCGGTGACAATTTTCGGTCGCTCTACTCCGGTAGAGTTGGAGTTCAGTCAGGTCGAAAAGGTCTAGCTGAGCACGCATCCCAACCCCGCAGCCATAGGCTGTGGGGTTTTGTCGTCACTGGGATAAACGCGCAAGTAACCGGGGAGCCTTTCGTGGCGTTCGAACCCGTAATTGGAGTGCCTCATGGCCAAGAAGATTACCGCTTACATCAAGCTGCAAGTGAAGGCCGCTCAGGCTAACCCAAGCCCACCTGTTGGTCCTGCTCTGGGTCAGCATGGCGTGAACATCATGGAATTCTGCAAGGCTTTCAACGCCCGTACCCAGGGTCTTGAAGCTGGCCTGCCGACTCCAGTGATCATCACTGTCTACAGCGACCGTAGCTTCACTTTTGAAACCAAATCCACCCCTGCTTCGGTTCTGCTGAAGAAGGCGGCCGGTCTGACCAGCGGTTCCGCTCGTCCGAACACCGTTAAGGTTGGCACCGTTACCCGTGCTCAGCTGGAAGAAATCGCGAAAACCAAAAACGCGGATCTGACTGCAGCTGATATGGATGCAGCCGTGCGTACTATCGCCGGTTCTGCTCGTAGCATGGGCCTTAACGTGGAGGGTGTGTAATGGCTAAGCTGACCAAGCGTCAAAAGGCTATCGCCGGCAAAATCGAAGCAGGCAAGGCCTACAACATTGTAGACGCCGCTGCTCTGCTGGCTGAGCTGTCGACTGTCAAGTTCAGCGAGTCGTTCGACGTTGCTGTAAACCTGGGTGTAGACCCGCGTAAATCCGACCAGGTTGTTCGTAGCGCTACTGTGCTGCCACACGGCACTGGCAAGACTGTTCGCGTTGCTGTGTTCACCCAAGGTCCAGCTGCTGAAGCTGCTCTGGCTGCCGGCGCTGACCGCGTAGGTATGGACGATCTGGCTGCCGAAATGAAAGGCGGCGATCTGAACTATGACGTAGTTATCGCATCCCCGGATGCCATGCGCGTTGTGGGTCAGTTGGGTCAGATCCTCGGTCCACGTGGTCTGATGCCTAACCCTAAAGTCGGTACTGTAACTCCGGACGTAGCTAACGCGGTTAAAAACGCCAAGGCTGGTCAGGTTCGTTATCGCACCGACAAAAACGGCATCATTCACACTTCCGTTGGCAAGATGGGCTTCGACGCCGTCAAGCTGAAGGAAAACGTTGAAGCCCTGATCGCTGATCTGAAGCGTATCAAGCCGGCTTCCTCGAAAGGTATTTACGTCAAGCGCGTTACCCTGAGCACCACTATGGGCCCAGGTCTGGTTATCGATCAGAGCTCGCTGGACGCGTAAGACAAAAGTTGGCGCTGTTATCCGCGCCAATTGAAAAAATTGGGGTCCCTGCCTGGCGGGGGCTATCCAAGACCGTAGGCGGCGCAAGCCTTAAACCATAAGCCTACGCAGATGGTGCTCCCGGTTCCTTACCGAATCAGACACCAAAACGACATTCGGTTCCGATCGAATGAAACGGTAACAAGCAGGAGTTAAACCCGTGGCAATTAATCTCGAAGACAAGAAGGCCATCGTCGCTGAAGTCAACGAGGCTGCCAAAGTCGCTCTGTCCGCTGTCGTGGTTGATGCCCGTGGCGTAACAGTAGGCGCAATGACCGGACTCCGTAAAGAGGCTCGTGAAGCTGGCGTTTACGTACGTGTTGTACGTAACACCCTGCTCAAGCGCGCTGTTGCTGACACTCAATACAGTGTCCTCAACGACGTGTTCACCGGCCCGACCCTGATCGCATTCTCGAACGAACATCCGGGCGCTGCTGCTCGTATTTTCAAAGAGTTTGCCAAGGGTCAGGACAAGTTCGAGATCAAGGCAGCTGCGTTCGAGGGCAAGTTCCTCGCAGCTAATCAGATCGACGTACTGGCAACTCTGCCGACCCGTGACGAAGCAATTTCTCAGCTGATGAGCGTGATTCAAGGCGCTACCAGCAAATTGGCTCGTACTCTGGCGGCAATTCGCGACCAGAAAGAAGCTGCCGCAGCCTAAGGCTCGTCAACTTCTCGCGTTTTTTGTTTATTTCGATGGTCGCGTAGGCCGTCCCCCAATTCAGGAATTGAGTCATGTCTCTGACTAACGAACAAATCATCGAAGCAATCGGCCAGAAATCCGTAGTGGAAATCGTTGAGCTGATCAAAGCGATGGAAGAAACTTTCGGCGTTACCGCTGCTGCTGCTTCGGCTGGTCCAGCTGCTGCTGCCGCTGTTGTTGAAGAGCAAACCGAGTTCAACGTTGTTCTGCTGGAAGCTGGCGAGAAGAAGGTTAACGTGATCAAGGCAGTTCGTGAACTGACTGGTCTGGGCCTGAAAGAAGCCAAAGAGAAAGTAGACGGCGCTCCTCAGGTTGTAGCTGAAGGCGTTTCGAAAGAAGCGGCTGAAGACGCCAAGAAGAAGCTGGAAGAAGCAGGCGCTAAAGTCGAGCTGAAGTAAGCATCGACTTTGCTCCTCCAGCCCGAGCGTCAAGCGACAGGCTGATGGCTGGTGGCTCTTGCCACCGGCCTTTTTCCGTTATTGGAAGCCGACTGGGTCGGTGCCGATAAGGGAGCTGTAACCACCCGATGCGGTGGCGCAAACCATGGGGTTTGCACGATTTTCTGGCTGCTCCCGTCGGGAGGGGCCAAACAAGCAGGTGACCAAGCTGGGGAACGCTGATGGCTTACTCATATACTGAGAAAAAACGTATCCGCAAGGACTTTAGCAAGTTGCCGGACGTCATGGATGTGCCGTACCTCCTGGCCATCCAGCTGGATTCGTATCGTGAATTCTTGCAAGCGGGAGCGACTAAAGATCAGTTCCGCGACGTGGGCCTGCATGCGGCCTTCAAATCCGTTTTCCCGATCATCAGCTACTCCGGCAATGCTGCGCTGGAGTACGTCGGTTATCGCCTGGGCGAACCGGCATTTGATGTCAAAGAATGCGTATTGCGCGGTGTAACTTTCGCCGTACCTTTGCGGGTAAAAGTGCGCCTGATCATTTTCGACAAAGAATCGTCGAACAAAGCGATCAAGGACATCAAAGAGCAAGAAGTCTACATGGGTGAAATCCCCCTGATGACTGAGAACGGTACCTTCGTAATCAACGGTACCGAGCGTGTAATCGTTTCCCAGCTGCACCGTTCCCCGGGCGTGTTCTTCGACCACGACCGCGGCAAGACGCATAGCTCCGGCAAACTGCTGTACTCCGCGCGCATCATTCCTTACCGCGGTTCGTGGTTGGACTTCGAGTTCGACCCGAAAGACTGCGTGTTCGTGCGTATCGACCGTCGTCGCAAGCTGCCGGCATCGGTACTGCTGCGCGCGCTCGGCTATACCACTGAAGAAGTGCTGGACGCTTTCTATACCACCAACGTTTTCCACCTGAGCGGCGAAACCCTCAGCCTGGAACTGATTGCTTCGCGTCTGCGTGGTGAAATTGCGGTCCTGGACATTCAGGACGAGAAGGGCAAGGTCATTGTTGAAGCGGGCCGCCGTATTACCGCGCGCCACATCAACCAGATCGAAAAAGCCGGCATCAAGACCCTGGAAGTACCTCTGGACTACGTCCTGGGCCGTACTACCGCCAAGGTCATCGTGCATCCGGCTACCGGCGAAATCCTGGCAGAGTGCAACACCGAGCTGAACACTGAAGTCCTGGCAAAAATTGCCAAGTCCGGCGTTGTTCGCATCGAAACTCTGTATACCAACGATATCGACTGCGGTCCGTTCGTCTCCGACACGCTGAAGATCGACTCCACCAGCAACCAATTGGAAGCGCTGGTAGAGATCTATCGCATGATGCGTCCAGGCGAGCCGCCAACCAAAGACGCTGCCGAAACCCTGTTCAACAACCTGTTCTTCAGTCCTGAGCGTTATGACCTGTCTGCGGTCGGCCGGATGAAGTTCAACCGTCGTATCGGTCGTACCGAGATCGAAGGTTCGGGCGTGCTGTGCAAGGAAGACATCGTTGCGGTATTGAAGACTCTGGTCGACATCCGTAACGGCAAAGGCATCGTCGATGACATCGACCACCTGGGTAACCGTCGTGTTCGCTGCGTAGGCGAAATGGCCGAGAACCAGTTCCGCGTTGGTTTGGTACGTGTTGAGCGTGCGGTCAAAGAGCGTCTGTCGATGGCTGAAAGCGAAGGCCTGATGCCGCAAGACCTGATCAACGCCAAGCCAGTGGCTGCGGCGGTGAAAGAGTTCTTCGGTTCCAGCCAGCTCTCGCAGTTCATGGACCAGAACAACCCGCTGTCCGAGATCACCCACAAGCGTCGTGTCTCTGCACTCGGCCCTGGCGGTCTGACTCGTGAGCGCGCAGGCTTTGAAGTCCGTGACGTACACCCGACTCACTACGGTCGTGTATGCCCGATTGAAACGCCGGAAGGTCCGAACATCGGTCTGATCAACTCCCTGGCTGCTTACGCTCGCACCAACCAGTACGGCTTCCTGGAAAGCCCGTACCGCGTGGTGAAAGAAGGCGTGGTCACCGACGAGATCGTGTTCCTGTCCGCTATTGAAGAAGCCGATCACGTGATCGCGCAGGCTTCGGCGACCATGAACGACCAGAAAGTCCTGATCGACGAACTGGTAGCCGTACGTCACCTGAACGAATTCACCGTTAAGGCGCCTGAAGAAGTCACCTTGATGGACGTCTCGCCGAAGCAGGTAGTTTCGGTTGCAGCGTCGCTGATTCCGTTCCTCGAGCACGACGACGCCAACCGTGCGTTGATGGGTTCGAACATGCAGCGTCAAGCTGTACCAACCCTGCGTGCTGACAAGCCGCTGGTAGGTACCGGCATGGAGCGTAACGTAGCTCGTGACTCCGGCGTTTGCGTCGTGGCTCGTCGTGGCGGCGTGATCGACTCCGTCGACGCCAGCCGTATCGTGGTTCGTGTTGCTGATGACGAAGTTGAAACCGGCGAAGCTGGTGTCGACATCTACAACCTGACCAAATACACCCGCTCGAACCAGAACACCTGCATCAACCAGCGTCCGCTGGTGAGCAAGGGTGATCGCGTTCAGCGTAGCGACATCATGGCCGACGGCCCGTCCACCGACATGGGTGAGCTGGCACTGGGTCAGAACATGCGCATCGCGTTCATGGCATGGAATGGCTTCAACTTCGAAGACTCCATCTGCCTGTCCGAGCGTGTAGTTCAGGAAGACCGCTTCACCACGATCCACATTCAGGAACTGACCTGTGTGGCCCGTGACACCAAGCTTGGCCCAGAGGAAATCACTGCGGACATCCCGAACGTGGGTGAAGCTGCACTGAACAAGCTGGACGAAGCCGGTATCGTTTATGTAGGTGCTGAAGTTGGCGCAGGCGATATCCTGGTAGGTAAGGTCACTCCGAAAGGCGAGACCCAACTGACTCCGGAAGAAAAGCTGCTGCGTGCAATCTTCGGTGAAAAAGCCAGCGACGTTAAAGACACCTCCCTGCGCGTACCTACTGGTACCAAAGGTACTGTCATCGACGTTCAGGTCTTCACCCGCGACGGCGTTGAGCGTGATGCTCGTGCACTGTCGATCGAGAAGTCCCAGCTGGACGAGATCCGCAAGGATCTGAACGAAGAGTTCCGTATCGTTGAAGGCGCTACTTTCGAACGTCTGCGCTCCGCTCTGGTAGGCCACAAGGCTGAAGGCGGCGCAGGTCTGAAGAAAGGTCAGGACATCACCGACGAAGTACTCGATGGTCTTGAGCATGGTCAGTGGTTCAAACTGCGCATGGCTGAAGATGCTCTGAACGAGCAGCTCGAGAAGGCTCAGGCCTACATCGTTGATCGCCGCCGTCTGCTGGACGACAAGTTCGAAGACAAGAAGCGCAAACTGCAGCAAGGCGATGACCTGGCTCCAGGCGTGCTGAAAATCGTCAAGGTTTACCTGGCAATCCGTCGTCGCATCCAGCCGGGCGACAAGATGGCCGGTCGTCACGGTAACAAAGGTGTGGTCTCCGTGATCATGCCGGTTGAAGACATGCCGCACGATGCCAATGGCACCCCGGTCGACGTCGTCCTCAACCCACTGGGCGTACCTTCGCGTATGAACGTTGGTCAGATCCTTGAAACCCACCTGGGCCTCGCGGCCAAAGGTCTGGGCGAGAAGATCAACCGGATGGTCGAAGAGCAGCGTAAAGTCGCTGAACTGCGCACCTTCCTGGACGAGATCTACAACCAGATCGGCGGTCGTAACGAAGATCTGGACAGCTTCTCCGATCAGGAAATCCTGGATCTGGCGAAGAACCTGCGTGGCGGTGTTCCAATGGCCACTCCAGTATTCGACGGCGCCAAGGAAAGCGAAATCAAGGCCATGCTGAAACTGGCAGACCTGCCGGAAAGCGGCCAGATGCAGCTGACTGACGGCCGTACCGGCAACAAGTTCGAGCGTCCAGTTACCGTTGGCTACATGTACATGCTGAAGCTGAACCACTTGGTAGACGACAAGATGCACGCGCGTTCTACCGGTTCGTACAGCCTGGTTACCCAGCAGCCGCTGGGTGGTAAGGCGCAGTTCGGTGGTCAGCGTTTCGGGGAGATGGAGGTCTGGGCACTGGAAGCATACGGTGCTGCTTACACTCTGCAAGAAATGCTCACAGTGAAGTCGGACGATGTGAACGGCCGTACCAAGATGTACAAAAACATCGTGGATGGCGATCACCGTATGGAGCCGGGCATGCCCGAGTCCTTCAACGTGTTGATCAAGGAAATTCGTTCCCTCGGCATCGATATCGATCTGGAAACCGAATAACACGTGACGCGAATCGAGAGCGGGGCAGGATTGCCCGCTCTCTGCTCCGCCAGGAGGAAAGGCCTTGAAAGACCTACTGAATTTGCTGAAAAACCAGGGTCAAGTCGAAGAGTTCGACGCCATCCGTATCGGATTGGCCTCGCCTGAGATGATCCGCTCGTGGTCGTTCGGTGAAGTTAAAAAGCCGGAAACCATCAACTACCGTACGTTCAAACCTGAGCGTGACGGCCTGTTCTGCGCCAAGATCTTTGGCCCGGTAAAGGATTACGAGTGCCTGTGCGGTAAGTACAAGCGCTTGAAGCACCGTGGTGTGATTTGCGAGAAGTGCGGCGTTGAAGTTGCACTGGCCAAGGTTCGTCGTGAGCGCATGGCGCACATCGAACTGGCTTCGCCGGTTGCCCATATCTGGTTCCTCAAATCGCTGCCGTCCCGTATCGGCTTGCTGATGGACATGACCCTGCGTGATATCGAACGCGTTCTCTACTTCGAGAGCTATGTCGTTATCGATCCAGGCATGACCACCCTTGAAAAAGGTCAGCTGCTGAACGACGAGCAGTACTTCGAAGCGCTGGAAGAGTTCGGTGATGACTTCGACGCCCGCATGGGTGCTGAAGCTGTCCGTGAACTGCTGCACGCTATCGACCTGGAACACGAGATTGGCCGTCTGCGTGAAGAAATTCCGCAAACCAACTCCGAAACCAAGATCAAGAAGCTGTCCAAGCGTCTGAAGTTGATGGAAGCCTTCCAGGGTTCCGGCAACCTGCCAGAGTGGATGGTGCTGACCGTTCTGCCGGTTCTGCCGCCAGATCTGCGTCCACTGGTCCCGCTGGATGGCGGTCGCTTCGCGACTTCCGACCTCAACGATCTGTATCGTCGAGTGATCAACCGTAACAACCGTTTGAAGCGCCTGCTGGATTTGTCCGCTCCGGACATCATCGTGCGCAACGAAAAGCGTATGTTGCAGGAAGCTGTCGATGCTCTGCTCGACAACGGTCGTCGTGGCCGCGCTATCACCGGTTCGAACAAGCGTCCTCTGAAATCCCTGGCCGACATGATCAAGGGTAAGCAAGGTCGTTTCCGTCAGAACTTGCTCGGTAAGCGTGTTGACTACTCCGGTCGTTCGGTAATTACCGTAGGCCCGACCCTGCGTCTGCATCAGTGCGGTCTGCCGAAGAAGATGGCTCTCGAGCTGTTCAAACCGTTCATTTTCGGCAAGCTGGAAATGCGTGGTCTCGCGACCACCATCAAAGCGGCCAAGAAAATGGTCGAGCGCGAACTGCCAGAGGTCTGGGACGTTCTCGCTGAAGTGATTCGCGAACACCCGGTTCTTCTCAACCGTGCACCGACCCTTCACCGTCTGGGTATCCAGGCGTTTGAACCGGTACTGATCGAAGGTAAGGCTATCCAGCTGCACCCTCTGGTCTGCGCCGCGTACAACGCCGACTTCGACGGCGACCAAATGGCCGTGCACGTACCGCTGACACTGGAAGCCCAGTTGGAAGCGCGTGCGTTGATGATGTCGACCAACAACATTCTGTCGCCAGCCAACGGTGAGCCAATCATCGTTCCGTCGCAGGACGTTGTATTGGGTCTGTACTACATGACTCGTGAAGCGATCAACGCCAAAGGCGAAGGTCGTGTATTCGCAGATCTGCAGGAAGTCGACCGTGTATTCCGTGCCGGCGAAGCCGCACTGCACGCCAAGGTTAAAGTACGTATCAACGAAACCGTCAACGACCGTGACGGCAACAGCGTAAGCGGCACCCGTATCGTCGACACCACTGTCGGCCGTGCGCTGCTGTTCCAGGTTGTGCCAAAAGGTCTGTCGTACGACGTCGTCAACCTGCCGATGAAGAAAAAGGCGATCTCCAAACTGATCAACCAATGCTATCGCGTGGTTGGTCTGAAAGAGACCGTGATCTTCGCTGACCAGTTGATGTACACCGGTTTCGCTTACTCGACCATCTCCGGCGTTTCCATCGGTGTTAACGACTTCGTTATCCCGGACGAGAAAGCCCGCATCATCGGTGCTGCTACCGATGAAGTGAAAGAGATCGAGAGCCAGTACGCCTCGGGCCTGGTAACCCAGGGCGAGAAGTACAACAAAGTGATCGACCTTTGGTCGAAAGCGAACGACGAAGTTTCCAAGGCAATGATGGCCAACCTCTCGAAAGAGAAGGTTATCGACCGTCACGGCGTTGAAGTCGACCAAGAGTCTTTCAACTCGATGTACATGATGGCCGACTCGGGTGCGCGGGGTTCCGCAGCACAGATTCGTCAGCTGGCCGGTATGCGTGGTCTGATGGCCAAGCCGGACGGTTCCATCATTGAAACGCCGATTACTGCGAACTTCCGAGAAGGTTTGAGCGTACTTCAGTACTTCATTTCCACTCACGGTGCTCGTAAAGGTCTGGCGGATACCGCGTTGAAAACTGCGAACTCGGGTTACCTGACTCGTCGTCTGGTAGACGTGGCGCAGGATCTGGTTGTAACCGAGATCGATTGCGGCACCGAACACGGTCTGCTGATGACTCCGCACATTGAAGGCGGTGACGTTGTAGAGCCGTTGGGTGAGCGCGTATTGGGTCGTGTTATTGCCCGTGACGTATTCAAGCCAGGCACCGAGGACGTTATCGTTCCGGCCGGTACTCTGGTAGACGAGAAGTGGGTTGAATTCATCGAGCTGAACAGCATCGACGAAGTGATCGTGCGTTCGCCGATCAGCTGCGAAACCCGCTACGGCATTTGTGCCAAGTGCTACGGCCGTGATCTGGCTCGTGGTCACCAGGTGAACATCGGTGAAGCGGTCGGCGTTATCGCTGCCCAGTCCATCGGTGAGCCGGGTACCCAGCTGACGATGCGTACGTTCCACATCGGTGGTGCGGCAAGCCGTACTTCCGCAGCCGACAGCGTTCAGGTGAAGAATGGCGGTACCGTCCGCCTGCACAACCTGAAGCACGTTGAGCGAGTGGATGGCCACTTGGTAGCTGTGTCCCGTTCCGGTGAGCTGGCAATCGCTGATGACTTCGGTCGTGAGCGCGAGCGTTACAAGCTGCCGTACGGTGCTGTGATTTCGGTTAAAGAAGGTGACAAGGTCGACGCTGGCGCAATCGTGGCCAAGTGGGATCCGCACACTCACCCGATCGTTACCGAAATGAAAGGTACCGTGACCTACGTGGGCATGGAAGAAGGCATCACGATCAAGCGTCAGACTGACGAATTGACCGGTATGACCAACATTGAAGTACTCGACGCGAAAGATCGTCCAGCTGCGGGCAAAGAAATTCGTCCAGCAGTGAAGATGGTCGACGACAACGGCAAGGATCTGTTGCTGCCAGGCACTGACGTTATCGCTCAGTACTTCCTGCCAGCCAACGCCCTCGTCGGTGTGGCTGACGGTGCGAAGATCGCGATCGGTGATGTTATCGCTCGTATCCCGCAAGAAACTTCGAAGACCCGTGACATCACCGGTGGTCTGCCGCGCGTTGCCGACCTGTTCGAAGCTCGTCGTCCGAAAGAAGCGTCGATTCTGGCTGAAGTCAGCGGCACCATCGCGTTCGGTAAAGAGACCAAAGGCAAGCGCCGTCTGGTTATTACCCCGAACGACGGTAGCGATCCGTACGAAGAGCTGATTCCGAAGTGGCGTCACCTGAACGTGTTCGAAGGCGAACAGGTAAACCGCGGCGAAGTTATCTCCGACGGCCCAAGCGATCCGCACGACATCCTGCGTCTGCTCGGTGTGAGCGCGCTGGCCAAGTACATCGTTAACGAGATCCAGGACGTTTACCGTCTGCAAGGCGTGAAGATCAACGACAAGCACATCGAGACCATCCTGCGTCAGATGCTGCGTAAAGTTGAAATCGCTGAATCCGGCGATTCCAGTTTCATCAAGGGCGACCAGATGGAACTGACTCACGTACTGGTAGAGAACGAGCGTCTGGGCGGCGAAGACAAGTTCGTCTCCAAGTACACTCGCGTTCTGCTGGGTATCACCAAGGCGTCGTTGTCCACCGAATCGTTCATCTCGGCGGCTTCCTTCCAGGAAACCACTCGAGTACTGACCGAAGCGGCAGTCACCGGCAAGCGCGATTACCTGCGTGGCCTGAAAGAAAACGTGGTCGTGGGTCGTCTGATCCCGGCCGGTACCGGTCTGGCTTATCACAGCGAGCGCAAGCGTCGCCGTGATGCTGACAAACCGTTGCGCGTAAGCGCCAGTGAAGTGGAAGCTGCACTGACCGAAGCGCTGAACTCGAGCGGTAACTGAGTTCTGCGATAAATGAGCGTAAGGCCCTGATCGCTCCGTTCATCGAATCGAGACATTTTGTCGAGGTTCGAGGGGCGGGGAGGTCGGGGCCTTGCCTTGACTGGGGACAAGATCCTCTTTAGACTCTTGATCCCCTAAATTTGGCGGGAATTCGTTCCTGCCATTTTGCTTTTCTTGCAAGACAATAGCGTCGCAAGACAACAGTGGAGCTAGTAGATGGCAACTATCAACCAGCTGGTACGTCAGCCGCGTAAGCGTATCGTCGAGAAATCCGACGTACCTGCGCTGCAGAACTGCCCGCAACGTCGTGGCGTGTGCACCCGTGTGTACACCACTACGCCGAAAAAACCTAACTCGGCACTGCGTAAAGTATGCCGTGTGCGCCTGACCAACGGTTTCGAGGTTTCCTCGTACATCGGTGGTGAAGGTCACAACCTGCAAGAGCACAGCGTGGTACTGATCCGCGGCGGTCGTGTAAAAGACTTGCCAGGTGTTCGTTACCACACCGTTCGCGGCTCCTTGGATACTTCCGGCGTTAAAGGTCGTAACCAGGGTCGTTCGAAGTACGGTACCAAGCGTCCGAAGTAATCGGCCGTTTTGCAGATTTTCATTTTATTGAGTCGATAAGAGTAAGGTCGGGCACGCATCCATTGGATCTGTCCCGAGCTAACCTGAAGACCGCTTGAGGGCTTATCATGCCAAGACGTCGCGTAGCAGCAAAGCGTGAGATTCTGGACGATCCGAAATACGGAAGCCAGATCCTCGCCAAATTCATGAACCACGTTATGGAAAGCGGCAAGAAAGCCGTTGCCGAGCGTATCGTTTATGGTGCCCTGGAAACCGTTGCGACCCGTAAGGCTGGCACCGATCCCCTGGAACTCTTCGAAAAAGCACTCGACGCCATCGCTCCGCTGGTCGAAGTGAAGTCGCGCCGCGTTGGTGGTGCTACTTACCAGGTTCCGGTCGAGGTTCGTCCTTCCCGTCGTAACGCTCTGGCAATGCGCTGGTTGGTAGACTTCGCACGTAAGCGTGGCGAGAAGTCTATGGCTCTGCGTTTGGCTGGCGAACTGCTGGATGCTGCTGAAGGTAAAGGTGCTGCTGTTAAGAAGCGTGAAGACGTGCACCGTATGGCTGAAGCCAACAAAGCTTTCTCGCACTACCGCTTCTAATTTTAGCTTCACTAATTTTGCGAGGGCTTTATGGCTCGTACTACTCCGATTAGCCGCTACCGTAACATCGGAATCGTCGCTCACGTGGATGCTGGTAAAACCACCACCACCGAGCGCGTCCTTTTTTACACCGGCAAAAGTCACAAAATGGGCGAGGTGCATGATGGCGCCGCGACCACAGACTGGATGGTGCAGGAGCAGGAGCGTGGTATTACCATTACTTCTGCTGCTATCACCGCTTTCTGGAAAGGTTCCGAGAAGCAGTACAAGGACGAGCACCGCTTCAACGTAATCGATACCCCGGGCCACGTTGACTTCACTATTGAAGTTGAGCGTTCCCTGCGCGTACTCGACGGCGCTGTCGTTGTGTTCTGCGGTACTTCGGGTGTTGAGCCTCAGTCGGAAACCGTATGGCGTCAAGCCAACAAATACGGTGTTCCACGTCTTGTTTACGTAAACAAGATGGACCGTGCTGGCGCCAACTTCCTGCGCGTGATCGGTCAGATCAAGCAGCGTCTGGGTCACACTCCGGTGCCGATCCAGTTGGCCATCGGTTCCGAAGACAACTTCCAGGGTCAGATCGATCTGATCAACATGCAAGCTGTCTACTGGAACGACTCCGACAAAGGTATGGTCCCTGTTCGCAAGGACATTCCTGCTGAGCTCCAAGAGCTGGCTGAAGAGTGGCGCAACAACATGGTTGAAGCTGCTGCTGAAGCCAACGAAGAGCTGATGAACAAGTACCTGGAAGGCGAAGAGCTGTCGATCGAAGAGATCAAAGCTGCTTTGCGTCAGCGTACTATCGCCGGCGAAATCGTTCTGGCTGTTTGCGGTTCTTCGTTCAAGAACAAAGGTGTTCCCCTGGTTCTCGACGCCGTTATCGACTTCCTGCCTGCACCGACCGACATTCCTGCGATCAAGGGTACTGACCCGGATAACGAGGAAATCGAGCTGGAGCGTCATGCAGACGATGCGGAGCCTTTCTCGGCTCTGGCGTTCAAGATCGCTACCGACCCATTCGTGGGTACTTTGACCTTCGTCCGTGTTTACTCGGGCGTGTTGAACTCCGGCGACGGCGTGATCAACTCGGTTAAAGGCAAGAAAGAGCGCGTGGGTCGTATGGTGCAAATGCACGCAAACGCCCGCGAAGAGATCAAGGAAGTACGCGCTGGCGACATCGCGGCCCTGATCGGCATGAAGGACGTCACCACTGGTGAAACCCTCTGCAACGCTGACAAGCCAATCATCCTGGTTCGTATGGACTTCCCGGAGCCGGTTATTTCGGTTGCCGTAGAGCCTAAGACCAAGGATGACCAGGAAAAAATGGGTATCGCTCTGGGCAAGCTTGCTCAGGAAGACCCGTCTTTCCGCGTTAAAACTGATGAAGAGACTGGTCAAACGATCATCTCCGGCATGGGCGAGCTGCACCTGGACATCCTGGTTGACCGGATGCGCCGTGAGTTCAACGTCGAAGCCAACATCGGCAAGCCTCAGGTTTCGTATCGTGAGCGCATCACGAAGAACTGTGAAATCGAAGGCAAGTTCGTTCGTCAGTCCGGCGGTCGTGGTCAGTTCGGCCACTGCTGGATCCGTTTTGCTCCTGCTGACGAAGGTCAGGAAGGTCTGCAATTCGTGAACGAAGTTGTAGGTGGTGTGGTTCCTAAGGAATACATCCCGGCTATCCAGAAGGGTATCGAAGAGCAGATGAAGAACGGCGTTGTTGCCGGCTATCCGCTGATCGGCCTGAAGGCTACCGTGTTCGATGGTTCTTACCACGACGTCGACTCCAACGAGATGGCGTTTAAAGTGGCTGCCTCCATGGCGACCAAGCAACTGGCCCAGAAGGGCGGTGGTGAGTTGCTTGAGCCGATCATGGCTGTAGAGGTTGTTACGCCTGAAGACTATATGGGTGATGTGATGGGCGACCTTAACCGTCGTCGCGGCATGATCCAGGGTATGGAAGACACAGTGTCCGGCAAGGTTATCCGTGCCGAAGTTCCACTGGGTGAGATGTTCGGTTATGCGACCGACGTTCGTTCCATGTCTCAGGGTCGCGCAAGCTACTCTATGGAATTCAAAAAATACGATACGGCTCCGTCGCACATCGTCGAATCCGTAACCAAAAAACAAGGCTGATTCAGCCCCTTTAGGCTAGGAGTTAATTGTCGTGGCTAAAGAAAAATTTGATCGTTCCCTACCGCACGTCAACGTTGGCACCATCGGTCACGTTGACCACGGTAAAACCACTCTGACCGCTGCTCTGACTCGCGTCTGCTCCGAAGTTTTCGGTTCGGCCGTAGTTGAATTCGACAAGATCGACAGCGCTCCAGAAGAAAAAGCTCGCGGTA
>NZ_RWIM01000190.1 GCF_009764645.1 Pseudomonas sp. PB106
TGCCAGAAGGCGTTGAAATGGTAATGCCAGGTGACAACATTCAGATGACTGTTACCCTGATCAAAACCATCGCGATGGAAGACGGTCTGCGTTTCGCTATCCGTGAAGGCGGTCGTACCGTCGGCGCTGGCGTCGTAGCCAAAATCATCGAGTAATCTCTTTATAGAGTTTGCTTGTTGACTTGGAAAAGCCCCCGCTTAGCGGGGGTTTTTTTATTGGGTTGACACCTATCTGGGGCGTCTATAGAATTGCGCCTCCTTTTAACGGGCGTATTGCGCTCGGTGGGAATAGCAGCCGGAGTCTGAAATCCAATGCAAAATCAGCAAATCCGTATCAGGTTGAAGGCTTTTGACCATCGCCTGATCGACCAATCAACCCAGGAAATCGTGGAAACCGCGAAACGTACTGGTGCTCAAGTGCGTGGTCCAATTCCACTGCCTACCCGTAAAGAGCGGTTCACCGTTCTGGTTTCTCCGCACGTCAACAAAGACGCGCGCGACCAGTACGAAATCCGCACTCATAAGCGTGTTCTGGACATCGTCCAGCCAACGGATAAAACCGTTGATGCTCTTATGAAGCTTGATCTTGCGGCCGGTGTGGAAGTGCAGATCAGCCTCGGCTAAGACTCGGTCTTAGTCGTGTAACGCTCTGAAATGGGCGGCCATAGCGGGTGAAAGCCCCGTACACTCATGAGGTTTACAACATGACTATTGGTGTAGTCGGTCGTAAATGCGGTATGACCCGTATTTTCACCGAAGAAGGTGTCTCCATTCCGGTCACGGTCATTGAGATCGAGCCGAATCGCGTCACCCAGTTCAAAACTGAAGAGACCGATGGCTATCGTGCAGTGCAAGTCACTGTCGGCGAGCGTCGTGCTTCGCGTGTAACAGCAGCTCAGGCTGGCCACTTCGCTAAAGCGAACGTTGCCGCTGGTCGCACTACCATGGAATTCCGTCTTGAAGAAGGCGAGTACCAGGCTGGCGATCTGATCAACGCTGAAATCTTCGCCGCTGGTCAACTGGTTGATGTAACCGGTCAGTCCAAAGGTAAAGGCTTCCAGGGTACGATCAAGCGTTGGAATTTCCGCGGGCAAGATAACACCCACGGTAACTCCGTATCCCACCGCGTCCCAGGCTCTATCGGCCAGTGCCAGACTCCTGGTCGTGTATTCAAGGGCAAGAAAATGTCCGGTCATATGGGCGCTGAGCGCGTGACCGTGCAGTCCCTGGAAGTAGTGCGCGTGGACGCTGAACGCAATCTGTTGTTGGTCAAGGGTGCTGTTCCTGGCGCTACTGGCGGCAACCTGGTTGTACGTCCAGCAGCCAAGGCTCGCGGTTAAGGGGAAGCTGACATGCAATTAAATGTAAATGACGCTCAAGCGATCGAAGTTTCCGAACTGACATTTGGCGGCGAATTCAACGAGACGCTGGTTCACCAAGCAGTCGTGGCCTACATGGCCGGCGGCCGTCAAGGTACCAAGCAGCAAAAGACCCGTTCCGACGTTCGTGGTGGCGGTAAGCGCCCATGGCGTCAGAAAGGTACTGGCCGTGCTCGTGCCGGTACTATCCGTAGCCCAATCTGGCGTGGCGGCGGTACCACTTTTGCAGCACGTCCACAGGATCACTCCCAGAAGCTGAACAAGAAGATGTATCGCGCAGCAATGCGTTCCATCCTTGCTGAGCTGGTGCGTACTGATCGTCTGGTCGTGGTTCAGGATTTCGCTGTTGAAACTCCGAAAACCAAAGATCTGCTGGGCAAGCTGAACAACATGAGCCTGACCGACGTTCTGATCGTGTCGGACGCTGTTGATCAGAACCTGTACCTGGCTGCTCGTAACCTGCCGCACGTAGATGTACGTGACGTTCAAGGTTCCGATCCAGTTAGTCTGATCGCATACGACAAGGTGTTGATCACCGTGTCGGCCGTGAAGAAATTCGAGGAGCTGCTGGGATGAACCAGGAACGCGTATTTAAAGTTCTGCTTGGCCCGCACGTTTCCGAGAAGGCTACGGTTCTGGCAGACAAGAAAGGCCAGTTCGTTTTCAAGGTTGCTACTGACGCAACCAAGCTGGAAATCAAGAAGGCCGTCGAAAGCCTGTTCAGCGTGAAAGTAGAGCGCGTCACTACCCTGAATGTTCTGGGTAAGAGCAAGCGCACTGCTCGCGGTCTGGGCAAGCGTAATGACTGGAAGAAGGCAGTTATCTCCCTTCAGCCAGGCCAAGATCTCGATTTCAGCAGCAGTGCTGAGTAAGGAAGGGGTGCATCATGGCAATCGTTAAATGCAAACCGACTTCCCCTGGCCGCCGTTTTGTGGTCAAGGTGGTCAACCAGGAGCTGCATAAAGGCGCTCCTCACGCACCGCTGCTCGAGAAAAAATCGAAGACTGGTGGTCGTAACAACAATGGCCGTATTACCACTCGTCACATCGGTGGTGGTCATAAGCAGCATTACCGTATGGTCGATTTCCGTCGCAACGACAAAGATGGCATCGTCGCCACTGTCGAGCGTATCGAATACGATCCAAACCGTACTGCTCACATCGCACTGCTCTGCTACGCAGACGGCGAGCGCCGCTACATCATCGCCCCTAAGGGCGTGAGTGCTGGCGACCAGCTGATCGCAGGTGCTCTGGCTCCAATCAAGCCAGGTAACGCTCTGCAACTGCGCAACATTCCAGTGGGTTCTACCGTACACGGCATCGAACTGAAGCCAGGTAAAGGCGCACAGATCGCTCGTTCCGCTGGTGCTTCGGCTCAGCTGATCGCTCGTGAAGGTGTTTACGTTACCCTGCGTCTGCGTTCCGGTGAAATGCGTAAAGTCCTGGCTGAATGCCGTGCGACCCTGGGCGAAGTCTCGAACTCCGAGCACAGCCTGCGTTCGCTGGGTAAAGCTGGTGCCAAGCGCTGGCGTGGCGTTCGCCCAACCGTTCGTGGTGTTGCCATGAACCCGGTTGACCACCCACATGGTGGTGGTGAAGGTCGTACCTCTGGTGGTCGTCATCCGGTATCGCCATGGGGCTTCCCGACTAAGGGCGCGAAGACTCGTGGTAATAAGCGTACCGACAAAATGATCGTCCGTCGTCGCAAGTAAATAGAGGGATACGACAGTGCCACGTTCTCTGAAAAAAGGTCCTTTTATTGATCTTCACCTACTGAAGAAGATCGAAGTGGCGGCGGAAAAGAACGATCGCAAACCAATTAAGACTTGGTCGCGTCGTTCGATGATCCTGCCACAAATGGTCGGTCTGACCATCGCAGTACACAACGGTCGTCAGCACGTCCCAGTTCTCGTTAACGAAGACATGGTCGGCCACAAACTGGGCGAGTTCGCCGGTACCCGCAACTATCGCGGGCACGTGGCTGACAAGAAAGCCAAGCGTTAAGGGGTTAGGAAATGGAAGTAGCCGCTAAGTTGTCGGGCGCTCGAATCTCCGCCCAGAAAGCCCGCTTGGTCGCCGACCAGATCCGCGGGAAGAAGGTGGGCGAAGCGCTCAACTTGTTGGCTTTCAGCAGTAAGAAAGCCGCCGAGATCATGAAGAAAGTGCTGGAGTCGGCCGTAGCCAACGCCGAGCATAACGAAGGCGCAGACGTTGATGACCTGAAGGTCAGCACCGTTTTCGTCAACGAAGGGCGTTCGCTGAAGCGCATCATGCCACGTGCCAAAGGCCGTGCTGATCGCATCGTCAAGCGGTCTTGCCATATCACTGTCAAGGTTGCTGACAAGTAACGGAGTCGAAGAGATGGGTCAGAAAGTACATCCCATTGGCATTCGCCTGGGAATCGTCAAGGAGCACACCTCCGTCTGGTACGCAGACGGTCGGACTTATGCGGACTACTTGTTCGCAGATCTGAAAGTGCGTGAGTATCTCCAAGACAAACTAAAAAGCGCGTCCGTAAGCCGTATCGATATCCATCGTCCGGCCCAAACTGCACGTATCACCATCCACACCGCTCGTCCAGGTATCGTTATCGGGAAGAAAGGTGAAGATGTTGAGAAACTGCGTCAGGACCTGACCAAGCAAATGGGTGTGCCTGTGCACATCAATATCGAAGAGATCCGCAAGCCGGAGCTCGACGGTATGCTGGTTGCGCAGAGCGTAGCTCAGCAGCTGGAGCGTCGTGTAATGTTCCGTCGCGCTATGAAGCGCGCAGTTCAGAACGCCATGCGCATTGGTGCCAAGGGCATCAAAATCCAAGTGAGCGGTCGTCTCGGCGGTGCTGAAATCGCACGTACTGAATGGTATCGCGAAGGTCGTGTGCCATTGCACACCCTGCGTGCCGACATCGACTATGCCAACTACGAAGCTCACACCACTTACGGTGTGATCGGTGTAAAGGTTTGGATCTTCAAAGGCGAAGTAATTGGTGGTCGCCAAGAAGAGCTGAAGCCGCAAGCACCAGCGCCTCGTAAAAAAGCTGCTAAGTAAGGGGTACGCCAAATGTTGCAACCTAAGCGTACGAAGTTCCGCAAGCAGATGACAGGCCACAACCGTGGTCTGGCTCAGCGCGGTAGCAAAGTCAGCTTCGGCGAGTTCGCGCTGAAGTCTGTAGCTCGTGGTCGTCTCACCGCTCGTCAGATCGAGTCAGCGCGTCGTGCTCTGACCCGTCACGTTAAACGTGGCGGCAAGATCTGGATCCGTGTATTCCCGGACAAGCCTATTTCCAAAAAGCCCCTCGAAGTTCGTATGGGTAAAGGTAAGGGTAGTGTGGAGTACTGGGTTGCCCAGATTCAGCCAGGCAAAGTCCTGTATGAAATCGAGGGTGTTTCTGAAGAGCTGGCGCGTGAGGCTTTTGCCCTGGCTGCTGCAAAGCTGCCGCTCGCCACCGCCTTTGTTAAACGGACGGTGATGTGATGAAAGCGAATGAACTTCGTGAAAAATCCGCACAGCAGCTGAACGAGCAACTGCTCGGCTTGCTGCGCGACCAGTTCAATCTGCGTATGCAGAAAGCAACTGGCCAGTTGGGGCAGTCTCATCTGCTCTCGCAAGTTAAACGTGACATCGCTCGCGTGAAGACTGTGCTCAACCAGCAGGCAGGTAAGTGATCATGGCTGAAGCCGAAAAAACTGTCCGTACGCTGACTGGCCGTGTTGTCAGCGACAAGATGGACAAAACCATCACCGTACTGATCGAGCGTCGCGTAAAGCACCCGATCTACGGTAAATACGTTAAGCGTTCGACTAAGCTGCACGCGCACGACGAAACCAACCAGTGCCACATCGGCGACAAAGTCACTATTCGTGAAACTCGTCCTATGGCCAAGACCAAGTCTTGGGCGCTGGTTGATGTTCTCGAACGCGCTGTGGAAGTCTAAGGACTAGGGGTCGGAGAAATTATATGATTCAGACTCAATCCATGCTCGATGTGGCCGATAACAGCGGCGCTCGCCGTGTTATGTGCATCAAGGTGCTGGGTGGCTCCCATCGTCGTTACGCTGGTATCGGTGACATCATCAAAGTTACCGTGAAGGAAGCAATTCCTCGCGGTAAAGTGAAAAAAGGCCAAGTGATGACTGCTGTTGTAGTCCGCACTCGTCACGGCGTACGTCGTGCTGATGGCTCCATTATCCGCTTTGATGGCAACGCTGCTGTTCTTCTGAACAACAAGCAAGAGCCGATCGGCACCCGTATCTTTGGGCCAGTGACCCGTGAACTTCGTACTGAGAAGTTCATGAAGATCGTCTCGCTCGCCCCAGAAGTGCTGTAAGGAGATCCGACATGCAAAAGATTCGTCGTGACGACGAGATCATCGTGATCGCCGGCAAAGACAAAGGTAAGCGCGGTAAGGTGCTCAAGGTTCTTGCTAATAACCGTCTGGTTATCAGCGGTCTGAACCTGGTAAAGCGTCATACCAAGCCTAACCCGATGTCGGGCGTGCAAGGCGGTATCGTCGAAAAAGAAGCTCCACTGGACGCTTCTAACGTCGCCATTTTCAACGGCGAAACCAACAAGGCTGACCGCGTTGGTTTCAAAGTAGAAGACGGCAAGAAAATTCGTGTCTTCAAGTCGACCCAAAAAGCGGTTGATGCTTGAACACTGCTAGGTAGAAGACCATGGCACGACTAAAAGAGATTTACTGGAAGGAAATCGCACCGAAGCTTAAGGAAGAACTTAAGCTTTCGAACGTGATGGAAGTTCCACGCGTTACAAAAATCACCCTGAACATGGGTCTGGGCGAAGCTGTTGGTGACAAAAAAGTCATCGAGCATGCTGTTGCTGACCTGGAAAAGATCACCGGCCAAAAAGTCGTTGTGACCTACGCTCGTAAATCCATCGCTGGCTTTAAAGTCCGTGAAGGATGGCCGATCGGCGTCAAGGTGACTCTGCGCCGTGAGCGTATGTATGAGTTCCTGGATCGTCTGCTGTCGATCTCCCTGCCTCGGGTTCGCGACTTCCGCGGCCTGAATGCCAAGTCCTTCGATGGTCGTGGTAACTACAGCATGGGCGTGAAAGAGCAGATCATTTTCCCGGAAATCGACTACGACAAGATCGATGCTCTCCGCGGTCTGGACATTACCCTGACCACCACTGCCAAGAACGATGATGAAGGCCGCGCTCTGCTGCGTGCTTTCAAATTCCCGTTCCGCAACTGATTGGAGTAGGAAAATGGCCAAGAAGAGCATGAAAAACCGTGAGCTGAAGCGTCAGCTCACCGTTGCCAAGTACGCCACCAAGCGTGCAGCGCTGAAAGCTATCATCGTCGATCTGAACGCAAGTCCAGAAGCGCGTTGGGAAGCTACCGTAGCTCTGCAGAAGCAACCACGTGACGCAAGCGCTTCGCGCATGCGTAACCGTTGCCGCCTGACTGGTCGTCCGCACGGCGTTTACCGCAAGTTCGGCCTTGGCCGTAACAAGCTGCGTGAAGCTGCAATGCGTGGTGACGTACCAGGTCTGGTTAAAGCCAGCTGGTAATTGCTTTCAAAGTCTCGATGTTCGGGTTCGCAAGAACCTGACCATCGGTGGCCTTGAATCTGAATCAAGCCCCTTTTGGGGCTTGATTCATTTCTGGGGTGTGTCTAGAATGACCGGCTCGCCTGAGCCCGTGTTTTTCATGCCCGGAAGTTCTCGGCGACAAGTAGTAGCCGCAAGGCTAATTTTTCTGTATTAGGAGCGTCTAGCCCATGAGTATGCAGGACCCGTTAGCGGACATGCTAACTCGAATCCGTAATGCCCAGATGGCTGAAAAGTCTGTCGTAAGCATGCCGTCTTCCACGTTGAAGGCAGCTGTAGCAAAAGTCCTGAAGGACGAAGGTTACATCGCGGATTTTCAGATCACCACCGACGCTAAGCCGTCGCTGTCCATCTCGCTGAAGTACTTCGAAGGCCGTCCGGTTATCGAAGAAGTGAAGCGCGTTAGTCGTCCAGGCCTGCGTCAGTACAAGTCCGTTGAAGATCTGCCGAAAGTTCGTGGCGGTCTTGGCGTGTCTATCGTCTCCACCAACAAAGGTGTGATGACGGATCGTGCTGCGCGCGCTGCCGGTGTCGGCGGCGAAGTTCTTTGCACTGTGTTCTAAGGGGGGATAAGCATGTCTCGCGTCGCTAAGAACCCCGTTAAGCTGCCAGCCGGTGTCGAAGTAAAATTCGCAGGCCAACAGCTTTCGGTGAAGGGTGCCAAGGGCACTCTTGAACTGAACATCCATTCGTCCGTTGAGATTGTTGAAGAAGCTGGTGAGCTGCGTTTCGCTGCTCGCAATGGCGATCAACAAACTCGCGCAATGGCCGGTACCACGCGTGCGTTGGTAAACAACATGGTCCAAGGCGTAAGCCAAGGCTTCGAGCGTAAGCTCCAGCTGGTCGGTGTTGGTTACAAAGCGCAAGCAAAAGGCACGGTTCTGAACCTGGCCCTTGGCTTCTCGCACCCAGTGGATTACGAACTGCCGGAAGGCATCACCGCTGAGACCCCTAGCCAGACCGATATCCTGATCAAGGGCATCGACAAGCAGCTGGTAGGTCAAGTGGCCGCTGAGATCCGCGACTTCCGTCCACCAGAGCCGTACAAAGGCAAAGGTGTGCGCTACGCGGACGAAGTCGTCCGTCGTAAAGAAGCCAAGAAGAAGTAGGGCATAGCAAATGACCGACAAAAAAGTTACTCGACTGCGTCGCGCTCGCAAAGCACGCCTGAAAATGCACGAACTCGAAGTCGTGCGTCTCTGCGTGTTCCGCTCGTCGCAGCACATCTACGCCCAGGTCATCTCGGCCGACGGCAACAAAGTCCTGGCAAGTGCCTCGACTTTGGATAAAGAACTGCGTGATGGTGCCACTGGCAACATCGACGCGGCCACAAAGGTTGGCCAGCTGGTCGCTACGCGTGCTAAGGCCGCTGGCGTCTCGCAAGTGGCTTTCGACCGCTCTGGCTTCAAGTACCACGGCCGCGTTAAAGCGCTGGCTGATGCTGCTCGTGAAGCTGGGCTGGAGTTCTAAGTTATGTCAAATAACGACCAAAAGCGCGACGAAGGCTACATCGAGAAGCTGGTTCAAGTTAACCGCGTAGCCAAAACCGTTAAAGGCGGCCGTATCTTCACTTTCACTGCGTTGACCGTGGTTGGTGATGGTAAAGGGCGCGTTGGCTTCGGCCGTGGCAAGTCACGTGAAGTGCCTGCTGCGATCCAGAAGGCAATGGAAGCTGCTCGCCGCAACATGATTCAAGTTGACCTGAACGGCACCACTCTGCAATACGCAATGAAGTCCGGTCACGGCGCTTCGAAGGTGTACATGCAGCCTGCTTCTGAAGGTACCGGTATCATCGCTGGCGGCGCTATGCGTGCTGTCCTCGAAGTTGCTGGCGTTCAGAACGTTCTGGCCAAGTGCTATGGCTCGACTAACCCGGTAAACGTGGTTCACGCCACTTTCAAGGGTCTGAAGGCTATGCAATCTCCTGAGTCCATCGCTGCCAAGCGTGGTCTGACTGTCAAGGAGATCTTCTGATCATGGCTACCGTTAAAGTAACGCTGATCAAAAGCATGACCGGTCGCATCCCTAACCACAAATTGTGCGTTAAGGGTTTGGGTCTGCGTCGCATCGGTCACACTGTAGAAGTCCAGGATACTCCCGAGAATCGCGGGATGATCAACAAGGCTTACTACATGCTGCGTGTCGAGGGTTAATCGATGAAACTCAATGATCTGAGTCCAGCGCCGGGTTCCCGTCGCGAAAAGCATCGTCCGGGCCGTGGTATCGGTAGCGGTTTGGGTAAGACTGGTGGCCGTGGTCACAAAGGTCAGACCTCCCGCTCCGGTGGCACCATCGCTCCAGGCTTTGAAGGCGGTCAACAGCCGCTGCATCGTCGCCTGCCGAAGTTCGGTTTCGTTTCCCTGAAAGCTATGGATCGCGCAGAAGTGCGTCTGTCCGAGCTGGCTAAAGTGGAAGGCGACATCGTCACCGTGCAGTCCCTGAAAGATGCCAACGTGATCAACGTCAACGTACAGCGTGTGAAAATCATGCTGTCCGGTGAAGTGACTCGCGCTGTCACTATCGGCAAGGGAATCGGCGCCACCAAAGGTGCGCGTTCGGCTATCGAAGCAGCTGGCGGCAAGTTCGAGGAATAAATGGCTAAGCAAGGTGCTCTCTCTGCGCTCGGCAAAGGCGGTATGTCTGAACTCTGGGCTCGTCTGCGTTTTCTGTTCCTGGCGATTATCGTCTACCGAATAGGCGCACACATCCCGGTTCCAGGTATCAACCCGGACCGACTCGCAGACCTGTTTCGACAGAATGAGGGGACCATTCTTAGCTTGTTCAACATGTTCTCCGGCGGCGCGCTGGAACGGATGAGCATCTTTGCATTGGGGATCATGCCGTACATTTCGGCATCGATCATCATGCAACTGATGACCGCCGTCAGCCCGCAGCTGGAGCAGTTGAAGAAGGAAGGTGAAGCTGGCCGTCGCAAGATCAGCCAGTACACCCGCTACGGCACCGTCGTCCTCGCTCTCGTTCAGGCTATTGGCATGTCCATTGGTCTGGCAGGGCAGGGCGTTGCGTTCACTGGTGACTTTGGCTTCCATTTCGTCGCGGTATCCACTTTTGTGGCTGGTGCGATGTTCATGATGTGGCTGGGTGAGCAGATTACTGAGCGTGGTGTAGGCAACGGTATCTCGATGTTGATTTTTTCGGGTATCGTCGCCGGTCTTCCGAGAGCAATTGGGCAGTCTTTCGAGTCTGCGCGTCAGGGCGATATCAATATCTTCGCCTTGGTTGCCATCGGTTTGCTGGCAGTAGCGATTATCGGTTTCGTGGTGTTCATTGAGCGTGGTCAGCGTCGTATTGCTGTTCACTACGCCAAGCGTCAGCAGGGCCGCAAGGTCTTCGCTGCGCAGACTAGCCACTTGCCGCTGAAGGTGAACATGGCCGGTGTTATTCCGGCTATTTTCGCGAGCAGCATTTTGCTGTTCCCGGCTTCGTTGGGTGCCTGGTTCGGTCAGTCTGAAGGTATGGGCTGGTTGCAGGACATCTCGCAGTCGATCGCTCCTGGTCAGCCGTTGAATATTCTGCTGTTTAGTGCAGGGATTATTTTCTTCTGCTTCTTCTATACGGCGTTGATGTTCAATCCGAAAGACGTAGCGGAAAACCTGAAGAAGTCCGGTGCCTTTATTCCGGGCATCCGTCCAGGTGAGCAGTCTGCGCGCTATATTGATGGCGTTCTGACTCGCTTGACCATGTTCGGTGCTCTTTACATGACGGCCGTCTGTCTGTTGCCCCAGTTCCTGGTGGTTGCAGCAAACGTACCGTTCTACCTTGGCGGGACCTCGTTGCTGATCGTGGTCGTGGTTGTGATGGACTTCATGTCCCAAGTACAATCGCACCTCGTTTCGCACCAGTACGAATCCCTGATGAAGAAAGCCAACCTGAAGGGTTACGGCAGCGGCATGTTGCGCTGAGTACCCATAAGGTTCGAGGAGTTGGTGATGAAAGTTCGTGCATCGGTGAAAAAGCTGTGCCGTAACTGCAAGATTATTCGCCGCGAAGGTGTTGTTCGAGTAATTTGCAGCGCGGAACCGCGTCACAAACAGCGCCAAGGCTGAGTGTGATCCGCTTGAAGCCCGGCAGCTAGTGCGCTGCCGGGTTGATTATTTGTTATTACAGCGATATTATCTCGCGCCCTATTTCTTGGCTTCCGGGGCGTAGGTAGCTGTCAATTGGAGTCCCACTGAATGGCCCGTATTGCAGGCGTTAACATTCCAGATAACAAGCACACTGTTATCTCGCTGACCTACATCTATGGTGTTGGTCGCACTACTGCGCAGAAAATTTGTGCAGAGACTGGGGTAAACCCAGCCGCAAAGATCAAAGATCTGAGCGACGAGCAGATTGAGCAGTTGCGTGGCGAAGTGGCGAAGTTCACCACTGAAGGTGACCTGCGTCGCGAAATCAACATGAAAATCAAGCGTTTGATGGACCTCGGTTGCTACCGTGGTCTGCGTCATCGTCGTGGTCTTCCAGTACGCGGTCAGCGTACCAAGACTAACGCGCGTACCCGTAAAGGTCCGCGTAAGCCGATCCGCAAGTAATCGCCCACGCGAATCGACAGGAAATTAATCATGGCAAAACCTGCTGCTCGTCCTCGTAAAAAAGTTAAAAAGACAGTGGTTGATGGCATCGCCCACATCCATGCTTCTTTTAACAACACCATCGTGACCATCACCGACCGTCAAGGTAACGCGCTTTCTTGGGCTACCTCCGGTGGTTCGGGTTTCCGCGGTTCCCGCAAGTCCACCCCGTTTGCTGCTCAAGTAGCTGCTGAACGTGCTGGTCAAGCTGCGCTGGAATATGGCCTGAAAAACCTCGACGTTAACGTCAAAGGTCCAGGTCCAGGTCGTGAGTCTGCTGTCCGTGCATTGAACGGCTGTGGCTATAAGATCGCCAGCATCACCGACGTGACGCCAATCCCGCACAACGGGTGCCGTCCGCCGAAGAAGCGCCGCGTGTAATCCAGGAGATTGTAAAGAATGGCTCGTTACATTGGTCCAAAATGCAAACTCGCTCGTCGCGAAGGCACCGATCTCTTTCTGAAGAGCGGCGTGCGCGCGATCGAATCGAAGTGCAACATTGAAGCAGCACCTGGTATCCACGGCCAACGCCGCGGTCGCCAGTCCGACTACGGCACCCAACTGCGTGAAAAGCAGAAGGTCCGTCGTATCTACGGCGTTCTCGAGCGTCAGTTCAGCGGCTACTACAAAGAAGCTGCTGGCAAGAAAGGTGCAACTGGTGAAAACCTGCTGCAACTGCTCGAATGCCGTCTGGACAACGTTGTATACCGTATGGGCTTTGGTTCGACTCGTGCCGAATCCCGCCAGCTGGTATCGCACAAGTCGATCAGCGTTAACGGTCAGACCGTAAACGTTCCGTCGTATCAGGTTCGTGCTGGTGACGTGGTTGCAGTTCGCGAGAAAGCAAAAAACCAACTTCGCATTGTCCAAGCTCTCGATCTGTGTGCCCAACGTGGCCGCGTAGAATGGGTAGAAGTAGACACTGAGAAGAAGTCGGGCGTTTTCAAGAACGTTCCTGCTCGCAGTGATCTGTCCGCCGACATCAACGAAAGCCTGATTGTCGAGCTCTACTCCAAGTAAGGGCTAGAAAATAGGTGCATCCATGCAGATTTCGGTAAATGAGTTCCTGACACCCCGCCACATTGATGTGCAGGTTGTCAGTCCAACCCGCGCCAAGATCACTCTCGAGCCTCTCGAGCGTGGTTTTGGCCACACCCTGGGCAACGCGCTGCGACGCATCCTGTTGTCCTCAATGCCCGGCTGCGCAGTAGTCGAGGCCGAGATTGACGGTGTGCTCCACGAGTACAGCGCCATCGAAGGTGTACAGGAAGACGTAATTGAAATCCTGTTGAACCTTAAAGGTCTGGCCATCAAGCTGCACGGTCGTGACGAAGTTACGCTGACCTTGTCGAAGAAGGGTTCGGGGGTGGTTACCGCTGCCGATATTCAGCTGGATCATGATGTCGAGATCGTTAATCCCGATCACGTAATCGCTAACCTGGCGTCTAACGGCGCCCTGAACATGAAGCTCACCGTAGCTCGTGGTCGTGGTTATGAACCAGCCGACTCGCGTCAGAGCGATGAAGACGAAAGCCGCAGCATCGGTCGCTTGCAGCTTGACTCTTCGTTCAGCCCGGTTCGCCGTATCGCATACGTGGTGGAAAACGCCCGTGTCGAGCAGCGTACTAACCTGGACAAGCTGGTTATTGATCTGGAAACCAACGGTACTCTGGATCCTGAAGAGGCTATTCGCCGCGCTGCAACCATCCTGCAACAGCAGTTGGCTGCGTTCGTCGATCTCAAAGGTGACAGTGAGCCAGTGGTTGTCGAGCAGGAAGACGAGATCGATCCGATCCTGCTTCGCCCGGTTGACGATCTGGAACTGACTGTACGTTCGGCTAACTGCCTTAAGGCGGAAAACATCTACTACATCGGTGACCTGATTCAGCGTACCGAAGTAGAGCTGTTGAAGACTCCGAACCTGGGCAAGAAATCCTTGACTGAAATCAAGGACGTTCTGGCCTCCCGCGGTCTGTCCCTCGGCATGCGCCTCGACAACTGGCCGCCTGCAAGTCTTAAGAAGGACGACAAGGCGACTGCCTGATCGTCGTAATCACCGAACGTAGTGTTTGGTAAGGAATGAACCATGCGTCATCGTAAAAGTGGTCGTCACCTGAGCCGCACCAGCTCGCACCGCAAGGCCATGTTCCAAAACATGGCGGTGTCGCTGTTCGAGCACGAGCTGATCAAAACTACTCTGCCAAAAGCCAAAGAACTGCGTCGCGTTGCTGAGCCGCTGATCACTCTGGCCAAGACAGACAGCCTGGCTAACCGCCGTCTGGCTTTCGACCGTACTCGTTCGAAAGCTATCGTTGGTAAGCTCTTCAACGACCTGGGCAAGCGTTACGCTACCCGTGAGGGTGGCTACCTGCGCATCCTCAAGTGCGGTTTCCGCACTGGCGACAACGCGCCTATGGCGTACGTCGAGTTGGTTGATCGTGCTACTGCTGGCGAAGCTGTATCTGCCGAGTAAGACGTCAGTCTGAAACAAAGAACCGGGCCTAGTGCCCGGTTTTTTGTGCCTGGAAGAAAATGCGCTGTTCGTACAAGTTTCTGACTCCGTTCTGTTGTCACTATGTGCTGGGAAACATAATTAGTAATTTTCTATCGATACGCACAAGTTAATGAATTTGTGGCTGTTGCGTTGATGATCAATACTCCCCAGCAAGCCGATTAGCCGGCAGTTTCAAGACTGACAGAGGAAGAAGACCGTATGAGCCAGATCAAAACGCTTACGACCGCCAGTGGCGCACCTGTCGCTGATAACCAGAATTCTCGCTCCGCCGGCCCGCGTGGCCCGCTGCTGCTCGACGATTTTCATCTGATCGAGAAGCTTGCTCACTTCAACCGTGAAAACATTCCTGAGCGCCGCGTACATGCCAAAGGTTCGGGTGCCTACGGCACGTTCACCGTGACCCGTGACATTACCGAATACACCAGCGCCAAGTTGTTTGATACGGTCGGCAAACAAACTCCAACGTTCTTGCGCTTTTCAACTGTGGGTGGCGAGCGTGGTTCGGCTGACACCGAACGCGATCCGCGCGGTTTCGCTCTGAAGTTCTACACCGAAGAAGGCAACTGGGACATCGTGGGTAACAACACACCCGTATTCTTCATCCGTGACCCGCTGAAGTTCCCTGACTTCATCCACACTCAAAAACGCCTGCCGCAAAGCAATCTGAAAAGCGCGCAGATGATGTGGGATTTCTGGTCGCATTCGCCTGAGGCGCTGCACCAGGTCACCATTCTGTTCTCTGATCGCGGTATTCCTGACGGCTATCGCCATATGCACGGCTTCGGCAGCCACACTTACAGCCTGATCAGCGCTCAAGGCGAGCGTCACTGGGTGAAGTGGCACTACAAAACCAAGCAAGGCATCAAGAATCTCGCACCCGCCGATGCCGCTCGTATCGCGGGTACTGATCCGGATTACGCCCAGCGCGATCTGTTCGAAGCGATCGAGCGCGGTGACTTCCCGAAATGGCGCGTGTGCATTCAGATCATGACCGAGGCTCAAGCGGCGGCGCATTCCGAGAACCCGTTCGACGTGACCAAAACCTGGTCGCAGAAAGAATTCCCGTTGATCGAAGTCGGTGAGCTGGAACTGAACCGCAACCCGCTCAACTACTTCGCTGAAGTCGAGCAAGCTGCTTTCGGCCCTAGCAACATGGTGCCAGGCGTGGGTCTGTCGCCGGATCGCATGCTGCAGGGGCGCGTCTTCGCTTACGCCGACGCCCACCGCTACCGTGTGGGTACCAATCACCAGCAATTGCCGGTGAACGCGGCACGCAGCCCGGTCAACACCTATCAGCGTGATGGTTCGATGGCATTCGGCAGTAACGGTGGTGCAGCGCCTAACTACGAACCGAACAGCTACATCGAATCGCCGAAACAAGCTCCGCATTACGCTGAGCCTGCGTTGGCCCTGAGCGGTGCAGCTGATCGTTACGATCACCGCGAAGACACCGATTACTACAGTCATGCCGGTGCGCTGTTCCGCTTGATGAGCGACGGTCAGAAGGCGCTGCTGGTGAGTAACATCGCCGGTGCAATGTCTGGCGTTTCCAGCGATGTGGTTGAACGTCAGTTGCAGCATTTCTACAAAGCCGATCCGGCGTATGGAGAAGCAGTCGCAAAGCTGCTCAACGTACAGCTTAACGAAGTCTAAACGAGAAGCAGAACCGCCCTCATTTGGGCGGTTTTTGCGTTATTTAGGCTGCTTTTCTAAGAATATCTTCGCTTTTATTGCGCGTAACGGGTGACCTTCCAGTCAGCTTGGTTCAAACTACAGACTTTCAAGTAGGGAGATGTAGGGCGATGCAAGGCCACCCAGACGTAATCGATTACCTCAACACGTTGCTGACCGGCGAACTGGCCGCGCGTGATCAATATTTCGTTCATTCGCGGATGTATGAGGACTGGGGGTTCACCAAGCTCTACGAGCGAATCAACCACGAGATGGAAGAAGAAGCAGGTCACGCTGATGCGTTGATGCGTCGGATTCTGATGCTCGAAGGCACACCGCGCATGCGTCCGGATGATCTGGATGTCGGCACCACGGTGCCAGAGATGCTCGAGGCGGATCTGCGCCTGGAGTACAAAGTTCGCGCTGCGCTGTGCAAAGGCATCGAACTCTGCGAGCAGCACAAGGACTACGTCAGCCGCGAGATTCTTCGGGTTCAGCTCAACGACACCGAAGAAGATCACACCTACTGGCTTGAAAAGCAGTTGGGCCTGATCAAACTGATCGGTCTCGAGAACTACCTGCAGTCCCACGCTTCCTGATTGCAGTCGATATAAAAAAGCCCCTGTCACTGTTGAAGTGACAGGGGCTTTTTCATGCCTGGCGTTTAAGCCCGATCGCGGATCAGCAAAGGTTTAAGGTAATGGCCGGTGTGAGATTGCTTCATCTCGGCAACTTCCTCTGGCGTACCTGTGGCAATGATTTGCCCACCCTTTGAACCGCCCTCAGGTCCGAGATCTACCAGCCAATCGGCCGTCTTGATCACGTCGAGGTTGTGTTCGATCACCACCACGGTGTTGCCGTGATCGCGCAGGCGGTGCAATACATCGAGCAATTGCTGGATATCCGCGAAGTGCAGGCCCGTGGTCGGCTCATCGAGGATGTACAGGGTCTTGCCGGTGTCACGCTTGGACAGCTCGCGAGACAGCTTGACCCGCTGTGCTTCACCACCAGACAGCGTGGTCGCGGATTGCCCGAGCTTGATGTACGACAGGCCAACATCCATTAGCGTTTGCAGTTTGCGCGCGAGTGCCGGCACCGCGTCGAAGAACACCCGGGCTTCCTCGATGGTCATTTCGAGGGTTTCGTGGATGCTCTTGCCCTTGTATTTGATCTCAAGGGTTTCGCGGTTGTAGCGCTTGCTCTTGCACACGTCGCACGGCACGTAGATGTCCGGCAGGAAGTGCATCTCGACTTTGATCAGGCCATCGCCCTGACACGCTTCGCAACGACCGCCCTTGACGTTGAACGAGAAACGTCCTGGGCCATAACCACGGGAGCGAGACTCGGGAACGCCAGCGAACAGTTCGCGGATCGGCGTAAACAGCCCGGTATACGTCGCCGGGTTGGAGCGCGGCGTGCGACCAATCGGGCTCTGGTCGATGTCGACGACTTTGTCGAGATGCTCAAGGCCTTTGATGCTGTCGTGCGCTGCCGCTTCCAGAGTGGTTGCGCCGTTGAGAGCTGTGGCGCTCAGCGGGAACAGCGTGTTGTTGATCAGCGTCGACTTGCCCGAACCGGACACGCCTGTCACGCATGTCAGCAAGCCGATAGGAATGTCCAGATCAACGTTGCGCAGGTTATTGCCGCGTGCGCCTTTCAGCGACAGATTAAGTTTCTTGTTGCGCGGCGTACGTTTGGCCGGCACTTCGATCTTCACCCGACCAGACAGGTATTTACCGGTCAGGGAATCCGGGTGCGCCATGACTTCGGCCGGGGTACCTTCGGCAACGATCTGCCCGCCATGCACACCGGCGCCCGGGCCGATATCCACGACATAGTCGGCCAGACGAATCGCGTCTTCGTCGTGCTCGACCACGATAACCGTGTTGCCGATGTCGCGCAGGTGCTTGAGCGTGCCGAGCAACCGGTCGTTGTCACGTTGGTGCAAGCCAATGGACGGCTCGTCGAGGATGTACAAGACACCGACCAGACCTGCACCAATCTGGCTGGCCAGACGAATCCGTTGCGCTTCGCCACCGGACAGCGTGTCAGCGCTGCGATCCAGCGACAGATAATCCAGACCAACGTTTACCAGAAACTGCAGACGCTCGCGGATTTCCTTGAGGATCTTGTCGGCAATTTCGCCGCGGCGGCCAGTCATCTTCAGCTCGCCGAAGTAAACGCACGCATCGCCGATCGGCAGGTTGGTTACCGCCGGCAGAGTCTTTTCGCCAACCCACACATGCCGCGCTTCACGACGCAGGCGCGTGCCACGGCAATCCGGACAGGCTTGGGTGCTGAGGAACTTGGCCAGCTCTTCACGCACGCTTGCCGATTCGGTTTCGCGGTAGCGGCGCTCCAGATTCGGCACGATGCCTTCGAACGGGTGCGAACGTTTGACGATGTCGCCACGGTCGTTCAAATACTTGAAGTCGACATTCTGCGCACCGCTGCCGTGCAGGATCTGTTTCTGCTGCTCGGCGGTCAGTTCGTTGAAGGGCTTTTCCAGACTGAACTTGTAGTGCGAAGCCAGCGAGCCGAGCATCTGGAAGTAATAGACATTACGCCTGTCCCAGCCACGTATCGCACCCTCGGCCAGGGTCAGTTCACCGTTGACCAGGCGCTTGATGTCGAAGAACTGTTTCACCCCCAGACCATCGCATGTCGGGCAGGCGCCGGCCGGGTTATTGAAGGAAAACAGCTTGGGTTCCAGCTCGCTGATCGCGTGGCCGCAGATCGGGCAGGCGAAGCGCGCGGAGAAAATCATCTCTTCGCCCGGCTCGTCGTCCATCGGCGCAACCAGTGCGATGCCGTCTGCCAGTTTCAGCGCGGTTTCGAACGATTCGGCCAGACGCTGTTGCAGATCGGCGCGAACCTTGAAACGGTCGACGATCACGTCAATCGAATGCTTCTTCTGTTTATCCAGCTTCGGCAGTTCGTCGAGCTCGCAGATACGGCCATTGACCCGGGCGCGCACGAAACCTTGTGCGCGCAGCTCTTCGAAGACCGACAGGTGTTCGCCTTTACGTTCGCGGATCACCGGGGCCAGCAGCATCAATTTGCTGCCTTCGGGCTGAGCCAGCACCAGGTCGACCATCTGGCTGACGGTCTGCGCCTCCAGCGGAATATCGTGATCCGGGCAGCGCGGCGTACCGACGCGTGCGTAAAGCAGACGCAGGTAGTCGTAGATTTCGGTGATGGTGCCGACCGTGGAGCGCGGGTTGTGCGAGGTCGACTTCTGTTCGATGGAGATCGCTGGCGACAGGCCTTCGATGGTGTCGACGTCAGGCTTTTCCATCATCGACAGGAACTGGCGGGCATAGGCCGACAGCGATTCGACATAACGGCGCTGACCTTCGGCGTACAGTGTGTCGAAAGCCAGGGACGACTTGCCGGATCCGGACAGGCCGGTGATGACGATCAGTTTGTCCCGTGGCAGGGTCAGGTCGATGTTCTTCAGGTTGTGGGTACGGGCCCCACGTATCAGGATCTTGTCCAAAGTGGCCTCGCTCGGCGGGCGTCGAAAGCGTGAGAGTATACGGGCAAATACTGGATGGATGCACACTATCAAGCGTAGCGTTGTTTGCCCTGAATGAAGAGTGTTTCATCTGTACGCGTCAAAGCGTCGCGATCTACCCCGTCTTTCGATGGGACTGGTAGAATCGCCGCCGGTTCACACGAGGTTTTTCCATGCACGATCCCCACAGCGAACGCATGAGTGGCAGCGAGATCCGCGCGGCGAGCGGTCTGGCCCTGGTGTTCGCGTTCCGTATGCTTGGCATGTTCATGGTGTTGCCGGTACTGGCGACCTACGGCATGGATCTGGCGGGAGCGACCCCGGCCCTGATCGGGTTGGCCATCGGCGCTTACGGCCTGACCCAAGCGATTTTCCAGATTCCGTTCGGGATCATTTCCGACCGCATCGGCCGCCGCCCGGTAATCTACCTCGGGCTGATCGTCTTTGCCCTCGGCAGCGTGCTGGCCTCGCAGGCCGATTCGATCTGGGGCGTGATCGCCGGCCGGATCCTGCAAGGTGCCGGCGCTATTTCTGCGGCGGTCATGGCGCTGCTTTCCGACCTCACTCGCGAGCAACACCGGACCAAAGCGATGGCCATGATCGGCATGACCATTGGCCTGTCGTTCGCCGTGGCCATGGTTGTCGGGCCCTTGCTGACCCGCGCGTTCGGTCTGTCGGGACTGTTCCTCGCCACTGGTGGCATGGCGCTGGTGGGCATCGTCATCGTGATGTTCATGGTGCCGAAATCCACCGGGCCGCTGACTCACCGAGAGTCCGGCGTAGCGCGTCAGGCTTTGTTGCCTACGCTTAAGCACCCGGACCTGCTGCGCCTCGATTTAGGTATCTTTGTGTTGCACGCGATGTTGATGTCGAGCTTCGTCGCGCTGCCGCTGGCGTTGGTGGAAAAAGCCGGTTTGCCCAAGGAACAGCACTGGTGGGTCTACCTCACTGCGCTGCTGATTTCGTTCTTCGCCATGATCCCGTTCATCATCTATGGCGAGAAGAAACGCAAAATGAAACGAGTTTTACTCGGCGCCGTCATGACGTTGATGCTGACTGAGCTATTCTTCTGGCAGTTCGGCGACAGCCTGCGGGCTCTGGTGATCGGTACGGTGGTGTTCTTCACCGCGTTCAATCTGCTGGAGGCTTCATTGCCGTCGCTGATCAGCAAGGTTTCACCGGCGGGCGGGAAGGGCACGGCCATGGGCGTGTATTCCACCAGCCAGTTCCTCGGTTCGGCACTTGGCGGGATACTCGGCGGCTGGCTGTTTCAGCATGGCGGTCTGTCGGTTGTGTTCCTTGGATGCGCGGGTCTGGCTGCCATCTGGCTGGCCTTTGCTGTTACCATGCGTGAACCTCCCTACGTGACGAGCCTGCGCCTGCCGTTGTCGCCCGAAGCGATCCGCGAAGCGGGTTTGGTCGAGCGCCTCAAGGCCCTCGTAGGGGTAACCGATGCAGTGATAGTTGCTGACGAAGCGGCTGTTTACATCAAACTGGACAAAGAATTAGTGGATCGCGACACCCTCGAACGCCTGGTGAACAACCCGGCCGAGGCTGCTTGCGGCGCTTAGGAGAACGTTATGGCCCGTGGGGTTAACAAAGTCATATTGGTCGGCACTTGCGGCCAGGATCCCGAAGTTCGCTACCTGCCTAACGGTAACGCCGTGACCAACCTGAGTCTGGCAACCAGCGAACAGTGGACCGACAAGCAAACCGGTCAGAAGGTCGAGAAGACCGAATGGCACCGTGTTTCGATGTTCGGCAAAGTCGCCGAAATTGCCGGCGAGTACCTGCGCAAGGGTTCGCAGGTCTACATCGAAGGCAAGCTGCAGACCCGCGAGTGGGAAAAAGACGGTATCAAGCGTTACACCACTGAAATCGTGGTAGACATGCAAGGCACCATGCAACTGCTCGGCGGCCGTCCACAACAGGGCGACCAACAAGGCGGCGGCAACCACTACCAGCAGTCCGCTCCGGCTCCACGCCAGCAGGCTCCGCGTCCGCAGCAGTCGGCTCCGCAACAGCGTTCGGCCCCGGCTCCACAGCAGGCCGCACCGCAACCGGCTCCGGATTTCGACAGCTTCGATGACGATATTCCGTTCTGATTCGCTGTTGTAACCGCTGCAAATAAAGAGGCCCGTCGCTTATACGACGGGCCTTTTTTGTGCCTGCAAATTACCGCGATCAACTGTAGGCGCTGCGGCACGCTGCGATCTTTTGATCTTGAAAAACAGAATCAAAAGATCG
>NZ_RWIM01000191.1 GCF_009764645.1 Pseudomonas sp. PB106
CAGCCTTCGGCAGCTCCTACATGAAACGCAATTTCTGTAGGAGCTGCCGAAGGCTGCGATCTTTTGATCTTTACTCAGTACTGCCCAGGCCCTGCCAGTGCTTCAGGCCAATAAAGATGAAGCGCAATTGCTGGGTGATCTTCGCCTGCGGCGTCAGATGCTCCGGCAGCGCTTCGGCAGGCGGGTCGATGATGTCGGGAAGGGTGGCGAAGACTGATTTGACGATCAGGTCAGCCATCACGCTCAGGCCCTCGGCATCCAGATGCTGCAGCTTGGGCATCATCGTCAGGTCTGAAGCCAAGTCGGAACTGATGTTCTCGCGCAGCCGCCCGATGGCCTGACGCACCGGCAGCGAACCGCCGTACTGCTCGCGGGCGAGAAACAGGAATTGCGAACGGTTGGCGCTGACCACGTCGAGGAAGATCCGCACCGACGCATCAATGATGCCGCCCATGACGAATTCGTTGTGGCGCACCAGGCGAATGGTTTCGCGGAAGGTCTGGCCGACTTCACTGACCAGCACCAGGCCCAGCTCATCCATATCGGCGAAGTGGCGGTAGAAACCGGTGGGCACGATGCCGGCGGTTTTCGTCACTTCACGCAGGCTCAGGCTGCCGAATCCTCGGCCGCTTTCCATCAAGTGGCGGGCAGCGTCCATCAGGGCGTTGCGGGTCTGTTGCTTCTGTTCGGCGCGGGGCAGCATCGCAGGGTGTGTTCTTCGGCAGGACAAGCGCCGCACTCTAGCAAATCGGCTTTGTCGGCGTCGAACGGGAGGGCATGCAGCGGAAGATTTCAGCGAGGTTTAAAAGTCAAAAGCCCAATCCGGTGATTGGGCTTTTTTTCGAGGCCGCCATGGGCTTAGCTCGAGGCGCTGTTGCGTTCGATCACACGGTCACCACCACCTTCGGCGAGTGCTTGACCCAGTGGGGTTTTGTCGAAGCCGTCATCAGCCAGGGTTTGACCTTGTGGAGTGCGGTCGCCGCCGTCGGAAGCCAGGGTCTGACCTTGTGGGGTGCGCTCGGTGCCGTCAGAAGCCAGGGTTTGGCCCTGTGGAGTGCGTTCGGTGCCGTCCGAAGCCAAGGTTTGGCCTTGTGGAGTGCGCTCGGTGCCGTCGGATGCCAGGGCTTGGCCTTGTGGTGTGCGATCGGAACCGTCTTGAACCAGACCTTTCTCTTCGAGGCGATCACGGCCACCTTCGGCTACGGTTTGGCTGAACACCGATTGGCTGGATTTCACTTGCGGAGTGGCTTGATCAGCCGCTGGCAGGGCAAAAGCAGTGCTGGCTAGCATCGAGAGGGTAAGGCTAAGCAGTAATTGGCGTTTCATGATGGGTTGCTCCTTGGGAGGGCGATAAAGTGGGTACGAGGGCAATGCTACTCTCGATAAGTCGATATAAAAGTTCATAAACGCAATGGTAATAATCAACAGAATTGATTGTTCTGCCGGGAGGCTCTAGGTCGCGCCTTTCAGAGCCTCGGTTTTGCACCGAGGTGGGTAGTTTCGACCCACTCGCGCCTCGCAAACGTGCGGGTCGGGGTAACGCCGCTCGACTGACTGGTCAGCTTTCACGCAGGTTTTTCCGCCTTAATCGGTTTTTCGGTTAAACCTGCGGGCCTTTTGCCAGTCACAGACTTCATAGGGGCTGCTTTAGCCCGCCGTTTCAGCCGTGCACCGCAATAACAGGGCGCACGTGATCAGGAGCTTTGTGCATGACGCGCACTGGAAAAATCTTCAGTTGGACCTTCGCCATCCTCGTGCTGCTACTGGCCGTGCTGGTCTTGATCATCGTGTTCTTCGACTGGAACCGGCTCAAACCGCCGATCAACGCCAAAGTCTCGGAAGAGTTGCACCGACCGTTTGCCATCAACGGCAACCTCGCGGTGATCTGGCAGCGCGAGCCGGACGAGGGCGGCTGGCGCGCCTGGGTGCCGTGGCCGCATGTGGTGGCCGAGGACCTGAGCCTGGGCAATCCGGACTGGTCGAAAAAACCGCAGATGGTCACGCTCAAACGTGTCGAGTTGCGTATTTCGCCGCTGGCCTTGCTGGCGCAACGGGTGGTGATTCCGCGTATCGACCTGACCGAACCGAATGCCGACCTGCAGCGCTTGGCCGATGGCCGCGCGAACTGGACGTTCAAATTCGATCCGAAAGACCCCAATGCCGAACCGTCGAACTGGGTGGTCGACATTGGCGCCATCGGTTTCGACAAGGGCCACGTCACCCTCGATGATCAAACGCTGAAAACCAATCTCGACTTGTTGATCGATCCGCTGGGCAAGCCGATTCCATACAGCGATATCGTCGGTGACAAAGCGGCGAAAACTGCGCAGGACAAGGGTGGTGCACCGCAGGATTACGCGTTCGCCTTGAAGGTCAAAGGCCAGTATCACGGCCAGAACCTTACCGGCCAAGGCAAGATCGGCGGGCTGCTGGCGCTGCAGGACGCAAGCAAGCCATTCCCGTTGCAGGCGCAGGCGAAGATCGGCGACACCAGCATCGAACTGGCCGGCACGCTGACTGATCCGTTGAACCTTGGCGCCCTCGATCTGCGCCTGAAACTGGCTGGCGCCAGCCTCGGCAACCTCTATCCGTTAACCGGTGTGACCCTGCCGGACACGCCGCCGTACTCCACCGACGGCCATTTGATCGCCAAGCTGCATGACGCCGGCGGCGCCAAATTCACCTATGAGCAATTCAACGGCAAGATCGGCAGCAGTGACATCCATGGTGACCTGACTTACGTCGCCAGCCAGCCACGGCCAAAGCTCAGCGGCGCATTGCTCTCCAATCAACTGTTGTTCGCCGACCTCGCACCGTTGATCGGCGCAGACTCCAACGACAAGCAAAAGGCGCGCGGCGGCGAGAGCAAGCAGCCGGCGGACAAAGTGCTGCCCGTGGAAGAATTCAAAACCGACCGCTGGCGGGCAATGGACGCTGACGTCGAATTTACCGGCAAGCGCATCGTGCATAGCGAGAAGCTGCCGTTCAATGACCTCTATACCCACTTGAAACTCAACGACGGCGAACTGAGCCTGGAGCCGCTGCGCTTCGGCGTGGCTGGCGGCAATCTCGACGCGCAGATTCGTCTCAATGGCCGCACCGAGCCGTTGGAAGGCCGGGCCAAACTGACCGCGCGTCGCTTCAAACTCAAAGAGTTGTTCCCCACTTTCGAGCCAATGAAAACCAGCTTCGGTGAGCTTAATGGCGACGCCGATATCAGCGGTCGCGGCAATTCGGTCGCCAAGTTGCTCGGTGGTGCTAACGGCAATCTGAAGATGCTGATCAATGACGGCGCAATCAGCCGTGAGCTGATGGAACTGGCCGGGCTTAACGTCGGCAACTACGTGGTCGGCAAGATCTTTGGTGACAAGGAAGTGAAGATCAACTGCGCCGCCGCTGACTTCGACATCAAGACCGGTCTGGCCACTACTCGGCTGTTTGTCTTCGATACCGAGAATGCGATCATCTACATTGACGGCACGGCAAACATGGCCACCGAGCAGCTTGACCTGACGGTGACACCGGAATCGAAGGGCTGGCGTTTGATCTCTCTGCGCTCGCCGCTGTATGTGCGCGGCAAGTTCATTAAACCGGATGCGGGAGTCAAAGCTGTGCCGCTGATGCTGCGCGGGGCGGGGATGGTTGCACTGGGCGTGATTGCAGCACCGGCGGCGGGGCTGTTGGCGCTGGTGGCGCCAAGTGGCGGCGAGCCTAATCAGTGTGCGCCGTTGCTGGAGCAGATGAAGGCGGGCAAGGCGCCAGTGACCGTCAAACCAACTAAATAGACAGACAAGATCAAAAGATCGCAGCCTGCGGCAGCTCCTACATCGATCCGTGTAGGAGCTGCCGCAGGCTG
>NZ_RWIM01000192.1 GCF_009764645.1 Pseudomonas sp. PB106
GGCTTCGGGCGGGATGTTCCTTTAACTCACCGCACACACATCCCCCTGTAGGAGCTGCCGAAGGCTCGGGCCGCGATCGGACGATCTTTTTGCTTTATTTGATCAGCCGCGCCAAGCCATCCAGCAACCGCTGCAACGCGCCCTGATTACGCCGCATCACCGCCAGCCCGGCCTCGGCCATTCGCTGCGCATCACGCGGCAACTCGAACAGCCGCTGCACTTCCACCGCCAACCCTTCGGCATCGTCCACTTCCGCCAACGCCCCGGCTTCACGCAGTTGCGCGGCGATGTCGAGGAAGTTGAACAGGTGCGGGCCGCAGATCACCGGTTTGGCCAGCGCGGCCGGCTCCAGCAAGTTGTGCCCGCCGTTCGGTACCAGACTGCCGCCGACAAACGCACTGTCGGCCAGGGCGTAGAGAAACAGCAACTCGCCCATGGTGTCGCCGAGCAGCACTGAGGTTTGCGCATCGACATTGACCCCGGTCGAACGCCGCACCGTGGCAAAACCGTCGCGCTGGCAAAGTTCGAACACCGAATTGAAACGCTCGGGATGACGCGGAACCAGAATCAGCAACGCGTCCGGGTGATTGGCCAGCAGGCGACGATGGGCATTGAGCACCACTTCGTCCTCGCCTTCGTGAGTGCTGGCGGCGATCCACACCGGGCGCTCTTGCGCTTGCCATTGGCCGCGCAAATCAGCGGCACGTTGCAGCAATTGCGGGTCGATGGTCAGGTCGAATTTGATCGAACCGGTGACCTCGACTGTTTCCGGTCGCGCACCGAGATCGCGGAAACGCTGGGCTTCGGCGTCGGTCTGCACGGCGAACAGGCTCATCTCGGCAAGCATCGGCGCGGTGAGTTTGCTGAAGCGGCCATAGCCTTTGGCGGAGCGCTCGGACAAACGCCCGTTGGCCAACGCCACCGGAATGCCGCGCTTGGCGCACTGGTGAATGTGGTTGGGCCACAGTTCGGTTTCCATGATCACCGCGAGCTTAGGTTGCGCGCGATCCAGAAAGCGCGCCGCAGCACACGGCAAGTCATACGGCAGGTAGCAATGCTGGATGCGCGGCTCGTTGGCGAACAACGCCTGAATCCGCTCCGAACCGGTCGGGGTCATGCAGGTCACGGTGATCGGCAACTGTGGATAACGTTGCAGCAAGGCGCGGATCATTGGCGCAGCGGCAATGCTTTCGCCCACAGATACCGCATGCACCCAGATGCCACCCGGTTGCAGCGCCGGCATCCCGTAGGAGAAACGTTCGCCAATGCGCTTGGCGTACGCCGGCGCCTTGCGCGCCCGCAGCCACAGCCGAATCGCCACCAAAGGCAGCCCCAGATAAAACAGCGCGGTGTAGAGAGTTCTATTCATGGCGGCGGAGTTTATCGACTTTTATCGCCGATCGCCTGCAAGTGCACGGCAAAACGTTCGGCCAGCCATTTCGCGGCCGGGCCGAGGGGCTCGTCGCGGCGCCAGACCAGTTCGACCACCAGCGCCGGCGGCGTCCATTCGCTGTCGAGTTCGACCATCAGCCCTTGATACGCCGAATATTGCACCACATGCCGGGGCAGCCACGCCCAACCGAGATCACGCACCAGCCATTCGGCCATCACGTAGAAGCTGTCGGCGCGCCACACTTGCGGGCTGGCCGGCTCGTTGCCGGGGTAGACGCTGGTTTGCGTCGACATCAACAGTTGCCGATGCTGCGCCAGTTGCTCGCAGGTGACGTAGGACTGCGTCGCCAAGGGATGATTGATGCCACAGACGGTGACCATCTCCACGCTGCCGAGCACGCGTCGCTCAAGCGCTTCGGGGATTTCGTCGTGATAGAACAGCAGGCCGAGATCGGCGCGGCGCTCCACCAGTTTGCGCGCGACTTCGCCTTGCGCGGCGCTGGTCAGTTGCACTTCGAGACTGGGGAATTGCTCAGCCAGTGCGCCGAAACTTTCCACCAGCGCCTGATACGGCATCGCCTCATCCTGGGCCACGCGCAGTTGCGCTTCCTCGCCGCGCATCATCGCCATCGCCCGACCGTTGAGGCGCTCACATTGGCGCAACACCTCCCGCGCCTCTTCCAGCAACGCCTCCCCCGCTTCAGTGAGCGTCGGCTGACGGCCGCTGCTACGCTCGAACAGGCTGACGCCCAGGTCATCCTCCAGCATGGCAATCGCGCTGCTGATCGCCGACTGCGCCTTGCGCTGCTGGCGCGCCACCGCAGAAAACGAACGCTGCTCGGCAACGCCGACGAACAGCCGAAGTTGCTCAAGATTCCATTGCATGCTGACCCACCAACCCATCTTCAAATCAGATAGGTAATGACTTTACCCCATCTGAGGAATCTCTAGAATGCCGCCTCAGAAAGCAACGTTTCACTTGAGGGTATGAACCATGAACGCCTACGCCTATCTGGCCATCGCCATCTGCGCCGAAGTGATCGCCACTGTGTCGATGAAAGCCGTCAAAGGCTTCAGTACGCCGCTGCCATTGGTGCTGGTTATCGTCGGTTACGCCATTGCGTTCTGGATGCTGACGCTGGTGGTGCGCACGGTGCCGGTGGGTGTCGCTTACGCGGTGTGGGCCGGGATGGGGATTGTGATGGTCAGCGTCGCGGCGCTGTTCATTTACGGGCAGAAACTGGATGTGCCGGCGATGCTGGGGATGGCGTTGATTGTGCTGGGCGTCGTCGTTATCCAGTTGTTCTCGAAAACTGCCGGCCACTAAAGACAAAACACATCTCCCTGTAGGAGTGAGCCTGCTCGCGATGGCGGTCTATCAGACGACATAAATGTTGAATGACAGATCGCTATCGCGAGCAGGCTCACTCCTACAATTTTGCGTTCACCCTGTTGATCATCGACAAATCCGCCTCTTTCCCGAGTCTGTATACTGCGCCCTCGTCTTGAACACCTGAGGTCGCTGCATGCCATCCGTTATTTCCACCGACGTTCTGATTGTCGGCGCTGGTGTCGCCGGCCTCTGGCTGAATGCGCGTCTGCGCCGTCAGGGTTTTTCGACCGTGCTGGTGGAAAGCGCCAGCCTCGGCGGCGGGCAGACTGTGAAGTCCCAAGGGATCATCCACGGCGGCGCCAAATACGCGCTGCACGGTGCGTTGACCGGTGCTTCAGAAGCCATCGCCGACATGCCACGCCGCTGGCGTGAAGCGCTGGCTGGCGACGGCGAACTGGACCTGTCCGGCGTGCGCCTGCTCTCCGAAGCTCACTATCTGTGGTCGCCCGGCACCCTCGCCGGCAACCTCACCAGTTTCTTCGCCAGTAAAGCCGTGCGTGGCCGGGTCGATCAGGTCAAGGGCGAGCAATTGCCGCCAGCGCTGCAAGACAAGCGCTTCAAAGGCAAGGTCTACCGCCTCGCCGAACTGGTGGTGGATGTGCCGAGCCTGGTTCAACGTCTGGCCGATCTGGCCGGCGACGGCCTGCTTGCCGGACAAGTTATCGAACCGCTGCTGGAAGCCGGCGTGCTGGTCGGCCTCAAGGTCGATGGCCGCGAGATTCGCGCACAGCGCATCGTGCTCAGTGCAGGCGCCGGCACCGCCGAGTTGCTCGAAACCCTGGGGCTCAGCCGACCGGCCATGCAACGCCGACCGCTGCACATGATCATCGCCAAAGGCCCGGGCCTGAAGCCGCTGTACGCGCACTGCCTGGGCGGCGGCACCAAACCGCGCATCACCGTGACCACGCACCCGGCGAAGGATGGCAACTGGGTCTGGTACATGGGCGGCGACATCGCCGAAAGCGAAGGCGTACACCGCGAGCCCGCCGAGCAAATCGCCACCGCGCAAAAAGAAATCGCCCAACTGCTGCCGTGGATCGACCTTAGCACCACGCAATGGGCGACCCTGCATGTGGATCGCGCCGAACCGTTGCAAACCGGGCTGACTCGCCCGGACCACGCCTTTCTTGCCGAAGAAGGTCGACTGCTGGTGGGATGGCCGACCAAACTGGCGCTGGCACCGGATTTCGCCGACCGCGTGATCGCCTCTCTGCAACGCGACGGCATCCAGCCGCAGGCCCACGAACCGTTGCCGGCCTTGCCGCAACCGCCGCTGGGCGTTCCAGCCTGGGAGCAACTGCTGCCATGACCATCGCCAACCTGCATGACTTGCACCGTCCGCTGGGCAGCACAGGCCTGACGGTTTCGCCATTGGGCCTGGGCACAGTGAAACTGGGCCGCGACCAAGGGGTGAAATACCCCAACGGTTTCCAGATTCCCGGCGACGACGAAGCGCGGATGCTGCTCCGGCAGGCCCGTGAGCTGGGCATCAACCTGATCGACACCGCCCCGGCCTACGGTCGCAGCGAAGAACGCCTCGGCCCGTTGTTGCGCGGTCAGCGTCAGGACTGGGTGATCGTCAGCAAGGTCGGCGAAGAGTTTGCCGATGGTCTGTCGCATCACGACTTCAGCGCGGCGCACACACGCATGTCGGTTGAGCGGAGCCTGCAACGTCTTGAAACCGATTTTATCGACCTGGTGCTGGTGCACTCTGACGGTAATGACCTGGCCATCCTCGAGCACGAGGAGGTGTACGCCACCCTCGCGGCGCTCAAGGCCGAAGGCAAGATTCGCGGCTTCGGCTTCTCCGGCAAAACCGTCGAAGGCGGCTTGAAAGCACTGGAGCAAGGCGACTGCGCGATGGTCACCTACAATCTGAACGAACAAAACGAGAAGGCTGTCATTGACTATGCTGCTGCCCATGGCAAAGCCATTCTGGTGAAAAAAGCCTTGGCCAGCGGTCATGTTTGCCTGAGCCCGGGCGTGGATCCGGTGCGCGCCAGCTTTGAATTGCTGTTCGCCCAGCCTGGCGTGGCCAGTGCTATTGTCGGCACGATCAATCCGCTGCACCTCGCCCACAACGTTGCGACCGTTGCCCAGGTCCTACGTGGTCACTGACGCCGCCTCGCGGCCTTAAGCAGGAGCTGGTATGCCGCGCACGCTCATCAGAAAGAACCCGAGCAACTTCAAGACACTGCCATTGTTCGTCGAAGCCACGCCTGAAGGCCTGACCTATCAGAGCGTCGGCATGCCGCTGAATTTCACCCAGACTTTGCAACGGCGCAAACCGGTCAGCGTGGCGGACGCCGAGCGCTTTGCGCTGGAGCTGGCCAACCTTGGGGTGTCGGTGCGCCTGACCCTGCACTGGCAGAATCGCGACTATTGGGTGCTGGTCCGCCAGCGCCGGCAGGATCGCGGCGACGTGGTGCTCAAGCTGATTTCCGGTTACGTGCCAGCCCACGAGTTGAACATCCCGCTGCACACTGCCATTCAGGAAATTGCTGAAGAGTGCTTGCTGGAAACCCCGGAAGGCTGGCTCGGCGGGCGTTTCAATGACACCTGGCTGCCGGCGCCTTATGCGTCGGCCCTGCATTATCGCGAAGCCCTGCCCTTTCGCCTGACGCCGTTATCCGGGTCGGCGCGCCCGGTGCGCTGCGCCAATCTGCAACTGCAGGAACGCCCGCGGGCGTACGTGCATCTGCCCACCGCTTCGCTGCAATTGATTTACGACCTGCGACTGGAAGTGCCCAAGGAAGCCAAATCCCTGAGTCTGTTTCATGTCGATGAGCGTCTGGAAGGTGATCAACTGGTGGCGCGGCTGGATCGCAAACGGCCGGATCTGTACCTGATGCCATTGCAGGACGGCGAACCGCTGGCCGAGTTGTATACGTTGAAAAAGGGTCAGTTGTACCCGGCTGGCACGCGGGGTCTGTACTTGGCCGAGAGCTTCGCCAAACAGGATGGCTGGCTGGTACGTGAGGAACGGATTCGCTGGAAAGACTGGTTGCGTCAGCAGGGTTTGACGCCACCGGAGAAGGCGACCGGGCTCGCGCGGTTGCGCGGCAAGGCCAAACAGTTACTGAAGAAGATTGTGCCGCGCAAGAAAGTGAATTCCTGAAAGCAAAAAGATCGCAGCCTCCGCAGGCTGCGATCTTTTGACTTTATTGACCGCGGATTTTTTCTACAATCGCCGTGGTCGAGCTGTTTTCCACCAGCCCCAGCACTTTCACGGTGCCGCCATAAGCGGTGACGATATCGGCGCCGACCACCTGATCAATGCCGTAATCCCCGCCCTTGACCAACACATCCGGCTTGACCTCGCGCAGCAGGTTTTCCGGCGTGCCTTCAGGGAAGCTGATCACCCAGTCCACCGCACCGAGGCCAGCGAGGACCGCCATGCGCCGGTCAACGCTGTTGATCGGACGACCCGGGCCTTTCAGACGGCTGACGGAGGCATCGTCGTTGACCGCCACGATCAGACGATCGCCTTGGGCGCGAGCCTGTTCAAGGTAGGTGACATGGCCGGCATGGAGGATATCGAAGCAGCCGTTGGTGAAGACGATGCGCTCGTTGTGCGCGCGGGCATCGGCCACCGCCAGAACCAGTTGCTCCAGACCCAACACACCACGCTCGGAGCCCTCTTCGCGCTGGATGGCGCGACGCAGTTCCGGAGCGCTGATCGCCGCCGTACCCAGTTTGCCGACGACGATGCCCGCTGCCAGGTTGGCCAGAGCGACGGCGTGAGGCAACTCTTCACCTGCAGCAATCGCCGCCGCCAAAGTGGAAATCACTGTGTCGCCAGCACCGGTCACGTCGAACACTTCACGGGCGCGGGCCGGCAGGTGCAGCGCCGGATGATCCGGGCGCAACAGGGTCATGCCGTGCTCGCCACGGGTGACCAGCAGCGCACCGAGATCGAGGTCGTGCATCAGGGTTGCGCCCTTGCTCACCAACTCGTGCTCGTCGGCGCAACCACCAACGATGGCTTCGAATTCGCTGAGATTCGGCGTGATCAGGCTCGCGCCCCGGTAGATCGAAAAATCCTTGCCCTTGGGATCGGCCAAAACCGGGATGCCCTTGGCACGCGCCGCCTGAATCAAGGCCTGATGATTTTTCAGCGCGCCTTTGCCGTAGTCCGACAGCACCAGCACCTTGATGCCTTCGAGCAGGTCATCGACCTGCGAGCCCAGGGCCAGGGCGTCGGTGGCGAACGGTTCTTCAAAGTCGATACGCAGCAATTGCTGGTGACGGCTCATGACCCGCAATTTGACGATGGTCGGCTGATGCGCAATGCGCTGGAACAACGCGCGTACGCCCGCACCCTTGAGACTGTTGCTCAGGCTGTCGGCGGCTTCGTCATCACCGGTCACGCCGACCAGCGAGGCCGGCGCACCCAGCGCGGCAATGTTCAAGGCAACGTTGGCAGCGCCGCCCGGACGGTCTTCGATTTGCTCGACTTTAACGACCGGAACCGGCGCCTCAGGGGAAATCCGTGAGGTACCACCATGCCAGTAACGGTCGAGCATGACATCGCCGACCACCAAGACAGGGGCTTGATCGAATCGCGGCATGGACAACTTCATGGAGCAACCCACATACAAAATGAACAGGGGCGCGATATTAACACAGGGTTGATGCCCGCTTGTGCGCAGGCTGCAACAGGATGAAACAGCTGGGATTTCTGCTTATTTTTTGAGCAGCAATGCCGCCAACTGCTGACAGGCTTCGGGCAGTTCAAGGGCCTCGGTGTCGATTCGGCATTCCGCACTCAGCGGGGCCTCATAAGGACTGTCGACGCCGGTGAAGTTACTGATCCGCCCCTCGCGAACGGCCTGATACAAGCCTTTCGGATCGCGGCGTGCGCAGACCTGCAACGAGGTACTGACGTGCACCTCGATAAAATCCTCCGGCGCAAACAGTCGGCGAGCAGCCTCACGCTCGGCGCGGAACGGCGAAATGGCCGCGACGATCACGATCAACCCGGCATCGACCATCAGCCGCGCTACTTCAGCCATGCGCCGAATGTTCTCGCGGCGACAGCCATCGCCCATGCCCAGATCGCGACACAGGCCACTGCGCACATTGTCGCCATCGAGTAAAAACGTGTGCAGGCCAAACTGATGCAGATACAACTCCAGCGCATTGGCCAGTGTCGACTTACCTGCGCCGGAAAATCCCGTCAGCCACAGGCAACGCGGACGCTGCCCTTTGATCATGGCGCGGGCCTGATGCGACAGCGCCAAGCCATAAGGACGAATGGCCGGCGCTGGCGACGGCAGCGACAGGGTTTCATTCATAACCGAGCAACTCGTAATCACGCTGATAAACCCGTTTCACCAGTCGCCGGGTACGCGTGGTGCAAAACTCGCGTGCGGGCATGGGCTGACGTTGTCGGGAGCTGTTGACGTGGGGCAACTGACTGGCCAATCCCAACTGCTCGCAGACCAACTGAAAGTCCCGTTGCAGATGTTCTTGATAGCCGATGAAATCCAGCGCCAGATGGCCCAGCGAGTCGGTGAGAAAATCCGTCTGCGCCGCAAAGTGCAATTGCCGGGGAATGTTCTCGGGATGCAGCCAACGCAAGACGAAGTCGTCGAAATCCCGATATTGCCTGACCAGTTGCTGCGCGGCCTGATCGCGGCCACTCAGTTCATTACCGCGCAGAAACGCAAAGGCCGAGTACGCGCGCTCCAGCGGATCCCGCACGAAAGCGAACTTCCAGGCCGTCGAAAACTGTTGCGGAAACTGTTCCTGATACCAGTACAACGGCAGATGCCCCGGACGCCAGCCGTCGAACATCGCCTCGCAGACACTGCTGCCGGCGCACTTGGGCACATGGATGAACACACAGCCGCGCTCCTGGAACGCCTTGGGAAAGCTCAGATTGGCCGACATCGATTTGTTGATCGCTTGCCGGTCAACCACCGACAAGCGCCCAAGCAGAAAGGCTCGCTGCGCCTTGGGCAGCAGTTTCCACAGATAGCGTTGCAACATGAGAGTACCCGCGCGACGGGGATAGCCCCCTCGATAGATGTCAGAGTTCGTTCAGGAACCTTAACAAGCGCGGCGCCCGGTTTTATGCCGGTTTGGTCAAGAAGGGTAAAGGTCTGGATACAAAGCGCCGGGCGCATTGCGCACCCGGCGTTTTACAGCGGTCGATCAGGCGATGTCTTCAGCCGGAGCATCGAGGCCCATGGCGTTCAGACGGGCGTAGTAGCCGTTCTGCGCCAGCAACTCATCGTGGGTGCCGCGCTCGACGATGCGGCCCTGATCCATGACCAGAATCAGATCGGCTTTCTCGATGGTCGACAGACGGTGCGCGATCACCAGCGTGGTGCGGCCCTTCATGACTTGATCGAGTGCAGCCTGGATATGCCGCTCGGATTCGGTGTCGAGGGCCGAGGTGGCCTCGTCGAGAATCAGCAACGGCGCGTTCTTGAGCAGTGCCCGGGCAATCGCCAGACGCTGACGCTGGCCGCCGGAGAGCAACACACCGTTCTCGCCAACCTGAGTGTCGAGGCCTTCCGGCAATTGGGCAATGAAGTCCATCGCATAGGCATCACGTGCCGCTTTCTCGATGTCTTCACGCGGCGCGCCGGCCAGATCGCCGTAAGCGATGTTGTTGGCCACGGTGTCGCTGAACAGGGTCACGTGCTGCGTGACCTGTGCGATATGACGACGCAGGTTCAGCAGTTTGTAGTTTTCGATTTCCACACCGTCGATGAGGATCTCGCCCTTGTCGTGGTGATAGAAGCGCGGAATCAGGTTGGCCAGCGTCGACTTGCCGCTGCCCGAACGTCCGACCAACGCGACCATCTGCCCGGGTTCTACCGAGAAGCTGATGTTGTCGAGCACCTGACGCTCAGTGTCCGGGTAGGTGAAGCTGAGGTTGCGCACATCCAGACGACCTGTAACCGCGTCGCGCTCGACCGTACCGGTGTCGACTTCAGGCGTCACGTCCAGTTGTTCGAAAATGCTCTCGGCACCGGCCACGCCCTTCTGAATGGTCGAGCTGACTTCGGACAATTGGCGGATCGGTTTCGGCAACAGACCGGCCAGAGTGATGTAGGCGACCATGTCACCGGCCGACGCGTCACCACGCAGGTACAGCACGAGGAACATCAACACCGCCATGGCGCTGTAGATCACCAGTTGCAGCATCGGCGTATAGATGGCGCCGGTGCGGGTCATGCGCAGTTGCTTGTCGGTGTTGCTCTGGCTGGCCTTGAGGAAGCGTTTCTCCTCATAGACTTCACCGCCGAAGCTGCGCACCACGCGATAGCCCTGGATGGTTTCCGACGCGACGTGAGTGACGTCGCCCATGGCCAGCTGGATTTTCTTGCTCTGCTTGCGGAATTTCTTGCTCGCGGTGCGCACCATCACGGCGATCAGCGGCAAGATCGCGACCATCACCAGCGTCAGCTTCCAGTTCATGAACAGCAGCGAGGCGAACAGGAAGATCACCGTCATGCCTTCACGAATTACGACCTTGATCGCATCTGTTGCCGCCCCCGTGACCATGGTCACGTTGAAGGTGATACGCGAAATCAGGTGACCGGAGTTATGCTTGTCGAAATAGCGGTTCGGCAAGACCAGCAGGTTGTTGAACAACTGCACCCGCAGGTCATGCACCAGGCCCAGGGAAACCTTGGCCAGAAAGTAGTTACCCAGATAGGATCCCAGGCCCTGCCATGCCGCGATCAGAATGATCAGCAACGGTACGGCCTGCAGCAGTTGCAGGTCGCGCAGGTAAGGCACGGTCGGAAACAGTACCGCTTCCGGGTTCGACAGGCCGTCGACGAAATACTTGAGAATGTAACCAAGCATCGGCTGGGTCGAGGCAAAAATCAGAAAACCGACGATGCTGATCAGGAACAGACTGATGTACGGCCGGACGTAGCCGAGCAGGCGGAAGTAGATTTTCAAGCTCGAAGGGCTTGCGGCGGGACTGGAGTCGGTCATATCACGCGAAAGTCGATAAAAAGGACGCTGACTTTAGCACAGCTTGTTCAGGGTTCTGGCAATCGGCGAAAGGCTGTTATTGTTACGCACCTTAATCAGCACCAAATAGCCATCATCCGAATGGTCGATCAACTTCAGGATTGAATCTCACAGCATGCAACTTCGCGGCTTCAGCAGTACGTCCAATCGAGTTTTCGATTTCATTAGCCTATGGATCTTGCCCATCGGCTATCTCTTGCTCTTGTGCGCGCTGTTTTTTCTGCCGGGCCGAAGTCTGCATCACAAACTGTTTTACGGGCTGTTCAGCATACCGACGCTGATCGCCCTGTGCCTGCGTCCGCGAGTGCTCAAGGAGCTGCTGCGTGAACCGGTTTTCATCGCCATCATGCTATTCGTCGCCTGGGCGTTGTTCAGTCTTTGCTGGGGGCCGCACGAAGAGGCCGTCGCCGGTATGTTCAAACCGCCACTGCACACCCTTCTGCTGTTTGCCGGCTGCTATTTGCTGGTGCGCTATCGCAGCGACATCCTGCAACCGCTGCTGTTTACCGCTGCAGTGGTCGCACTGGTGGCTACCACGTATTTCCTTTTCAGGTTTGCCCAGGTCTATGAGCCGGGGCTGCGCCTGATCGGCGGCGGTGCCTTCGACAACCCATTGCTCAGCTCCCACCTGTTCGGATTTTTCAGTGCTTACTGGCTGAGCGTGACCATGACCTGCAAGCGCCGCCGCATGATGTGGCTAAGCGTGCCGGCGATGGCGATCATGTTCATGGCAGTGATCGGGACCGGCTCCCGGACACCGCTGGTGGCGTTGACCATGGCCGCATTGTGGCTGTGCTTCATTTGTTGGAACCGACGCTCGGTCGCTTTGCTGGTGGCACTGGGCCTGAGCGGCGTGGCCGTGCTGACGCTGTTTTCGCAGATGATCATCGAGCGGGGCGACTCTTACCGTTTCGAAATCTGGCAACAGGTTCTTCACAAGATTGCCGAACATCCGTGGATCGGCCATGGCTATAGCGCTACGCTCTCGGTCGACCCGGGCGTCGGTTACTCCTTTCAGGAACCGCACAGCTTTGCCCTGGGCGTTCTTTATTACGTTGGCATCATCGGTTTGCTGCCATGGCTGTTTTTCATTGGCTGGGGACTGCTGAGCAGTTGGCGCCAGCGCGTACAGCCACTATTGATCATTGCCTCGGCCTGGCTGGTGTTCGGCATCGGTGCGGGCCTGACCGAGGGGGGCGGGATCATTTCCCGGCCCAAAGAGCACTGGTTCCTGCTGTGGATTCCGCTGGCACTGATCGCGGCGGTCAGCATCAATCAGCGGGCACGCCGCCTGCTGACATTACCGGTGCAAAAACTCTCTGCAGCCGCCCTCCAGCACATGAGCAGCGACGCCCGAATCATTGAAGAAGACGGCCTCGGCCCGAAAGTTCTGCAATTGAGCGATGGCACGTTCCTCAAACTGTTCCGTCGTCGCCGCTGGTACACCTCGGGGAGTTTCAATCCTTACTCCGAACGCTTTGCCATCAATAGCGAGCAATTGCGCCAGATGGGCATTCCTACGCCACAAGTGCTCAATCTGTACCGCCTGAACGACGGCAGCAGCGCCGTACACTATGCACCCTTGTCGGGGCATACCTTGCGTCAGGTACTGCAGAGCATCACCGCACCGGCTGTACGTCAGGCGCTGGTTGAGCGTTTTGGCAAGTTCATGGCACAGCTGCACGAAAAAGGCGTGTATTTCCGCTCGCTGCATCTGGGCAACGTGCTGGTGCTGGAAGATGGTGAATTCGGCCTGATTGATCTGGCCGACCTGCGGGTCTACCCTACCCCGCTCAGTCTTTCTCTGCGTCAGCGCAATTTGCGTCATATGCAACGCTACACCGTCGACAAGCGCTGGCTGTTCGAGGATCACCTCGATGCGCTGCTCCAGGGGTATGCCGTGATGGCGTCTAAATCCGCTGTGGATAATCTGCACAAGCAAGTGCTGGCCAGCAACATTGCGGCCCAGGTTCATTGATGAACGTAACCAATCCCTTGATAGCGCTGGTGGCTTATCTGCTGGCCATCGTCACCGCCGCCCTGCTGTTGCGCGCGATCCCGAAAATCGCCCGGCATCTTCAGCATTCCGGTGAAAGTCGTTATGCGAGCATCGATGGCTTGCGCGGCTACCTGGCCTTCGGCGTATTCGTGCACCACACGATCATTACGTGGATTTTCCTGCGTACCGGGGTCTTCGAATTTCCACCCAGCAATTTCTACTCGATGCTCGGACAAGGCAGCGTCGCGCTGTTTTTCATGATCACCGGGTTTCTGTTCTGGAACCGTCTGCTCACGCAAGGTCGGCAGCACGACTGGCTGGCATTCGGGATATCGCGGATATTTCGCCTGTATCCGCTGTACCTGCCGCTGATGCTGATCGTATTTGTCACGGTATTTTATTTACAGAACTGGGAACTGAAAGAGCCCGGCGTCGAGTTGCTCAAGCAAATCCTCGCCTGGCTGACGTTCGATCGACCGGACGTCAACCAGTATCCACAGACCGGCATGCTGATTTCCAATGTCACCTGGACGCTGGCTTACGAAGTGTTCTTTTACCTGGCATTGCCGCTGGCCGCGCTGGTGTTCATCTATCGCGGCAGTTGGCTGCAAGTCGTGCTCTGCCTCGTTGGCATCTACGCGCTGTATCAACTGGTCGGCTGGGAGCATTCGCTGAAGAAACACTTTCTTGCCAGCTTTCTCGGCGGCATCGCCGCGGCGTACTGGATTCGGCGCCCGGCCCTGGTGGCGTGGAGCCAGACGCGTCTGGCAACCGTCATTGCCGTGTTGGCACTGGTCATCGCGTTTACTGCGTTCAGTCGCGCATTCAAGGCAGCGCCACTGTTCTTGTTGGGACTGTTTTTCGTAATCGTGGCGTCCGGCAATAATCTGTTTGGCGCCTTGAAGCCACGCAGCATCCGCTGGCTGGGCGAAATCAGCTACAGCACTTATCTGTTGCACGGTTTTGTCTTGTGGTTGATGGTGCAGCGCCTGCCGCTGCTATTGCACCTGGACTCGACACAGGCCTGGGTCTATCTGCCTCTGGCGGCTGCGTGCACGTGCCTGCTGATCCTGATCAGCAGTGTGACGTTCCTGTACATAGAGATGCCAGGCATGGCGGCCGGGAAAAACTTCCTGCACTGGCTGCGCCAGCGCCAGGAAAACCGCAAACGCCTGTCGGAAAAAGTCGCTCGCTGAATGCGAGCGACCGTCGCTTCAGCCCTTGTCCAAGGGCGAAAACAGTAACCGCCCCAGACCACGCCAGGTCTTCTTGTTCCAGGCCTTGAACGGGATCTGCGCCAGCAGTTCCCGCGCAAGCTTGCGGTCGCGGTTGGCGGTTTTCAGGAACATCGAATTGAGCGACTTGAAGCGCACTTCGTCGTACAGCGGATGATCGCTGAACAACGCATAAATGCGCAGGATGCTTTCGATCATGAACCGATGATTCTTGTACGAGTTGGTCGCGTGCTTGCGATAGCGCGCCATCACTACGCTCAAGCCATCGATGAAATAACCGGCACGGGTGACTTTCAGCTCGATGTACAGATCTTCCAGGCGAATCGTCGGATCGAAACCGCCCACCTTGTCCAGCGCTTCGCGGCGGATCATCAGGGTCGGCGCCGGCGGATACGGCTTGCGCTCAAGGAACATGTCATCGAAGTCCAGACGACGGAACGGCACATCGCGGCGCTGCCGCTTTTCCGGATACAGATTGCCGTCGGCGTCCATCAACTCGATGTTGCCGGCGCAAATCCCCACTTCGGGCTTGCCGTCCATGTACGCCACCTGCGTCGCGATGCGCTCCGGGTACATGATGTCGTCTGAGCCGAACGGCACGATCAGGCTGCCCTTGGCACGAGCGATGGCGCCGTTGAGCGTATTGGTCAGGCCCTGATTCTGCTGTACGCGAAAATCGAAACCGTACTGCGCCTGCAAGGCGTTGATGCGCTCGACGCTGTCATCCTTCGAGCCGTCATCGACCACCAGCAACTCGATGTTTTTATAGGTCTGGTTGATGACGCTAAGGATGCTCTCCTCAATGTACGGAGCATGGTTGTACGAGGCGATGATGACGGTTACAAGGGCGTTTGCTTCGCTCGATACTGCATCGTCACTCAGGGCTCTTTCTTGGCTCATGGCTGTTCCTTGCGCGCCTGTTCCAGGCCTGAGTCGATCAAGTCCAGGTACTCCTGACGGAACACTTCGATGTCATGTTGTTCCTGCAGATAGCGGTAGGCTTGTTCACCCTTGGCCTTGAGTTCGTCGTCGGACATTGCGAGGTACTGATCCAGCGCCGCAACCAGGCTCGATACATCCTTTGGCGTAATCGCCAGACCGCCGGCGCCTTCGATCAACGGCAACATGGCCGGCACGTTCGAGGCGATCACTGGCAAATGCCCGCTCATGCCCTCCAGCAACGCCAGGCCAAGGCCTTCGGCCAGCGACGGCATGGTCCAGATATCGAAGGCGCGCACGTATTGCAGGGCGTTTTCCTTGAAACCCAGCAAGTGCGCGCGACCGCTCAACCCCAGTTGTTCAATCTCGGCGGCCAGCGGCGCTTGCAGGCGCCCGGCGCCGATGATCGCTAATTGCGTGTTCGGGTATTTGTCCTTCAACGCAGCGAAGGCTTGCAGCAGATACGTGTGCCCCTTGACCGACACCAGCCGGCCCAGCGCGCCGATCAGGCGTACATTCGGGTCGATACCCAGCAACTCGCGCGCCTTGTCGCGGCTGTGCTGCAAGCCTTCGGCCTGCTCGATGTCGATGGCATTGGTGATGGCGTAAGTGTTCTGGTCGGTGAAACCGCAGTCACAGTCCAACAGGTACTGTTTGACCGCCGGGGAGACACCGACGAAACGCCAGTGCCGGTCGATCAGGCGCTGAGTCTGACGACGACGATAGAAGCGGTCGTATTCGCCGAAACCGTGGGAGATGCCAATGCACAATGGCACCTTCAACCAACGGTTGAGCGTGAGCATCATGTTCACCGGTTTGAAGCGGTTGCAGATCACCACGTCGAACTTTTCCCGGCGACAGAACTTGTACAACTGCCACATCGCGCGCAGGCGCATGCCCTTGAGCGATTTGTCGGAAAACTCGAAATACACCGAGCGGTCGGCACGGCTGACTGGCTCGCCCGCAGCGGGTTTGCCGCGCAGAAATGCGGCGGTCACCTCGTAGCGATCCGACGGCAACGCCTTGACGATCTGCTCGGCAAGGTCGGCGAAATCATGGGATTTGACGTTGTAGTCAGGCTGCAGCTGCAGCACCTTTGACCGTTGACTCATAACACTCCCCGGTTCGTGCCCGATTCACCCGGCTTCAGCAGCCAAAGTAATTCCTGGCGCCTGACCGCTTTTCGAAAAAATTCGTTTTCGCCATACACCGACGGCATGCGACCCGCCAGCATGCGCTGAATCAAGCGGCGCAAACGGCGCTTGAAGGGGGCCGGCGGCTGCAGGTCGTGCATCATGCCCAGCGCCATAGCCTTGTCGCGCTGCTGTTCAAGAGAAAGCGGCAGACACCACGGTTGCATCGGTACGGCCGCATCAAACGCCGGCGGCAGCGCGATGCCCTCACCGGCATTGCCCATCGGCCAACGATCGTTGTCGTGCAAATGGTTGGCGTAGCCGAGTAAGGTCGGCTGCCAGTCGAGGCTGCTTACCACCTGCAACACGGCGTGCTGACTGCAGAGATGGTCAGGGTGCGGATCAAGTGTCGGGTGCGGCAGGACGATCACGTCAGGGCGCGCACGCAGCAGCACTTCGCGCAGATCGGCGAGCAAGTTGTTCCAGGTCGGCGCGCCGTCGACGTCACTCGGCAAGCTGAACGGGTTCAACTGACGGAACAGACGGGTATCGCTCAAATCGGCTTCGCGTGAAGCGATGGGTTGATTCGGCGCTGCCTGCATTGTCTGGAGTTGCAGACAGAAATAGCCCAATTGCACACAGTTTTGCGCCGGCACCCCGGCCCAACGCGGCACGGCGAGGCTGTCCCAGGCACGCAATCGGCCCTTGAGTCGCGCGGCCTCGACCTTGTTAAGGCCCATTTGCTGATAGTGTTCGGCTTCGATTTCGCCAGCGGTCAGAGTGACGATCCAGGCTTCGTCCGCCTGGCTGTACAGACCGTAGGCGGCCAGCTCGGCGTCGTCGGCGTGCGGGGCAATCACCATCACCCGCGAGCGGCGGTAATCCGTTTGTTCCAGCGCCCACAACACCGGCTCGCCGGAGACGCGGCAGAGGCGCCCGCGCAAGCGCAGCAGGCCTTGCGACAAGGCTTGTGCCTGACCGCTGAGGTTCAGATAACGCAGGCCGTTGACGCCGCGCTCGAAGGTTTGCGCGTCAGGATTCGTCCCGCCTGCCAGCTCAATGCGCGGATCGAAGAAGCGTCCCAGCCACGTGCTTTTGACCTGCACGGCGAGAATCAGTGTGGCGTCATCGACCAGCATCACGCCTTCATCCAGGCGCAATTGCTCGCCGCTCAGATGCACTTTTGGTTGCGGCGTGAACGGCGGGAAGCTGTACTGATAATCGTCTTTCGGCGAATAGAACAGGTGATCGGCGAACCATGCCTCATGGGCGACCCAGCCGATCACTGCGAGCACCAGCGGCAGCCACCACGCGACCAGTACACCGACCGCGATCAACACGGCCAAGGCAATCAACAGACCGATGCGTTTATTGCGCCGGTGACGCTTGAGCAATTGCTGTTTGCGGCTCATGGGCTGACTCATACGGTGAACACCGGCACAGGATTGCACCAGCGATCCTTGTATTCACGGTCGGCGCGACCGAAGGAAAAGCGCAGCGGCTTGTCCAGTGCTCGCGCATGCTCCCAGGCGCTTTGCGTATTGAGGAAGCTCAACACGCTGCCGGGGCTGAATTCGCGGGTTTCGGGATCGACGCCGCCGTTGATGTATTCGACGCTGATCCACTCCGGCGCCTCGACGCGGTACACCAATTGAATAGCAATCGGCGCATCGTTGAGGAAGATCACCGAACCGATCAGCAGCTCGCGCAGCAGCTCGATCACTTCGGCCATGCGTGCCGCGCCAGTGGCCGGGAACCCCCAGCGACGCTGAAACAGATCGCAGTAGATGGCCGCCAGTTCAGCGCTGGAAAACTCGCTGACCGGGCGCACCACGCCGCCCGCCTCTTCCAGCAGGCGCAATTCGCGACGCTGGTTGTAGCGAAACTTCTTCGACAGTTCTTCCGGGGTGCGGGCCATGGCCAGTTGTTCGGTCTGCAACTTCAGGCCGCTGAAGCGGGTTTCGTTGAGCGCCGACAGATAGCGTGCGCGATGGCGCAGCGCGGCCTGCGCATCAGCGGCAGCGGGCAGAATCAGCTCGGCATTGCCGAGGTCGAACAGGCCTTTTTTGCCATGGCGCTTGAGCACGTCCTTGGACAACGCCAGATCGCGGCCCCAGGTCGGGATCGCCGCTTTGATCTCGCCTTGTTGCTCCCAGGCAAGGTAGCGCACGGGGATGCCGGCGAGATCAGCCAGACGCTCGACCACCAACGGGTGAGTCGCGACGCTGCCGCCAAAACGCTGCCAGGTAGTTGCATAGGTCGAGGCGTCGACGGGCGACCAGCCACGTTCGCGCCAGCCTTGAAATCGGTTGAGCATCAGCCCCTCGGTGCCAGATCGGTAACTTGCGGCAGACGCCAGAAGGTGTCACGCACCGCACGGTCGGAGAAACGCTCACGCAGACGATCAAGCATCATCTCGGCGCACTGAAGGCGCTGTTGATCATCCATACCGGCCAGATGTTGCAGGCCTTGGGCCAAGTGTTCGGCGTCGCCCAACGGGAACAGAATGCCCACACCTTCGACCACTTCCTTCGCTCCACCGCACGCGGTGGCGAGCAGTGGCACGCCGGCGGCCATGGCCTCCAGCAGGACCATGCCGAACGGTTCGTGGTCGGAACTCAAGGCAAATACATCGAAGGCACGGAAGTAATTGCGCGCATCCGGCACCTGACCGAGGAACAACACGCGATCACCGATACCCAGTTCGCGGGCCAGTTCCTTGAGATCCTGCTCCAGACGACCCTTACCGAGAATCACCAACTGGCTGTTGCCCGGCAAACCCGGTAACGCCGCCGCAAAACCGTGCAGCAAAGTTGCCTGATCCTTGTCCGGGTGCAGCCGGCCAACGTTGCCGACAATCCACGCATCCGGCGCAAGCCCCAAGGTCTCGCGAGCTTCGCGAGCGGACACCTGACTGAATTGCAGCGCAGGCACATCGATACGGTTATACAGCGTCTGAATACGTTCTTGCGGCCACTTCGGCAGGCAACGACGCATGTCGTCGCGCACCGCATCGGACACGCCGAGCAGGCTCAGACGCTTGCGGAAAATATGCGCGAACAATTTGCGCGTACCGCGTTTGTAATCGTCAAACGCGTGGTGAACGCCAATCACCGGCAACGAAGTGCCGAGCAAGGCGATATAGATCGGCTTGAAGCGATGGGCGATGCAGAAACTGAAATTGCGTGAAGCGGCGATCTTGCGCAGATCGCCGATGGCGCCCAGCTTCAGGCCACGAATGGCCTTGGAGCTGTATTCCATGAACAACACTTCATCGGAAGCACACGCTGCGGCCACCTCGCTATCGGCAGCCCCGGTCAGAAAGACCGTGGTCACCCGATAACCGGTGCCCGCGAACAGGCTGGCATACTGCCGTGCGCAGTCGAGGAACGGCCCGTCATAGCCGTGACAGAACTGCAGCACATGGCGTTCAGCCGAGCGAGTCATAAGCGTTTGCGCCCTCTTTGACCACCAGAATGTCTTCCATGATCAAATACTGCAGATCCGAACCGAAGAACATGTTCAACGCATCGGTCGGCGAGCAGATCATCGGTTCGCCACGACGGTTGAGCGAGGTGTTCAGCGACACGCCGTTGCCGGTCAGGACTTCCAGCGCCTTCATCATGTCGTAGTAGCGCGGGTTGTACTCGCGCTTGAGCACCTGGGCGCGGGAAGTGCCGTCTTCGTGGACGACTTCCGGCACACGGGTTTTCCACTCGTCCGCGACTTCGAAGGTGAAGGTCATGAACGGCGCCGGGTGATCGATCTTGATCATCTGTGGCGCAACGGTGTCGAGCATCGACGGGCAGAAAGGCCTCCAGCGCTCGCGGAACTTGATCTGGTGGTTGATGCGGTCAGCCACGCCCGGAATGCTCGGGCAACCGATGATCGAACGACCGCCCAGTGCGCGCGGGCCAAACTCCATGCGGCCCTGGAACCAGGCCACCGGGTTGCCATCGACCATGATCCTGGCAATCTGCTCCGGCATGTTGTCCAGCTTGCGCCAGGTCGGCTTGTTCTCGTGACGGGCGCACGCGGCGATCACGTCTTCGTTGCTGTACGACGGGCCGAGGTAGACGTGTTCCATCTTCTCGACCGGTACGCCACGGGCGTGCGACACGTAAGCGGCAGCGCCGACAGCGGTGCCGGCATCGCCGGAGGCCGGCTGGACGAACAGCTCTTTGACGTCATTGCGCGCGATGATTTTCTGGTTCAGCTTGACGTTCAACGCACAGCCGCCAGCGAACGCGAGCTTGCCGGTTTCCTTGAGCACGTCGCCCAGGTAGTGGTCGATCATCTGCAGCGAGATCTTTTCGAACAGCGCTTGCATGCTCGCGGCGTAGTGAATGTACGGCTCGTCGGCGATGTCGCCTTCGCGCTTCGGACCCAGCCATTCGATCAGCTTCGGCGAGAAGTAGAAGCCTTTGCCCTTCTCTTTGTAGCGGCGCAGGCCGATCACGTTGGCGTAGTCAGTGTTGATCACCAACTCGCCGTTCTCGAACGAGGCCAGACGCGAGAAGTCGTATTTGCTGGCGTCGCCGTACGGCGCCATGCCCATGACCTTGAACTCACCGTCGAGCATTTCGAAACCGAGGAACTCGGTGATCGCGCCGTACAGGCCGCCGAGGGAGTCCGGATCGAAGAATTCCTTGATCTTGTGGATCTTGCCGTTTTCGCCATAACCGAAGAAGGTCGTGGCGTACTCACCCTTGCCGTCGATGCCGAGGATCGCGGTTTTCTCTTTGAAACCGGAGCAGTGGTAGGCGCTGGAAGCGTGAGCCAGGTGGTGCTCGACCGGCTCGATCTTGATCTTTTTCGGATCAAAACCCAGTTGTTCCAGGCACCAGACGATCTTGTTGCGATAGCGCTTGTAGCGACGGTTGCCCATCAGGATCGCATCGAGGGCGCGATCCGGCGCGTACCAGTAGCGCTTGGCGTAGTGCCAGCGGGCCTTGCCGAACAGGCTGATCGGCGCGAATGGAATCGCCACCACGTCAACGTCCGACGGCTTGATACCGGCCTGCTCGAGGCAGAACTTTGCCGATTCGTAGGGCATGCGGTTCTTTGCATGTTTATCGCGTACGAAGCGCTCTTCTTCAGCCGCCGCCACCAGCTTGCCGTCAATGTACAAGGCTGCTGAGGGATCATGGCTAAGGGCGCCGGACAGGCCAAGAATCGTCAATGCCACAGGGGTCTAGCCTCTTTAGTCTGCATACAGGCGCGATGCGCCTTGAAAATTGATGTGCCCTCGCACCGGGCGAGAGACAGCTAAAGGGCGGGATTATAGCGTAAAAGCGCCCACAAGCCTCTAGCCGAACTGCCGCGCCTGCGCGTTGACACTCTGTACCTCTCGTCATATGCTCGTTCGCAAATGGACTGGGGGATCCCGGTCGGCGCTAATGCCTCGGTGAGATCACCGGGGCTTTTCGCTTTCTGGGGAGGGGAAAATCTTCAAGCCCCAGTTTTCGAAACCCTTTCCGACTTCGTTCCGCCCGCCGCTGCAGTAAAATTTGCGCTTGAGCACTTCAAAAGCACGATTTTCCTGACCAGCCCTCAGAACGCTCATGCCGATGGGTCTCGCAACGAGATCAGCGAGCTGCAGACCGGTGGAATTCACTTGTTTTGTGGCAAAGACGATGTCAAATGGCAGTTGAATTCCCAAACGATTCGCACCACCGCACATCCTGCGAAACTCCAACTCAAGCTCGTTATCTTCCCGCCTCCCTCGGCGCTCGAAAATCACATGCGTCGTTGCCCCTTGCTGATTCTTTTCCTGCAAGAACTCATAGAGCGTTTCCAGACAAAAGCCGAGAGCGAGGTGATAGGGATTATGGCTGGGGCCTTGACATCGCTGTACCTGGCTATCGAAGGCAAACCAGTTACCCGCCACCTGAACGCCAGTAAATATTCAGATTGCCATCTTCGATCTGCCGATAAAGCGTGTACGGCAGGGAGACTGTGTCGAAGACCCCGGACAGCGGCAGATCCAGCAGCACGAATGGCACCAGGAAGCCCGTGGGATCGGGAGGTGCGTTCAATACGCAGAAGTCGTAGGCCAGACCGCTGTAGATCCGCGGAATGGATTGGCAGTAGGTTTTTTGTTTGCGCATGTCGCGGGCGACGTCGGCGTCGTCCTGCAGCACGGTCAGGGCGCTGCCGCAGCCTGATAAAACCCATGAAAAAACACTCAGTGTCACAGCCTTTTTGATACTCACGCGTTGCCCTCCGTAGTCGTCAGGCAAACTAGCATCGGGGCTGGAGGCCGCACAGTTCATGGCTTCTGTAGAAGCTGTAGGAGAAGTCAGTGGAGTTTGTCCACCGTTTCTCCGTGGGGATTCGTAGTGTCTCGGTCGATCTCTTCGCGAGCACGCTCGCTCCCACATCTTGAACGCATTTCATGTGGGAGCGAGCTTGCTCGCGAAGGCGGCTCAGGCAGCGCTGGAGATGTCTTTAGGCAACCGCTGATCAATCACTTGATACAACGCGCTGCTCTCCGGCCAGTTGCGCATGAATCGCGCCCGGTCACGGGCATAGGCCGGGGCGAAGCTACCCAGCGAAGCATGCTGACACATCGAATCCAGATCGATCAGCGCCCAGCGATCTTCCTGCCAGAACAGGTTATGGCCCTTGAAATCACCATGGCTGATGCGCTCGGCAATCAATCGCGCGAACAGCTGATCCAGTGCCTGTAACTCGGACTCCGGCGCCTCGCCACTTTCAACATACGGCGCAAACCGCTCGATGATGTCCGGCCCTGGCAGGTATTCGGTGATCAGATAAGCGCGGCTGCGCAGCCACAGGAAACGTTTTTCCAGAACGGCCAGCGGTTTCGGCGTGGCGATGCCGAGAAACGCCAGTCGATTGCCTTCACGCCACGAATGCCAGGCGCGGCTCGGACGCCAGAAGCGTTTGAGCCAATGAGCAAAATTCTTGATGTTGTAGCGCTTGATCACCAGCGTGCGCCCGGCCACGTCGACCTTGCCGACACTCGCCGCGCCGCCGGTCTTGTACAGATGGCCCTGATCGAGCAGCGCATCGGCCTGTTCCAGCACTGGCACCATCGCCGCCTCTTCCTCGCGACGAATGGCGCGCAGACCGAACGCACCGCGTTGCACCGCAAACAGCGTGCACTCACGACCGACCTTGATCAGGTAGTCGCGCAGACGCCAGGCACGCACCTTGTCGATCTGCTTTTGCAACGCTTCCAGCGGCAGCGCGTGCTCGGCATTGCTCAGCAGGTAATACACCAGCAGTTCTTCGGTGAACGGCTCCAGTGACTTAGGCAACTGGGCGAAAAATACGCCAAGGTTTTCCAGCACCTTCTGCCGCGACAGCGGCTGACCGGCGGTTTCCGCGCAGATCCCGGCGCCATCGATCAAATACAGCTGGCCGTCGTGGCGCAGCAGGTTGTCGAGGTGCAGGTCTTCCTGCCACAGGCCTTTGCCGTGCAGTTGGGCGATCGCGCCGAGCGCTTCGGCCAGTACCGCCGATTGCTCATCGGCCAACACCGGCAATGACTCGACTTGGCTCCAGGCAGCGCCAAGGCTTTCGGCACCCTCAAGAAACTCGAACAGCAGCCAGCCGCCCTCGCCGTCTTTCAAGCCATCGGCCAACAGCAGCGGCGTGGTCAGGCCTTGTGCCGCCAGCAGTTTCACGCCGTTGAGTTCACGCTGAAAATGCCGCGCAGCCTTGCTGCCGACCAGCAACTTGGCCAACACCGGTCGACCGCGCCAGACCCCGGCACCGACATAACGCTGGCCCGGCAACACTCGCAGCAGCGTCAGCAACTGCAAATCAGCCGGGCCTGCGGCATCGGCCAAAGTAATCGTCAGCGGCAGAGCGGGCGTGCGCCCGGCGCTTTTCAGGTCAGACAATTGCATCAACGAGTTTCCTTGCGACTGCGCCGTGCGGTCAGGCGCGTCACCCAACTGTCGACCAACGAGCTGTCCGTCGGCTGATCGAGATACGCCGCGAGCAACTCGCGCAATTGCGCTTCGTTCCACTCCGGGGCTCGGCGCAACAGCGGCTCAAGATCCTTGACCCGATCACGCATGCCGAACAGCAATGGGCGGGTCTTTTCCAGGTCGATCAACTGCGCCTGATAGCCGCTGCCGTCAGCCTGCAGAAAAATATGTTTGGGGTAAAAACAGCCGTGCACCTGGCGCAAGCCATGCAGGCGTCGCGCCAGTTGCCCGCAGGCCTTGAGGATCGCTGATTGCTCCACGGCGGTCAGTTCGGTCCAACGCTGCAGCAACGAATCGAGGTCGTCCCAGCCATCAAGGGCACGGGTCAGCAGGATCGCCTGCACGTCGCCCTTGATCTTGCGCTCACCGAAAAACGCCGCTTGCAGGGCCGGAATGCCCAGCTTGTTATAGCGACTGATGTTGCGAAATTCGCGGGCAAAACTTGGCTCGCCGAACGGCGCATGCAAGGTGCGCGTCAGGTAATTGCTCTGGCGCTTGAGGTAATAGGCGTGACCTTCCAGCTCAAGGCGAAACACGCTGCTCCAGCCGCCACCGTCGGTGTTCGGTTCGTCCACCGCTTCGAGCTGCTTGGCCCACAGCGCGTCAAAAGTGCCGAGGCCATTGCGCTCGAGCAGCGCGCGGTCTTCAGCGGCCAGGAAATCAGTCATTCGCGTCCCTCGAAAAATCTCACCACGTGGCGAATGCGCTTCTTGTCAGCGGCATTCAGACGATCACGCCCACGGTATTGCAGGTAGAAGCGCAGGCGCTGGGTGTTCGACAGGTGATACTTGGCGACCTTGTCGAGGCAGGCCAGATCCTTGGTGATGCGGTACTTGAGCCAGAAGCCGCGCCAGAAATCGCCGTTCGGGCAGTCGATCAAAAACAACCGCGCCTGATCGTCGATCAGCAGGTTGCGCCACTTCAGATCGTTATGGGTGAAGCGATGGTCGTGCATCGTCCGGGTGTAAGCGGCCAACTGCCGACTGACGCCATCGACCCAGGCGCGATCCTTGAGCTTGGGATCGTTGCGCTCGGCCAGCGCCGACAGGTCTTCGGTGCGCGGCAGTTCGCGAGTAATCATCGCGCCACGGTTGTACGCCGCGCCACGTCGCTCCAGACCCCAGGCCACCACTTCAGCGGTGGGAATGCCCCACTTGGCGAAGCGTTTGAGGTTCTGCCACTCCATCTTCACGCGCGGCTTGCCGAGGTAACGGCGCAAGCCCTTACCGGCGCCGACGTAGCGTTTTACGTAGTAGTTGACGCCGTTGCGCTCGACGCGGATGACTTCCGACAGCGGGTCGCGGGTCAGGCGCTCGCCTTGCAGGGCGAACACCGCTTCGAGGCTGCCGAAGTCGTCGGCGAGATCGCTGTATTCAGGTTCAAGGATCCAACCCGCCATCAGAGCGCATCCCCGTAACGCTGCTTACGCGCATAAAGCTTATTGGCCTTGCCTTCGAGCCAGCTCAGCAACGGCGCTTCTTCCGCGAGAACCTGCCGCAGCGGCTGCTGGAAATAGCCCTTGAGGAAACGCAGTTTGTCGCGGCGGGTAAGGCCGATGTCCAGTGCGGAAAAGTACAGCGCCGCCAGATCCTTGTTGCGCCAGCGCTGGGTGATCTTTGCGCGGGTCTGGGCGCGGTGCAGGTCGATCACCGAGAGTTTGAAATCTTCCGGCGTTACCGGTTTATCGGTGTGCAGCAGGAAATGACAGATATAACAGTCGCGATGATTGACGCCAGCGCGGTGCATCATGCCGGTCATGCGCGCAACTTCGGCGATCAGCGCGCGCTTGAGTTTCGGCTCGGGCGGCTGCTTGACCCAGTCGATGCTGAAGTCTTCAAGGCTGATAGTCGGCGCCAGCTCTTCGGTGACGATGAACGAGTGCTGATCCGCCGGGTTGCTGCCCTTCTCGCCGTACGCGACGGCGGTCATGGTCGGCACGCCGACTTCCTGCAAGCGCTGGATAGCCTTCCACTCCTGACCCGCGCCGAGTACCGGCAGCTTGGCGGTCAGCAGATTCTTGAAAATCTCGCCCCAGCCGATGCCACGGTGGATCTTGACGAAAAATCCGTTGCCGTCGACTTCCGTGCGCAGTGTCCGGCGTGCTTCCAGCTCGCGGTATACCTCGCCCTGCAAGCCTTCGACTTCGGCGAACGGGTCGCGTCCGGCCCAAAGGCTTTTGAACGGTTCAGCCAGCATCAACTTCATTAAGCGTGCTCCGCCAGAATCACATCGGCCGCGTGCTGCGGCATGCTGTAGAGGTCGGCCGTCTCGGCGAAGGCCAGACCATTGCGGCTCCAGGCCGCGCGTGCAGCGTCGTCTTTCAACATTTCGGTCAGGTATTGCGCCAGTTGCGTCTGATCGAACGGCTCGTCCAGCACTCGCCCGGCGTCGGCCTCGGCAATGTAATGGGCGTAACCGCAGACCGCGCTGACCAGCACCGGCAAACCGGCGACCAGCGCTTCAAGCAAAACCGTACCGGTGTTTTCGTTATACGCCGGGTGGATCAACAGGTCGGCGCCGAGCAGGAAGCGCGGGATATCGCTACGACCCTTGAGGAACGTCACGTTATCGCCCAGCCCCAAAGTCGCGCTCTGCATCTGGAATAATTTGGGGTCATCCTGGCCGATTACAAACAGCCGGGTGCGTTTCTTCAGTTCGGTGGGCAATGCGGCCAGTGCTTTGAGGCTGCGATCAACGCCCTTGGTCTTGAAGCCGGAGCCGATCTGCACCAGCAGCAGCTCGTCATCCTTCAGATTGAATTCGGCGCGGAACCCTGCGCGAATTTCGTCAGCATCTGCCGGACGCCGACGATCCTGCGCGATGCCCGGTGGCAGCAGGTGGAAGCGCTCGAGCGGTGTGTCGTAATGCTTGATGAACAGCGGCTGCTGCACTTCGGAAATCATCAGCACTTCGGTTTTCGCGTCTTTGGCGAACACCGCGCGCTCGTACTCGGCGAAGTGGCGATAGCGGCCCCAGCGGCGGTAGAGCGAATTGCGCAGGTTCTGCGCTTTGTCTTCGAAGCAACCATCGGCGGCGTAATAGACGTCCAGCCCGGGCATCTTGTTGAAGCCGATCAGACGATCCACCGGACGTTTGGCCAGATCCGCTGCCATCCACGCGCTGAGTTTTTCGTTGCGACGATGATTGAAGAATGCTTTGACCGGCGCCACCAGCACTTCAAAACCGGGCGGCACGTCGCCTTCCCAGATCAGCGTGTAGACGCGGATCTGATGCCCGCGTTGCTGGCATTCGAGGGCGATGCGCATGAAGTCACGCTGCAAGCCGCCGAACGGGAAATATTTGTACAGGACGAATGCCAATTGCATCAGCGCAGCTCCTCAGCCATTAACAACGTGCTCAGTCGGCTGGCGACACGCTCGGGGTTCAGACGCGTGAAGCACAGAGGCTGTTCACGCTTCAGGTCAAACTGACGGGCATCCTGCGCGGTCGGTTGATAAGTACATTTCTTTTGCAGGCACGGCGCGCACGGAAAGTCGCTGGCCAGGTGAATCTGCAATTTGCCGTAGGCGCCGGTCAGGCCCGGATTGGTCGGGCCGAACAGCGAGATGGTCGGCACGTCCAGTGCAGCGGCCAAATGGCCGAGACCGGTGTCCACCGCGACACAGGCTTGCGCCCCGGCAAGGACTTTGCCGACGCCGGCCAGATTGAGTTTCGGCAGCACTTCGGCGTGTTTGAAACCGGCGGCGATGCGTTCGGCACGAGCCTTTTCCTGCGGGTTGCCCCACGGCAGCTTGACGCCGACGCCGAGGTAGCCGACACGTTCGGTCAGCTCACGCCAATAGGCTTCCGGCCAGTGTTTGGTGTCCCAAGTCGTGCCGTGAAGAAACACCACAAAGGCGTTTTTGCGCGGCAGCTCGACCAGTCGTTCGACGTTGAGGCCGTAGTCGCCCAGACCTTTTGGCAAGTCGTAACCGAGGGCGATGGCGAACAATTGACGCACGCGCTCGACGGCATGCTGACCACGGGCCACGGCGAGTTTGCGGTCGTAGAAACGCGAGGCCATCGGCTCACGGGCCGAACCTTTGTCGAGCCCGGCCACCGGGGCTTTGACATAACGGGTCAGCCAGGCGCTTTTCAGCAAGCCCTGGGCGTCGATCACCAAGTCGTATCTGTTCGCGCGCACGCTTTGCTTGAAGCGTTTCCACTCGCCGCTGGTGATGGTTTTCCAGATATTTTTGCGCCAGCGGCGGATCGCCACCGGAATCACCTTATCGACGGCCGGGTGCCAAGTCGGAATCTCGGCAAAGCCTTCTTCCACAACCCAGTCGAACTTGATCCCTGGGATGGCCCGGGCGGCGTCGGTCAGCGCCGGCAACGCATGAATCACGTCGCCCAGCGATGAAGTCTTGATCAGCAGTACCCGCAACTTAATGAACCTCGACCACAGAGCCCTGCAATTTCTGCAAGGCATCGTTGACCGCGTCCGGCATCAGCTGGCGCAGGCAGTTGTAATGGCCGAAGCGGCAGGTACGGTCGAAACACGGGCTGCAATCGAGCCCCAGACGGACCACTTCGACGTGCTCGGCCAACGGCGGGGTGAAGCCCGGCGAAGTGGAACCGTAAACCGCCACCAACGGACGATTCAGCGCGGCAGCGACGTGCATCAGGCCGGAGTCGTTGGACACCACCGAGTCGGCGCAGGACATCAGGTCGATGGCCTCGGCCAGCGAGGTGCCACCGCTGAGGTTGACCGATTCTTCACGTAGGCCCGGGATCAGCCGTGCGCGGATGTCTTCACCGACCGCGTGATCGTTTTTCGAACCGAACAGCCACACCTGCCAGCCTTCGCGAATACGCGCTTCGGCGACTTTGGCGTAGTGCTCGGACGGCCAGCGCTTGGACTCGCCAAACTCGGCGCCGGGGCACAGGGCCAATACCGGGCGATCGAGGGTCAGGCCAAATTTGGCCAGCGCCGCTTCGCGGGTGACCGGGTCGATTTGCAGGCTTGGGCGTGGATACGGTTTAGGCAGTTCGGCGTTCGCGTCATAGGCCAACGCCATGAAACGCTCGATCATCAGCGGATAGCGGTCTTTGTCGAGGGTGCGCACGTCGTTGAGCAGGCCGTAGCGGAATTCGCCGCGCCAACCGGTGCGTTTCGGGATACCGGCGAAGAACGGCACCAGCGCCGATTTCAGCGAGTTGGGCAGCAGAATCGCCTGATCGTACTGACCGCGCAGGGATTTACCGATGCGCCGACGCGTCGCCAATTCCAGCGCGCCGTGGCCGAGGGGGAAGCTCAAGGCCTTGCGCACTTCGGGCATGCGCTCAAGGATCGGCCGGCTCCACTCGGGGGCCAGCACGTCGATTTCGCATTGCGGGTGGCGCTGTTTGAGACACTGAAACAGTGTCTGCGCCATCACCATGTCACCGACCCAACTGGGCCCAACGATCAGAATATTCATGTGGTTTCCAAAAACGAACCGGGGAGGCATTTACGCCTCCCCGCCTCGATAATTCTACAAACACTGTAGATCTACTGTGGGAGCGAGCTTGCTCGCGATGGGGGTCTTCACATCCAACATTGTTGTCGTCTGATACTCCGCTATCGCTGGCAAGCCAGCTCCCACAGGGTTTCGCATCTGTTCCAACATCTGCGACTCACCGCAGATCACTGTGGGAGCGAGCTTGCTCGCGAAGGCGCCGGCACATCCGAAATCAATGTTGCCTGACACACCGTCTTCGCGAGCAAGCTCGCTCCCACAGGGTATGGGTGCTGCATAAACTGGTTTCAGCTTAGCCCCATCTCTTTCCATATCCGCAAAACCTGCCGCCGTTCTTCGACAAACTGGTCTCCGGCAATCACCCCGGGGTCCTTCTGCAAGGCCTGCCGGTGGGCGGCGGAGCGGTAGGCTTTGTAGGCCTCGCGCAACAGGCTGGCGTCTTCGGCGGGCATCAGCCCTTCGCGTTCCAGCTCTTCCGTGATGCGGATGTTATCGGTCCAGCGCAGCAACGGCGGGTGGCTGTGCGACCACGCCAGGGCCGCGTATTGCACCATAAATTCAATATCGACGATACCTCCGGCGTCCTGCTTGAGGTCGAACGGCGCCGTGGCGTCGAAGGCATTTGCCGCTGTGCCGGCCGCGGTGCTCTTGGTGCCGAGGTTGTCGCGCATCTTCGCGCGCATCTCGCTCACTTCCTGTTGCAACTTCGCCAGGTCGCGGGACTTGCCCAACACCTGCGCACGAACCTTCTCGAACGCCTGACCGACATCCTGACTGCCAACCAGCACCCGCGCGCGCACCAAAGCCTGATGCTCCCACGTCCAGGCTTCATTTTCCTGATAGCGGGCAAACGCGCCGAGCGAACTCACCAACAGCCCGGACGCACCCGATGGCCGCAGACGCATGTCCACTTCATACAGCTGGCCCGAGTTGGTCTGCGCCGTCAGCAAGTGAATGATCCGCTGTCCCAGTCGAGTGAAGAACTGGGCGCCATCAATCGGCTTGGCGCCGTCGGTTTCCGCCTGCGGATCGCCGTCATGGATGAACACCAGATCCAGATCGGAACCATGCCCCAGTTCCAGGCCGCCGACTTTGCCGTAACCGACAATGATGAAGCCGGGATCGCACAAGGTGCCGTCGGTGCGCAGCGGCGTGCCGTGCTTGGCCACGGTCTGGCGCCAGGCCAGGGCCAACACTTGCTCGAGAATCGCCTCAGCGAGCCAGGTCAGGTAATCGCTGACTTTCATCAGCGGCAGGCTGCCGGCGATTTCCGAGGCGGCGACGCGCAAGCGGTGCGCCAGTTTGAAATGGCGCAGGGCTTCCATTTGCTGTTCGAGATCGTCTTCGGGAATTCGCGTCAGCCGCTCGCGCAATTCGGCGGCCAACTCTGGCGCCAATGGCGGCTTGAACAAACGCCCTTCGTTAAGCAATTCATCCATCAGCAGCGGGAAGCGCGTGATCTGCTCAGCGATCCACGGGCTCGCCGCGCAAAGCGTCAGCAAGCGTCGCAGCGCGCCGGGGTTTTCCGTCAGCAAGACTAAATAAGCCGAGCGCCGAGCGACTGCTTCCACCAGCGGCAACACCCGCTCAAGCACCAGATCGGGATTGGCGTGCTCGACCGCTTGCGCCAATAGACGCGGAATAAAAGCATCAAGGCGTTCGCGCCCCAAACGTTGCATTGCCCGCAGTTGCGGGCTGCTGCGCAAACCGGCCAGCGCCTTCAGGGCTTTGCTCGCATCGGCGAAACCGCCCTCTTCCAGCTGTCGGCAAGCCGCCTCTTCGTCCTGTTCTTCTTCCCACAGCGGCAGCCATTCACCGCCGACCACCACCTCACTTTCGGCGCCCTCTTCCTCGTCCGGATCAGCGATGACCTGAGCAAAATGCCAAGCGACGCGGCCGCGCCAGAACATCAGTTTTTCGTGGAAAGCATCCCAATCGGCGAAACCGAGCATGAAGGCGATGCGCGCCTGATCCTGCGCGCCGTCCGGCAGCATCTGCGTCTGTCGGTCGGCAATCGCCTGAATCGCGTGTTCGGTGTAACGCAGAAACTCGTAGCCTTCGCGCAACTCGCTGATCACGGCCGGCGGCAGATAGCCTTGCCCTTCCAGCGTGCTCAACACCTTTAATAGAGGACGCTGTTGCAGGCTCAAGTCGCGGCCACCGTGGATCAACTGGAAGGCCTGAGCGATGAACTCAACCTCACGAATCCCGCCGGAGCCGAGCTTGATATTGTCGGCCATGCCTTTGCGCCGCACTTCCTGCTGGATCAGCTGCTTCATGGTGCGCAGCGCTTCGATCGCCGAGAAATCCAGATAACGCCGATAAACAAACGGGCGCAGCATGTCGAGCAACTGCGCGCCGGCGACCTGATCGCCCGCCACCACCCGCGCCTTGATCATCGCGTAGCGTTCCCAGTCGCGCCCCTGATCCTGGTAATACTGCTCCAGCGCATTGAAGCTCAGCACCAGCGCGCCGGATGAACCGTACGGGCGCAGGCGCATGTCGACACGGAACACGAAACCGTCAACGGTCATCGGATCCAGCGCCTTGATCAGCCGCTGGCCAAGACGAATGAAGAATTCCTGATTATCCAGCGAGCGCTTCACGCCCACCGTTTCGCCGCCCTCGGGGTAGGCGAAGATCAGATCGATGTCGGAAGACAGGTTCAACTCGACGGCGCCGAGCTTGCCCATGCCGAGGATGACCATCGGCTGCGGCAAACCGCTGCGACGACCGGTCGGCGTGCCAAACTGCTCGCAATGGCGGCTGTACAACCATTGATAAGCCTGGTCGATGGTGGCGTCGGCCATGTCCGAGAGGTCGCGGCAGGTCTGCACCAGATCGGCCTGACGGGTAAGGTCACGCCAGATGATCCGCACTTGATGGCGGGCGCGCTGGCGACGCAGGGCGCGACCGAGTTCGTCTTCGCTTTGCGCGGCGTTCACCGCAGTGGAAATCTGCGCACACAATTCACCCGGTGCGAATGGCCGGTCGAGCTCGCCGGACTGCACCAGACTCAACAACATCAAAGGGTCACGAACGCTCTGTTCAATGACAAACTCGCTGGCGGCGGTGACGCGGGCGAATTGCGCCCAGCGCTCTGGCGTCCAGTTCGCGAAGCCGTGATCGTCTTCAAGCTCGGCGACGGCCGTACGGAACGACTGCTCGGATCGAGTGACCAACGGCAGGAGAATGGCAGGCAGTTCGGCAAGCACGGGCAGGGTCATGGTCTATCCTTGATCGGCGTGTAAATGGCCGCTTGTAGTGAATGGTGAAAACCCGCTACGCGAAGGACTGTCGAACAAAAGTTAGAAATAGCTGAAATTTCCTCTTCTTTAGCATCCAGCATCAAAGTTTCACCTTTTACGGATGGTAATCGACCAACCTTAACGATTATTCTCACAACGCAGTCGGAGGCCACAAGCCTTTCATCTGTAGTTTTACTACTCGTCTATACATCCGAAAGGCTGAAATGCCGGAAGATTTGTAGTAAAACTACACGCCGCCGGAACAACCTGACGGCAATCCAAGAATTTTAAATCGTCTGCCCACAAGGCCAGTCGCAAACTCAGGCAACCGATTCTGGAAGCCTTTCCGCCCTGGAGCAAGCCATGCAAGACCTCGATCCCGTCGAAACCCAGGAATGGCTGGACGCCCTGGAATCGGTTCTCGACAAAGAAGGCGAAGACCGTGCTCACTATCTGATGACCCGTATGGGTGAACTCGCGACCCGCAGCGGTTCGCAGCTCCCTTATGCCATCACCACGCCTTACCGCAACACCATCCCGGTAACCCACGAAGCACGCATGCCTGGCGACCTGTTCATGGAACGCCGCATTCGCTCGCTGGTGCGCTGGAACGCGATGGCCATGGTAATGCGTACGAACCTGAAAGATTCTGACCTGGGTGGTCACATCTCCAGCTTCGCTTCCAGTGCGACCCTGTATGACATCGGCTTCAACTACTTCTTCCAGGCCCCGACCGACGAACACGGCGGCGACCTGATCTACTTCCAGGGCCACACCTCGCCAGGCGTTTACGCCCGTGCGTTCATGGAAGGCCGCATCACCGAAGACCAGATGAACAACTTCCGCCAGGAAGTCGACGGTCAGGGCCTGTCGTCCTATCCGCACCCTTGGCTGATGCCTGACTTCTGGCAGTTCCCGACCGTATCGATGGGTCTGGGCCCGATTCAAGCGATCTACCAGGCACGTTTCATGAAGTACCTGGAACACCGCGGTTTCATCCAGCCAGGCAAACAGAAAGTCTGGTGCTTCCTGGGCGACGGCGAGTGCGACGAGCCGGAATCCCTGGGCGCCATCTCCCTGGCCGGCCGCGAGAAGCTGGACAACCTGATCTTCGTCATCAACTGCAACCTGCAGCGCCTCGACGGCCCGGTTCGCGGCAACGGCAAGATCATCCAGGAACTCGAAGGCGTGTTCCGCGGTGCTCAGTGGAACGTGACCAAAGTCATCTGGGGCCGTTTCTGGGACCCACTGCTGGCCAAGGACGTCGACGGTATCCTGCAACGTCGCATGGACGAAGTCATCGACGGCGAGTACCAGAACTACAAAGCCAAAGACGGCGCGTTCGTTCGTGAACACTTCTTCAACACGCCAGAACTCAAGGCGATGGTTGCTGATCTGTCCGACGACGAGATCTGGAAACTCAACCGTGGCGGCCACGACCCGTACAAGGTCTATGCGGCTTACCACGAAGCGGTCAACCACAAAGAACAACCAACCGTCATCCTCGCCAAGACCATCAAAGGTTATGGCACCGGTGCCGGCGAAGCGAAGAACACTGCGCACAACACCAAGAAAGTCGACGTCGACAGCCTGAAGTTGTTCCGCGATCGTTTCGACATCCCGGTCAAGGACGAAGAGCTGGAGAACCTGCCGTTCTTCAAGCCAGAGCCAAACAGCGCCGAAGCCCGCTACCTCAGCGAGCGTCGCACTGCACTGGGCGGTTTCGTGCCACAGCGCCGCGCACAAAGCTTCAGCGTACCGACTCCGGATCTGGACACCCTCAAGGCTATCCTCGACGGTTCCGGCGACCGTGAAATTTCCACCACCATGGCTTTCGTGCGGATCCTCGCGCAACTGGTCAAGGACAAGGAAATCGGCCCGCGCATCGTTCCGATCATCCCGGACGAAGCCCGTACCTTCGGTATGGAAGGCATGTTCCGTCAGCTCGGCATCTACTCCTCCGTCGGCCAGCTCTACGAGCCAGTCGATAAAGACCAGGTGATGTTCTACAAGGAAGACCAGAAAGGTCAGATCCTTGAAGAAGGCATCAACGAAGCAGGCGCCATGAGTTCCTTCATCGCCGCCGGTACTTCGTACTCCAGCCACAACCAGCCAATGCTGCCGTTCTACATCTTCTACTCGATGTTCGGCTTCCAGCGGATTGGCGACCTGGCCTGGGCTGCCGGCGACAGCCGTACCCGTGGCTTCCTGATCGGCGGCACCGCCGGCCGTACCACCCTGAACGGTGAAGGTCTGCAACACGAAGACGGTCACAGCCACCTGCTGGCCGCGACCATCCCGAACTGCCGCACCTACGATCCAACCTATGGCTACGAGCTGGCGGTGATCATTCAGGACGGCATGAAGAAGATGACCGAAGAGCAACAGGACATCTTCTACTACATCACCGTGATGAACGAGTCGTACCAGCAGCCAGCCATGCCGGCCGGTGCCGAAGAAGGCATCAAGAAAGGCATGTACCTGCTCGAAGAAGACACCCGCGATGCGGCGCACCACGTCCAGCTGATGGGCTCCGGCACCATCCTGCGTGAAGTCCGTGAAGCGGCGAAGATCCTGCGTGAAGAGTTCAACGTGGGCGCTGACGTCTGGAGCGTTACCAGCTTCAACGAACTGCGTCGCGACGGTCTCGCTGTAGAGCGCAGCAACCGTCTGAAGCCGGGCCAGAAGCCTAAGCTGAGCTACGTCGAAGAGTGCCTGAACGGCCGTAAGGGTCCGGTCATTGCCTCTACCGACTACATGAAGCTGTTCGCCGAGCAGATCCGTCAGTGGGTACCGTCCAAGGAATTCAAAGTCCTCGGCACCGACGGTTTCGGCCGCAGCGACAGCCGCAAGAAACTGCGTCATTTCTTCGAAGTCGACCGTCATTTCGTGGTGTTGGCAGCCCTGGAAGCACTGGCTGACCGTGGTGATATCGAACCTAAGGTTGTGGCTGAAGCCATCACCAAGTTCGGCATTGACCCGGAAAAACGCAACCCACTGGACTGCTGAGGAGACATTTTGTGAGCGAACTCATTCGCGTACCTGACATCGGCAGCGGTGAAGGTGAAGTAATTGAACTGTTTGTGAAGGTCGGCGACCGTATCGAAGCCGACCAGAGCATCCTGACCCTGGAATCGGACAAGGCCAGCATGGAAGTGCCGGCCCCGAAAGCCGGCGTCATCAAGAGCCTGAAAGTGAAGCTGGGCGATCGTCTGAAAGAAGGCGACGAACTGCTCGAGCTGGAAGTCGAGGGCGCCGCTGAAGCGGCCCATGCTCCTGCTGCTGCGCCGGCCAAAAAGGCTGAAGAAAAACCGGCTGCCGCTCCTGCTGCTGCCGCGCCTGCCGCTGCTCCTGCTGCCGCTTCGGTTCAGCAAGTCCACGTGCCGGACATCGGTTCGTCGGGCAAGGCCCAGATCATCGAGATCCAGGTCAAGGTCGGCGACACCGTCGAGGCTGATCAATCGTTGATCACCCTGGAATCCGACAAGGCGAGCATGGAAATCCCGTCGCCTGCCGCTGGCGTGGTCAAGGCCATCAGCGTCAAGCTCAACGACGAAGTCGGCACGGGCGACCTGATTCTGGATCTGGAAGTGGCGGGTGCTGCGGCCCCTGCGGCTGCCGCTCCGGCTCAGGCTGCAGCCCCGGCCGCTGCCGCTGCGCCTGCTCCGGCAGCCGCGCCAGCAGCACCGGTTGCCGACAGCGTTCAGGACATCCACGTTCCGGACATCGGTTCGTCGGGCAAAGCCAAGATCATCGAAGTGTTGGTCAAGGCTGGCGATACCGTTGAAGCTGACCAGTCGCTGATCACCCTGGAATCCGACAAGGCGAGCATGGAAATTCCATCGCCTGCCGCTGGCGTGGTGGAAAGCGTTTCCATCAAGCTGGATGACGAAGTCGGTACCGGAGACCTGATCCTCAAGCTGAAAGTCAAAGGCGCGGCGCCTGCTGCTGCCCCGGCTCCGGCTGCCGCCGCTGCACCAAGTGCTCCTGCCGCTGCTGCTCCGGCTGCCGCTGCGCCTGCTGC
>NZ_RWIM01000193.1 GCF_009764645.1 Pseudomonas sp. PB106
GAGCAAGCTCGCTCCCACATTTGGAATGCATTTCGAATGTGGGAGCGAGCTTGCTCGCGAATACGATCTAACATTCAACGAAGAACCAGAGCTGGCGCAAAAGCTGCATTCAATGGCCATTCGCCGGTTTTCCGTCACCGGCCTCTGGAGGAATAGGATGCGTAGCCTGGTTTTGCTGCTGGCCGTTTTGGCGCTTGGCGGCTGTATGACTGTCAGCGATATGGCCGAAGGCACTCGCTACCAGATGAGTGACGCAGGTCTGCTGGACCACAGCGACAGCCGTCGCGTGAACAACTTCCGTATTCAGCCGGACTCGTTCATCTACATCGCCCAAGGCGCGTTTGCACCGCCGGGCGGTTCTTATCCGCGTCCCAATGTCGTCGCCGAAGAAGCCTTCAAAGGTTTCGTCGAATACTTCCCGATGGTTCGCCGCGCGCGTGCGCCGGAAGGCCTCGATCAGGCGATGGGCGAAGCTCGCGACGCTGGCGCCCACTATCTGCTGTACACCCGTTTCGCCAAGGCTGACGACCGTATCGGCAACTCCGATGAGTGGCTCGACCAAGAAGCCGTGGATCGCCTCGGCATCGATGGCGGCGTGATTCAGATCATGTTGATCGAGACCAACACCCAGTATTTGATTGATACTGCTCGCATCAAGAGTCGTGGCGGTTTACTGACGTTCCACGACAACAAGCCCGAAGACCTGATCGGCCCGCCGCTGGCACAGTACGCGCGCAGCCTGTTGGGAGTCGGCGACCAATAATTCAAGGAGAACGCCATGAGTGGCCCGCAAAAAGCCAATGACCTGTTGGGACAGATCCCCAAAACCAAAGGCTTGCCGCCGGTGCACTTGTGGAACCCGGACTTCTGCGGCGACATCGACATGCGCATCGCCCGCGACGGCACCTGGTACTACCTGGGCACGCCGATCGGGCGCAAGCCGATGGTCAAACTGTTCTCGACGATCATCCGCCGCGATGGCGATGACTATTTCCTGATCACCCCGGTCGAGAAGGTCGGGATCAAGGTTGACGATGCGCCGTTTGTGGCGATTGCCGTCGAGGTAGAAGGCGAGGGAGAGGCGCAGTTGTTGCGCTTCACTACCAACGTCGATGAAACCGCCGAGGCCGGGCCCGAACATCCGATCCGCGTCGAGATAGATCCGACGACACAAGAACCAGCGCCCTACGTGCATATCCGCACTAACCTTGAAGCGTTGATTCACCGCAATGTGTTCTACCAACTGGTGGAACTGGCGGTGAGCCGTGAAATTGATGGCCAGCGTTGGCTTGGCGTGTGGAGCGGCGGCGAGTTCTTCCGCATCGGCCTCGAACCTTAAAAGATCGCAGCCTTCGGCAGCTCCTACGTGGCGTACACCTGTAGGAGCTGCCGAAGGCTGCGATCTTTTTTGTCGTTGACACCCAATCATATGATCATTAGCTTGATCACCCATCGCGATCCGCTTTGAGGTGTTCATGTCCAGCAGCTTTCACGCATCCACGGTCGACTGGCTGGGCAGCTGGATCGCCGCCGGCCAGGTCAAACCGGGGCAGACCATCAAGGTCGAGGCCGATCTGGGCGAACAGCTCGGCGTCAGCCGCACGGTCATCCGCGAAGCTATCAAAACCCTCGTCGCCAAAGGCATGCTCGAAGTCGGGCCTAAAGTCGGCACCCGCGTGCTGCCGGTGCGGCGCTGGAATCTGTTTGATCCGCAAGTCGTTGGTTGGCTGTCGCGCAACGGCTTGCCGGAAAACTTCGTCGACGACCTGCTCGACCTGCGCCGCACCATCGAGCCGATGGCCGTGCGCTGGGCCTGCGAGCGGGCAACACAGGAACAGATCGAAGCGGTGCAACTGGCCTACAACGCCCTTGAGCGCGCAGTGGACTGCGATGCCGATTACAACCGCGCCGATCAGTTCTTCCACGAATGCATTCTTGCGGCGAGCCACAACCAATTCATCGAACAAATGGTCCCGGCCCTCGGCGCGTTGCTGGCGGTGTCGTTCGAAGTTTCCGCTGCTGATCCTGATGAATTGCGGCGTACGTTACCGATCCATAAAGACATGGCCGATGCCATCGCAGCCCGCGACTCCGCGCGAGGCGTGTGGGCGTGCATGACGTTGATCGATAACGCGGATCTGGCGATCAAACGCTTTTACCCGAAAGTCATGGCCGACAAAAAAGCCAGCTGAACACAAAGAAATTCCCTGTAGGAGTGAGCCTGCTCGCGATAGCGGTAAATCAGTCGCATTGAAGTCAACTGACACTACGCCATCGCGAGCAGGCTCACTCCTACAAAAAATCACAAGAACAATTGAGGAGTTGATATGCCGTGGACCGCCCTGACCCAACACCGCGCCCAACTCGGCGAAGGCCCGTTCTGGGACGCGCCTACCCAGGCACTGTACTGGGTCGACATCGCCGGCAAACAGGCCTTGCGCCTGATCGGCCAGAACGTTGAGATCTGGCACATGCCCGAACACGTTTCCGCGTTCATCCCCTGCGCCAGCGCCGATGCTTTGGTCACGCTCAGCAGCGGCGTGTATCGCCTTGATCTTGACTCCCCCGGTCTCGAACCGCGCCTGAGCCTGTTCTGCGTCGCTGACCCGCAACCCGGCAATCGCCCCAATGAAGCACGTTGCGATGGCCAAGGCCGTTTGTGGCTCGGCACCATGCAAAACAACATCGGTGAAAATGGCGAAGACTTGCCGATCACCCGTCGTTCCGGTGGCTTGTTCCGGGTCGATCCCGACAAGCGTGTGACGCCCTTGCTGCGAGGACTGGGGATTCCCAACACGCTGCTGTGGAGCGACGACGGCACCACGCTGCTGTTCGGCGACAGCATGGACAGCACGCTTCATCGCTACTTCATTCACACCGATGGCAACCTCGATGCCGCGCAGGTCTGGTACGGCCCCGACCAGCAGGGCGGCCCGGACGGTTCGGCGATGGATGCTGAAGGCTACGTGTGGAATGCCCGCTGGGACGGCAGTTGCCTGTTGCGTCTGTCACCGGAGGGCAAGGTCGATCGCAAAATCGACCTGCCGGTCAGCCGCCCGACCAGTTGCGTGTTTGGCGGCGAAGATCTGAAGACCCTTTTTGTTACCAGCGCCAAGAGCCCGCACAACCATCCACTGGACGGTGCCGTGCTGTCGATGCGCGTTGATGTTGCAGGAAAGCTCTGTACGCGATTTGCGCATTAAATCCCAAAATATGGGATGCAAAATTATATATTGAGATTATTTGGCGGTCGGGTTTATAGTCGGCTCCAGCAGTAACACGCACTCACACTTAAAAAGAACAAAACAGGTGAAGTGATGCAGCGAATGTCTATCGCACTCCCGTGTGGAGTCCGCGTCTTGCAACGGCCTCAAGCTGTCGGCCGCGCCTGCCTGTTTTGTTTCAAACGCCTTCCGAACCGGACATCGTCAGATGCCCGGTTTTTTTGCGCTTGCGAAACAGGAGTCCAGATCCATGGCTGAACCTCTTTCCCTGCCGCCGGTGCCCGCACCGCCGAAGGGCGAGCGTCTGAAAAACAAGGTCGTGCTGCTGACCGGTGCTGCGCAGGGTATTGGCGAAGCCATCGTCGCTGCGTTCGCTTCGCAGCAAGCAAAATTGGTCATCAGCGATATTCAGGCCGAGAAAGTCGAGCAGGTTGCCGCGCACTGGCGCGAACAGGGCTTTGATGTGCAGGCGCTGAAGGCGGATGTCTCGCGTCAGCAGGATCTGCACGCCATGGCCAAACGCGCCGTTGAACTGCATGGGCGCATTGATGTGCTGGTCAATTGCGCCGGGGTCAACGTGTTCCGCGATCCATTGGAAATGACCGAGGAAGACTGGCGCCGCTGCTTCGCCATCGACCTGGACGGCGCCTGGTTCGGCTGCAAAGCGGTGCTGCCGCAGATGATCGAGCAGGGCGTCGGCAGCATCATCAACATCGCCTCGACCCATTCCAGCCACATCATTCCCGGCTGCTTCCCGTACCCGGTGGCCAAACACGGTTTGCTCGGCCTGACCCGCGCACTTGGCATCGAGTACGCGGCGAAAGGCATCCGCGTCAACGCCATCGCCCCGGGCTACATTGAAACGCAACTGAACGTCGACTACTGGAACGGGTTCGCCGATCCGCATGCCGAGCGGCAGCGCGCCTTCGATCTGCACCCGCCGAAGCGTATCGGTCAGCCGCTCGAAGTGGCGATGACGGCGGTGTTTCTGGCCAGCGACGAAGCACCGTTCATCAACGCGTCATGCATCACCATCGATGGTGGTCGCTCTGTGATGTACCACGACTGAGCGCAGCGGCTTTCATGCGGATCAATCCGCTTGAAATCCAATCATCATACGATATGACTATTTTCAACAGGCTTCGCAGGAACACGCTTTAACGCTTTTCAAACATTGCTCAAAAAAAATAACAAGGAGTCAGCTTATGAAACGTCGTTTCGGGATTCGTACCCTGTGCACTACCGCCCTGGCGGTCACTGCATTCAGCCTGAGCAGTTCGCTGCTCGCTGCCGACACCGTGAAAATCGGTTTTCTGGTCAAACAGGCGGAAGAACCCTGGTTCCAGACCGAGTGGGCCTTCGCCGAGAAAGCCGCCAAGGACAAGGGCTTCGAACTGATCAAGATCGCCGTGCCGGATGGTGAGAAAACCTTGTCGGCCATCGATAGCCTTGCCGCCAACGGCGCCAAGGGCTTTGTGATCTGCCCGCCGGACGTCTCGCTCGGCCCGGCAATCATGGCCAAAGCCAAACTCAATGACCTCAAAGTGATTGCCGTCGATGACCGTTTCGTCGACGCCAACGGCAAGTTCATGGAAGACGTGCCGTACCTCGGCATGGCAGCGTTCGAAGTCGGCCAGAAGCAGGGCAACGCGATGGTTGCCGAAGCGAAAAAACGCAACTGGGACTGGAAAGACACCTACGCGGTGGTCAACACCTACAACGAACTCGACACCGGCAAGAAGCGCACCGACGGCTCGGTGAAGTCCCTTGAAGACGCCGGCATGCCGAAAGATCACATCCTCTTCGCCGCGCTGAAAACCCTCGACGTACCGGGCAGCATGGACGCCACCAACTCGGCACTGGTGAAACTGCCAGGCGCGGCGAAAAACCTGATCATCGGTGGCATGAACGACAACACCGTGCTCGGCGGCGTGCGCGCCACTGAAGCGGCCGGTTTTGCCGCAGCCAACGTGATCGGCATCGGCATCAACGGCACCGACGCCATTGGCGAACTGAAAAAGCCTAACAGCGGCTTCTTCGGTTCGATGCTGCCAAGCCCGCACATCGAAGGCTACAAAACCGCCGAGATGATGTACGAGTGGGTCACCACCGGCAAAGAGCCGCCGAAGTACACCGCGATGGACGACGTCACCCTGATCACCCGCGAAAACTTCAAGCAAGAGCTGGAAAAAATCGGCTTGTGGAACTGACGTAGCGACGGCCCGGGTAGCCGGGCCGTTTTTCGGTGTGAAGAGGTGGCTTTATGCACGCGCAAGTACAGACACAAGCACAACACAGCGCCAGCGGCAGCCTGCGCTTCAACGGGATCGGCAAAACCTTTCCCGGTGTGAAGGCGCTGGACGCCATCAGCTTCGTCGCGCATCCGGGGCAGGTTCATGCCTTGATGGGCGAGAACGGCGCCGGCAAATCGACCCTGCTGAAAATCCTCGGCGGCGCTTACATCCCGAGCAGCGGCGAGTTACAGATCGGCGAACAGACCATGGCGTTCAAGTCGACCGCCGACAGCATCGGCAGCGGCGTCGCGGTGATTCACCAGGAACTGCATCTGGTGCCGGAAATGACCGTCGCCGAGAACCTGTTTCTCGGCCATCTGCCGGCCAGTTTCGGTTTGATCAATCGCGGCACGCTGCGCCAGCAAGCATTGAGTTGCCTGAAAGGCCTGGCCGACGAAATCGATCCGCAAACCAAGGTCGGACGCCTGTCCCTCGGCCAGCGGCAACTGGTGGAAATCGCCAAAGCGCTGTCGCGCGGCGCGCATGTCATTGCCTTCGACGAACCGACCAGCAGCCTGTCGGCCCGCGAGATCGACCGCTTGATGGCGATCATCGGGCGTCTGCGTGACGAGGGCAAAGTCGTGCTCTACGTCTCGCATCGCATGGAAGAAGTGTTCCGTATCTGCGACGCGGTAACGGTGTTCAAGGACGGTCGCTACGTGCGCACCTTCGAGGACATGAGCCAGTTGACCCACGATCAACTGGTGACCTGCATGGTCGGTCGCGACATTCAGGACATCTACGATTATCGTCATCGTCCACGCGGCGCGGTGGCGCTGAAGGTCGACGGTTTGCTCGGCCCGGGCCTGCGTGAGCCGATTAGTTTCGAGGCGCACAAAGGTGAAATTCTTGGTCTGTTCGGGTTGGTCGGGGCAGGGCGCACCGAACTGTTTCGCCTGCTCAGCGGGTTGGAGCGCAACACCGCCGGACGCCTCGAACTGCGTGGCCATGAACTGAAACTGCGCTCACCGCGCGACGCGATTGCGGCGGGCATTCTGCTGTGTCCGGAGGATCGCAAGAAGGAGGGCATCATCCCGCTGGCCAGCGTTGCCGAGAACATCAACATCAGTGCGCGCGGGGCCAACTCCGGCCTCGGTTGCCTGATTCGCGGTCTCTGGGAGAAGGGCAACGCCGACAAGCAGATCAAGTCGCTGAAAGTGAAAACCCCGCACGCCGGCCAGCAGATCAAATTTCTCTCCGGCGGCAATCAGCAGAAGGCCATTCTCGGTCGCTGGCTGTCGATGCCGATGAAAGTTTTGCTGCTCGACGAACCGACGCGCGGCATCGACATCGGTGCCAAAGCGGAGATCTACCAGATCATCCACAACCTCGCCGCCGAGGGCATTTCGGTGATCGTGGTGTCCAGCGACCTGATGGAAGTGATGGGTATTTCCGACCGCATTCTGGTGCTCTGCGAAGGCGCCCTGCGCGGCGAAATCAGCCGTGACCAGGCCAATGAATCCAACCTGCTGCAACTGGCTTTGCCGCGCCACCGCGCTGACGGCGTGGCGAACTGAGAGGTGACTATGATGACAACCCAAAACGAAACCCTGCCCAAAGAGCGCAAACCTCTGGACATGCGCCGCTTCCTTGATGACTGGGTCATGCTGCTGGCGGCTGTGGGCATTTTCGTTGCCTGCACGCTGCTGATCGACAACTTCCTTTCGCCGCTGAACATGCGTGGTTTGGGACTGGCGATTTCCACCACCGGGATCGCCGCGTGCACGATGTTGTATTGCCTGGCGTCGGGGCATTTCGACTTGTCGGTGGGCTCGGTGATTGCCTGCGCCGGCGTGGTCGCGGCGGTGGTGATGCGCGACACCAACAGCGTGTTTCTCGGTGTCAGTGCGGCATTGGTGATGGGCCTGATTGTCGGGCTCATCAACGGCATCGTCATCGCCAAGCTGCGGGTCAACGCGTTGATCACCACGTTGGCGACCATGCAGATCGTTCGCGGTCTGGCGTACATTTTTGCCAACGGCAAAGCGGTGGGCGTGTCGCAGGAATCGTTCTTCGTCTTCGGTAACGGCCAGTTGTTCGGCGTGCCGGTGCCGATTCTGATCACTATCGTCTGCTTTCTGTTTTTTGGCTGGCTGCTGAACTACACCACCTACGGGCGCAACACCATGGCCATCGGCGGTAACCAGGAAGCGGCGCTGCTGGCGGGCGTGAATGTTGATCGGACCAAGATCATTATCTTTGCCGTGCATGGCGTGATTGGTGCGCTGGCGGGTGTGATTCTCGCCTCGCGGATGACCTCCGGGCAGCCGATGATTGGTCAGGGTTTTGAGCTGACGGTGATCTCGGCTTGCGTGTTGGGCGGCGTGTCGCTGAGCGGCGGGATCGGCATGATCCGGCATGTGATTGCCGGGGTGTTGATTCTGGCGATCATTGAGAATGCGATGAACCTGAAGAACATCGATACGTTTTATCAGTATGTGATCCGTGGTTCGATCCTGTTGCTGGCCGTGGTCATCGACCGCCTCAAACAACGCTGAATCCATCCCCAACACGAAAACCTGTGGGAGCTGGCTTGCCAGCGATTGCGGTATAACATTCAACATCAACTTTGGATGTGCCGCCGTCATCGCTGGCAAGCCAGCTCCCACAGGGGATCGCTTCAGCTCCCCGCCTTCTGTCACCTTCCTCAAATATCCCTTGCTCGCCCGCACCCGTTTCGGTTATCAATTTGTACATGATTAGACAGGTACGATTTGACAAGAAACAACGGGTGGTCGACGAACTCGTCCGGCGCATCGAAAGCGGCCTCATGGAGGACGGCTTTCTGTTGCCCGGCGAGCATCAGTTGGCTCAAGAATTCAAAGTCAGCCGAGGCACGCTGCGCGAGGCGCTGGCCGAACTGAAGCGGCGCAAATACATCGCTACGCAGAGCGGCGTCGGGTCGATTGTCACTTTCGACGGGGTCGCCCTCGACCAACGCAGCGGCTGGGCGCAGGCGCTGGCCGACAGCGGGGCGATGATCAATACCGAAGTGCTGCGTCTGGAGGGCGTGACCCGCCCCGATTTGCTGGCGCGTTTCGGCACCGATCAATTCATCACCCTCGACCGTCGTCGCCGTTCCACCGAAGGCACGCTGGTGTCCCTTGAACGTTCTTTGATGCCGGCCACCGGCGGCCTGGAAAGCCTGCCGCGCGTCGGTCTGATCGACAACTCCCTGACCATCACCCTGGCCGCCTACGGTTACGTCGGCGAGCGCGGCGATCAATGGATCGGCGCGGAGCCGCTGAATGCCGAAGACGCCGAACTGCTCGGCCGCCCGGAAGGCACGGTGTTCCTCAAAGCCCTGCGTACCACCTACGACCGGCAGAACCGTTTCATGGAACAGGTCGAAAGCCTGCTCGATCCGGTGCATTTCCGTCTGCACCTGCAATTTGGAGAATCGAAATGACCGCGCTCAACCGTGCCCTCGGTGCGTTTTATGGCCTGGCCCTCGGTGATGCGCTGGGCATGCCGACGCAATCGCTGAACCGCGAAACCATCAAGACCCGGTTCGGCACAATCACCGATCTGCAGGACGCCGGACCTCTGCAACCGATCGCCGCGAACATGCCCAAAGGCTCGATCACCGACGACACCGAGCAGGCGATTCTGGTTGGCGAGTTGCTGGTTGAAGGCAAGGGCCACATCGAACCGGCGATCCTCGCGCAACGCCTGATCGAGTGGGAAGCCGCGATGCAGGCCAAGGGCTCGCAGGATTTGCTCGGCCCGTCGACCAAACGCGCCATCGAAATGATCCTCGCTGGCCATTCGCCGGAGGAGGCCGGTCGCTATGGCACCACCAACGGTGCGGCGATGCGCATCACGCCGGTGGGGATTGCGGCAGATGTTGCCGATCCTGAGCGGTTTATCGCGGCGGTGGTGCAGGCCTGTCAGGTGACTCACAACACCACGCTGGGGATTTCCAGCGCGGCGGCAGTGGCGGCGGTGGTGTCTGCCGGCATCAATGGCGTGGATCTGGGCGAGGCGCTCAACCTCGGCCAGCAAATCGCTCAGCAAGCGGAAACACATGGTCACTGGGTCGCCGGTGGTCGCATTGGTTCGCGCATCAGTTGGGCGCGCAGCATCAGCGTCGACAGTGACAAAGCGCTGCTCGCCGATCTGCTCTACGACGTGATCGGCACTTCGGTGGCATCGCAGGAATCTGTGGTGGTCTCGTTCGCGCTGGCGCAGCAAGTGGCAATCGGTGAGATGAGTGCGTTCGATGCGCTGTGCATGGCTGCCAGTCTGGGTGGTGACACTGACACCATCGCGGCGATTCTCGGCGCGATGCTCGGGGCCTGCCTGGGCCTTGAGTGTTGGCCTGGCGAGATGATCGAGACGGTGAAAACCGTCAACGATCTGGAGCTTGAGCCGTTGGTGCAGGGCCTTTTGGCCTTGCGCTGATTGGGCTGACGCCATCGCTGGCAAGCCAGCTCCCACAGGGGAAGTGCAGACCTTAAGGTTCACTCTGTACCTGTGGGAGCTGGCTTGCCAGCGATAGGCGCACCAAAATTCTTGAATCATTCACCCGCAATGGATCGCGCAGACAGGCCCGGGACGGCCGCAATGTCTTGTCATTCTGCGTCATTGCCACAACCACAAAAAAGGCAAACAGGAGCACCTTCATGAGTTCATCAAACGCCGGGCAAAGCGCCGGGCAACTGGAAACCCGCGGCATCGAACCGGTGCCGGAAGCCGAGTGCAACGGTCATCCGCTGCAACTGTTCTGGGTCTGGTTCGCCGCCAACATTTCCATCCTCGGTCTGCCGCTGGGTGCGACGCTAGTGGCGTTTCGCGGGTTGGCGATCTGGCAGGCGATCATCGTCGCAATCATCGGCGCTGCCGGTTCGTTTGCCGTGGTCGGAATCATCTCGATTGCCGGTCGCCGTGGCCGTGCGCCGAGCCTGACGTTGTCGCGCGCAATCTTCGGCGTGCGCGGCAATATTGGCCCGACGCTGGTCTCGCTGATGTCGCGTCTGGGTTGGGAAACGGTCAACACCACCACCGCGGCATTCGTGCTGTTGTCGCTGTGCTCGATCCTGTTCGGCTCACCGGTTGAGGCGAAAAGCGCACCGGTACTGACGCTGATCTTCATCGCGATTTTTGTCCTGCTGACCTTGTCCGTCTCGGGCCTCGGTCACGCGACCTTGCTGGTGATCCAGAAGTGGGCGACCTACGTGTTCGGCGCGCTGAACATCCTTGTCGGTGGCTTCCTCTGCGCAACCATCGACTGGAGCGCGGTGTTCAACGCCACGCCCGCACCGATGAGCGCAATGATCATCGGTATCGGCACCATGGCTGCCGGCACCGGCATCGGTTGGGCCAACGCAGGCGCCGACATGTCGCGCTATCAGCATCGCAGCGTCAAAGCCGTGCGTCTGGTCGCATCCGCTGCGTTTGGTGCGGGCATTCCGCTGGTGCTGCTGATTACCCTCGGCGGCTTGCTCTCGGTGGGCAACAACGATCTGGCCTCGGCGACTGACCCGATCGTGGCGATTCGCGACATGCTGCCTACCTGGATGGCTGTGCCGTACCTGATCACCGCATTCGGTGGCCTGCTGCTGTCGAACAACCTGTCGGTGTACTCCGCCGGTTTGACCACATTGACGCTGGGCCTGAAGGTCAAGCGCGTGTACGCGGTGGTGGTCGATATCGTCGCGATCTTTGCCGGTTCGATTTACTTCATGCTGATCGCTGACAGCTTCTACGGCCCGTTCATTACCTTCATTTCGCTGCTGGCGGTGCCGATCACCGCGTGGGTCGGGATCTTCATCGTTGACCTGATCCATCGTCACTACTACAGCCCCACCGACCTGCTCGACGTCAGTCCGCGCAGTGCCTACTGGTACAACGGCGGCATCGAGTGGCGTGCGTTCGGCGCGTGGGCGATTGCCATCGTGCTCGGCTTCAGCTTCACCACCATCGGCACCACCGCTGAAAACGTCTGGTTCAAAGGCTTCCTGTCCGACTCGTGGCTGGGCCACAACGGCCTCGGCTGGATCGTGACCTTCGTGGTCGCTGGTGGCATTTACTTCGTCCTCGGCGGGGCGAAAGATCGCCGCGCCGCGCCAACCGAGAATGCTCATGCCTAAGATGTTGCACACCGGCCAGGTCATCATCGACCTGGTCATGGCCGTGGATAAACTGCCGCAGATTGGCGGCGACGTGCTGGCGCAGTCGGCCGGTTTCGAGGCGGGCGGCGGGTTCAACGTGATGGCGGCGGCGGTGCGAAATGGCCTGCCGGTGGTTTATCTGGGTCGGCATGGCACCGGGCGGTTCGGCGATCTGGCGCGCCATGCCATGAACGCTGAAGGCATTCAGATCGGCATCCAAGAGCCTGCGCAACGCGACACCGGGTTGTGTGTGGCGCTGACGGATGCGTCAGCCGAGCGCAGTTTCATTTCCTATATCGGCGCTGAAGGTGAGGTGACCGAGGACGATCTGAACAGCGTCGCGGCCGACGCGGGCGATTACGTTTATCTCAGCGGCTACAGCCTGTTGCACGAAGGCAAGGCCCAAGCGTTGCTCGACTGGACGTTGGCGCTACCGGATTCGATCAAAGTGGTGTTCGATCCGGGCCCGCTGGTCGAGTCGCCGGATGCACCGATGATGCAGGCACTGCTGCCGCGTATCGATGTGTGGACCAGTAACAGTGTTGAAGCACTGCGGTTTACCGGGGCGCAGGACATTGGCGTGGCACTGGACCGTCTCGCTGAACATCTGCCCAAAAATGTGTTGATGGTCGTGCGTGACGGGCCGCAAGGCTGCTGGATTCAACAGGCCAACGAGCGTCGGCATGTGCCGGGGTTTGCCGTGAAAGCCGTGGACAGCAATGGCGCCGGTGATGCCCATGCCGGGGTGTTTATTGCCGGATTAGCGCATGGTTTGACCGCGCATGAAGCGGCGCGTCGGGCGAATGCGGCAGCTGCATTGGCGGTGACGCGCTGGGGGCCGGCCACTTCGCCGGGGGCGGCTGAGGTGGATGCGTTTATCCGCGAGTGCGGCGGCGCTTGATCAACCGCTATCGCTGGCAAGCCAGCTCCCACAACTTATTGTGGTGAACACACATGTGTGGACACCCCGATCCCTGTGGGAGCTGGCTTGCCAGCGATGAGGCCATCGGCCTCATCACAAAACTCAACTGACCTTGCGCAACGCCTCAATCAACTCCTGCTTGCGCATCGATGATCGTCCCGGAATCTTCTTCGCCCGGGCTTCTTTCATCAGGCTATCCACTGTCTGCGTATCCTTCGAAGCCTTGCTGTTACGCGAATGTCCCTCGCGACTGGCGACGGCTCGCCGCGATGACTCTTTGCGATCCTCAGACTTGGCACTCGCCGGTTTCTTGCGCCCGGAACCGCCGGCCTTGTCGCCGCCACCCGATTGCTTGTTCACCGTCGCCCAGGCACGCGCTTCGGCTTCATCTTTCGACACGCCTTTTTTCTCGTAGCCGTCTTCGATGTGTTCGGCTTTGCGCTTCTGCTCGGCGGTGTATTTTTCTTTGCTTCCACGAGGCATGGGAGTTCTCCTCTTGTATGCAGATCAGGCCGTTCGCCGTCTCGGCAGCGAACGGCCCCTGGACTACTGCAGATCCAGCTTGCGCGCCGCTTCAACGCCGGCCGCACTGAGCTTGATCGGCAGGTTCAATGAGTGCTCGCCAGCCTCGTTACAGGTGATATGCCCGTGGTGAATGAGTCCGCGATCCTGCAGGGCGGCGAGGGCGCTGGCCACGACCTTTTCTCCCCGGTAATTGTCCAACACCTCCTTGCCCAGACCACTCGGGTGGGCGTGCAACAGGCGGGTGAGGACTTCTTTTTCCAGGTTTTTATCGACGTTCATGGTTACCTCTTCATGGGTGTGAATAGGACGCTCGCGTCGGCGAACTACTGGCCGGAACCTTCGGAACCGGAACCACCGGTGGTGGTTTTAGAACCGACGCCGGGGCCCGCGTTGTCTGGCGTAGCGGGGGCGTCGGGGGTGTTCATGCCGCCCTGGCGCCCCGGGTCACTGCCCTGCGTGCGCGGGTCGGTGCCGGTGGCGGGCGGCTGATTGATCAGGGGCACTCCCGAGCCATCGGTGTTCATGCCGGGCGCACTGTTGATGGCGGGGGCGCGTGGCGGTGTCGGGTCGGTAGGGCCGGTGCCCGCAGCGGTGGCGGATGCTGCGAACACTGCGGGGCAGAGCAGGGCGCTGAATACGAATGCGGTCAACCTTGACGGGATCATAGGGCTTCTCCAGTGATTTGGAATCCTTACCTGTCGTTGGTCTGCCCTATGCTCGGATTGGTGCCTGATGAACGACGAACGGTCTAGATCGTCGCTGCCGTTTTGATGTTGATTCGGCGCCAGAGCAAGCGCCCAAGGGTGATCAGCCAGTTCGCCAGCGCCACTGCCAGTACCGTGAGCAGCAATGTCGCCATCCCCTGTTCGACGATGATTTTGCCGGCCAGCAACGGAAAGCCGAACACACCAATAAAGTACGAAAGACTGAACAGCAGCAGCGCCTGCGACGTGGTGCCGGTCGGTGCTTCGTTGGCGGCGAGGCCATTGATTACCGAATACGTCAGGCCGTAACCGACACCGAGCATCACCGCCGCCAGCAGATAGCTGAAGCCGCTGTGCACACCGAACGCGAACAAGACGATGGAGCCGAGCATCAACCCCGACAACAGGCAGGACGCGCGCAGCGGATCACGCTTGACCACAAAACCGGCGATCAACATCCGGCTGCTGATGGCCGCACTCATGAAACCGAGGAAGAACAGCGAATAGTCTAGCGAGCGTGCCGCCGCATAACTGGTCTGAAAACTCGACAGCCCGCCGAACACACAACCGCCGAGCCCAACCATGATGATCGGAAACAGCGCACGGGAGCTGAGTACCTGAGTCGTCGCTTGCCAGGTAATTCTCGCGGCTGACGTGGCTTGCGTGCTTTTCAATCGCGCGCCAAGACGCCAGAACAGCAGCACGCCGATCAGGCTCGCCAACGCTGCCAGATAGAACGCCGAGGTCACCGGCAGACCCAGCGCACTGGCGGCACGCCCGAGCAACGGGCCGCTGCCGATGCCGGTCATCATGCTGCCGGACAACAGCGCAAAGTATTTAGCGCGCTGCGCCGGGGTCACCAGACTGGCGACGATGATCGGCCCCAACGTATAGAAAACGCCCCAGCCCAAGCCCAGCAACAAGCCGAAAAACAACAGTAAATGACCGAACCCTGGCGTCATCGCAAAGCCCAGACTCGCCGCCACCAGCAACAGCCCGAACAGCGCAATCGAACGCGCCGCGCCGAGCAAGTCGGACAAGTGCCCGGACATCAGCACCGCCACGAACGTGCTGAGCATCGCCGCCGAAATCACACTGCCGGCATCGTGTTCATTTCCACCGCGCGAACCAATCAACAACGACAGTAAAAACGTCGAGCCATAGGACAGCGACAACAAGTAACTGGCGAGGCAGAACAGGCCGAACAACTTGCCTGACACTTGAGGTGTTGCTTGAGACATGACGCGGTTCCTTGACCGGAAAAATCAGCGTCCTCTGTTTACCACGGTGTGCGCGCAGATTAGGTCTGAGGATGGCGAAGTCAGGATCAGTGCGCGCCGGAGTAAGTGGTCAAACGATGCCGATCTCTTCCTTGAACTGCTCCATGAAACCCTTCAAGCGTTGATGACGGACCCGCGCCAGACGCTGGCCCGCGGCGGTCTGGAAACCCTCGGCGAGGTGCAGCAGTTTGGTCTGGAAGTGATCGAGGCAAAACCGGGTATCGTCGTAGTCGCGTTGTTTCGCCTCAGGATCCTGCGGGTCATACAGCGCCGAGCCCATGCGTCCGGCGACGTAAAAGGTGCGGGCGACGCCGAGCATGCCCAGCGAGTCGAGGCGGTCGGCGTCCTGGACGATTTTCGCTTCGAGGGTGAGCGGGGTGATGTTGGCGGAGAAGCTGTGGGCTTCGATGGCGTGGGCGACGCTGGCGATTTTTGCGCTGGGCCAGTTCAGTTCGGTGAGCACCGATGAAGCCTTGTCTGCCGCCAGCCGTGAGGCTTGCGCGCGCAGTGGGGAGTTCTTTTCAATAGCCACGCAATCGTGCAGCAGTACGGCAGCCAGCAATACCTCTAGATCGCCACCTTCTTCTTCATGCAACGTGCACACGTTGTGCCAGACACGCTGCAGGTGAGCGAGGTCATGGGCGCCGTCGTCGGACAGCTCCAGTGCGTGGGGCAGCAACTCTGTCGCCAGTGCCGCTACGGGTGTAAAACACTCAAAGTTCATAAGCGTCCTTGCAGATTGTCCAAGTCCATTGTGGGAGCGAGCTTGCTCGCGAAGGCATTCTTGCAGTTGACTGAAAGGGTGACTGCAAGGACGCTTTCGCGAGCAAGCTCGCTCCCACACCGGACTGCAGTGTTGCAACATTGGCAGGGTAGTGTGTGTTTTGCCATGTGACGAGCGCCGCCCACGGCCTTAGTATGGCGTTTTCCTTTTCCGACAAGGCCCGTCCATGACGATCGAAATCCGCCCGGCGACCCCCAGCGATGCTCCGCAAATCCTCGCCTTCATCACTGAACTCGCCGATTTCGAAAAGGCCCGTCACGAAGTCATCGCCAGCGTCGCCGATATCGAACGCAGCCTGTTCGGCGAAGGCGCCACCGCCCACGGTCTGATCTGCCTGCGCGACGGTCTGCCAATCGGTTTCGCGGTATTTTTCTTCAGCTATTCGACCTGGCTCGGCAGCAACTGCCTGTACCTCGAAGACCTCTACATCACCCCCGAACAACGCGGTGGCGGCGCCGGCAAAACCCTGCTGCGTCACCTAGCGAAAATCGCCTGCGACAACGACTGTGGCCGCTTCGAATGGAGCGTGCTCGACTGGAATACCCCGGCCATCGATTTTTACAAGTCGCTCGGCGCGCAGCCGCAGGAAGAGTGGGTGCGTTATCGCATGGATGGCAAGGTACTGAGGGAATTCGCTGAAGGTCACTGACTTCATCAAAAGATCGCAGCCTTCGACAGCTCCTACAGGGAATGGGTGAAAACTCTGAAGGAGCTGCCGAAGCCGCGATCTTTTTTTGTCTGCATCCCAAAATATGGGATTGATATTTATATATTGAGATTTCACCACGCCAAGGTTTATAGTCCGTCGCACTCACTGCCAAAAACAAAACAGGTGAAGCGATGCTGGCGCAATTGATCGCGCTCGATTGGGGGACAACCTCATTACGTGCTTACAAACTCGCGGCCGATGGTCTGGTGCTGGAGCAGCGCTCGCTGTCGTCCGGGATCATGCAGTTGCCCAAGACTCCGCGAATCATCAACGGTCGCGAATGCGCCGATGGTTTTGAATTGGCCTTCGACGAGGCCTGCGGCGACTGGCTCGATGCGCAGCCGGACCTGCCGGTGATTGCCTGCGGCATGGTCGGCAGTGCGCAGGGCTGGCGTGAAGCGGCCTACTGCGAGACGCCGGCGAACGTCGCCAATCTCGGAAACTCCCTACAAACAGTTATCAGCCTTCGCGGCACCGTCGTGCATATCGTGCCGGGGGTGATTCAGCGTTCGCGTTTGCCCAACGTGATGCGCGGCGAAGAAACCCAAGTGCTTGGCGTTCTGCAGAACCTGCCGGTCGAGGCGGGCGCTGATCTGCTGATCGGTCTGCCGGGCAGCCACTCGAAATGGGTTGACGTGGTCGATGGCTGCATCACTCATTTCGACACGTTCATGACCGGCGAAGTGTTCGCCGTGCTCAGTGAACACAGCATCCTCGGTCGAACCCAGCAACACAGCGCGACGTTCGATGCTCAAGCATTTGATCGTGGCGTGCAGATTGCGCAGTCGGCGGACGGCGAACTCGGCGTGCTGTCGACCTTGTTCAGTGCCCGCACATTGGGGCTGACCGGTGAACTGAGCCCGACGGCGCAGGCGGATTATCTGTCTGGCCTGATGATTGGCCATGAATTGGCAGCACTTGCCAGCGCTCAACGCCGTCGCCGCAACAACCCGAATCTTCCTTCGATCATCCTCATCGGCAACGCGCAATTGTGTGCGCGCTACCGCCGTGCCCTCGATGCCTGTGGCTTCGCCAACGTTACCCTGGCCGAGCAGGCCACCGAGCGTGGCTTGTGGCAATTGGCGCTGGCTGCCGGACTGATCGATTCCTCATCCCGTTAACCCTGACTGGAGGCCTGACATGCTCAAGCAAGCATTGGCGCAAAACGGTCTGATCGCGATTCTGCGTGGCCTGCACCCGCAGGAAGCTGCCGCTGTCGGAGAAGTCCTGTATGCCGCCGGATTTCGCGTCATCGAAGTACCGCTCAATTCCCCATCGCCGTACGAAAGTATCCGTATCCTGCGCAAGACCTTGCCCGCCGATTGCCTGATCGGTGCCGGCACGGTGCTGACGCCGGAACAGGTCGAGTTGGTGAAGGAGGCCGGCGGTCAGGTGATCGTCATGCCGCACAGCGATGCCAAGGTGTTGCGCGCAGCCAAAGCGGCGGGGCTGTTTTTGTCGCCCGGCGTTGCCACACCGACCGAAGCGTTCGCGGCGCTGGCAGAGGGCGCGGACATTCTCAAGCTGTTCCCCGCCGAGCAAATGGGCCCGGCGGTCGTCAAAGCCTGGCTCGCGGTGTTGCCGTCCGGAACGGTGCTGGCGCCGGTCGGCGGCATCACGCCGGACAACATGCAGGCGTTTATCGACGCTGGCGTGAAAGGTTTCGGTCTCGGTTCCGGCCTGTTCAAACCGGGCATGACGCCGGAGCAGGTGGCGGTGAATGCCAAGGCTTATGTGGCCGCGTGGAAGGCGCTTCGCTAGGACTTTTTGGCGCTGCGTGCGCTGCATCTAACAAGAGCTGCATTTACAAAAGAGAGCAGAGATGAAAATCACCAAACTCACCACCTTCATCGTTCCGCCGCGCTGGTGCTTCCTCAAGGTCGAAACCGACGAGGGCGTGACCGGTTGGGGCGAACCTGTGGTCGAAGGGCGCGCGCACACCGTTGCGGCTGCCGTCGAAGAATTGTCCGACTACCTGATCGGCAAAGATCCACGCAATATCGAAGACATCTGGACGGTGCTGTATCGCGGCGGTTTCTACCGTGGCGGCGCGATCCACATGAGTGCGCTGGCCGGTATCGATCAGGCGCTGTGGGACATCAAGGGCAAGGCGCTCGGGGTGTCGGTGAGCGATCTGCTCGGTGGTCAGGTGCGCGACAAGATTCGCGTGTATTCGTGGATCGGCGGCGACCGTCCGGCCGACACCGCGCGTGCGGCGAAAGAGGCGGTGAGTCGTGGTTTCACCGCGGTGAAAATGAACGGCACCGAAGAGCTGCAATTTCTCGACACTTTCGAAAAGGTTGACCTTGCGCTGGCCAACGTCGCCGCCGTGCGTGACGCGGTCGGGCCGAACGTCGGCATCGGCGTCGACTTCCATGGCCGCGTGCACAAGCCGATGGCCAAGGTGCTGATGAAGGAACTCGACCCGTACAAACTGATGTTCATCGAAGAACCGGTGTTGAGCGAAAACTACGAAGCGTTGAAAGAACTGGCGCCGTTGACCAGCACGCCGATTGCCCTCGGCGAGCGTTTGTTTTCGCGTTGGGACTTTAAACGCGTGTTGAGCGAAGGTTACGTCGACATCATCCAGCCGGACGCCTCGCACGCCGGCGGCATCACCGAAACCCGCAAGATCGCCAACATGGCCGAAGCCTACGACGTGGCGCTGGCGCTGCATTGCCCGCTGGGGCCGATTGCACTGGCGGCGTGTTTACAACTGGACGCCGTTTGTTACAACGCGTTTATCCAGGAGCAGAGCCTGGGCATCCATTACAACGAGAGCAACGACTTGCTCGACTACGTGAAGGATCCACGGGTGTTCGATTACGACAAAGGTTTCGTGAAGATCCCGAACGGGCCGGGCCTGGGCATCGAGATCAACGAGGAATACGTGATCGAGCGTGCAGCTGTCGGCCACCGCTGGCGCAACCCGATCTGGCGCCATGCCGATGGCAGTTTTGCCGAGTGGTGATTTGTCCCTGACACACCCGATGAGATCGTTCCCACGCTCTGCGTGGGAATGCCTCTATGGACGCTCTGCGTCCGCTTTTGGGACGCGGAGCGTCCCTGGCTGCATTCCCACGCGGAGCGTGGGAACGATCAGGTGCAAGGCCTCAGGCCGACCTCAATAAACATAAAAAGAGGCTCTCCCCATGCAACCGCAAACCCTCACCGGGCAGGCGTCTTTAGTCACGCCTAGCCGCAAGCGGTTTTTCATCATGGTGTTGCTGTTTATCACCGTGGTCATCAACTACCTCGACCGCAGCAACCTGTCGATTGCCGCGCCAGCGCTGACCAGTGAGCTGGGCATCGATCCGATTCACGTAGGCCTGATCTTTTCCGCGTTCGGCTGGACCTATGCCGCCATGCAGATCCCCGGCGGCTGGCTGGTCGATCGCGTGCCACCGCGCATTCTTTACAGCGTCGCGTTGCTGCTGTGGTCGATTGCCACGGTGATGCTCGGTTTCGCCGCCAGTTTTATCGCGCTGTTCGTGTTGCGCATGGCGGTCGGCGCGCTGGAAGCACCGGCGTATCCGATCAATAGCCGCGTGGTGACGACTTGGTTTCCCGAGCGTGAACGCGCCACGGCCATTGGTTTCTACACCTCGGGGCAGTTCGTCGGCCTGGCCTTCCTGACCCCGGTGCTGGCTTGGCTGCAGCACGAATTCGGCTGGCACATGGTCTTCGTCGCGACCGGCGCGGTGGGCATCATTTGGGCGGTGATCTGGTACGCGGTGTATCGCGAGCCACGGGATTTCAAGGGCGCCAACGAAGCCGAAATCGACTTGATCCGTGAAGGCGGTGGTCTGGTCGATATCCAGCAGGAAACGGCCAAGGTCAAAGCCAAATTCAGCTGGACCGATTTGGGCATTGTCCTGACCAAACGCAAGTTGTGGGGCATCTACCTCGGCCAGTTCTGCCTGAACTCGACGCTATGGTTTTTCCTCACATGGTTCCCGACCTACCTGGTGAAATATCGCGGCATGGACTTCATCAAGTCCGGCCTGCTCGCGTCGCTGCCATTTCTGGCCGCGTTCGTTGGCGTGCTGTGTTCGGGATTCTTTTCCGACTTCCTGATTCGGCGCGGCTACACGGTTGGCTTTGCGCGCAAGTTGCCGATCATTGGCGGCCTGCTGATTTCCACCTCGATCATCGGTGCCAACTTCGTTGAGTCGACGCCGCTGGTGATTGCCTTTCTGGCGCTGGCGTTTTTCGGCAATGGTCTGGCCTCGATCACGTGGTCGCTGGTCTCGACGTTGGCGCCGGCACGGCTGCTCGGCCTGACTGGCGGGGTGTTCAACTTCATCGGCAATCTGTCTGCGATTGCCACGCCGATCGTGATTGGCTTCCTCGCCAGCGGCGATTCGTTTGCGCCGGCGATCACCTATATCGCGGTGCTCGCCTTGATCGGTGCTTTGTCCTACGTGCTGCTGGTCGGCAAGGTCGAGCGTATCGAGTTGTAGTGGTCTGCGTCGGGCGACCATAATGCCGCCCGTTCCTTCGCTCAACGGTAAAAGGCTGGATATGCAGGAAGACGCCCCGGAAAAAACCAAGGACGCCGCACCCACCGGCACCCAGACGCTATTGCGTGGCCTGGGAGTGGTGCAAGCGGTGGCCAGTGGCGCCCGCGATCTCAAGGAGATTGCCCGGCTGATCGGCACCACGCGCAGTACCACCCATCGTCTGGCCAGTTGTCTGGTCGACGAGCGCTACTTGCGTGTGGTGCCGCAAGTCGGTTATCTGCTCGGGCCGAAGCTGATCGAACTGGGTTTCCAGGCGCGCGAAGAGTTGCCGCTGGTGACCTTGGCCGCACCGTATCTGGACGAGCTGTCGGCGCTGACCGGTGACACCGTGCACTTGGGCATTCGTGAAGGCGATGAAGTGCTGTACTTGCTGAAGAATCCAGGGCGCAATGGCCCGGAAATGCGTTCGCGCGTCGGCCATCGCATGCCGCTGGCGCGTACCGGGATCGGCAAGGCGTTGATGCTCGATGATTCGCCGAAAGATTGGCAGCGTCTGTACGACATCAGCCTGCCGGCCGGTGGGAAAAGTCAGTTCTGGCCGCAGCATCCCCAGCAGTCGTGGGAACAGCTGGAGCAGCGCATGACCGAATACGTCGCCGGTGGCTACGCCTTCGATCTGGAGGACAACGAACCGTCGATCCGCTGCGTGGCGGCGCCGATTCGCGATGCGAGCAAGGGCATCGTGGCGGCGATCAGCATCGCCAGCACCGTGCCGTACATGCCGCTGGAAAAAATGGCCGAGCTGATTCCCCTGATCAAAGGGGTCACAGCCCGGCTCTCGGCGGAACTCGGTCTGAAGATTTAAACCTTGAGCGTCGCCATGTCGATGACGAAACGGTACTTCACGTCGCCGGCGATCATTCGGGCGTAAGCCTCGTTGATCTGGCGGATGTCGAGCATTTCGATGTCGCAGGTGATGTTGTGTTCGGCGCAGAAATCCAGCACTTCCTGGGTTTCGGCGACGCCACCGATCAACGAACCGGCCAACACGCGACGGCTCATCACCAGTTTGCCGGCGTGAACTGGCGGATCGATCGGTTCGATCAGGCCAACCAGAATGTGCACGCCGTCGAAACGCAGGGTGTCGAGGTACGGGTTGAGATCGTGCTGCACCGGAATGGTGTCGAGCAGGAAGTCGAAGTAACCGGCAGCGGCTTTCATCTGTTCGGCGTCGGTGGAAACGATCACATGATCGGCACCCTGACGACGACCTTCTTCCGCTTTGCTCGCCGAGCGGGTGAACAGCGTGACTTCAGCGCCCATGGCTTTGGCAAACTTGATGCCCATGTGGCCCAAACCGCCCATGCCGAGGATCCCGACCTTATCGCCAGCCTTGACGCCGTAGTGCTTGAGCGGAGAGTAGGTGGTGATGCCGGCGCAAAGGATCGGCGCGGCGCTGGCCAGAGCCAGTTTCTCTGGAATGCGCACAACGAAGTGTTCGCTGACGACGATGCTGTCGGAATAACCGCCCATGGTGTTGCTGCCATCCACCCGATCCGGGGTGGCGTAAGTCATGGTCGGGCCTTCGAGGCAGTATTGCTCCAGGTTCGATTGGCAGGCTTCGCAGGTGCGGCACGAGTCGACCATGCAGCCAACCCCGACCAGATCGCCTACTTTGTGTTGGGTGACATTCGCACCGATCGCGGTGACTTTTCCGACGATCTCGTGGCCGGGCATCAACGGGTAAACGGCGATACCCCATTCGTTGCGCGCCTGGTGGATATCGGAGTGGCAGACGCCGCAATAGAGAATCTCGATGGCGACGTCGTCGGCGCGCGGGCTGCGGCGTTCGAATTTCATCGGGGCGAGGGGGGTGGTGGCCGATTGGGCGGCATAGCCGATGGCGGTATACATGTGAAACCTCGCAAAAGCAGGAACAAGTGAGGCGGCGCATTCTGGGCGCCGACTGACCGGTCGGCCATGACGATTCCTCCGGGTCTCATGCCTAATCCTCCGGCATGCGGGTTTGATCGGTCGTATTGGCAAAAGGATCTGCGATGATGCTTTTATCCCTTTTTTCGCCACATTTTCAGTGAAGAGTTTTGATGCAATTAACCCGTCATCTTGATGCCAATGCCCGGCTGGTTTCGTTGATCGAACCGCTGGCGCTGCGCGATGGTTATTCGCCGACCGGGTTGCCCGGTGTGCAGGTGTTGCGCGCCAGTTGCGACGTTGCCCGTGGCCCGCACATTTATGAGCCGAGCCTGATGATCATCGCGCAGGGCAGCAAACTGGCGTTTCTCGGGCCACGGACGATGGAATATGGCGCCGGGCATTATTTGATTCAGGCGCTGCCGGTGCCGTTCGAGTGCGAGACGTTTGCCTTGCCGGATGCGCCGTTGCTCGGGGTGTCGGTGGCGATTGATCGGGTGTTGCTCGGTGAGTTGGTGTTGGCCATGGGACTGGCACCGGGCCGGCATATTCCGGCACAGACGCCGGAGTCGATGACGTCGGTGGTGCTCGACGATGACATGCGAGGGTGTGTCGAGCGGTTGCTGAGCTGCCTGCACGATCCGCTGGAATGCCAGATTCTCGGGCCGGCGCGGGTTCGGGAGTTGTTGTTTGTCGCGTTGCGCGGGCCGCAGGCCGATGTGTTGCGCGCGTTGGTCGAGCAGCAGGGGCAGTTCGCGCGGGTGGCGGCGTCGATCAGTCATCTGCACGCGCATTACACCGAGCCATTGAATGTCGAGACCCTGGCCGGTTGCGCGAACATGAGCGTGTCGACCTTTCATGAGCACTTCAAACGCAGCACGTTGTTGTCGCCGGTGCAGTATTTGAAACGCTTGCGACTGTTGAAGGCGCAGACGTTGCTGGTGGCGGAGGGGTTGGGTGTGGCGCAGGTGGCGCATCGGGTGGGGTATCAGAGCACGTCGCAGTTCAGCCGCGAGTACAAGCGCTACTTCGAGCGCAGCCCGGGTGACGAGCGCGCTGCCTGAAGATTTACACACTCCCTGTGGGAGCTGGCCAGCGATAGCGGTGGTTCAGTTTGCCGTGATGTAGTTTGACACGGCCCCATCGCTGGCAAGCCAGCTCCCACAGGGATTGTGTTGCTAGCGGAATTGTGAGCAACAAAAAGGCCCCCGATTTGGGAGCCTTGTTGTTCAGCGGTTCGACTTACATATTCGGATAAGTCGGGCCGCCAGCGCCTTCCGGCGTGACCCAGGTGATGTTCTGCGAAGGGTCCTTGATGTCACAGGTCTTGCAGTGCACGCAGTTCTGGGCGTTGATCTGGAAGCGCTTCTCGCCGTCTTCCTTGGTGATCACTTCGTACACGCCGGCCGGGCAGTAGCGCTGCGCCGGTTCGTCGTACAGCGGCAGGTTCTTGCTGATCGGGATGCTCGGGTCTTTCAGCTTCAAGTGGCAAGGCTGTTCTTCTTCGTGGTTGGTACCGGAGATGAACACCGAGCTGAGCTTGTCGAAGCTGAGTTTGCCGTCCGGCTTCGGATAGTCGATCTTCTTGCAGTCGGCCGCGAGCTTGAGGCAGGCGTAATCCGGCTTGGTGTCGTGCAGGGTGAACGGCAGTTTGCCGCCGAAGATGTTCTGATCGAGCCAGTTGAAACCGCCGCCAACGATGGCGCCGAACTTGTGGATCGCCGGGCCGAAGTTGCGGCTGGCGAACAGTTCGTCGTAGAGCCAGCTCTTCTTGAACGCGTCCACATAAGCGGTCAGTTCTTCTGTGCCGTCCTTTTCAGCGAACAGCGCCTCAGCCACCGATTCAGCGGCGAGCATGCCCGACTTCATCGCGGTGTGGCTGCCTTTGATCTTGGCGAAGTTCAGAGTGCCGAGATCGCAACCGATCAGCGCGCCGCCCTTGAACACCATTTTCGGCAGCGAGTTCAGGCCACCTTTGCAGATGGCGCGGGCGCCGTAGCTGATGCGCTTGCCGCCTTCCAGGTACTGAGCCAGCACCGGGTGATGCTTGAGGCGCTGGAACTCGTCGAACGGCGACAGGTAGGTGTTGCTGTAGGACAGATCGACGATCAGACCGACCACCACCTGGTTGTTTTCCAGGTGATAGAGGAACGAGCCGCCGGTGTTCTCGGTGCCCATGATGTCCAGCGGCCAACCAGCGGTGTGCACCACCAGGCCTGGCTGATGCTTGGCCGGGTCGATTTCCCAGATTTCTTTCAGGCCGATGCCGTAGTGCTGAGCGTCGGCATCGCTGTCGAGGTTGTAGCGCTTGATCAGTTGCTTGCCGATGTGGCCACGGCAACCTTCGGCGAACAGCGTGTACTTGCCACGCAGTTCCATGCCCGGGGTGTACAGACCTTCTTTCGGGTTGCCTTCGCGGTCGACGCCCAGATCACCGGTGATGATCCCGCGAACCACGCCTTGCTCGTCGATCAGCGCTTCCTGAGCGGCGAAGCCTGGGTAGATTTCTACACCGAGGTTCTCTGCCTGCTGAGCCAGCCAGCGGCACAGGTTGCCGAGGGAGATGATGTAGTTGCCTTCGTTGTGCATGGTCTTGGGCACAAAGAGGTCAGGAATCTTCTGCGCGCTGTTGGCGTTTTTCAGCACGAAAATGTCGTCGCGGGTGACAGGCGTATTCAGCGGCGCGCCAAGTTCTTTCCAGTCCGGGAACAGTTCATTCAGAGCGCGTGGTTCGAACACGGCACCGGAGAGGATGTGCGCGCCGACTTCGGAGCCTTTTTCGACCACGCAGACGCTGATTTCCTTACCGGCTTCGGCGGCCTTCTGCTTCAGACGGCAGGCGGCGGACAGGCCAGCGGGGCCGGCACCGACGATGACCACGTCGAATTCCATGTATTCGCGTTCCACAGGCTATCTCCTACTCAAGGCTCAACAGTTTTTTTTCTAATTTGGAGGTTTGATGTCGCATCCGCTATTCCTTTACGTTAACGTCAAGGGGAATATTGGACAGACCTTTCTCTCTAGGCGGCGCATTATATCTACACCACTCCTAGCGTCCAATACAAACGTTTGTTTGAATCGGCTCCAGGCCAGAGAAATCAAAGAAGCGCGGCTTATGAATGGTCATTTTGCTGTATTGACCGGAATAGGCGTTCCGGTCAAGATACGGGCGGTTTTGCGCTCGTCGTAGGCAGACTGGCGGTTTCAAGAGCACGTCTAAAGACAGGGCACAGGCAGTAGAAGGTGATGCGCAGCGCGGTCTGGCGCGCAGTTTACACCGCGTGAGGAGTTATGACTTGTCGGTCACCACTGACGAACGGTCGCACCCCTTAACGTCGTGCAATCACTTCGCACCCCGGTCGGCGTTTTTAGAGGTGCCCTTTTAGCCTGATGAGCATCAACCGCCAGGTTCGCCTAGGCGACTTTCTTTTCACCGGAGAGTAACGAGGAATCCATGAAGGTTCTTGTAGCTGTCAAACGCGTTGTGGATTACAACGTCAAGGTTCGCGTCAAGGCGGACAATTCCGGCGTCGATCTCGCCAACGTCAAGATGTCGATGAACCCGTTCTGCGAAATCGCAGTGGAAGAAGCCGTACGCCTGAAAGAGAAAGGTGTTGCGACTGAAATCGTCGTCGTCTCCATCGGCCCGACCACCGCTCAGGAGCAGCTGCGTACCGCACTGGCTCTGGGCGCCGACCGTGCCATCCTCGTCGAATCCGCTGAAGATCTGACCTCGCTTGCCGTGGCAAAGCTGCTCAAGGCTGTGGTCGACAAGGAACAGCCTCAGCTGGTGATCCTTGGCAAACAGGCCATCGACAGCGACAACAACCAGACCGGCCAGATGCTCGCTGCATTGAGCGGCTACGGTCAGGGCACGTTCGCATCGAAAGTCGAAGTCTCCGGCGACAGCGTTGCCGTGACTCGCGAAATCGACGGCGGCGCGCAGACTGTTTCGCTGAAACTGCCGGCGATCGTCACCACCGACCTGCGTTTGAACGAGCCGCGCTACGCGTCTCTGCCAAACATCATGAAAGCCAAGAAGAAGCCTCTCGAAGTGCTGACTCCGGACGCTTTGGGCGTTTCCACCGCCTCCACCAACAAGACCTTGAAAGTCGAAGCGCCGGCTGCACGCAGCGCGGGCATCAAGGTCAAGTCGGTGGCTGAACTGGTCGAGAAACTGAAAAACGAAGCGAAGGTAATCTAAATGACTATCTTGGTTATTGCTGAACACGACAACAAAGTGCTGGCCCCGGCCACACTGAACACCGTGGCTGCTGCGGCCAAAATCGGCGGCGACATCCACGTTCTGGTTGCAGGTCAGGGCGCTGGCGCCGTGGCTGAAGCCGCTGCGAAAATCGCTGGCGTGAGCAAAGTCCTGAACGCTGACAACGCGGCTTACGCGCATCAGCTGCCGGAAAACGTTGCTCCACTGGTGGCAGAGCTCGGCGCTGGTTACAGCCACATCCTGGCTGCCGCCACCTCCAACGGCAAAAACATCCTGCCACGCGTTGCCGCGCAGCTGGACGTTGACCAGATCTCCGAGATCATCTCGGTCGAAAGCGCTGACACCTTCAAGCGCCCGATCTACGCCGGTAACGCCATCGCTACCGTGCAGTCGACTGCTGCGATCAAAGTGATCACCGTGCGTGCCACCGGTTTCGACCCGGTGGCTGCTGAAGGTGGTTCGGCGGCTGTTGAAGCTGTTGGCGCTGCACACGACGCAGGCACTTCGAGCTTCGTTGGCGAAGAACTGGCCAAGTCCGACCGTCCAGAGCTGACCGCTGCCAAGATCGTCGTATCCGGCGGCCGCGGCATGCAGAACGGCGACAACTTCAAACACCTGTACGCCCTGGCCGACAAGCTGGGCGCTGCCGTCGGTGCTTCGCGCGCCGCCGTCGACGCAGGTTTCGTACCCAACGACATGCAGGTCGGTCAGACCGGCAAGATCGTTGCGCCACAGCTGTACATCGCCGTCGGTATCTCCGGCGCGATCCAGCACCTGGCCGGTATGAAAGACTCCAAAGTGATCGTTGCGATCAACAAGGACGAAGAAGCGCCGATCTTCCAGGTGGCCGATTACGGTCTCGTGGCGGATCTGTTCGAAGCAGTCCCTGAGCTGGAGAAGCTGGTCTAATCCGGCGGCTTCACTTATAAAGAGCCCGGCCTGTTGGTCGGGCTTTTTTTTGTCTCGGATTTGAGTGGGAGCGTTTCGCCATGGATCTGCGCTGCGGATGGTTGTTGGGATTGGCCCTGTTGCCCGGTTTGGCCATGGCTGCTGGCAAGTGCGAGCGTCTTGTCGTCACCGGCAGCCCGGATGCGCCGCCGTACCTGTGGCAGGACCCGCAAAACCCCAAGCAGTTGATCGGCGCCAGCGCCGACCTGTTGCAGCAAGTGGCCAAGGACCTCGGCATCAAGGTCGAGTTGCTCTACGCCGGCAAACGCTCGCAGGCCCTTGATGAAGTGCGCAGCGGGCGTATGGATATGCTCGCCGACGCGCCACTGACCCTCAATGAGCTGGAAAACCTCGACTACGTCCATCCGCCGCTGTTGGAAAACGACTATCTGGTATGGACGCGCAAAGGCTCGACGCTGGTCTACAGCGAAGCCAAAGACCTGCATGGCCATGCCGGCGCGTTGTCGGAAAAGTCTCGTATTACCCAGGAATTCAGCACGTTCGCCGAGCAGAATCTGACCCTGACCAAGACAGCAAACCTCACTCAAGCCTTTCAGAAACTTCTCTTGGGTGAAGTGGAATATGTACTCGCCGGACGCTACTCGGGCATGGCCGCCGCGCAAGCGCTGGGCATGGCCAATGATCTGCTGGTGTTCGAGCAACCCATCGACCGGCCGGGTCTGTTCCTTGCGGTTTCCCACAACTCGGCCTGCAACGATCCGTGGTTGCGCGGACAGCTAGCCAAAAAGATGACAGAATTGCCCGCGTCCGGACTGACGGAAGCCGCGCTGCAACGCAACATCGAGCGCTGGAAGGCGCAGCAGCAACAGCCGCAACAACCTGTCAGTGCCCCAAAACAGTAGGGATTCTTAGTGAGTATTCGACCTCTTTTCGCGGCTGTGGCCGTTCTGGCCCTGGCCGGTTGCGCAACCGATCCGGCACCCAGCGAACAAATGCGCCTGACCGAGCAGGCCATCACCCAGGCCAAGGCTGTCGGCGCCACTGCAGATGAAGTGCCGGAAATGAAACTGGCCGAAACCAAATACGATCGCGCCAAAGGCAACATGGCCGACGAGTCCTATCGCAATGCGCGCATGCGTGCCGAACAGGCCGAGCTGGATGCGCGTCTGGCTGAAGCCAAAGTGCTGACACAAAAAAGTGAAGAACAGCTGAACGTGCTCAACACCCGCATCGTCCGACTGCGCAAGCAACTGGGAGATGCCCAATGAGCCTCAAATCCAAAGTCGTAGGCGCTTTGATCCTCGCCGGTTGCGCCAGCCTGTACGGTTGCGCCGGGCAACACAGTGAATCCGCTCTGCAAGAAGCCGGCGCCGACTTCCAGAAAGTCAAAGAAGACTCCAACGTGCTGCGCATCGCACCGAAGGACGTGATCCGCGCCGGTGAGTCGCTGGCTCGCGCCGATCGCCTGTCGACCTATTGGGGCAGCGGTTCGGACGTGGTGCATTATGCCTACCTGAGCCAGCGTTACAGCGAAATCGCCCGCGAACATACCAATCAGGTGCTCAACGAAGAGCGCGCGGCCAAGCTCGAACTGGAACGCCAGCGTCTGCAATTGGCTTTGCGTGAATCCAAGTTGCTCAGCGTGCAGCAGCAGGGCAAATGGCTGGAAGAACAGATCGTCGCATTGGCCACCACGCAAACCGACCGTGGTCTGGTGATGACCCTCGGCGATGTACTGTTCGACACCGGCGAAGCAGAGCTGAAAAACTCGGCCAACCGTGTCGTGCTGAAGATCGTTCAGTTCCTGCAACTGAATCCGAAACGCGTAGTGCGCATCGAGGGTTACACCGACAGCACCGGCGGCAAGCAGGAAAACCTCAAACTGTCCCGCGACCGTGCACAAGCGGTGGCGGATGTGCTGATGGATCTCGGTATCGAGGACAAGCGCATTAAGGTCGAAGGTTACGGCGATGAATACCCGGTGGACGTCAACGCTTCCGAGCGTGGGCGCGCACAGAACCGTCGGGTGGAAATTGTCTTCTCCGACGAGAAAGGCCAGCTCGGCGCCGCTCGTTAAGCCAGGTGAAACCCTGTAGGAGCTGCCGAAGGCTGCGATCTTTTGATGTTGATCTTAAAAACAGGATCAAAAGATCGCAGCCTCGTTGCACTCGTCAGCTCCTACAGCGTTCCATTGCATAGCCCGGCAAGTACCGGGCATTTTTACGTCTGTCGATTAGCTCGCAAATCGGTACAGTCGGGGGCAGACACTGCACTGTATGGTCGAGTATTGTGGCAACTGTCCCAGTACACTTCTAAACTGTTCCGGTATTGTTTCACACAAGAATAAAATGCCCGTGAAATCGAGTGCTGCGTCATGACCAATCTCTTGCTCTACCAACGTATTGCTCAGCAACTGGCCGAAGATATTCGCCGTGGTGTCTATCAGCCGGGGGAGCGCGTGCCCTCGGTGCGCAAGATGAGTTCGCAGCTCAACGTCAGCCATGCGACGGTGTTGCAGGCGTACGCCAATCTCGAAGATCAGGGGCTGATCCGCGCGCGTCCGCAGTCCGGTTATTACGTACACCAGACGCCTGCGTTGACGGCGCCGACGCCGGACATTGCCCGGGTCGAGCGGCCCGGTCTGGTCACCCGCAGCAGCATCATTCAACAAGTTCTGGTCGAGTCGCGCCGTGAAGGCGTGTTTGCGCTGGGCGCCGCCGTACCGAGTGTCGATTATTTGCCGGTGCGCGCGCTGCATCAGCAGTTGGCCAAAGTCACCCGTTTCCATAGCCCGCGCGCCTTCAGCTACATGTTCAGCCCCGGTTTCGAACCGCTGCGCCGACAAGTAGCGATCCGCATGCGCGATGCCGGCGTGGTGGTCGATCCGTCGGAAGTGGTCATCACCCACGGCTGCGTGGACGCCTTGCAGATGTCGCTACGCGTACTGACCCGGCCCGGTGATCTGATCGCTGCCGAGTCGCCGACCTATTACGGCTTGTTGCAACTGGCTGACCTGCTCGGTCTGAAAGTCATCGAAATCCCCAGCGATCCTGCCACCGGCATGAGCCTCGAAGCCCTGCAACTGGCGGCCAACCAGTGGTCGATCAAGGCCTTGGTGCTGACCACGCGCCTGAGCAATCCTTTGGGCGGCACCATGCCCGAGGAACGTCAGAAACAACTGCTGCGCTTGGCCTCGGACTTCGACATCCAGATCGTTGAAGACGACATCTATGGCGAACTGATGTTCGAGCAGGGCAAAACCAAAGCGCTCAAGGCTTATGACCGACTGGATCGGGTGATCTACTGTTCAAGTTTCTCCAAGACCCTGTCTCCCGGCGTGCGCATCGGCTGGATGATCGCTGGCAAATACCAGCAGGAGATCCAGCGCCTGCAGACCTTCAGCACCCATTCGGCGTGCAGCGTGACGCAGATGGCGATCGCCGCCTATCTGGAAAACGGCGGCTATGACCGGCATTTACGCTTCATCCGCCAGGAATACCGAAAAAACCTCAGCGCCTTCCAGTTGGCGGTGCAGCAGTACTTCCCCGAAGGCACGCAAATGACCCGGCCCACGGGCGGCTTCATTCTGTGGGTGAGTCTGCCGGGGAGGGTGAACACCCAGGAATTGCATGTCAGGGCATTGCAGCAGGGCATCAGTATTGCGCCGGGGCTGATCTTCAGTAATACCGAGCAATTCAACCACTGTATCCGCCTGAACTGCGGGATTCCGTGGAATCGCGAAGCCGAGCGGGCGCTAATGACTTTGGGCCTGCTGGCGACGCAGCTGTGTCAGGAAACCGCTGGCGGATTCTGAACGAGCGGCGGCTGATGCTTGTCTTGTGGCGTGCAACAGGCGAGCATATGGCCCTCTGCCGTTAGACTCGTTGGGTCCATGAAAGCGATTTTTCCTGCCGCCGGGGTTTTGTTGTGTTTGCTGATGATCGGGCACTCGCCTGCGGTCTACGCGGCCGCCGTGCAGGAAAAACCTGCCGCCACGAGTACTGCCAAGCAGCCAGCGACCAGCCAGAAAAAGGCGCCGGTGAAAAAAGCCCAAGCAAAAAAAGCCGCTCCGGTGAAGAAACGCGCACCGATTGCTTCCAAGTCAAAACCTGCCAGCGAAGTGGCGAAAACCAAATTGCCAGCGGCCAGACTCGATTTGAGTCTGCCCAAAGACATGGTTCAGGAACTCAAGCCCAAGGGCACCGTTGAACTGCCTAAACGCGAGCCGATCCTGCCGCAGTTTTTCGGTGAGAAGAACAGCGGCTTTCAACTCAACGGTCGCTTGCTCAGCAACGAAATGCAGTTGCAACTGCGCAACGAAGAGCGTCGCGAAGTCGAAGGCGCGGCGCTGGATTTCGAATTCAAGCAGTAAATTCGACCGGTCTGTGACCCGCAGAGCAGACACTTTGTCGGAGACTGGTCAGTCACATTCGGTAATCGCTAAAAACCCCGGTGTCGGCAATTTGAAACAGCCGTTTTAGCGGTTACTCTGTTCCGCGTCTCTTTAACACATCGCCCGTCGCGAGGATTTTTCCGTCATGAAATGCCGTGAAGGCTGTGGCGCTTGCTGCATTGCCCCATCCATCAGTTCGCCGATTCCCGGCATGCCCGATGGCAAACCAGCCGGCGAACGTTGCGTGCAGCTATCGGTCGAAAACCTGTGCAGCATTTTCGGCCGCCCGGAGCGCCCGGCGGTCTGCTCGGGTTTCACCGCTGATGTCGAAACCTGCGGCAGCAGTTCGGAAGAAGCGATCAGGCTTATCGGCTGGTGGGAGCAAATGACGGCCGCGTGATGTGTCAAACGAACGGAACTTCAACAATAAGGAATAAGACTATGGGTTCGCTGCATCGTATCGCTGTGTTGTGTGGTTTGACCGCTGTTCTGGTCACCTCGGTTGCCCAGGCGGAAGACTGGAAAGTCGCCAAGAACGAGGACGGCATCAAAGTTTCCCTGAGCGAAGTACCGGGTTCGGACTACAAGTCCTATCAGGGCGTCGCGCTGATGAAGACCACCGTTGCCAAACTTCGCGCACTGCAGGAAGACGTGTCCGGTGCCTGCGCCTGGATTCACGAGTGCAAGACCCAGAAACTGCTCAAGCACGAAGGCGATCAGAGCTGGACCTACACCCAGTTCAACACGCCTTGGCCGGTGACCCCGCGTGATTCAGTGCTGAAAGTCACCACCGTCGAAGGCGCCGATGGCAGCCTGACCCGCAACCTGGAAGGCTTGCCGACGTACATGCCGGAAGAAAAGGGCTTTGTCCGCGTGCAGCAGGTCAAAGGTTTCTGGAAGTTCGTACCCAAGGGCGATCAGGTTGAAGTGACCTACCAAGTGCACACCGAGCCAGGTGGCAGCGTGCCGGCGATGGTTGCCAACAAGTTCGTGGTCGACGCACCGTTCAACACCCTCAAAGCCTTGAAAGAACGCGCCGAGAAGTAATCAAACGCGCGCTTTGCAAAACGCCCCGACCGATACGGGGCGTTTTGTTTTGTATCTATATTGTGTTTCCAGATATGCGTTGAACGAAATTTTCACAAAGCGTTCAAGACAATTCGCCCGCGCTGTTTGCCGGCTGTCACCGCTCTAAATGAAAGTGTCTGGCAGCGCGGCAGTAATCAATGGCAATGGCGTGGGTGATCGTGCAACATTTGCGCACCGCGCAAACCCCGGGGCCTGGAATGGCCAATAGAGGGCATGGCGCCGCTGTATTTTTGCAACTTCAACTTCCAATGGGTCCTAAAACGACATGGCAAACCCGGACGCCCTGAATCAGCAGCGATCTTCTGCTCGCCTGCTGCAACCGACCGTCAAATCGCATCTGGCCTACACGTTGCTCTGTGCGCTGGTCATGATGGTGATGTTTTCCGTGCTGCGCCTCGCGCTGCTGGTCTACAACCGCGAGATGATCCTTGATACCCCGGCTTCGACCTTTCTCGAAGCTTTCGCCAACGGCCTGCGTTTCGACCTGCGCCTGGTGGTCTATGTGTGCATTCCGCTGGTGCTGGCGCTGTTCAGTGCCCGCGCCATGGCCGCGCGCGGTTTCTTCCGTCTGTGGCTGACCATCGCCTCGAGCATCGCGCTGTTCCTCGGCCTGATGGAGATGGACTTCTATCGCGAGTTTCACCAGCGCCTCAACGGTCTGGTGTTCCAGTACGTGAAAGAAGACCCGAAAACCGTGATGAGCATGCTCTGGTACGGTTTCCCGGTGGTGCGTTATCTGCTGGCGTGGGTCATCGGTACGGTGATTCTGACCCTGGCCTTCAAAGGTGCCGATCGCGCCACGCGCCCGCGCGGGCCGTTCAGTGGTGGCAATGTCGGTACTCGCCAGGTAGCGCCGTGGTATACCCGTCTGGCGGTATTCGTGGTGTGCCTGCTGATCTGCGTGGTTGCCGCTCGTGGCACCCTGCGTCAGGGCCCGCCAATGCGTTGGGGTGACGTCTACACCACCGAATCGAACTTTGCCAACCAGCTCGGCCTCAATGGCACGTTGTCGTTGATCGCGGCCGCCAAGGACCGCATGGGCGAAGACCGCGACAACATCTGGAAAGCCACACTGCCGCAAGAACAGGCGCAGAAAGTCGTGCGCGAGATGCTGGTCATGCCGGACGACAAGCTGGTCGATGGCGACATCGCCGCTGTGCGCCGTGACTACATGCCGCCAGCCGACAAGACGCTGCCGATCAAGAACGTCGTGGTGATCCTGATGGAAAGCATGGCCGGTCACTCGGTCGGTGCTCTGGGCGCGCCGGGCAACATCACGCCATACCTGGACAAACTGTCGAAGGAAGGCCTGCTGTTCGACCGCTTCTTCTCCAACGGCACGCACACCCACCAGGGTATGTTCGCGACCATGGCCTGCTTCCCCAATCTGCCAGGTTTCGAATACCTGATGCAGACCCCGGAAGGCAGCCACAAGCTGTCCGGCCTGCCGCAATTGCTAAGCCACCGTGACTACGACGACGTCTATGTCTACAACGGTGACTTTGCCTGGGACAACCAGTCGGGTTTCTTCAGCAACCAGGGCATGACCAACTTCGTTGGCCGTAATGATTTCGTTGACCCGGTGTTCTCCGATCCGACCTGGGGCGTGTCCGACCAGGACATGTTCGACCGTGGTCTGATCGAATTGAAGAAACGCGAAAACGGCAAACCGTTCTATGCGCTGCTGCAAACCCTGTCCAACCACACGCCGTACGCCTTGCCGACGCCATTGCCGGTCGAGCGCGTCACCGATCGCGGCAGCCTCAACGAACATTTGACCGCCATGCGCTACTCCGACTGGGCCTTGGGTCAGTTCTTCGAGAAGGCGCGTAAAGAGCCGTACTTCAAGGAAACCCTGTTCGTCATCGTCGGTGACCACGGCTTCGGCAACGAGCGCCAGATCACCGAAATGGATCTTGGCCGCTTCAACGTGCCGATGCTGATGATCGCGCCGGGCATTCAGGAGAAGTTCGGTACTCGTGACCACACCGTGGGCACGCAGATCGACATCGTGCCGACCATCATGGGTCGCCTCGGTGGTGAAGTGCGTCATCAGTGCTGGGGCCGTGACCTGCTCAACCTGCCGGAAGGTGATACCGGTTTCGGTGTGATCAAGCCGTCGGGCAGCGAGCAGACCACTGCCATCGTCACCGCTGACCAGATCCTGGTGCTGCCGAAAGACAAAGACATGTCGGCGAAAATCTATCAGTACCAACTGGGCGCCAACCCAAGTGCCGAGGTTATTCCGAATGCACCGCGCACCGCCGAGTTGAAACAGAAACTCGAAGCGTTCCTGCAAACGGCGACCAAGAGTCTGATGGACAACACCGCCGGTGTGGTTAACGGCAAGCCGGACTAACGCGCTGTGAAGTGAAAGTTCGCGCAATAAAAAAGAGGCCCTGAAAAGGGCCTCTTTTTTTTGCCGGTTAGATCGTTATATCCGGCCAAGTAGCAACAGCACCAGCAGCACGACCAACACCACACCGATGATGCCCGACGGGCCATAACCCCAACTTCTGGAGTGCGGGAAGACCGGCAGACCACCGATCAGCAACAGGATCAGGATAATGATAAGAATTGTGCCCATGTCGATTTCCTTGTTGAGAGAGTTCGAGAAGTCTTGGTGTTCAAGGGGCGACTGGAGACTAAGTAATTCCAGACGGCTTACAAATTCCGACTGCGGCGAGTGAAAGAAAATTCAATGTTTTTTTAATGTATTTGGATTAGTCGCTTATTTCCTTTGACGCGAAAAGATCGCCGCCTCGTTTCACTCGACAGCCCCTACACAAATCCATGTAGGAGCTGCCGAAGGCTGCGATCTTTTGATCCTCCATTCAGCAACTTGATGGAGCGTGGGCGCGCACGGAACCTTCGCTACACTCCGCGCATCTTCCCCGGAACAACAAGGCTCTCTGCTATGCAAAATCGCATGATGATCACTGGCGCGGGCTCAGGCCTGGGTCGCGAAATCGCGCTGCGCTGGGCGCGCGAAGGCTGGCAACTGGCGCTGTCCGACGTCAGTGAGCCCGGTCTGCAGGAAACCCTCAAAATGGTTCGTGAGGCTGGTGGCGATGGGTTCATCCAGCGTTGCGATGTGCGTGATTACAGCCAACTGACTGCGTTCGCTCAAGCCTGCGAAGAGAAGCTCGGTGGCATCGACATCATCGTCAACAACGCCGGTGTGGCGTCGGGCGGGTTCTTCAGCGAGCTGTCGCTGGAAGACTGGGACTGGCAGATCGCGATCAACCTGATGGGCGTGGTCAAGGGCTGCAAAGCGTTCTTGCCGCTGCTGGAGCAAAGCAAAGGCAAGATCATCAACATCGCCTCCATGGCGGCGTTGATGCAGGGCCCGGCCATGAGTAACTACAACGTCGCCAAGGCCGGTGTTGTCGCGCTCTCGGAAAGTCTGTTGATCGAACTGGCGCAGCAGGAAGTCGGTGTGCATGTGGTTTGCCCATCGTTCTTCCAGACCAACTTGCTCGACTCGTTCCGTGGCCCGACCCCGGCAATGAAAGCGGCGGTCGGCAAGTTGCTGGAAAGTTCGCCGATTACCGCCGCCGATATCGCGGACTACATCTATCAGCAAGTCGCCGCCGGCGAATTCATGATCCTGCCTCACGAACAGGGGCGTATGGCTTGGGCGATCAAGCAGAAAAACCCGCAGTTGCTCTACAACGAAATGACCTCGATGGCCGAGAAAATGCGCGCCAAGGCCAAACAAAACAACGGCTGATCTTGTTCGTTGCGTGCGGCGTCGTTAGGGTGGCCGCAATGGTCACCCTGTCGAGACATCTGAATGCTCAATTACCTGTGGTTCTTCCTCGCGGCATTGTTTGAAATCGCCGGTTGCTTTGCCTTCTTCATGTGGCTGCGCCAAGGCAAAAGTGCGTTGTGGGTGATTCCCGCGCTGCTCAGCCTGACGCTGTTTGCGCTGTTGCTGACCCGTGTCGAAGCCAACTACGCCGGACGTGCCTATGCCGCTTATGGCGGGATTTACATCGTCGCTTCGATTGGCTGGCTGATGGTGGTCGAGCGGGTTCGTCCATTGGGATCGGACTGGATCGGCGTGGCGTTGTGCGTGATCGGCGCCAGCGTGATTCTGTTCGGGCCACGGTTTTCCGCAGCCTGAGTGGTCACTCGTGGGAAACGTCTTACGGCCCGGTGTTATCGGGTCTGTAAGGCAAAACTGATTTGCTCGCCGCACATTGAACAGCGGCTGCAAGCCGCGCATCTTCAGGGTTTGCTAATCCTGAAGGACGAACCCCATGCTAGTACTCAGCCGTGTTGTCGGTGAGTTGATTTCCATTGGCGACGACATTTCCCTGCGCGTTCTGTCAGTGAACGGTTCCAGCGTGCGCTTTGGCGTCGAGGCCCCACAAAAGGTCAATGTGCATCGCTCGGAAGTCTATGAGCGAATCAAGCGCAAGGAGGCCGTTGAAAAGATCCGCTGAGGATTTTCAGTCGAACAGATGCTTGGGCACGTCGTGCTTGAGCATCAACTGGCATTGCTCGCTTTCCGGGTCGAAGACGATCAGGGCCTGGCCCTTGGTCAATGCCTGACGCACGCGCAGCACGCGGGTTTCCAGCGGCGTGTCATCGCCATTGTCGGTGCCGTCGCGGGTGACGAAATCCTCGATGAGGCGGGTGAGGGTGTCGACTTCAAGAGCGTCGTAAGGGATGAGCATGGGGCACCTCGGTCAAATCAATGTCGGGATGCTACGGCGATTGCGATTGGCCTGCCAGTCTTGTGTTGATCGGGCTGGCCTCATCGCTGGCAAGCCAGCTCCCACAGGATTTGAGGGTGTTCACAAATATGGGATTCACCGCGAAAACCGTGGGGGCTGGCTTGCCTGCGATGGGGCCAGTCCTGCCATGACAAATCCGGATCAGCTATCCGAACGTTGCCCCACCAGGCTATCCACCGACGGCACCCGCGTATCGCTCTCCATCTGCGTGTCATGTTCAATCTGATGACTAAAGCGATCCAGTGAGGCATTCGCCGGCGCCGCGTCGCTGGCAAACACTGGCGGACTCAGGATGTAAGCCCCCAGCAAGCGACTGAGTGCCGCCAGACTGTCGATGTGCGTGCGCTCATAACCGTGGGTTGCGTCGCAGCCGAAGGCGAGCAGGGCGGTGCGGATGTCGTGGCCGGCGGTCACCGCCGAATGCGCGTCGCTGAAGTAGTAACGGAACATGTCTCGGCGCACCGGCAGTTCGTTTTCACTGGCCAGGCGCAGCAAGTGCCGCGACAAGTGATAGTCGTAAGGTCCCCCGGAATCCTGCATCGCCACACTCACAGCGTGTTCGCTGGAATGCTGCTCCGGTGCGACGGGCGCAATATCGATACCGACGAACTCGCTGACGTCCCACGGCAGTGCCGCCGCCGCGCCGCTGCCGGTTTCCTCGGTGATGGTGAACAGCGGATGGCAGTCGATCATCAGTTCCTGACCGCTGTCGACGATGGCTTTGAGCGATGCGAGGAGTGCTGCAACGCCAGCCTTGTCATCCAGGTGACGGGCGCTGATGTGGCCGCTTTCGGTGAACTCCGGCAGGGGATCGAACGCCACCACGTCACCGACACTGATGCCCAGCGATTCGCAATCGGCCCTGGTCGTGCAATAGGCGTCCAGACGCAGTTCGACATGATCCCAACTGATCGGCATCTCATCCACTTGCGTATTGAACGCATGCCCCGACGCCATCAGCGGCAACACGCTGCCGCGAATCACACCGTTGTCGGTGAACAGGCTGACGCGGCTGCCCTCGGCGAAACGGCTCGACCAGCAACCGACCGGGGCGAGGGTCAGGCGACCGTTGTCTTTCACAGCGCGGACGGCAGCACCGATGGTGTCCAAATGCGCGGAGACCGCACGATCAGGGCTGTTTTTCTTGCCTTTGAGCGTGGCGCGAATCGTGCCGCGCCGGGTCATTTCGAACGGGATGCCGAGTTCTTCCAGACGCTCGGCGACGTAGCGCACGATGGTGTCGGTAAACCCGGTGGGGCTGGGAATGGCGAGCATTTCCAGGAGGACTTTCTGCAGGTAGTTGAGATCCGGTTCGGGGATTTGCGTAGTCATGGAAACTCCTGATGGGTTGAGCACTGATCGTTCCCACGCTCTGCGTGGGAATGCAGCCCGGGACGCTCTGCGTCCCAAATGGACGCGGAGCGTCCGGTGAGGCGTTCCCACGCAGAGCGTGGGAACGATCAGGAAATGTCAGACAGCCGGCTGACTGTGCGGAAACAACAAGTCGACAAACCGCTCCGCCGTCGGCTGCGGCTCATGGTTGGCCAGGCCCGCACGTTCGTTGGCTTCGATAAACACGTATTCAGGCTGATCCGCCGCCGGCACCATCAAGTCCAGCCCGACCATCGGAATGTCCAGCGCCCGCGCCGCGCGCACCGCCGCATCGACCAGGGTCGGGTGCAGAATCGCCGTGACATCCTCCAGCGTGCCGCCGGTGTGCAGATTCGCCGTACGCCGCACAAACAGATGTTCACCCGCCGGCAAAATGCTGCTGTAGTCATAACCGGCTGCATGCAAGGTGCGCTGGGTTTCGTGATCGAGTGGAATCTTGCTTTCGCCGCTGGTGGCCGCTTGCCGACGTCGGCTCTGCGCCTCGATCAGCGCGCCGATGGAATGATAACCGTCGCCGACCACTTCCGCCGGCTTGCGAATTGCCGCCGCGACCACTTCAAAACCGATCACCAGAATCCGCAGATCGAGGCCTTCGTGGAAGCTCTCCAACAGCACGCGGCTGTCGAATGACTTCGCCGATTCGATCGCTTGCTGCACCTCTTCGATGCTCTGCAGATCCACTGCAACACCCTGGCCTTGTTCACCGTCGAGCGGCTTGACCACCACCCGTTGGTGCTCATCAAGGAAGGCCAGATTGTCGTCGGCGTTACCCGACAGTTGCTGCGACGGCAGATTCAACCCGGCCGCTTTCAACACCTTGTGCGTCAGGCTTTTGTCCTGACATAGGCTCATGCTGATCGCGCTGGTCAGATCGCTCAGGGATTCGCGGCAACGCACGCGGCGTCCGCCATAGCTGAGGGTGAACAGCCCGGCATCGGCATCATCGACCTGCACATCGATACCGCGCCGATGGGCTTCTTCAACGATGATCCGCGCATACGGATTGAACTGCGCCTCTGGCCCCGGGCCGAGAAACAACGGCTGATTGATACCGTTTTTGCGCTTGATGGCGAAGGTCGACAGGTTACGAAAGCCGAGCTTGGCGTAGAGACTTTTCGCCTGACGGTTGTCATGCAATACCGACAGATCCAGATAGCTCAAACCGCGACTCATGAAATGTTCGACCAAGTGCCGCACCAACACTTCACCAACGCCCGGACGCGAACACTGCGGATCCACCGCCAGACACCACAGGCTGCTGCCGTTTTCCGGATCATTGAACGCTTTTTGATGATTCAGGCCCATGACGCTGCCGATCACCGCGCCGCTGTCCTCGTCCTCGGCCAGCCAATACACCGGGCCGCCCTGATGATGCGGGGTCAGCAGCGTGGCATCGATCGGCAACATGCCGCGTGCCGAATACAGCTGATTGATCGCCTGCCAGTCCGCCTCGCTCTGCGCGCGACGGATGCGGAAGCCGCGAAACACGCGGGTGGCCTGACGGTAGTCGCTGAACCACAGACGCAAGGTGTCGGACGGGTCGAGAAATAACTGTGTCGGTTCCAGTCCGAGAATCTGCTGCGGCGCCGCGACGTACAGGGCGATATCGCGTTCGCCCGGCTGTTCATTGAGCAGCTCGCGGGCCAGCGATGCCGGGTCGGGAAAGGTGTGGCCGATCAGCAATCGGCCCCAGCCGCAATGCAGCGCAATCGGCTCGGCGGCCAGCGTGCTGCCGTCTTCGGCCAGACGCGCCTGCAAGCGTTCATAAGACGGTGTCTGCCCGCGAATCAAACGCTGGTTGATGGCCGTGGCGTGGGGTTTCATCGATCAGATTCCTTGTTCACTGAGCCACAGGTTCAGGGCCGCCAGTTGCCACAGTTTCGAACCGCGCAACGGCGTCAGTTGGCCTTGCGGGTCGGTCAGCAATTTGTCGAGCATGGCCGGGTTGAACAGGCCGCGATCCTGACTCGGATCAAGCAGCAGTTCGCGCACCCAGTTCAGTGTATCGCCCTGCAAATGCTTGAGACCGGGCACTGGGAAGTAGCCTTTTTTGCGGTCGATCACTTCACTAGGAATGACTCGGCGCGCAGCTTCTTTCAACACTTGCTTACCGCCGTCGGGCAGCTTGAATTTGCCCGGTACTCGGGCTGACAGTTCCACCAGTCGATAGTCGAGAAACGGCGTGCGCGCTTCCAGGCCCCAAGCCATGGTCATGTTGTCGACACGTTTGACCGGGTCATCGACCAGCATCACCGTACTGTCCAGACGCAGGGCTTTGTCCACTGCAGCGTCGGCGCCGGGTTGTGCGAAATGTTCTTTCACGAAGTCGCCGGCAGCGTCATTCGCGGTCAGCCACTTCGGCTGCACGGTGGCGGCGTAGTCGTCGTAGCTGCGGTCGAAAAACGCGGTGCGATAGGCAGCATATGGATCGGCTGCGCCATCGACCTGTGGATACCAGTGATAACCGGCGAACAACTCGTCCGCGCCTTGGCCGCTCTGCACCACTTTGCAGTGCTTGGCGACTTCGCGGGAAAGCAAATAGAAAGCGATGCAGTCGTGGCTGACCATCGGTTCGCTCATCGCACGGAACGCGGCGGGCAGTTGCTCGATGATCTCTTTCTCGTCGATGCGCAATTGATGGTGCTGGGTGCCGTAGTGTTTGGCGATCAGATCGGAATACTGAAACTCGTCACCGCGCTCACCGCCGGCATCCTGGAAACCGATGGAAAAGGTCGAGAGGTTTTCCACGCCGACTTCACGCAACAGACCAACCAGCATGCTCGAATCGACACCGCCGGACAGCAGCACGCCGACATCCACGGCCGCACGTTGACGGATCGCCACCGCTTCGCGGGTGCTGTCGAGGACGCGGTCGACCCAGTCTTCCAGGTTCAGGTTTTTCTCGTCTTCGCGTGGGCCGTAAGGCAGCGTCCACCAGGTTTTCTGCTCGGTGGTGCCATCGGCTTCAACGCGCATCCAGGTCGCTGGCGGCAGCTTTTCGATGCCCGCCAGCAGGGTGCGCGGTGCTGGGACCACAGCGTGGAAATTCAGGTAATGATTGAGCGCCACCGGATCGAGGATCGGGTTGATGTCGCCACCCTTGAGCAGCGCTGGCAGGGCCGAGGCGAAACGCAAACGCTGGCCGGTACGCGACAGGTACAACGGCTTCACACCGAGACGGTCACGGGCAATAAACAGACGCTTGGCATCGCGCTCCCAAATGGCAAACGCAAACATGCCGTTGAGCTTAGGCAGCAGCGCCTCGCCCCAGGCGTGGTAGCCCTTGAGCACTACTTCGGTGTCGCCACCGGAATAGAAGGCGTAGCCCAGCGCTTCTAGCTCAGCGCGCAATTCCGGGAAGTTGTAGATCGCGCCGTTGAAGGCCAGTGACAGGCCGAGCTGGCTGTCGATCATCGGCTGCGCCGAGCCGTCCGACAGGTCCATGATTTTCAGGCGACGATGACCCAGGGCAATCGGCCCTTGGGCATGGAAGCCCCACGCGTCAGGGCCGCGAGGAGCCAGGTGATGGGTGATTCGCTCGATGGCTGCAAGGTCTGCAGGTTGTTGATCAAAACGTAACTCGCCAGCTAATCCGCACATAAAGTCCTTACCGGTTTTTCCGTTGGGGAGGGGCAAATGGCACCGCGCCAGAAGGGCGGGTACTCAGAAACTGACCCGCCTCGATCAGCGGAGTTTTAGAACGATAAGTTATAAGCGAGGTTGTCAGACCGGCGGGCCATAGCGCAAACGGATCAGGCTTGTGCGGTATCCGGGTATCGCAAATATGCGAATTACTGTTGGAAACAGGCGGTCACCCTGCAGAATTTCGCGTTTTTAATGAGCCTCGTAAATCGCTAGGGTGAAGGCTTGATCCAGCAATAAAGGAATATTGCCGATGACCACCACCGCAACGAACCCCCCGGCATCGACGCCCACCGCGACCCCCGCAGCAGCCCCGGCAGAAACGCCCGTTACGCCGCCCACGCCGCAGCAGGTGCTGACCAGCTTGCTCGAGGCCACGGGCGATCTCGACACCGCCGAAACCCTGCAAAAAGCGCTGCCACCCTGGTCGCTCAACGCTTCTGCGAAAACCCTGGGAGCTTTGGATAAGACCGCGCGCGATCTGCAAGCCAGTCGCAGCAAAGTCGAAGCCGATCTAAGCAAATTGCGACCCTTGAAGGTCTTTTGCAGCAATGCTTTGAATACTGCGCTGGTCGAGCAATGGGAGGACATCGAATTCGATGTCGAGCTGGATAGCCTTGAGCTTCCGGGCACTGACTGTGGTTGTGGTCCGGAAGAAAAAACCGGCGGCAACCCGACATTGGTTGCCCTGGGCCAAGCGGCCGACACCACCACTCAGACGGGCGCTGGTGCGGCTAAGACCGGGATTGTCAGCCTTGAGAAAGCCACTGGGCCGGCCATGTCGGCCCCCACAACGGCGCCTGTTGCTACACCGAAATCGAACATCCCCTTGGCCACTCAGTCTTTGCTCAACGCGGCGATGCAGAACTTTACCGCCAATGAAGAGAAGGCCGATGGCTTTCCGCAAGGCAGCGTGGTGAAAATCGCCAGCGGCGCCGAGGAGGTCGACGACCTGACGCCTCACGTTTTCGCCCGTCTGTGCCGCAAGCTCGATCTGGGCAAACAGTATCAAACCCATTTCGAGCAAGTCGTCGGATTGCGCGACGACAAAGGCAAGACCGTGATCAACAGCGGCATAAGTCAGAACATCGCGGCGATGAAAAAGCTGCTGCTGCAACTGGACGTGCAACTGGCTCGGGCCCGATCCGATATCAGCCCGTCCCGAAGCGAGCTGTTGCAGCGACTGATAGACGCCAATGGCGTGGCCGGCCCGACCACTCTGCACGTCCATAACCTGCCGCTGATCATGCAGGGCATCGAGATTCACGGGGCCTGCATTTGGGGCGTGGTGGTGTTTTCGGTGAACTCGATCGAGACCCATGCCAACGAGTGGTGCCTGGTTTACATGCCTGGCGAGCCCAAACGGCCGCTGTACGAATACCCCAGTTTCAACGCTTTCAAAGAATATTTGACGCTCAAGCTGAACGTAAAAAGCTACAAGGATTATTTCGCCCATTGCCTGGACGAAGACAACAAGGTCGACTTCTACAAGACATTCGCGAGCAAGCGCAATCTGGGCACGATCAGGCAGTTGCCGATCAGCGTGCCGTTGTTCGATTTCATGGTGCAAAGCCACGTCGGCAAGTTGCAGATCGACGCGCGTTCGCTCGTCGTGCCGACGGCGGATGTCGATCAGGAGCAACGCAAGAAACGTCTGCTCAATTACATCGAGGTGGGCGTCACCGTCGCTTCGCTTGCCGGTTTTTTCGTACCGGGACTTGGCCAGTTGATAATGGGCGTGGCCATCGGGCAGTTGCTCGGCGAGATCTACGAAGGTGTCGAGGATTGGCGCCACGGTGATCGGCAGGAAGCCTTGCACCATCTTTTAAGCGTGGTGGAAAGCGTCGCGATGATGGCCGCGATGGCCGCCGGACAGAAAGCCGTCACCGCGCTGGTGAAGCAAACCGTGCGTGCGCATCCGGAGTTCTTTGGCCAGTTCACAAGCATTCTCAACAGCGCCGGACAACCGCGATTGTGGAAACCGCAACTCGGCGCTTACGCGCAGTCGCTCCCTGCGGATGCCATCGGCGCGGCCAACACCAGCGGCTTCTATCAAGCCCAAGGCAAGTCGTTCGGGCGCATAGGTCATCTGGTCTACGGCGGTGTGCGCATTCCGGGGACGAAGATTTGGCGCCTTGAACATCCCACTCGCAAAACAGCCTATTCGCCGCCGCTTGAACAGCATATTGACGGTGGGTGGCGTCATCCTGGCGAAAGTGCTCGCGGCTGGGCCGGCTCCGCCTACGCCTTGAAGCGTATCGACCCTGGCCTGGCCGACATGGAAGAGCTGCGTCTGGACATGGCGCGCAGGCTCACTCAAACCTCGCACAGAACGCTTTTTCACAGCTTCGATGAAAACGAGGCGTTGTCACCGCGATTGCGCGACATGATCGAGCGCTTCGGGATCGAAAACCGCCTGAACGCCTTTATCGAGCAGATGGAACAGGGCGAGGCACAGAGCAGCCGCTATGTGCAGGAACAAGTGTTGGCCCTGCCAAAATTGAAAAACTGGCCGACGGATCACTACATCAAGGTCGTCGGCAGTGATGCGCAAACGCTCGCTACTTACCCCAACACCTTGGTTGAAGATGAATCGCTCAGCATCACAGTTACCCAGAAACAGCTGGACGAAGGCCATTTGCTGGACACGGTGATCAACCGGCTGGATCAGAAAGACGTGGATGCGCTGCTGGAAGGCCGCTACGCAAATGGCGAAAGCGACCAGTTGGCGAAAAAAATCGGGGCGACGGTGAAGGCGGATCGTCAGCCATTTTTCGAGCAGTTGTATCGCGTCTACGACCATAGCGACGCCGAGGAGGTAGTGAAACTGCGCAAGGCGCATCCTGAACTTCCCTCGCGTGTGGCGCAGGCGTTGCTCGATCAGGCGCCGAGCGTTGAACGTGCAAGCTTGCGCAGTACCGGCCGGGTGCCATTGGCCCTGGCGCAGAAGAGTCGCGAAGCCGTGGGGATTTTACGTCTTGATCGTGCGCTGAGCGGGTTGTACCTGACGACTCTGAACAGTGTTGACAGCGAAAAACTGGCCATTCAGCTGCTGGCGCGCTTAGACGGCTGGGGAGCCGATTGGCGCCTGCAATTACACCAGGGTGCGCTCAAGGGCACGCTGCTGGCGAGCGTCGGAAAGCCAACGGCGCTGGCGGCCAATACGTTCAAACTGGTCAAGCTGAAAACCGGCTACGAAGCCTTTAACGGTGACGGCATCTCCCTCGGGCGTGTGCCTGCCGGCCCCGAGGCTCTCTATGAAGGGATTCTCAAGACGTTGCCGCCTGCCAAGCAGCGCAAATTGGGTTTTGACGAGCCGCAGTTCGATGACGGTGCACGACTGCGCGGCAAATTGCTGGATGTCGCCCTCGATGAGCGTGCGCAGGATGCCGGCCTGGACGCCACAGGACAATATACCCCCGAGGTCGCTGAACCCGCCTGTGTCCAGGCCGACCCGCCAATGTTGTCGTCGAAACACTCCAAGTCGCTGCTGTACAAGGTGCGTAGACTTTTTCCGTTATTTACCGAAGTGCAGGCCGACGAATTTCTCAACACCGTGGGCAATGATGCGATGGCCCGGGAAAAGCACGTGCGCAAATTGCGCCACGACCTGGAGCGTCTGGGCGAAACCCTGGAGTTCTGGCGCGAAAGTGATCCCTCAAGCTCGGTTGCAGTGGTGGGGCGCGAGCTGGCGAAAAATCGTCAGACCGTGGCCAACCAGATCGAGGACAGCTTTCGTCGGCGAATTTTGCTGCCCGATGCGCAGGGCCGGCCTGTGTGTGGGCTGAAGCTCGATGGCATGCGCGTGGCTGATCTGCCGGTACTGCCGGCAGACATCAACTTTGATCACATCAAACTGGTTTCGCTGAAAAACATGCAGCTGGATAACACGGTGGGCAGTTTTCTCGGCTCATTCCCACAAATCGAATCCCTGGAGCTGGATAATAATCAGCTCAGCGAACTGCCCCCAGTGATCACGCGGTTATCAAAACTTGAGCGGCTGTGCCTGCCGGACAACCAGATCAAACTGACCGAAGCGTCCTTGAAGGAGCTCGCCGATCTTCGCTCGTTGCAGACGTTGAATCTGAACGGCAATCCGTTGGGCGCTACCCCGGACGTGAAGAAAATGCTGGATCTGCGTTACCTGTCCTTGCGCAGCACGGGTCTCACCGAGTTGCCGGTGGGCTTGTCGCGTCTGCCGAATCTGGATCGGGTGGACTTGCGCAATAACGTGATCAAGGACCTGCCCGCGTGGTTGTTCGAGATGCCCAAGCGCTTCACTGAAACCCTCAATCTGCGGCACAACGAGTTGTTGAAAGCCAGCGCTGACTTGTTGAAAGCCTATCGGGATCGAATCGGTATCGGCATGGGCTATCTGGAAGATGATCTGGCGCGTCTCGACGAACAAAAGGCGCGCTCGATCTGGTTCCCGGAGGAGGCTGGCGAGCAGTGGTCCAAACGCGAGCCGCTGTGGAGCGCGCTCAAGGACGATAAATCCGCCGAGGGGCTGTTTCACTTGCTGGCAGAGCTGGGCAATACCGCCGAAAGCAACAAAGTTCGCGAAGACATGACGCAGCGGGTGTGGCGGGTATTAAGCGCAGCAGAGGCCAAAACCGCATTGCGCGAACAGTTACTGGATCTGGCCGCCAACCCGATCAACTGCACGGATTCGGCCGCGTCCAACTTCAGCCATCTGGAAGTGGCGGTGCAAGTCGACAGTGTCGTTGCGCAGGCTGCCGACGCAAAAGCTCCCACCGCGACGTTGCTCAAACTGGGTCGCGGTCTGTTTCGGCTGGAACAGCTGGAGCAGATTGCCCGCGATCATGTCAGTCGAAACCTGAGTGTCGATCCGCTGGAGGTCAGTCTGGCTTTCCGCACCGGGCTGGCGGATCACTATGACTTGCCCGGCCAACCGCGCCATATGCGTTACGCGTCTTTGAGCGGTGTGAAAGCGTCGGACCTGGAGGCGGCCAAAACTCGGGTCGACGCGGCGGAGATGTCCTCGAAGTGGATGGACTTCATCGTGCGCCAGCCGTTTTGGCGTGATTACCTCAGGCGCACGCAGTCAGCGAAATTCACCGATATCGACGAAATCAATGGCGAGAAAATCCAGGCCTTGTTCGACAAGGCCGACATCCTCACCAGTGCCGAGTACCTCAGGCAACTCGACACGGTCATGGTGGCGAAAGACAGGGCTGAAATGGTCGCGTTCAAAGCCTTTACCAGTGAAGCATTGAAAGCCATCGACCAAGGCGTCTGCTCGGTGCCTGATTGAGAACGGTCATTTGCCGCGAATCAGTCGGCGCAACGCAAAACGGTTGGGGTGACACGCCTCGGCCACGCTGCGCGGCAACGGCAATGGTTCGTTGTCCAGCCACGCAGCGAGCAATTCGCCAGACACTGGTGCGGTGATCAGACCGCGTGAACCGTGACCGCTGTTGACGTACAAACCGTCGAGCCATGGGCAGGCGATGTCCGGCACTTGTCGGGCATCCTTGCTGAGTGCGGCGTAGGCGTCGAGGAACGCCTGGCGATCGGCGAGGGGGCCAACGATCGGCAAATAGTCGGGGCTGGTGCAGCGAAAGGCCGCACGGCCCTGAAGGCTGTCGGTGGGTTGTGCGTCGATGTTCAGGCGTGACACCAGGTCGCTGGAGATTTCTTCGAGCATCGCCAGATTGCCCAGATGTTCGGCGGTGGTCGGGGTCAGGTCGTCGCTGTTGAAATCGAAACTGGCGCCGAGGGTGTGTTCGCCCAGGCGGGCCGGGGCGACGTAGCCTTCGGCGCAGACCACGGTGGTCAGCGCCTGACTGCGCGCAGTTTGCGTGAGCCGGGTGATCTGCCCGCGAATGCGCTTGAGCGGCAACTCGGCGCTTTGCGCGAAACGCTTGATCTCGGCCGCGCCGGCCAGCACCACGACCGGGGCACTGGCCAGCAGGCGCTCGCCGTCGAAGACCTGCCATCGATCTTCGACCTTGCGCAGTTCCAGCACTTCGCTATGGCTGAGCAGTTCGATGTTTGCCTGCGCAGCCTGAGCCTGACACAGCGCCGGTGGATGCACCCAACCCCCTTCGGGGTAGTACAAACCGCCGTGGGCCAGACCGACACCGGCGCGGGCTTGGGCTTCTGGCTGCTCCAGCCACTGCAACAGATCTTCGGGGAATGCTTCGGCTAATTGCGCATGACGCTCGGCTTCCTTGGCATTGAAGGCCAGTTGCAGCACGCCGCAATCGTCCCAGTCAGTGCCGCGTTGCAGGGTTTCCAGCAGGCGACGGGTGTAGCCGAAGCCACTGACAATCAGCTGCGACAACGCGGTGCCGTGGGCCGACAGTTTCAGGTACAGCACGCCTTGCGGATTGCCCGACGCTTCCTCGGCAACACCTGCATGGCGCTCCAGCAGACTGACCTGCCAGCCCCGCGCGGCGAGGCTCGCTGCCGTCGCACAACCCGCCAGACCGGCGCCGATCACCAGCGCCCGGCGTTCACCCGTCAGCGGCGCGGGGCGGGCGAACCATGGTTTCTGGGCGGCTGGCGGTGCCACCTCTGCCGGCCAGGCGAGAAATTCGCCGCGCAGGATCTCCCACTTGTGGCCGATGCCCGGCGTGCGTTTCATCTTGAATCCGGCGGCGTTGAGCAGGCGTCGCACCCAACCGGTGCTGGTGAAGGTGCTGATGGTCGAACCCGGCGCTGCCAGTCGCGCCAGCTCGACGAACAGTTCGGCGGTCCACATGTCGGGGTTTTTCGCCGGGGCAAAGCCGTCGAGAAACCACGCGTCAATCTGCGCGTCCAGTTGCGGCAATTGCTCCAGCGCATCGCCGATCAGCAACGTCAGGGTCACGCGGCCATGGGCCAGGGTGATGCGCTGAAAACCCTGATGAATCGCCACGTAATGCTTGAGCAACTGATCGGCCAACGGTTTGAGTTCCGGCCACAGGGCCAAGGCCCGTTGCAGGTCGGCAGGGCTCAGCGGGTACTTTTCGACACTGACGAAATGCAGCCGCGCACCGGCCACGGCGTGCTGTTCGAACAGTTGCCAGGCGCAAAGAAAATTCAGTCCGGTGCCGAAGCCGGTTTCACCGATGACCAGACGTCCATCCGCCGGCAACGCGGCAAAACGCTCGGCCAAACGATTCTGTTCGAGGAACACATAACGGGTTTCTTCCAGCCCCGACTGGTCGGAAAAGTACACGTCATCGAACACGCGTGAACGCGGGCGTCCGTGGTCATCCCAGTCGAGTTGGGCGTGGGGCATTACAGGTTTCATGGCAGGCTCGGCAACGGCAAGGCCGCCATTCTAGCCGATCGCGCAGGGGCTGCTTGATCCATGGCAAGGCCAGCCGACGATCACTCGCGGACAATCCGCACGCTGGGGGAATTTGTGCGCCGCGTCCGTGCCCAATCCGCTAGTCTTGCTGAATCCTGGAAGGAGCCGTCCCATGTTTGAATCCGCTGAAATCGGTCACGCCATCGACAAAGACACCTACGAGGCTGCCGTGCCCGCGTTGCGTGAGGCACTGCTGGAAGCGCAGTTCGAGTTGCAGCAGCAAAAGCGTTTCCCGGTGATCATTTTGATCAACGGCATCGAAGGCGCGGGCAAGGGCGAGACGGTCAAGTTGCTCAACGAGTGGATGGACCCGCGCCTGATCGAGGTGCGCACCTTCGATCAACAGAGCGACGAAGAACTCTCGCGACCACCGGCCTGGCGCTACTGGCGGATGCTCCCGGCCAAAGGGCGGATGGGGATCTTCTTCGGCAACTGGTACAGCCAGATGCTACAGGGGCGGGTGCACGGGTTGTTCAAGGATCCGCGTCTGGATCAGGCGATTGCCGGTGCCGAGCGTCTGGAAAAGATGCTCTGCGATGAAGGCGCACTGATCTTCAAATTCTGGTTTCACCTGTCCAAGAAACAGATGAAAGCACGGCTCAAAGCGCTGGCCGATGACCCGCTGCACAGCTGGCGCATCAGCCCGCTGGACTGGCAGCAGTCGCAAACCTACGACAAGTTCGTCAAGTACGGTGAGCGCGTGCTGCGTCGCACCAGCCGCGACTACGCGCCGTGGCATGTCATCGAAGGCATGGATGCCAACTATCGCAGTCTGGCGGTCGGCAAGATCCTCCTTGAGGGTTTGCAAAGTGCGCTGAAACGGCCGGACGTGCATCCCCACGATGTCAGCGCGGCGCCGCTGGGCACGCCGGTCGATCACCTCAACCTGCTCGACAGCCTCGACCTGACCCAGCGTCTGGACAAGAAAGATTACGAAGAACAATTGATCACCGAGCAGGCGCGTCTGTCCGGGTTGATGCGCGACAAACGCATGCGTCGCCACGCCTTGGTGGCGGTATTCGAAGGCAACGATGCGGCGGGCAAGGGCGGGGCGATCCGGCGGGTCGCGGCGGCGCTCGATCCGCGTCAATACAACATCGTGCCGATTGCCGCACCGACCGAAGAGGAGCGGGCGCAACCGTATCTGTGGCGGTTCTGGCGCCACATTCCGGCGCGCGGCAAGTTCACTGTGTTCGACCGTTCCTGGTATGGCCGGGTGTTGGTCGAGCGTATCGAAGGTTTTTGCACGCCGGCCGACTGGCTGCGGGCCTACGGCGAGATCAATGATTTCGAAGAACAGTTGGCCGACGCTGGGGTGATCGTCGTCAAGTTCTGGTTGGCCATCGATAAGCAAACGCAGATGGAGCGCTTCCAGGAGCGCGAGGAAATCCCGTTCAAGCGCTTCAAGATCACCGAGGACGACTGGCGCAACCGCGACAAGTGGGATGACTACCGTGCCGCTGTGGGCGACATGGTCGACCGCACCAGTTCGGAAATCGCCCCGTGGACGCTGGTCGAGGCCAATGACAAACGCTGGGCGCGGGTCAAGGTGCTGCGCACGATCAACCGCGCGCTGGAAGATGCCTTCGAGAAGTCCGACAAGCACGCCAAGAAGCACAAGGACTGAGGCGATGGGCACGCATACGCGGGGTGAATGATTGTCGCGGTCGTTGATGCAGTGGACTTATGCTCGGTCCACTCTCAACCGACAACAACAATGAGGTATGCCATGCGTGAAGTGGTGATCGTCGACAGCGTGCGGACTGGCCTGGCCAAATCCTTTCGCGGCAAGTTCAACCAGACCCGCCCCGATGACATGGCGGCTCATTGCGTCAACGCCCTGCTGGAGCGCAACGACATCGGCCCGACTAGCGTCGAGGATTGCATCGTCGGCGCCGGTTCCAATGAAGGCGCGCAGGGTTACAACATCGGTCGCAATGTGGCGGTGCTCTCGCGTCTGGGCACCGGCACCGCCGGCATGACCCTCAACCGTTTCTGCTCGTCGGGACTGCAGGCGATTGCGATTGCCGCCAACCAGATTGCCTCCGGTTGCAGCGACATCATCGTCGCCGGCGGGGTCGAGTCGATCAGCCTGACGATGAAAAGCGTCAACACCGATCACCTGATCAACCCGTTGCTGAAACAGCAGTCGCCGGGCATCTATTACACGATGGGCCAGACCGCCGAAGTGGTCGCGCGCCGTTATGGCGTCAGCCGTGAAGCGCAGGATCGTTATGCCCTGCAAAGTCAGATTCGTACCGCTCAGGCGCAGGCCGCCGGACTGTTCGACGATGAAATCGTGCCGATGGCGGTCCAGTATCGCGTCGAGGACAAGAACACTGGCGAAGTGCAGATCCTTGACGGCGTGGTCGATCGCGACGACTGCAACCGCCCGGACACCACTTATGAAAGCCTCGCCGGGCTGAAACCGGTATTTGCTGAAGATGGCTCGGTGACGGCGGGCAATTCGTCGCAGTTGTCTGACGGCGCGTCGATGACCCTGGTGATGAGCCTGGAAAAAGCCTTGGAACTGGGCCTGAAGCCGAAGGCGTTTTTCCGTGGGTTTACCGTGGCCGGATGCGAGCCGGACGAGATGGGCATCGGCCCGGTGTTCTCGGTGCCGAAGCTGCTCAAGGCGAAAGGTTTGCAGGTGGCGGATATCGATCTGTGGGAATTGAACGAGGCATTCGCTTCGCAATGCCTGTACAGCCGTGACCGGCTGGAGATCGACAACGAGAAGTACAACGTCAACGGCGGCTCGATTTCCATTGGTCACCCGTTTGGCATGACCGGATCGCGGCAGGTCGGGCATCTGGTGCGCGAGTTGCAACGGCGCAATTTGCGTTACGGGATTGTGACCATGTGTGTGGGTGGCGGGATGGGTGCGACTGGGTTGTTTGAGGCGGTGCGTTAAACCCGGAGCTCTTTATCGCCTTTTAAATTGTCATCGCTGGCAAGCCAGCTCCCACAGGTTTTGTGTACGCCAAAAACCCTGTGGGAGCT
>NZ_RWIM01000194.1 GCF_009764645.1 Pseudomonas sp. PB106
AAGGCTGCGATCTTTTGATCTTGTCGTTAAAAATCAAAAGATCGCAGCCTTCGGCAGCTCCTACAGGGGGTTTGTGGAGTGTCAGATAAACAATTCAGAGGCCAGGCTGGCCGCCGACATTTCCTCGGCAAACGTCAGCAACAGCGGCGCCAGTTCATGCAAGCGCGCCCCCGGCATCCGCGCACTCGGCCCGGCAATACTCAGTACGCCGATCACGCGACCATCCGTTGGATGTTTCACCACCGCCGCAATCGCCGAAGTCCCCACCGCTGAACTTTCCTCGACACACGCATAGCCCTGCTCACGAGCCAGACGCAGGCGTTCCAGCAACTCGATATTGGAGCGCGGCGCATTCGGCCCAACGCCCACCGGCACCTCTGCTGCCTGACGCTCGACCAGCGATAACGCCTCGGCATCACTCATGCACGCCAGCCACGCATGCCCGGATGCGGTGTAAAACAGCGGTGCATCGCGGCCCATGTCCGGGTCATAACGCAGACCGTTGCGCGCGCCTTGAGCCTTGGCAATCCAGGTCTGCCGCTCGCCCTCGATCACTCCCAGGCGCACCAGCTCACCGGTTTCCTGCGCCAGTCGGTCAAGCACCGGCTGGACGATATCGGCACCGCTGCTCGACAGATATTGAAAACCCATCGCGACCAGTTTGGTCGACAGGTGATAGCGCAAGGTTTCCGGATTCTGTCGCACGTAACCGAGACGAATCAGCTCGGCGAGCAGACGGTGCGTCGCGCTTTTCGGGATATCCAGTTGCTCGGCCAGCGCCTGCATCGGCAGCCCGCGCGGATCACTGGTGAGGCTCTCCAGCACGCTGAAAACCCGTTCGATTTGACTGCCGGCCATGGGGAAATCCAATTTAAATTTCGCCGATTCTAGAAGACATCCGCAGTAAAGCGAAATCTGGAACCAGTTGTTCGATAACCGCCCGCTTTGTTGGGTTAAAGCTTGTAGGCCAATGGCAGCAATGGTTATTTTCTGGAATCAAATTCCAAAAAAAATCCAGCGCTGGAGCCTTGTTTGATGCCTGCCGAACTTCCCGCTATCGACTGCGACGTTTTGATCGTCGGCTCCGGCGCCGCCGGATTTTCGGCAGCCGTCACTGCTGCATGGCATGGCCTGAAGGTCATCGTCGTTGAAAAGGATGCGGTGTTCGGTGGCGCCACCGCGTGGTCGGGTGGTTGGGCGTGGGTGCCGTGCAATCCGCTGGCCCGACGCGCCGGCATCATCGAAGACGTCGAACAACCGCGTACGTATTTGCGCCATGAACTGGGCGAGCATTTTGACCCGGCGATGATCGACGCCTTCCTCGAAGCCGGGCCACGCATGGTGGCGTTTTTCGAGCAAAACACCGCCCTGCAATTCGCCGACGGCAACGGGATTGCCGACATCCATGGCGACACACCGGGCGCGGGCACCGGCGGACGATCGGTGATTGCCGCCCCCTACGACGGGCGCAAGGTCGGACGCTTGCTCAAGCGCCTTCGTACAACCATGCGCGAAACGTCCTTCATGGGCATGCCGATCATGGCGGGCGCGGACCTGTCCGCATTCCTTAATTTGACCCGTTCGCTGAAAGCCGCATGGCACGTGACGCGACGGTTCACCCGGCACCTGTTCGACTTAGCGCTACATGGCCGCGCGCTGCAACTGGTCAACGGCGTGGCGCTGGTCGCGCGATTGGCGAAATCGGCCGAGGACCTTGGCGTGTTGCTGTGGGAGTCGGCGCCGGTAACTGAATTGCTGCGCGACGAAAACCGCGTTTGCGGTGCAGTGATCAACAGCAAAAAAGGTCCGATCCGCGTTCACGCACGCAAAGCCGTAGTGCTCGCGGCAGGTGGTTTCGCCAACGACATCGAACGGCGCAAAGCCCTGTTCCCACGTACACCCACCGGCCACGAACATTGGGCGTTGCCGCCGCTGGCCGTGAATGGCGATGGCTTGCGTCTGGGCGAAAGCGTCGGCGCGCGGGTCAACAGCGACGTTGCGTCACCGGTCGCATGGGCACCGGTTTCGCAAGTGCCTCACGCCGACGGCAGCATTGGACATTTCCCACACATCATCGAGCGTGGCAAACCGGGCATCATCGGCGTGCTCAGCAACGGTCAGCGCTTCGTCAATGAAGCCAACGGTTACTTCGACTACGTCAGCGCGATGGTCAAAACGGCGCCGCCAGATGAAGAAGTCGCCTCATGGCTGATCTGCACTCATGCCTTTCAGCGCCGTTATGGCCTCGGCATGTCCCGGCCGTTTCCGGTTCCGTTGTCAGAATTCGTCCGCAGCGGCTATCTGAAAAGCGGTAACAGCGTTGAGGAGTTGGCCAGCGCTTGCGGTATCGATCCGAATGGTTTGCGCCAGACGGTGGATCACTACAACCGCCATGCCCGCCACGGCGAAGACCCTTTGTTCGGGCGCGGCAGCACCCCTTACAACCGCAAACAGGGCGATCCGGCGAACCTTCCCAACCCCTGCGTTGCCCCAATAGAAACCGGCCCGTTCTATGCCGTGAAAGTACAACCGGGATGCTTCGGCACCTTCGCCGGCCTCAAGGTCAACCCTCACGCGCAAGTCCTCGACGCCAACGAACAACCTATCGCCGGGCTGTATGCCGCGGGTGGCGACATGGCCAGCATCATGGGCGGCCACTACCCGGCGGGCGGAATCAACCTCGGCCCGGCGCTGACCTTCGGCTACATCGCCGCCCGGCACATTGCCGGCATTACTGCTTTCGAACAGGAGATCGACCATGCAGCACATCGTTAACGCCCAGGGTTTGAACATGCCGAAACTCGGCCTCGGTACATGGCCGATGCTGGGCGAGGAATGCACCCGCGCCGTGGAGCAAGCGCTGGAACTGGGTTATCGCCACATCGACACGGCAGCGGCCTACAACAATGAGGACGCCGTCGGACAAGCGTTGGCGAATACGCCGACGCCGCGCGAGCAGATTCACGTCACCACGAAAGTCTGGTGGGACCAGTTGCAACCCGATGCAATGCGTCACTCCATGGATCGCAGCCTCAAAGCGTTGCGCAGCGACTACGTCGACCTGTTCATGCTGCACTGGCCCACCACCGATTGGGACTTGCCGCGTACCCTCGCCACGTTGGCCTCGTTCAAGGAACAAGGTCTGGCGCGCAATATCGGTGTGGCGAATTTTCCGCTGCCGCTGCTGCGCAAAGTCGTCGAGGAATACGGCATTGATCTGTCCGCCATTCAGGTCGAGTACCACGTCCTGCTCGGACAAAACGCCCTGCTCGACTACGCTCGCCAACACAATCTGGCGCTGACGGCCTACACACCGCTGGCGCGCAACAAGGTTTCACACATTGCCGAGATCCAGCAGATCGCCGCCAAGCATGGCGTGCTGCCGACACAGGTCGCGCTGAAATGGCTGCTCGATCAAGACAATGTGGCGGCGATTCCCAAGGCAAGCAGCAAAGCCAATCAACTGGCCAATCTTGCGGCACTTGAGGTCGATCTCGACGATGAAGACCGTGCGCTGATTGCCAGTCTGTCGAAGCGCGAACGTCAGGTCAGCCCGGACTTCGCTCCGGTGTGGGATGCGTTTGATCAGTGAGTAGGAAAACAGCGTTCGCACGGTTCGAAACGTCAGTAGCAAGATCGGTCTTACGCGCTCTTACACATCTGCCCTGCAGAATTTGAGGCGTGCGGTTATTCATAGGCGAGGCGAAAACGCCCCATCAACCTATGAGAGAACCAACATGCTATGGAACAAGGCAAGACGCAGCGACAACGTCAACGACACGCGAGAGGGCAAGGACGCCCGCACCCTGACAGGGAAAAAAATCGGCGCAGGACTGGCCGCCGCTGCACTGACAGGTGTGGCGCTCTACTCGGGTTTCAACACCGCGCCACGGCCGCCTGCCAGTGACAATTACATCAGTCAGGAGATCGCGCCGGTCGACGACCCCCAACTCAGATTCATCGAATCAATACTGGGCGACACCGAAGACACCTGGAAACAGGTGTTTGCCAGCACCGGGCAACATTACCCCGCGCCCACATTGACCCTGTTCAGCGATGGCATTGGGTCCGGTTGCGGCTTCGCCAGTGCGTCAAGCGGCCCCTTCTATTGCCCCGACAACCAGCAGATTTATCTGGATCCGGCGTTTTTCGAACAAATGGCCGAGCGCTTTTCGGTGGTCGGTGACTTCGCTCAGGCTTACATCCTCGCCCACGAAGTCGGCCATCACGTTCAAATTGCCCTGGGTATTTCCGCACCGTTTGAACGCGCGATGGCCGCCGGGCAGCCCGTGACCGGCGGCTCAGGACTAGAGGTGCGCGCCGAACTGCAGGCCGATTGTTTGGCCGGTGTCTGGGCGCACCATGGGCAACAACGCCACGCGTGGCTGGAACCGGGCGACATCGACGAAGCACTGAACGCTGCCAGCGTGCTCGGCGACGATGCGCTGCAACGCGCGCGGCATCAGACGGTTCGCCCCGAGACCTTCAGCCATGGCACATCGCAGCAGCGCAGCGACTGGTTCACCGCAGGATTCGATAGCGGCCGCGTCGAAGCGTGCGATACCTTCAACGCCGCGCAGTTGTAACCTTGGCAATATCAGCATCAGCGTCAGAACCGGCATCGATCACGATGGTCTGACGACCGGACTGGCGCCGTTGTCGTGCACCAGCAACACTCATCACCACGTACAACAGAGGATTCCCACATGCTATGGAAAAAAGGCCGACGCAGTGACAACGTCGTCGACGCCCGTGGTGATGATGCCGGCGGTGGCGGCGGCATGCGCTTCGGCGGCGGCAAAGGTCTTAGCCTGGGAGCTATCCTGCTGATCGTCGGCATCGGCTGGATCACCGGGCAGGATCCGCTGCAAATTCTCGGGCAGCTCACCGGGCAATCCACACAGCAAGCGGCGCCGACCTCGCAAACCCGCCAGGCGCCACCGGCCAACGACGAACAGGCCGAGTTCGTCCGCTCGATCCTTGGCGACACCGAAGACACCTGGGGCACGATTTTCCAGCAGGCCGGTCGCCAATATAAAGATCCGACATTGGTGCTGTTCAGCAATCGGGTGAATTCCGCCTGCGGTCTGGCGACCTCCGCCACGGGCCCGTTCTATTGCCCGGCCGACCAGAAGGTCTATCTGGACATGGCGTTCTTCCAGGAGATGTCGCAACGCTTCAAGGCTGCCGGCGACTTCGCTCAGGCCTACGTGATCGCGCACGAAGTCGGACACCATGTGCAGACGCTTCTTGGCGTCTCGGCGAAAATTCAGACAGCCCGCCAGCAAGGTCGGCAGATGGAAGGCGCCGGCGGTTTGCTGGTTCGTCAGGAATTGCAGGCCGACTGCCTGGCCGGCGTCTGGGCCTACAGCGCGCAGAAGCGCCTGAACTGGCTGGAACCGGGCGACATCGAAGAGGCCTTGAACGCGGCCAACGCCATCGGTGATGATCGCTTGCAACAACAGGGTCAGGGCCGTGTGGTCCCGGACTCGTTTACCCACGGTACGTCGGCGCAAAGGGTGCGCTGGTTCAAAACCGGATTCGCGCAGGGCCAGGTCGGCCAGTGCGACACCTTCGCGGCGAAAAACCTGTAAATGCATAAATGGCTTCTGGCTTTACTGATCATTGGCAGCACCGCGCAAGCCGCCGGCGTCGACGCAATCAGCCCCGGTCGCCTGCAACTCAAGGCCGGGGAAATGGCGGTCGGCATCGGCCCGGCACCAGAGAAAATCGAGCGTGTGCTAATTGTCATTCATGGCCGACTGCGCAACGCCGAGACCTATCGCAAAAGCGCCGAAAGCGCGGCCGAACTGGCGGGACAAAGCGCCCACACTCTGGTGATCGCGCCACAGTTTCTCAATGAGAGTGATGTCGCCCTCTACTCGTTGCCCGCCACGGTGTTGCGCTGGCAAGGCAACGAATGGATGGGCGGTGGGTTATCCACAGGGCCGAATCCGTTGAGTTCCTATGCCGCGCTTGATGAGATCGTTGCGCGGATCAGCGATCGCAAACAGTTTCCCGAGGTGAAGCAAATTGTGATCTTCGGCCACTCCGGTGGCGGCCAAGTGGTGCAACGTTACGCGCTGCTCGCCAAGGATCAGCCGGCGCTGAAGGCCAACGGTATTCGTCTGCGTTACGTGGTCGCCAATCCTTCGTCGTACGCCTACTTCAATGAGCAGCGACCGGTGGCGTTTGATCACGCCAAGTGCCCAGGCTTCAATCGCTGGAAGTATGGTTTGGCGGACATGCCGGTTTATGCCGGTGGGCTAACGCCGCTGCAACTTGAGAGCAGTTACATCAAACGCGAGGTGATTTATCTGCTCGGGCAGCAGGACATCGACCCGCAGCATCCGGCGCTGGACAAGGGTTGTGAAGCCGAGGCGCAAGGTGCGTATCGTCTGGAACGCGGGAAATTGTACTTCGGCTATTTGCTGCGCCGGCATCCGGAGGGCGTCAATCAGCGGCTGGTGGAAGTGCCCGGGGTTGGGCATAACGGCGACGGCATGTTGACGTCGCCGGAGGGGCAGAAGGCGTTATTCGAATAAGTCCTGTATTGAATGATCTGCCGCCATCGCTGGCAAGCCAGCTCCCACAGTGGGTTGTGTCGCACACATTTTGCATCCACTGAAAATCCCTGTGGGAGCTGGCTTGCCAGCGATGAGGCCATATCAAACAACTGAAATGTCAGGTAAACAACATCTTGCGCAACTCGACACAATCTTTCGCATGCCAATCCGTCAACTCCGGCCAAGGATTATCCGGCAAATTCACCAACACCGTCCGCGCCCCCGCCGCTCGCCCGCAATCCAGATCAAAACGGTAATCGCCGACCATGACCATCTCGCTGGCCGGCACTTCCCAGGCCTCTGCCAACTTCAACAGTCCACCCGGATGCGGTTTAGGTGGCGCTTCGTCGCGGCCCAAAACGTCTTCGACGGCAAAGCAGTCAGCCAGACCAATCGCCTCCAGCGTCACATGCGCCAGCTCCCGCGCATTGCGGGTCAGAATGCCGAGGCGATAGCCGCGCGCGTGCAGATCACGCACCAGTTCCACCGCCCCGGCCGCCGGGATCGAACCCAGCGCCAGATCGCGCTCATGCTCAAGCAACCAGGCATGTTTCGCTGCGGCTTCATCTGCGGGTAACGCCGCGAGATAGGTCAGGATGTCGTCCTCCGGCGGAATCGCCAGCGCCACGCGAATCGCCGCAAAGTCATGCACAGCGACGGTCAGCGTGCCGTCCATGTCGAACACCCAGTGCTTCACATCGCTGAGGCTCATGCCCAATCCTTGCGATGACGAATCAGGCCTTCCTGCGTCACCGACGCGACCAGTTGCCCGGCACGGTTGTACACACTGCCACGGGAGAATCCACGGGAATTGCCGGCCCATGGGCTGTCCATCGCGTAGAGCAACCAGTCATCGGCGCGCAGATCGTTGTGGAACCACAGCGCGTGATCGAGGCTGGCGACCTGCATGTCTTTCTGCCACACCGATTTGCCGTGGGGCAGCATCGAGGTGGTCAGTAGACCGAAGTCCGAGGCGTAGGCCAGCAGGTATTTGTGCAGCGCCGGGATATCGGCCAAGGCGCCGTCGGCGCGGAACCACACATATTTCACCGGATCCGCCGGTTGCGGGTTGTACGGGTCTTTTTCGGTGACCGGGCGTACTTCGATCGGTTTCGGGCACAGCAGTTTTTCGCGCATGTGCTCGGGGATCAGGTGCGCGCGCTGCTGGGTCAGTTCCAGCTCCGAGGGCAGGTTTTCCGGGCCTACCACCACAGGCATCTGGCTCTGATGCTCGAACCCGGCTTCGTCGTACTGGAACGATGCACTGCAGGTGAAAATCGGATGGCCCTTCTGGATCGCCGTGACGCGGCGGGTGCTGAAACTGCCGCCATCGCGCACGCGATCAACCGAATAGACCACCGGCAACTTGGCATCGCCCGGGCGCAAAAAATAGCCATGCATCGAATGCACATGGCGCGCTTCTTCAACCGTCTGACTGGCCGCCGACAGCGACTGACCGAGCACCTGACCACCGAACAACTGACGGAAGCCCAGATCCTGGCTACGGCCACGGAACAGGTTCTCTTCGATCGGTTCCAGGGTCAGCAGGTCGACCAGATCTTCCAACACTTGGCTCATTCAGACTCTCCTCACACAACGCTATATGCCGCGCAGTCTTGGCTGCGGCGGCCGATTCAGATTCTGGCGCGGGCCAATGATATGGCGGCCATTGTAAACGTCCGTGTCGGCTTAGCCATGCAAGGTTTGCAGCCATTGTTCCCGGGTGATGCGGTACAGCAGATGCCGGCTCAACGGGTCGGCAGCGGCGAGCTTGGGGTGATCGAAATCGTCCTCTGGCGCGTGATGCATACCGATCGCCTGCATGACTTTCTCCGAGGGCAGATTGGCTTGCGCGGTGAAAGAGACGATTTCCTTCAGGGCCAACCGGTCAAAGCCGCAACGCAGAGCGGTCCACGCCGCTTCACTGGCATAGCCCAAGCCCCAATGCTCTTTGGCCAGACGCCAGCCGATTTCCACCGCCGGCGTGAATGGCGCATCAAAGCCGACCACGCCGAGCCCGGTGAAACCGATGAACTCACCGCTGTCCTTGCGCTCCAGCGCCCACAAGCCGAAACCGTGCTCGGCAAAATGACCGCGCACGCGACCAATCATCGATGCACTTTCCAGTCGACTCAGCGGCGCCGGAAAATAGCGCATCACCTGCGGATCGGCGCACATCGCCGCAAATGCCGGCAAATCTTCGTCCTGCCATTGACGCATCAGCAAGCGCGCGCTTTCGAGTTCCAGTATCGGCTCCATCATGCCCCTCCGTTTCCATGCCGCAAGTCTACATCGCTGGTAGGATCCTTCACTCTTTCCTACGTTCCCACATGAAATCGCCATGCCACTGCCGCTGATCTACCACGAAGACTACAGCCCCGAGTTTCCGGCGGATCACCGCTTCCCGATGGACAAGTTTCGTTTGCTGCGCGATCACTTGGTCGACAGTGGCTTAACCCGCGATGCCGATCTGCTGCGGCCCGAGATCTGCCCCAACGACATCCTCGCCCTCGCCCATGACCGTGCGTATATCGAACGCTACATGAGCGGCGAGTTGTCCCGCGAAGACCAGCGGCGTCTCGGCCTGCCGTGGAACGAAGCCTTGGCTCGGCGCACGGTGCGCGCGGTCGGCGGTTCGATTCTGGCGGCGGAAAAAGCCCTCGAACATGGCCTGGCTTGCCACTTGGCTGGCGGCACCCATCACGCGCATTACGCTTACCCGGCGGGTTTCTGCATCTTCAATGACCTGGCGATCATCAGCCATTACCTGCTGCAAAGTGGTCGGGTCAATCGCGTGCTGATCTTCGATTGCGATGTGCATCAGGGCGATGGCACGGCGCGAATTCTTCATGACACGCCGGAGGCGATTACCGTTTCCCTGCACTGCGAGAAGAATTTTCCTGCACGTAAAGCGCAAAGTGACTGGGACATACCGCTGCCCAAAGGCATGGGCGATGGCGATTATTTGAAGGTGGTCGACGACACGCTCAACTACCTGCTGCCGCTGTATCAACCGGATCTGGTGCTGTATGACGCCGGTGTCGACGTGCACAAGGACGACGCCCTCGGTTATCTGCAACTCACTGACGAAGGCGTCGCCGCCCGCGATGAAAGCGTGATGCACCATTGCCTGGGCCGCGACATCCCGGTGATGGGCGTGATCGGCGGCGGCTACAGCAAGGATCGCCACGCCCTCGCCCGCCGCCACGGCATCCTCCACCACAGCGCGCAACGGGTCTGGCAGTCACACGGTTGTCACTGAGTTGTGCTGCGTTACCCACAATCGCTGTGGAACTGCCTGTGGATAACCTGAGTGAAAGGGACTGCAGGCCATACTATTCATGGGCTGCAGGGCACTGATCATTTTTCAACCAACATTTCAAGCCAACCCTAATCCCTTGTAGGAGTGAGCCTGCTCGCGATAGCGGTGTATCAGTCAACGCTATGTTGAATGTGCTGACGCTATCGCGAGCAGGCTCACTCCTACAAAGGATCACGGCTGTTAGAATGCGCGCCTTATCCCGCCATACCGCAGCGCACGCCATGACCCAGAACTCCGCCTCCTCCCCCGCTCACGTCGCCATCATCGGCGGTGGCCCTGCCGGCCTGATGGCCGCTGAAGTGCTGAGCCAGGCTGGAATCCGCGTCGACCTGTACGACGGCATGCCCTCGGTAGGCCGCAAGTTCCTGCTGGCTGGCGTCGGCGGCATGAACATTACCCATTCCGAAGCGTACCCGGCGTTCCTCTCGCGCTACGCCGAACGCGCACCGCAGATCGCGCCGTTGCTGCGCGGTTTCGACGCCGATGCGCTGTGTAAATGGATTCACGACCTAGGTATCGAAACCTTTATCGGCAGCTCTGGCCGGGTTTTCCCTACTGATATGAAAGCCGCGCCGCTCCTGCGCGCCTGGCTCAAACGCCTGCGCGACAGCGGCGTAGTTATCCACACCCGCCATCGTTGGCTCGGTTGGGATGAACGTGGCGCACTACGCATCGACAGCCCGGAAGGTGAGATCACCGTCAAACCTGACGCCACCCTGCTCGCCCTCGGCGGTGGCAGTTGGTCGCGCCTCGGTTCCGACGGCGCGTGGATGTTGCCACTGGAACAGCGCGGTGTAGGACTGGCGCCGTTGCAGCCGAGTAATTGTGGCTTCGAGGTGCAGGCCTGGAGCGATTTGATGGTGAGCAAATTCGCCGGCGCGCCGCTGAAAAATATCGCCATCGGTTTATACGACGACATTCCGCGCTTGGGCGAATGCGTGATCACCGCGACCGGGATTGAGGGCAGTCTGATTTATGCGCTGTCGGCGCCGATTCGTGAGGCGATCAATCAACATGGCGCGGCGGTTATTCACATCGATCTGCTGCCCGGCCGGCCTGTGGATAAATTGCAAGCGGCGTTGAGCAAGCCACGCGGCTCGCGTTCGATGGCCAAGCATCTGCACAGTCAGGTGGGGATCGATGGGGTGAAAGCGGCGCTGTTGCGTGAACTCACTGATGCCGCAACCTTCGCCGATCCGGCGCTCCTGGCCCGGGCGATCAAGGCGTTACCGCTGACGTTGGTGAAAACCCGTCCATTGGACGAAGCGATCAGTAGCGCTGGCGGCGTGACGTTCGAGGCGATGGATGAGCGTTTGATGCTCAAGGCATTGCCGGGGGTGTTCTGCGCGGGCGAGATGCTCGATTGGGAAGCGCCGACGGGCGGCTATTTGCTGACGGGATGTTTTGCCAGCGGGCGGGCGGCAGGGCTGGGGATACTGCAATGGCTCAAACAGCCCTAACCCGGTAGGAACTGACGAGTGAAACGAGGCTGCGATCTTTTGATCTTCGGCAATCAAGATCATAAGATCGCAGCGTGCCGCAGCGCCTACAGGCGTTACGGCTTGCGCTTGCGCGGCCCAGTGTTAAACACCGGCACCTTGCGCACAGGCTTGACCGAAGGCTCCGGCGCCTGGGTCTCGCCGCTGTCGACCCACTTGCCCAGATTACGCTTGCCGCCACCGCCCGAAGCTTTTGGCTTCTTCGGTTTCTTCGGCTTCTTGATCACCTGGCCGCTGGCATCGGTGTCCGGCACGCGGTGCTCTGGTTCGAAGTCCGGCTCGTTCTGACGCTTCAGCGTCTGGCGCGTCAGCATTTCGATCGCCGACAACATGTTCACTTCATCCGCACACACCAGCGAGATCGCCTCACCGGTCGCGCCCGCACGGCCGGTACGACCGATACGGTGGATGTAATCTTCCGCCACAATCGGCAGATCGAAGTTGATCACCAACGGCAAATCTTCGATATCCAGACCCCGAGCCGCCACGTCGGTCGCGACCAGAATCTGCACTTCACTGAGCTTGAAACGATCCAGCGCGCGCTGACGGGTGGCCTGCGGTTTGTCGCCGTGGATACCGTCGGCATTCACACCGAGGCCCTGAAGTTTTTCCACCAGCGCATCGACACCGTTGCGAGTCTTGGCGAACACCAGCACCTGCTTCCACTTGTTCTTGCGCATCAGGTGCACGAACAGTTCGGCCTTGCGCTTCTTGTCGACCGTGACAATCCACTGCTTGACGGTGTTGGCGGCAACGTTGCGCGGGCTGACTTCGACGGTCAAAGGGTCGTCGAGCATTTGTCCGGCGAGCAAGCGGATGTCATCGGAGAAAGTCGCGGAGAACAGCAGCGTCTGACGTTTCTTCGGCAGTGCGCGATAGATGTTCGACAGCTCCTCGGAGAAACCCAGATCAAGCATGCGATCGGCTTCGTCGAGCACCAAGGTTTGCAGCTGATTGAATTTCAGCGCTTTCTGGCGGAAAAGGTCGAGCAGACGCCCCGGCGTCGCAACCAGCAGATCAACACCGCCGCGCAGCTTCATCATTTGCGGGTTGATGCTGACACCGCCGTACACCGCGTAGGTGCGCAGCGGCAGGTTTTCGGCGTACTGGCGCACGGCTTCGTGAACCTGTTCGGCCAGTTCGCGGGTCGGCACCAGAATCAGGGCGCGCACCGAATTGGCGGCGACTTTCGGCCCTTCCATGGCCAGCAACTGCAACAGCGGCAAGGCGAAACCGGCGGTCTTGCCGGTGCCGGTCTGGGCCGCTGCCATCAGGTCACGACCGGCCAGTACGGCCGGAATGGCTTGCGCCTGAACCGGCGTCGGGGTCTGGTAGCCGAGCTTCTCAAGGGAGCGCAGCAAGGGTTCGATCAGGCCAAGGGTGGCGAAAGTCATGGAAGTACCGTAGGAAAAAATAACGCAGGCATGCAATGCCGCGCAGTTTACCCTAATTCGTACGCGTTTCTGTGGGAACGGCGGTCGGCGCCACGACTGGCGGCTGAGCAGGCCGACGCCACTGCGGCAAGCCAATCAGCACCACGGCACTGATGATCACCAACATCGCCAGCGCCTCTTCGATCCCGATGGTCTCGCCGACAAACACGATACCCAGCAACACCGCCACCGCCGGGTTGACGTAGGCATAACTGGTCGCCGCCGCCGGACGCACGTGCTTGAGCAGGTACATGTAGGAATTGAAGGCGATGATCGAGCCGAAGAAAATCAGATAAGCCAGCGCCAGCCAGCCCTCAATCGGCGGCACGGCTTGCAGGCGTTCGCCACTCGCCGCACTGCCGATCAGCAGGACAACCCCGCCGACCAGCATTTCCACCGCGCTGGCCATCGCGCCCTGGGGCAACGGCAAATGTCTGCTCCATACCGAGCCGAACGCCCAGGTCGCCGCCGCGAAGATCAGCAATGCCGCGCCCAGCGGACTCGATTGCAGATTGGAGCCCATGTTGAGCATGGCGATGCCGACAATCCCCAATGCCACCCCGGCCCACTCCAGGCGAGTGTTCCGCGCGCCCCAGAAATAACCGAACAGCAAAGTAAACAACGGCACCGTCGCCACCGCCAATGCCGCGACACCCGAAGCCACGCCCGTGTGCTCGGCCACACTCACCGCGCCGTTACCGAAACTGAGCAACAAAATCCCGATGATCCCCGCCGCTTTCCACTGCGCCCAAGTCGGCGCCGGTGCCCCGCGCCAGCGCAGGAACGCGTACATCAACGTGCCGGCAATCACAAAGCGCACACCACCGAGCATCAACGGTGGCCAGTATTCGATGCCGAGGCGGATCACCAGATAGGTCGATCCCCAAATCACATACAACGCAAAAAACGCGGCGATCAGCGGCAAGGAAAAACGGCGCAAGGCAGGCATGGGGGGCTCAACAGTCAGAGTCTTGGGATTGGATATTCTAGAAAGGCTGGCAGGCAAAAATAAGTTACAAAACCCGTTTAACGCGCCGGTACACTTTTGATAAATCAGCACTGAACCCATGTAGGAGCCAGCCCTGCTGGCGATGGCGGTGAGTCAGTTGATCGTTCCCATGCTCCGCGTGGTAACGCAGCCCGGGACGCTCCGCGTCCCATCCAAAGCCGAACGCGGAGCGTCCGCTGAGGCATTCCCACGCAGAGCATGGGAACGATCAGTAGCGGGGATCAACGATAACGCTGCAAATGCTCGCTGACTTTCGCAGCAGGTACTTTCTGCAGTTTGCACAGCAGGTCGTGCGATAACTCACTGACGCCGTGCTTGTGCCGCAACTCATCAGCCAGATGCGCCATCAGGTTGGCCGCCATTTCGGCATCGGCCATGGCCCGGTGAGCCTGGCCGGTGTGCGGCAGGCGCGCGAAGGTGGTGAGGGTGCCGAGTTTGTGGTTCGGCGCTGCCGGCATCAAGCGTCGGGCCAGCAGCAACGAACAGGCAAAGTTCTGTAGACGCGTACGTTTGATTCGGCCCAGCTCAAAGTCCCAGAACTTCTGGTCGAATGAGGCGTTGTGCGCCAACAGCGGCGTGCAGCCGACAAACTCGTTGACCTCGTTCATCACCTGCTCGGCCGGCGGTGCGGTGCGCAGCATGGCGTTGCTGATGCCGGTGAGTTGTTCGATGAACGCAGGGACGCGCACGCCGGCGTTCATCAGGCTCTGGTAACGCTCGACGATGCGGCCGTTTTCCAGCATGACCACGGCGATTTCCGTGGCGCGGCAGCTGCTGTTCGGCGAGAGGCCGGTGGTTTCAAAGTCGATGACTGCAATGCGTTCCAAACCGGGTTCAACTCCGTTCAAATCAATTCTTGAGCAACAGCGCGCCTTCAATCGGCACGTAACGGCTGGCGGCGCGGATCAGCGAGTTGGCAGTCAGGCCGGGCACGCCATAGGCGACCGCTTGCACGCCGTGTTTGCTGATGATGCGTTCGAGTAGCATGTCGAAATCACCGTCACCGGAAGCCAGGACGACTTCGTCGACGTGGTCGGCGGCGTCCATGATGTCGAGGGTGATGCCCACGTCCCAGTCGCCCTTGGCCGAGCCATCGCTGCGCTGGATGTAGGGCTTTAGCTTCACGGTGAAGCCGAGGTTGCGCAGGATCTGCTGGAACTGCTGCTGCTTGCTGTCGCCACGATCGATCGCGTAGGCGTAGGCCTCGACGATCTGCCCGTCCTTGCTGATGTCCGCCCACAGTGCGGCGTAGTTGAAGTGGCAACCATAGGCCTGACGCACGGTGTAGTAGAGATTCTGCACGTCGGCGAACACTGCGATTTTTTTCACCGGAGTTCCTGTGGGCGCGCAAGCGCTCGAAGCGGGATCGGGCACGGGGCCCGAAAAAGGCGCTCAGTATGCCAGTCCGAAGGAAGGTTCCGCGAATAATCGGCCCGAAGCCCTCAGGGGCTCCGGACGAATGGTGAGTCAGACGAAGGAATCGTCATCATCGAGGAACGATGAGTTGTCATCGCTGTAGTCGGCGTCGGTGAATCCGCTCTGGTCATTGCCGGAGAAGCCGTTATCCGCGACACGCTGGTCATCGCCCCAACCGTTGTTGCTCTGGTCGGCAACCTGCGCCGGTTCTTCCTTGATCACTTCAACGATTTCTTCCGGCTGCTGATTGTGATGGAACAGGCTGCTGATGCCCTGCGCCAGCATCACGCCACCAGCTACACCGGCGGCGGTTTTCAGGGCGCCACCGAGAAAACTGCCGCCGGCCGCCGGGGCCGCTTGTTGCGCATAGTTGGGTGGGGCGGCGCCGAAATTCTGTTGTGGCGCGGGATTGCTGAAATTCTGCTGCGGTGCCGGTTCGCGCCAGCCGCCAGTCGACGCTGGAGCGGCACTCTGGGTCGGCGCCGGACGCGGGCTGCCGCCAAAGATGCTGGAGAGGAAACCGCCGCCACTGCTTGACGCCGGTGCGGCGTTTTGGGCCTTGGCCGATTGCAGCTCAGCCTGCAGACGCTGGACTTGCTGGGTCAGTTGCTTGTTCTGCTCGTCGAGGCTCTTGAGCGCAGCCTCTTGCACCAGGATCGCCTGGGTCATGAAATAACCCGCCGCCGGTTGGCGTGTCAGGTGTTCCTTGATCCGCGTTTCAGCCTGGGCGTCGCGCGGGGCTGCCTCCGTTTCGGCCTGTTGCAGCCGGGAAAACAGTCCATCGATCAGGGTTTGCTCTTCGCTGTTCATGGCGACCTCGTAGATTGCCGGGGATAACGTTGCCCTCGCCCACGTTGGTCGAGGTGCTCTCCTGTAATGGAGACAGCGACAAGATGTTTCAACGACCTTTACCGAATGTTTACGTTTGTGTCCCCGCGCACATCATCGGTTAAAGTGAGCCACTGTTTTCGACCTGCGATACCGACTGATGAATGCCTTCGAAGTACTGCGCGACTCTTTGTATTTTTTCAAACGCCATTTGGCCAGCATCGTGCAGCTGTGCCTGCCGCTGGTGGTCTTCGAAGCGCTGCTGCTGCAACTGGTCGATCACAACACCGACCCGGACAGTTTTTCTTCGGTCAGCGTGGTCGTCGGCCTGCTGGTCTATCCGCTGTACACCGCCGCACTGATCCTGTTTCTCGACGCCCGCACCCGTGGCGAAGCCCCACGCACGCTGGACTTGCTGGCGATGTCGGCGCGGCTGTGGCCGCGTTTCGCCCTGCTCACCGCACTCAATACCTTGCTGATCCTGCTCGGCCTGTCGCTGTATTTCCTGCCCGGTCTGATGCTGATGGTGATGCTCGCGTTCGGCGAATACCTGCTGGTGCTGCGCGGCCTCGGCCCGTTGCAGGCGATGAAGGAAAGCCTGCGCCTGACCCGTGGGCATTTCTGGCGGATCCTGCTGTGCATTCTCTGTGTGATGACGCCGTTGTGGTTGCTCAAAGGCGCAACGCTGGCGGTGTATCCCGAGCCGCAGAACCCGGCGATCGCCGTGCTGATCGACAGCGCTCACAGCTTCCTGCAACTGTTCACCAGTGTGGTTTTGTTCCGGCTTTTCATGCTGATCAGCGAATCGCCTGACAAACGTGACAGAGCGGTCTGACACCGCCGCACTTGGGTACGACGACCGCGCTCAGGTATGCTCGGGGCCACTTTCTGTAACGCTATAAGCCGAGCCATGACCCGTCTACTGCGCTACACCCTGCTGCTCGTTGTGCTCGCCATCATCGTGATCGGCGGGTTGATCTTCAGCCTCACTTGGCGCCCCGACGCCCGCGAAACCCTGGCAGTCAGCTGCAGCGGTAATCCGCCGACGCTGGTGCCCGGGCAGGCACTGAAAATCATGACCTGGAACGTGCAGTTCCTCGCCGGCAAGCGCTATGTGTTCTGGAATGACCTGGCGCAGGGCGATGATGAAGCGCCGACGCAGGAAGACATGGCGTTCAGCCTCGACGAAGTGGCACGAGTGATTCGCGATGAGCAGCCTGACCTGGTGTTGTTGCAGGAACTGGATGACGGCGCCAAGGCCAGTGATTATCAGGATCAGCTCAAGCTGTTGCAGGAACGCGTCGCCGACCTGTATCCGTGCAGCGCCAGTGCATTCGACTGGAAAGCCGATTTTGTCCCGCAACCGCATATTTTCGGCAGCGTCGGTCGACAACTGGCGACCCTCAGCCGCTACCGCATCGAACATGCTGAACGCCTGCAATTGCCAGTGGCGCCGGGCAATTTCATCAGCCGTCAGTTTCGGCCCAAAGATGCGTTGCTGGCGACCAAACTGCCGCTCAGCGATGGCGGGCAACTGACCGTATTCAATACCCATCTGGAGCGCGCCAGCCAGCCGGATGGCACCCTGCAGGGGCAATTGAACGCAGTGACCAAGGTGCTCGACAAGTATGAAAGCCAAGGTCTGCCGTGGCTGATCGGTGGTGACTTCAATCTGCTGCCGCTGGGTCAATATCGTCGCCTGCCCGCCGAACAGCGCACGCCCTACTCCGCCGACAGCGAATTGCATCTGCTCTGGGACAAATACCCGATGATCCCCACGAACAACGAAGCCAGCGGCATCGACCGTGCGCAGTGGCTGACCCACTACCCCAACGATCCCGGCCTCAATGGCCCGGATCGCACGGTCGATTACCTGTTCTACAGCCCGAAAATCAGACGCGTTGAAGCGATGGTGCGCCAGGACGATACCTTGCGCATTTCCGATCACTTGCCGGTGATTGCGCGGTTGCTGCTTCCCGCTGCCCCATGATCACCAATCTTCTGAATACCAGAGATCCCTGTGGGAGCTGGCTTGCCAGCGATAGCGGTGGATCAGTCAACATTGATATCGACTGTGCCGACCTCATCGCTGGCAAGCCAGCTCCCACAGGGATTAGTGGTGGCCATTGGATCAATGCACTTCTTCCAGATCATCATGCAGCAGGCCGAAGATCTGCCGTTTCATGTCGATGAACGAGCGTTCCATCACCATATCGAGTGAGCGCGGGCGTTCGATCGGCACGTCGAGAATCTGTTTGATCCGCCCCGGTTTGGCGCCCATCACGTAGACCCGGTCACCGAGCAGAATGGCTTCGTCGATGTCATGGGTCACGAACAACACAGTCTTCTTAGTGTTGCCCCAGACCCGCAGCAACAACTGCTGCATCTGCAAGCGTGTCTGGCTGTCCAACGCGCCGAACGGTTCGTCCATCAGCAGAATTTGCGGGTCGTTGGCCAGCGCCCGGGCGATCGCCACTCGCTGCATCATCCCGCCCGACAACTGTTTGGCGTAGTTGTCGGCGAACCCGGCGAGGCCAACTTCGTTGACGTAGTAATCGACAATCTCCTTGCGCCGCGCCGCCGGCATGCCGCGACGCTTGAGGCCGAACTCGACGTTCTGTCGCACGGTGAGCCACGGGAACAGCGTGTAACTCTGAAAGACCATGCCGCGATCAGCGCCAGGGCCCTGCACTTGCTGGCCGCCGACGTAGATCTCGCCGGAGGTCGGCTCGGCCAGGCCAGCCGTCAGATACAACAGACTCGACTTGCCGCAACCCGATGGCCCGACCAGCACGGCAAACTGCTGATCCGGCACCTCGAATGAAACCTCTTCCAGCGCAGTAAACGTACCGCCGTCAGGCTTCTTGTAACGCAGGCTGACTTTGTCCACCTGCAAGCGCGGCGCTGCTTGTGCGGGAGTCGCGACAGGTTCGATGAAACGATGATTGGCAGCAGTCACTGAGCCCATGCGGCAACCCTCAGTCGAAGAAAACGGAACAGTTGATCGGTGACCAGACCGAGCAGGCCAATGATCGCGATGGCGAGGAAAATCACGTCGACCTGAAAACCGCGCATGGCTTTCAGGCTCAGGTAACCCAAACCACTGGAAGCCGCGACCAGTTCAGCCACCACCAGATAGGTCCAGGCCCAGCCCATGGTCACGCGTAAGGTGTCGAGCACGCCCGGCACCGAGGCCGGCGCAATCACATGCAACACCGCATCACGGCGGCTAGAACCCAAGGTGTAAGAGGCGTTGATCAAATCCTTGGAAATGCCCTTCGACACGTCGGCGATCATCACAAGTTGCTGGAAGAACACACCGAAGATAATCACCGACACACGCTGCTCCAGACCGATGCCGATCCACAAGATGAACAGCGGCACGAACGAGGTCACCGGCAGATAACGAATGAAGTTCACCAGTGGTTCAAGGAATGCCTGGACGATGCGGAAGCTGCCCATCAGCAACCCCAACGGCACCGCCACCAGCGACGACACAATGAAACCGACCATCACCACTTCGACACTGGCCCAGACATGCGTGCCGAGGGTGCCGTCGCGGCTCAGGCGCACGGCGGCTTCAAGCACCGCGCCGGGTGTTGGCAGAAACATGCCCGGGACGATGCCGCCATAGGAAAGCCCGGCCCACAGGCCGACCAACAACACCCAGGCCAGCGCGCTGGCACTCCACACCACTGGCACCGGCAACGCGGTTTTCGGCGTGAGGCTGCGGCTCAGCCACGAATTGCGCTTGAACATTGCAGACCTCCTAGAGCGGGCTGACGAAACGGTTGTCGACCAGATCGTCGTTGCTGACGTTGTACGGTTTGCCCTGCAATTCGCTGGCGGTTTCGTTGGCCAGTTTGATCAGCGGCGCGCTGTCGCCCGGTTTGCCCGGCGAGCCCAAAAGTTTCTCGCTCATCGCCTGATCGTAGAAACGCACGCCTTGCGCGGCGGCGGCCAGTTCCTTCGGATCGGACAAGTAACCGCCGACGCCTTTGGCCATGATTTTGTAGGCATCTTCCGGGTGATCCTTGGTGTATTGCACGGCTTTGTACAGACCGGCGACCAGTGCCTTGACGTCTTCCGGTTGTTTCTCGATGACGCTGCAATTGAGCGCGACTACGTCGACGATCACGCCGGGAGTGCTGCTGCTGTCGATCAACACTTTGCCCTGCTGCTTGTCGCGCACCATCGACAGGTGCGGTTCCCAGGTCACGGCGGCGGGCACGCGACCGGCGATGAACGCGGTGGCGGCATCGTCAGCGGTCATGTTCTGCACGGTGATGTCGCTCATGCTCATGCCGTTCTTTTTCAGCAGGTACGAGAGCCAGAACTGTGAGGTTGAACCCTCGTTGACCGCCACGGATTTGCCCTTGAGTTCTTGCAGGCTCTTGACGTCCTTGCCGACCAGCACGCCATCGCCGCCGTGGCTGTCATCCAGCGCCGCGACTGCTTTGAAGCAGAACTGCGGGCGATACTTGAGCACCTCATCGATGGTCGACGCCGAGCCGGACAATTGCCCGGAGGCCTGCGCGGCCATGTACATCGACGCCTCTTCGACCACTGGCAATTCGACGGTCAGGCCGTTTTCCTTGAAGTAGCCCAGGTCCTGAGCCAGATAGAGGGTGCCGTAGCCGACCCACGTGGTATGGCCGATGGACAAGGTGCCAGCCTGGGCGCTGGTCGCGACCGTGGCGGCCAGAGCGGTGATTGCCAGAGGATGAGTGAGACGGAGACACAAGGACTTGATCATGGAGCACTCCCGACGCTGTTGATTTAGTTTTGTCATGGGCAGTACGGTCGCCGGCCGTTGTGCAGTTGCTGCCGTTGGTCTCTCGCGGACGCTTGGGCGGACAACATTCGGCTGGCGGGCAAGATCGATGGTGGCCCATGTGCGCGGTGAGGAAAATCAGGAAATTGTTGGCTGCAAATGATGAAAAAACTGGCTAGTGCGCACTGCCAAGGGGCGGGGTTGGCGGGGATGCTCGACGAGGGTGCAGATCGGCGATTTTCGGTGGATGGGCGAATGTCATCGCTGGCAAGCCAGCTCCCACAGGAATCTCAGTGGTACCCCGGTTTTTGTGAACACCGCTGAAAACTGTAGGAGTGAGCCTGCTCGCGATGGCGGTGTGTCAGACACGGATGTATTAACTGACAGACAGCTATCGCGAGCAGGCTCACTCCTACAGGGGATCTTCGGTGTGACATAGATCCAGTGTGGGAGCGAGCTTGCTCGCGAAGGGCGCGACTCGGTGTCAGCGCAACTGAAACCAGGTGGTTTTCAGTTGAGTGTATTTGTCGAACGAATGCAGTGACAGATCGCGGCCAAACCCCGATTGCTTGCCGCCGCCAAACGGCACCGTCACATCCAGCGCGTCAACGGTATTCACCGACACCGTACCCGCCCGAAGCTGCCGCGCCACGCGGTGCGCGCGGTTGAGGTCATCGGTCCACAGCGAGGCCGCCAGTCCGTAGACGCTGTCATTGGCCAGCCGCAGCGCCTCTTCCTCGCTGTCGAACGGCACCACCGCCAACACCGGGCCAAATACCTCTTCGCGAAACAGCGGCATCTCGGCTGTCACACCGGTAAAAATCGTCGGCTCAATAAAATTATCCGACCCATTAATTCGCCGCTGCTGCCCGCCACAAATCCGCGTCGCACCCGACTGCTCGGCACTGCGAATAAAACGCATGATGCTCGCCGTCTGCTGGCTATCAACAATCGCCCCGGCGCTGCTCTGCGGATCCAGCGGATCGCCCGGCAACCAGCGTTCAGCCTGCGCCTTCAGCCGTTCGACAAACTCATCATGAATCGAACGCTCCACCAGTAACCGCGAGTTGGCCGAGCAAACTTCGCCCTGATTGAAGAAGATCCCGAACGCGGCTTTTTCGGCCGCTAGATCGAGATCCTGACAGTCGGCGAACACCAGATTGGCGCTCTTGCCGCCGCACTCCAGCCACACCTGCTTGAGGTTCGACTGCGCGGAATACTCCATGAAATATTTGCCAACCTGAGTCGAGCCGGTGAACACCAGACAATCGACATCCGCATGCAAACCCAACGCCTTGCCGGTCTGTTCGCCAAGCCCCGGCAATACGTTCAGCACACCCGGCGGCAGCCCTGCCTCCAGCGCCAGCTCGGCCAGACGCAACGCCGAAAACGGTGACTGCTCGGCGGGTTTGAGGATCACTGAGTTGCCTGCCGCCAACGCTGGCGCAAGTTTCCACGCAGCCATGTCCAACGGGAAATTCCACGGCACTACTGCCGCAACCACACCGAGCGCTTCACGGGTAATCGTCGCCAGTACATTCGGCGCACTCGGCGCGACTTGATCGTAGAGCTTGTCGATCGCTTCGGCGTACCAACGGAACACGCCGGCAGCGCCGGGCACGTCGATGTTGTAGGCGTCCATCACCGGTTTGCCCATGTTCAGCGAATCAAGCAAGGCCAGTTCTTCACGATGGGTCATCAACAGATCGGCCAGACGCAGCAGCACTTGCTTGCGCTCGGCAGGTGCGCGTTGCGACCAGATGCCAGCCTCGAATACCTGCCGCGCATTACGCACGGCGCCGTCGACATCCGCCTCGCCACACGCGGCGACGTTGGCCAGACATTGCCCGGTCGCCGGGTTGATCGCGGCGAAGGTCTGCCCCGATTGCGCGGCGCAATGCTTGCCGTCGATCACGGCTTGATCGGGAAACTTCAATGCAACGGCGCGGCGCTGCCACTCTGCAAGCTCGAACACGACGGATGCTCCTGAGACGTTATTGTGAATCGATGGTCGCTCAGGCCCGCGCGGGCTAAAAATAGTAAAAATATCTTCGCAGGCAATAAAAACACTGGGCAACGACTTCCCCCAAACGCTGCGCAGGTGACTATGGTTGAAAGATAAAAACATCGTCGCGCAACGGACGTGGCGGCGCACAAATTGCTTTGAAGTCGAGTCCGCTCGTCCTGAGGTTTGCCGTGGCCGCCTACAATTTGCGTCAGTTGAAATACTTCATCACCACCGTCGAATGCGGCAGCGTTGCCGAAGCCTCGCGCAAGCTGTACATCGCGCAACCGGCGATCTCCACCGCGATCAAAGGCCTGGAAGACAGCTTCGGCGTGCAACTGCTGATCCGTCACCACGCCCAAGGTGTGTCGCTGACCCCAAGCGGTGCGCGGTTTTTTCGCAAGGCTCAAGAACTGCTGCGCATGGCCAAGGAGTTCGAACAGAACGCCCTCGCCGACAACGACGTGGTTTCAGGCCAGATCGATATCGGCTGCTTCGAAACGGTTGCGCCGTTGTATTTGCCGCAGTTGATTGCCGGGTTCTCGGCGTTGTATCCGGGAGTGAAAATCCGCATACGCGATGGTGAACAGCAAGAGCTTGTGCAAGGCCTGACCGCCGGTGCGTTTGATCTGGCCATCCTCTACGAACACGACCTCGATGCGACTATTCAGACCGAGCCGTTGATGCCGGCGCAACGGCCCTACGCGCTGCTGCCCGCCGACCACCGCTTCGCCGAATACAAGCAGGTTTCGCTGAGGGATTTATGCTTGGAACCGATGATTTTGCTGGACGTACAACCGAGTCGAACCTACTTCGTCAGCCTGTTTGAAGAGTTGGGCCTGACCCCGCGCATCGAATTCAGCTCGCCGTCAATCGAGATGGTGCGCGGGATGGTCGGTCAGGGGTTTGGTTTTTCGATTCTGGTGACCAAACCTCACTCGGAATGCACCTACGATGGCAAGAAAGTGGTGTGCGTGGACATCGTCGAGGACGTCACTGGTTCAGGCCTGGTGGCGGCGTGGCTCAAGCGCGGGCAGTTGACCAAACCGGCGCAGTTGTTTGCCGATTATTGCCGCGAACACCTGACGGCTAAAGCCGCGGGCTGATGCCCCAAGCCCGCGCAGACTTCAACTGCGGCGCTTGACTACTCGACGGTGGCAATCCGCCGGGCCCAGCACCTTACCCGCCCGGGAACGCACAGCAATGGTCTCGACCGGCTCCGCGTGATCATTGTCCAGAAGCACTGAATAGCTCTCGCCCTTGCTGAACAAGTAACGCTCACCCCACTGACGCATGCTGATCACGATGGGAAACACCGCACGCCCCATCTCGGTCAGCACGTATTCCTTGTACGCCGAGCCGTCGGACGCTGGCTGGATGTCGAATACACCCAGCTCGACCAGCCTCTTGAGTTTCACCGTGAGGATGTTCTTCGCCAGGCCCAGACGCTTCTGGAATTCACTGAAGCGACGCACATCATCAAACGCGTCACGGATGATCATTAACACCCAGCGATCGCCGATAGCCTCAAGCGTGCGGGCCACAGGACATTCGCTTTGTGCCAGTAGCTGCTGTCTGGCCATGTTTCTCCAATTTGAGGGAAGTGCGTTGGAAAAGAGTTCTAACGTCAGACGAAAATATTTTTAAAAACTAGTTGTAGATTAAAACCAGTTTTGCTAAAAATCAACGCATCGGTTTCGTTTAGAAACCAGTTATTCCCAAGGATGGAATGATGTCGCTGAACCCTCAACAGCCTTCGAAGATGGACGTCGAAGCCGAAAATACGGGCGCCGGAGCCGCCGCTTGCGCGTCTTTACAGAGACCAGGCCGTGCCGGTTTAAGTCGTTACCAGACATTTCTCTTCGCCATTACCTGCGCCATGGCCGTGGCCAATGTCTACTTCGCTCAACCGTTGCTGGAGTCGATGGCTGCCAGCCTTTCAGTCGCTCCGAGCACGATTGGTATCGTGGTCACAGCGACACAGGCTGGTTACGCAGTTGGTCTGCTGTTTATCGTGCCGCTGGGCGACTTGCTCAACAGAAAAGGCCTGATCCTCACGCAGATGTTGCTGAGTACCGTGGCGCTGTGCGCGGTCGGGCTGGCTCAGGACTGGGGCATGCTGCTCGGCGCGATGGTGCTGGTCGGTTTGATGGCGGTTGTGGTGCAAGTGGTGGTCGCCTACACCGCGACCCTCGCCAGCCCGGATCAGCGTGGCAAAGCCATCGGCACCGTGACCAGCGGTGTGGTGCTGGGCATTCTGCTCGCGCGCTTCGTTTCTGGCGCAGTCGCTGATCTTGCGGGCTGGCGCGGCGTTTACTTCGTGTCGGCGGCCTTGATGGTCGGCATGGCGCTGGTGCTGTATCGAACCATGCCGGCCTCGACCACGCCGCCCACCAAAGGCAGCTACTGGCGCCTGCTCGGCTCGGTGTTCCAGTTATATCTCAGCGAACCCACGTTGCGCGTCCGCGGCACGTTTGCTCTGCTGATCTTCGCCGCCTTCAGCGTGTTGTGGACCGCCATGGTCTTGCCACTGAGCGCGCCGCCATTGTCACTTTCACACACGCAGATCGGTCTGTTCGGTCTGGCCGGCGTGGCGGGTGCGCTGGCGGCGGCACGCGCCGGACGTCTGGCCGACCAGGGTCTGGGCAATCGCACCACTGGCATTGCCCTGGCCCTATTGACCCTGTCCTGGTTGCCGACTGCATTTGTTGAAAGCTCGTTGCTCGCCATGGTGGTCGGTGTGGTGCTGCTGGACTTCGCGGTGCAAGCGGTACACGTGACCAACCAGAGCCTGATTTTTGCCGCACGGCCCGATGCGCAAAGCCGTCTGGTGGGCGCCTATATGTGTTTCTACTCGGTGGGCAGTGGCGCCGGTGCAATTGCAGCCACTTACACCTATGCGCATTGGGGCTGGGTGGCTGTTTGTATATTAGGTGCAACTTTCAGCGGCATTGCGTTGCTCTACTGGATGTACCTCGAGCTGACCTCTCGATAACTTTTCCATCGCGACAAGTAACGTTCATAGCCGACACAGTGCGGCGTGAAACTGTGTGCCTGCCACACGAACTTTACTATTGATAGGGGCATGTATGGCGCTGCACACATTAACCATTAATGCGCACCAACTTGAATTTCAGTTACCGACTAACGCGCCCTTTACCGATATCGAATACGAAGCCGGCGGGAAGAATCTGATCCCGTTGGGCTGTCGGGTCGGGGCGTGCGGGGCCTGTCTGATCAAGGTGACGTCAGGTATCGAGGCGTTGAACCCTCGGGATGACGATGAAGAAGCATTTATCGAAGTACTGGGTTACAGCGGTGAAGAATACCGCCTGGCATGCCAGTGCCTACTAAGAGGTGAAGTGGCCATTGACATCATTGGCTGATGTAACGCTGTTGAAATCGTTGTGCAAGTAACACTGGAAGTTTGGTCATTGTTTCAACCGTTATCCATAAACTAAAAAGGACTTGATGATGCTTAACCGTGTAAAGAATGTTGGCTATGGTGATACCACACCTTTCCTCAATGCTGCCGGCTCGGTCAATCTGCGCGCCGAGATCGACAAGATCATCGACGTGCAAGTGGAGCAGTGGTACGCCACCGTTCCGCAGGCCGCGCACCTGGAAGGCAAGGACGTTAACAGCGAGTACTACAAGCGCCACCTGATCGAAACCGCATGGCGCATCCGTCTGCTGCGCGTTGCCGAAGCCAAGGCACTGGTCGAAGTGGCCAAGGTCAGCCCTGCCGCCGCGCAGATCTGGGCGCACTACGAACAGGAAGAGATGCTCCATGACGAACTGTTCATCGATGACCTGAAGCGTGTCGGTGTCAGCCGCGAAGAGTTCCTCGCCACCGAACCGTACCTGTCGACAAAGCTGCTGGCCGGTTTCTTCTCCTACCTGCTCGACCATGAAGGCCCGCTCGGCGTAATCGCCTATTCCTACCTGGTTGAATACGTCAACGTGAAGCTTGAGCCGCGCAAGCTCGAAGCACTCAAGGCATCGGTGGGCGAGACCAAGATTGTTGGCCAGGTGTCCCATTCGCATACCGACATCAACGATGACCACCCGGGTGAAGTCTGGGCAGCCCTGCGCTTCCTGATCAAAGGCGAGCAGGACATTGCCGCGCTGAAACGCTACCTCGAGGAGCACCAGAAAATCCTCGCGATGTACTTCAGCGAGCTGTACATCAACACCCTGGCCAAGCCGCAAGACAAGGCCGCTTAAGCCATGGAGCAGGCAATGAATTCGAACCAACCCGGTGTTTTGATCCTGAGCCACTGCGGCTTTTCTTTTCTCGAAGATCTGAAGGAGGAGCTGCAGCGCCGCCAGCTCCGGTGTTTCGTGCTGTCTTCATTGCCGCTTCCGGAACATGTACCGGCCCGCCTGGAACAGATTCACGCCTGGGCGGACCGGCTATTCACCACTGACAACCATCAGTTGAAGCCGGGGGATGTGCAAAACGCACTGGAGGCCCTGCGCAAGTCGGGCGAACAGGTGACTTGCTGCATCAGCGTATGGGAAGGCTATCGCCACTTGATGGCCACAGCCAATGCGTCGCTCGGTACTTATGACATTGATCCGGGGCAGGCGCTGGCTCTGCGCAACAAGCTCAATGTGCGTAACCGACTGGCTGAAGCGGGTCTGTCGCAAGCCCACGCATTTGCGCTGACGGCTGCGGTGCTGGAAACCTTGCAGACACAGGATCAGCGGTATTTCATCAAGCCAATTTACGGTATTGCTTCCTACGCAGCATTTGCGCTGCGCCAGGACACCACTTGGGATGCACTGGAGGCGCTGCGTCTGGCCTCTGCCGAGGACACGGTGTACGCCTCGGCATTCAACGATGGACTGACATTCATGGCGGAGAACTACATTCCCGGCCACGAGTTCAGCTTCGAGACTCTGTTAGTGGATGGTCAGGTACACGTCGTGGCCATCCATGAAAAACACGAAGTAACCGAGACCGCCGAAACGGTACTTGAAGACAGCTGCACCACGCCCCCTGCCAGCCTTGACCAGGCACAGATTGCTGCCGGCCTGGATTGGCTGAAACAGGTGCTCGATTGCATGCAACTGAAATGGGGCTGCTATCACATCGAAGCCCGTTTCACTGGCAAGCACTGGGATCTGATCGAAATCAATCCACGCGTGGGTGGCAGCCTGATCTCGCACAGTGTCGCGGCTGTGACGAACGGCCACAGCATGCTTTCGCTGTGGCTGGATCTGCTGCTGGCCAGTCAGGACGAGAGTCAGCCACGCCAGGCACTGCTCCAGCACCTGGCGGCGTTTGAATGGCATGCCGATGGAAGCTGCGAGCAAACCCTGGCGACCTTCTTTCGGGTGTACTTCGCCCAACCGGGAACCCTGAGTTCGGTGACGCTCAACGAGTTACCGCTGGATCCGGTGGTGCAGCACATCCTGCTGAAAGCCGGCGATGTCATTCCGGCCCATGCGCGTGAAGTGTTTCTGGGGCAATTATTGTGGACGTTCAAGCGCGCTGATCGCGTTGCCGAACTGCAACGCCTGGCGCACATCTCCGCCACCGCGCTGGATATCCGCTATGAGGCCGATAGCACCTGGAACATCGCTGACCAATCGCCTGGAACATTACCGCTGTCGATGCCACACCCCATGGATGAGGAAGAACAACATGTCGTTGCGAGCGCCTGTTTTGCTGATTGTGGACTACAACCTGAGCCGGATCGCCGACGTCCGCCACTTGCGTGACCACGCGCGCCAACAATGGGGCGCGCAGACCTGGCTCGTCAGGGCCAATCCACAGGCTCATGATCAAGGCATCAGCGACCGGGTGATCGATGCCGATCCACTGGCCGCCGATTTCATCAACCTCGCCTTGAATCAATTGGGCGATGACGCTGCGCGGATCAGCGCCGGCATCGTCTTTTCCGACAACGCGGTGGCCAGTGGTGCCGGGCTGCTGGAGCGTCTCGGCTTGGCGGTGGACTGTGCGCAACTGGCACTGGGCGCGTTCGACAAACTGGCATACCGCATCGCCGAAAATCGCCTGCGCCCGGCGCTGAACCAGTTGGGTGTGAACCTGCCGGATTTCGCGCAGATCGGCTGCATCGACGATGTGCGCCATTTTGCCGGCCGCCAGCAGCTCGGCTTCGTCATCAAGCCTGCGTGCGAAGGCAACAATCGCGGGGTCGTGATGGTCGCGCCGGGCGGTGATTGCGAGCAGGCGTTTGCCGAAGTCGCACCCTATCTGCACGGCGGTGTGTTGGCCGAAGCGTTCATCTCGTTCACCCGCGAATACTCATACGATGGCCTCGGCAAGCTGTGGTTCATCACCGAGAAAGTCAGCGCCACCGGCCGCTATCCGGTCGAAGTCGCACAGATCCTGCCAGCACGGCTGAGCGAACAGGAACAGTTGGCGATTCACGTGGCGGGCGAGCAGGTCAACCGTTTGGTCGGCCAGCGTATCGGCCCGTTTCATAACGAGATCAAGCTCAGCGACGACGGCAAGAACACCGCGGTGATTGAACCGAACCGGCGCCCCGGGGGCATGAAAATCTGGACTCTGGCGCAAGCCGTGTACGGGCTTGACCTGTATGCGGCCTGGGTCGATTCAGTGTTTGCCGGGCACGTTGCAGACGTGCTGCCTGCCGCTACCTGCAGTGCCGCCACGGTGATGTTCGGAGTGCCGCGCGACATCACGCTCGAAGTCGCTGAACTCGGTGACCTGGCAGGCCTGATCGCTGAAACGCTGGAGCTGGCGGCAGAGACCCTGAACCTGGCGCGCGCCGACATTGCCCTGCTCGAGAGCGCGTGGGTGGCCGGCGAGTCGCGGCTGATCCATGCGACACCGCGTGACAACAGCGATTTCGTCGCCCATGCCTGTGTCGCACTGCACAACCCGTCTGTGGATATCCGCGATCTGGTGCGAGCCCTGCGCGAGCAGTGGCTGCGGGTGCTTGATCGCTCTCTGAGCGTCGAGCTGCTGTTCAAAGTGGCGTCCTGACTTCCGTCTATAACGTTTCGAGAGTACGCGCATGAAAATTCTGATTCTGCATCGAGTGCCCTACCCGCGCATCGAGTACCACCGTGGCATCGATCATGATCTGCACGAGGTCACCTATCTGGGCAAACAGTCGGCGATCGATACGCTGCCACCGCAACTGCGCTGCACCCGGATCGTCCGGCCGGGGCTGTCTAGCGCTTACGATGAAGCTATGGCATGGCTGGCGAATGATCTGCAACGTTTTGACCGGATCATCTCGATGTCCGAATACGAACTGCTCGACGCCGCACGTCTGCGCGAAGCATTGAATGTCGAAGGCGCGTCGCTGGCGGCGGTCAATCTGGCGCGCAACAAGCTCGACATGAAGGCCGCCGTGCAGGCGCGAAAATTGCGCGTGCCACGCTTCATGGCACTGGAGCGCTATCTGGCATTGCAGGGCCACGTGCCATGGCGCGGGGCGACCGTGCTCAAGCCGCACAGTGGCGCGTCGAGTCTTGATGTCAGCATCCACCAGCAGCCGGCCTGTGCCTTCGATGAAATCCGCCACAAGGTCAGCCAGCTGTCGTTGCGCATCGAAGAGTTTCAGGTCGAAGAGTTCATCAGCGGCCCGATTCGGCATTTTGACGGTCTGGTGCAGGACGGACAAATCCTCACCCTGCTCTCCAGTGAATATGTCGGCACCTGTCTGGATTACATGGAGCGCGGTCAGCCGTTGGGCTCCTGGCATCTTGAAACCACGGCCACCATGAAGGCGTGGGTCAGCGCTGCGCTGGCAGCGGTGCAGATTCGCAACGGTGCATTCCATCTTGAAGCCATCATGGAAGGTGATGAGCCGGTGTTTCTTGAGGTCGGCAACCGGGTCGGCGGCGCTGATGTCGTCGCGACCTACGAGTTGGCCACCGGTATTCATCTGCCGTCGCTGGAGCTGCGTATCCATATTGAAGGCGCACTCGATCTCCAACACCTGAATCTTCAGGCACCCGACCTGGGTTTTGGCTGGTTTGTGTTCCCCGGACACATGTTGTCCGAGCGCAACTACCAAGGCCTTAACGGCGCAGAGGAACTGCGCACCAGTCCCGTCGTGGTGCAGTGGAACGAGCTGCAGCCGGGCGCGCTGCTGCCGGAACACGTGACTTATTCAGCGTTCGAGGCACCGCTGGCCGGGATCGTCAAGACCGCCGACCCGCAACAAACCCGCGCCTGGATGCAAACGCTGTTTGCCCGAGTGAGCCTTGCCGAACACCTGACATCCGTCGCGTGACACCGCCCACCCTTATCAAGGCGATTCCTTTATGAAACCACTGCACGTCGTATTGGCTGTACTGATCACGGCAATCTGGGGGGTTAATTTCTCGGTGATCAAACTGGGACTGGCCACCGTAGACCCGTTCATCCTCGCGGGGATTCGCTTCAGCCTTTGTGCGTTGCCGGCGATCTTTTTCATCCGCAAGCCGAATGTGCCGTGGCGTTACATCGTCGGTTACGGACTGGTGTTCGGCATCGGCCTGTGGGGCATCGTCAACCTCGGCATCAAGGCCGGGTTGTCGGCGGGGATTGCTTCGCTGGTTCTGCAATTCAGCGCATTCTTCACCATCCTCCTCGGCGGCTGGGTGTTCAAGGAAGCGCTGACGCGTTTTCAGGTGCTGGGCATGCTGATCGCGCTTGGCGGTTTGCTGTGCATCATCCTGATCAGCGACGGTTCGGTAAGTTTGCCCGGTGTGCTGCTGGTGCTGCTGGGTGCCGTGTCGTGGAGCATCGCCAATATCATCAACAAGAAGGCCAGCACCAAGGAGGTTTTTGCTTTCCTCGTCTGGTCGAGCGCCTTTGCGCCGATCCCGTTGTTTGCCCTCGACTACGCGGTTAACGGCAGCGCCGGCTACACCACGTTCGTCAGTCAGGTTGATACGACCGCCGTGCTGTCGATCCTGTTTCAGGTTTACCCCAACACGCTGTTCGCCTACTGGATCTGGAACTCGTTGCTCAAGACTTATCCGGTATCGACCGTCGCACCATTGTCGTTGCTGGTACCCATCTTCGGCATGCTCGGTTCGGTGGTGATCTTTCACGAAAGCGTGCCGGCGAGCAAAGTCCTCGCGGTGATTCTGATCGTGCTCGGCCTGGCGGTCGGTCTCTATGGCCAGCGTATTTTCAATGCTATGTTTGCGCGTCCTGCGCGCAGTTCAATATGAATCGACAGGGAGTCCGTATGGGTCTGGGAAGACGTGAATTCGTGGGGGCCGCCGTGGGCGCGACCCTGGCTGGAGGCAGCATGATTGCAAGTGTGGCAAATGCACAGGCGAGCAATTCGCCTGTTCACAAAGACGCGGTAACACCCCTGAACCCCAACGATTGGGCTTCAGTGCGGGCGCAGTTCAACCTGTCGCCGGAGTTTGTGCACCTCTCCAACTTTTTCCTCGCCTCCAACCCGAAACCGGTGCGCGATGCGATGGCCCGCCACCGCCAGGCCTTCGATGAAAACCCGTACACGTACCTCGAAGACAACATGTTTGCCAAACCGGAGGACATGGTCTGGCGCAAGGTCTGTACGGCCGCGGCCGAGTACACCGGCGGACGCCCCGAAGACATCGCCCTGACGACCAGCACCACCCAAGGCCTGGCGATGGTCTACAACGGTTTGAAACTCGCTGCGCACCAGGAAATTCTCACCACTCATCATGAGTGGTACACCCACGACGAGGCGATGCGCCTGGCGGTGGTCAAATGGGGCGGCAGCATTCGCCGGATCAATCTCTACGAAGGTCCCGAGGATGTCAGCACGGATGCCATCGTCACGCGCATTGAACAAGCCATCAGACCTGCCACCCGTATTCTCGCCATGACGTGGGTACATTCAGGCACCGGCGTGCGCTTGCCGGTGCGTGAGATCGGTGCTCTGGTAGCGGGCATCAATCGTGATCGCGCCGAAGCCGACCGGATCATCTATGTGATCGACGGCGTGCACGGCTTCGGCTGTTCCGAGGCGCAAGTGGCGAGTCTGGGCTGCGACTTTTTCAGCGCGGGCACTCACAAATGGATTTTGGGCCCACACGGCACGGGGCTGGTCTGGGCCCGTGAAGGTCAGTGGGCACAGATCACACCGACCATTCCGACCATCATGGCTGCCGAACCGGCCAACGCCTGGCGCCAGCAACGGGATCCACAGGGCCAGACGCAAGCGGCCTGGGTCAGCCCCGGTGGCTTCCTCGCGTTCGAAAACCAGTGGGCGATGATCGCAGCCTTCGAGTTCATTCAACAGATCGGCCGCAAGCGCATTGCCGAGCGCGTGTCTGAACTCAATGGCCAGCTGAAGGAAGGCCTGGCCAAGCTGCCCGCCGTTTACTTGCATACGCCACAGGCCGAGCAGTTCTCGGCCGGATTCGTCTGCTGTGATGTCAAGAATCGCGACCCCAGGGAGATCGTCGCTCGGCTCAAAGAGCAGAAGATCATCGCCAGCGCCACGCCCTACCGCCATTCGACGGTGCGCTTCTCCGCCGGGATCATCAACACGCCCGAAGACATCGACAAGACCCTCAAAGTCATGCGCTCGCTGGTCTGACACCCAGACCGAATCAACGTCTGCTTCATGCACTGGCTCACCGCCGGTGCAGTCGCGGGTGCCCGCCTTTTAATTGAACAATCGCCGCGTCTCCAAGGGCAAGGATCGATGACATGAATAAAAACCCCGCTGTCACTCATAGTGCCGCCAAAGAGCTGGCAATGTTCCTGTTCTGCTCGACGGTTTATCGGTTGTTTTCCGGGGCGTTGCTCGTCTCGTTGACGTGGACGATCCTCAACCAGAACGAGGGCGGATACTGGCCGCTGGCGCTAGCGATTTTCTGCTCGTTCATCCCCGCATTTATCACGCCGGCAATTATCAAACGCCTGGCGAATCGTATGAACGGCCGTCAGATGAGTAGCTGGTTTGTGTTCGGGCTGACCGCACTGGCGCTGGTTTCCGGAGTGTCGCGTGACTTTACAGTCGGTTTGCTGGTCACCAATCTGTTCGTATGGCTGATGATCATGTCACTCGAAGCCAGCCTGGACATGTGGTTCACCCAACTGCAACGGGGCATGGACGAAACCAGAGTGCGACGCATCAGCGGTGCAACCACTGCCACCAGTCAGGCGGCGCTGATGATCGGTCCATTGCTGGCGGCGGGATTGATGCCGATCCTGCCCGGAATGGGCTTTTCGCTGGTGCTCAGCAGCGGTTTTTTCATGGTCGCGGCAATTTGCTTCACCCGCGACAGTCTGCCGACGGTGGTTAAGGAAACAGACCGGGTCGTCGCACCGGCCAAACTGCCGCTGACGCTGTTTATTCCGATGGTCCTGATCTGGCCGATCCTCGGCGCATTCAACTTCATGCTGCCGGTGTATGTGTCGAACCATGGCTGGGCGCTGTTTGAGCTGGGCGTGCTGGATGCGGTATTCGGCATGGGCATGGCGCTGATCGGTGTGCTGGTGATCATTGCCAATACCGGACGCAACCTGATGGCGTACTTGTCTGGGCTGATCGCACTGGCGGTGATTTCCACCTCCATGTGGCTGCTGATGCCAGACACGCTATTGCTCAAGGCGCTGAGCCTGTTGATTCTCGGTATGGCGTTCGGTGGCGCACGGGTACATATCCGAGTGGCCATCGCCTGCCGCTACAGTGAAGCGGCTGTCGGCTTGTATGTCAGCCGGGCGAATGCCTTGGCCACGCCGGTGCTGCTGCTGATCCTCAGCCTGCAACTGGCAATGATCGAGAATGCCTGGCTACTGCCGTTCTTGTTGGTGACCTTGAGCGTCGGGCTGCTATTGCAAACCTCGGCGACGCGCTTTGCCCAAGGCCATTCGCGCGGCGAGGTTGTCAGCGTCTGAAACTGGCGCGGCGCGCAGTCCTGGGTCAGGTGCCCCGGGGCTTCGCCCGCGCAGTCGCCTCCGCCACCAACGGATCATCCGGCCAATAATGCTTCGGATAACGCCCCTTCAGATCCTTCTTCACCTCGGCATAGGTGCTGCGCCAGAAGTTGGCCAGATCCTGCGTGACCTGCACCGGCCGCCGCGCTGGCGACAGCAGATGCAGCTTGACCACCTGCCGCCCACCGGCGATCCGTGGCGTATCCGCCAGCCCGAACAGCTCCTGCAAACGCACCGCAAGAATCGGCGGAAACTCGCTGTAATCGAGGCGAATCGACGACCCCGACGGCACGCTCAGATGATGCGGCGCCAGCTCATCGAGCTTCTGCGGCAACGGCCAGGGCAGCAGATTACGCACGATGCTCGACAGGTCCAGATTGGCAAAGTGACTGAGCCGCGAGACCTTGCCCAGATAGGGCATCAGCCAATCTTCGAGGGTGTTGAGCAGGGTTGCGTCGCTGACGTCCGGCCATTGGCTGTCAGCTTGCGAACCCAATTCAAGCTGTCGCAACAACGCCACCCGCGCCTGCCACTGACGCAATTCCGGCGTCCACGGCAGCAACTCCAGCCCCTTGCGCCGCACCAGATTCACCAATGCCTGACTGCGCGCATTTTCATCGAGACCGGTCAACGGCTCGCGGCTGAGAATCAGCTCGCCGACCTTGCGCTGCCGCTCGGCACGCAGCACGCCTTCACGTTCGTCCCAGTCCAGTTGATCGACGTTGCGCACCTGTTCGGCCAGCACCGAATCGAACAGCGCCGGATCGAAATCCGCCGCCAGATAAATCCGCTCTTCGCGCTGGCCCTGACGGCTGCCGAGGTCGGCGATGACGATCCACGGCTCTTTCATCAGGCTGTCGGCTTCGGCGAACAGCGCCGCGCGACCGTTGGCCAGACGATATTCTGCGCCACCAGCACGCCGCTGTTGCGCGACACGATCCGGATAGGCCAGCGCCAGCAAGGCACCGAGCCAGCGCGGATGATCGGGATCGCTGACCGGCTCGCTGGCCTTGCCGCGCAAATATCCGCGATATTGCCGCGCCAGTTGTTTAGCGCGCTGCACCCCGCCCTGCGCACCACGGGTGGCGCGCTCTTCGCCGGACAGCAGCACCAGCCGACTGTGCAAATCCGCGCCGGCGCCACGCAAGATATCGCGCTCGCCGAGCAACGCAGCGACGTCGCACGCCATGTTCGCCAAGCCCAGCGCCTGACCACGCAGCAATAAATGACCGATGCGCGGATGCGCTGGCAATTCAGCCATAGCCTGACCATGAGCGGTCAGCGCCTCGCCTTCCAGCGCGCCAAGTCGCTGCAACAAATCCTGCGCCTGGGCATAAGCCGCCGCTGGCGGAACGTCGAGCCAGACCAGCTCGCCCGGTGTCACGCCCCAACGGCCCAGTTGCAACGCCAGACTGGCGAGATCCGCCGAAAGAATTTCTGCACTGCCATAAGCGGCGAGTTGCTCGTGCTGATCCTGCGACCACAGGCGATAACAAACACCCGGCTCCAGTCGCCCCGCCCGGCCCGCACGTTGGGTGGCGCTGGCCTTGGAAATCCGCTGAGTATCGAGACGCGTCATGCCGCTGCCGGGATCGAAACGCGGCACCCGCGCCAGACCGGCGTCGATCACCACGCGCACGCCGTTGATGGTCAGGCTGGTCTCGGCGATGTTGGTCGCCAGCACCACTTTGCGCTGACCGGCCGGCGCCGGATCGATCGCCGCACGTTGCGCATTAAGGTCGAGTTCGCCATGCAAAGGGCAGAGCAACACGTCGCTGCGCTCACCCATCGCATCGGCCAATTGTTGATGGACGCGACGGATTTCCGCCTGCCCCGGCAGAAACACCAACAGACTGCCGGTTTCATCGTGCAGCGCTTCAAGCACGGTTTGCGTGACCCGCTGATCAATGTATTCGCCGGGCTGAAACGGCCGGCCCCAGCGCATCGTCACCGGATACATCCGCCCTTCGCTGCGCAGGATCGGCGCGTCATCCAGCAACCCGGCCAGACGCTCGCCTTCGAGGGTGGCGGACATCAGCAAAATCTTCAGCGGCTGTTCAGCTCGAAACAGCTCACGACCGTTCAGACTTAACGCCAACGCCAGATCGGCATCGAGGCTGCGTTCGTGGAATTCGTCGAAGATCAGCAGACCCACGCCTTCCAGCGCCGGGTCGTCCTGCAAGCGCCGGGTGAGAATGCCTTCGGTGACCACTTCGATGCGCGTGTTGGGGCCAACCTTGCTGTCGAGGCGAATGCGATAACCGACGGTTTCACCGACCTTATCGCCCAACTCGCTGGCCAGCCGCTCTGCGGCTGCCCGCGCGGCGAGACGGCGCGGTTCAAGCATCAGAATGGTCTGCCCGGCCAGCCAGGCTTCATTGAGCAAGGCCAGCGGCACGCGGGTGGTTTTACCAGCGCCGGGCGGTGCTTCGAGCACGGCTTCGTGGCGAGTCGCCAAGGCTTCACGCAGGGCGGGTAAAACTTCATCGATCGGCAAAGAATTCATGCTGGCTCCCAAACAGAGGCGCGAGTATAACGGCGAACTGCCGGGCGTTCGTCAGGGTCTTAATTCCAGACGACTACGCTTCGTTTTCAAATGACTCAGGAGATTTCCCCATGCGCTTACCTTTTCGCCTGATCGGCGGTGTACTGGTCGCCACCCTGCTCACGCAAATCACGGCGTGCGGTTCGATTTTCTATCCGGACCGTCGCGGTCAGATCGACGGCAAGGTCGACCCGGCGATTGCCGTGCTCGATGCCGTGGGCCTGCTGTTCTACATCATTCCCGGGCTGATCGCGTTTGCCGTCGACTTCGCCACCGGCGCGATCTACTTCGAACCGGGCCACACCGCGCAGATCGATCCGGCCAAGCTCAAGCAAGCCATCGGCCCGGACGGTCAGGTCGATAATCACAAGCTGCAGGCTATTCTCGAAAGCGAGCTGGGCAAGGATTTCCCTCTGGATGATCCGCGCCTGATTCAACACAAGGGCAGCACCCAGCAACTGGCGATGTTCGGCCTGCAACCTGCAGCCTAAAAAGGAAACGCAATGACCTCCAGCCCCGAACACGCTCGCCTGCTACGGCTGGCGACCCGCGCCTCGGTGGCGGTCGCCTGCACACTGATCGTCGCCAAAGCCATCGCCTGGTGGCTGAGCGGTTCGGTGAGCATGCTCGCCGGCCTCACCGATTCGGCGCTGGATGGCATCACCTCGATGCTCAATCTGCTCGCGGTGCATTACGCGCTGCGCCCGGCGGATGACGATCACCGTTACGGCCACGGCAAGGCGGAATCGCTCGCGGGCATGGCGCAGGCGTTGTTCATTGGTGGCAGTGCGCTGTTGATCGCGTTTCAGGCGTACGAACGGCTGCACGATCCGCAGCCGCTTGGCGCGCCGTGGCTGAGCATCGGTGTGATCGTGTTCTCGCTACTACTGACGGCGGCGCTGCTGGTGTTGCAGCATCGGGTGATCAAGCAAACCGGCTCCAACGCCGTGCGCGCGGACTCGCTGCACTACCGCTCGGACATGTTGCTCAACGGCAGCATTCTGATTGCGCTGATTTTGGCCGGGTTTGGCTTCGATCAACTGGATGCGTGGTTCGGTCTGGGGATTGCTGCGTACATTCTGTGGAGCGCAATCCAGATCGCACGGGAAAGTTTTTCGGTGTTGATGGATGAAGAACTGCCGACGGACGTCAGCCAGCACATGCTCGAACTGGCCTGCAGTGTTCCGGGGGTGTTGGGCGCCCATGACTTACGCACGCGGATCTCCGGCAACCACTGGTTTGTGCAGTTGCACCTGGAATTGCCGGGAGAATTGACCCTGTCAGTGGCCCACGGCATCAGCGATCAAGCCGCCGATGCCATTCACCAAGCCTACCCGCGAGCCGAAGTGCTGGTGCACGCCGATCCGATAAAAGCAGCTACAAGTCGCGAGCCGCAAGCTTCAAGCTTGTAGCTCGACACTTGCAGCTCGCAGCTGCTTCTACTGGACCTGGTAACCGCGACTGCTCAGGCAATTGCCCTGGGCCTGTCGATACGCCTGAACCACTTCGGGCGCCGGTTGATAAGTCGCGGTGCGCGGGTCGAAACCGCTTTGCTGCACCGCGTACTGGTAGCACTGGTAACCGTCCTGCTGCACTTGCTCCGGCGACTGACCGTTGGCCGGATAGGCTTCGACGTCATAGCCCTGGGATTGCGGCTGCGGTTGTTGCTGCACCGGCGGCTCGACGACCACGTAATCCTGCGTCGCTTCCTGATAGGCGTAGTAGGAACCGGCGGCGAGGAACAGCAGCGAACCCCCGATCCACACTTCACGGGCGTAGTCCGGCAGATACTGAGTACGAATCCCGCGCGGCGGCTGCACGACGATATAGCGCGGCCCTTGCGGGCGATACCAGTAACCGCCGGAATAGAAGTAATCCTGGCCGCGATACGGCACACGATAGTCGCGATCCGGGAAGCGGTCGATCACATGCCCCGGCCGATATTGCGGGCCCGGGCCCCAACCGTTGCCGTGTCCATCGGGACGCCCCGGCCAGCGATTATCGTTAGGTCGATTGTTGGTTTGCCAATGCTGGTTGTTGTAGCCGTTCTGCGGACGCTCGTCGCGGTAGTAACCCTGACGCGGCTCCTGAGTCTGGCGTACGGCGTCCGGTCGAGGCTGGATCGGCAGGCTGTTGGCCGGCAGTTGCGGCGGCGGTGGCGGCTGGCGTACCGGGTTAGGGTTGTAGGCCGGGCGATTCTGATCGCGGTTCTGCCATTGGCCATTATTGTTGCCGTTGTGCTCGAACTGACGACTGTTGTCGCCACGAATGATGTCGTTGTTTTGCGGACGTGGCTGATTCTGCTGCGGCTGATTATTCTGCGGGCGCGGCTGATTATTGCCGCCGCCATGCCCCTGATTATTGCCTTGATGATCCGGGCCGCGGCCACCGCCATCCGGCCCTCGATTCTGCGGCTCGTCGGCCAGCGCTTGCGCACTGACACTCACACACAGCAAACCAACACCGGCCAGACGCCAAATGCGCGACTTCATGCTTTTTCTCACTGCGGGGCCTGTAAATGTAAGAGGACTTTTCACTAAGACCGGGAATACACACACCGGGTTCTGCAACAGGTTATCAGTCGCGCAACTTATTTATTGAGCGCCCGGCATGAAATCGCAGGCAAGAAAAAAGGGAGACCCGTCGGCCTCCCTTCTAGAGAACTTCGTCCTGGCTCGACGCTTTTGACGTCGGCTCACCTCACGCCGTCTTCTGGACAGTGTGCAGCTCGGGGGCCGGCACAACCCCGGTGGGGGTGGCGGCCGCGGCAGGCCGGATAGGGCGGGCCGCGTGGACTGTGTTACCGAGCAGTGATTCTGGTGATAAGAATAGGCCTGAGGCCGCGACAGAGGATTGCGAAGATTGCTGAAATAAACACCACTTGCGCAATTTTTAACCCTGGATAGATAATCCGCCGCAATAGTTACAACCAAGGACAGATTGATGAGCAAACTCGACCGTTACGACCTGAGTATTTTGGCGGAATTGCAGCGCGACGCCCGCATCTCCAACCAGGAGTTGGCCGAGCGCATCGGTCTGTCGCCCTCCCCGTGCTCGCGCCGGGTCAAGCAATTGGAAGACGACGGCTATATCTCGCGCCAGGTCGCTTTGCTCGATCGCAAGATGCTCGGGCTGAGCCTGACGGCGTATGTGCTGATCGGCATGGACCGCCACACGCCGGAGCGTTTCGAGAATTTCGAAGCGGCGATTCGCACGCTGCCGCAGGTGCTGGAGTGCAGTCTGGTGACGGGTGTGGATGCGGATTACCAGTTGAAAGTGGTGGTGCCGGACATGGATCACTATCAGAAGCTGTTGCTGGGGCATCTCACCCGCATCGAAGGCGTGACCAGCGTACGCTCGAGTTTTGTGCTGAATCAGGTACTCAACAGCACCGAGCTGCCCCTCACCCACTTGCGCAACTGATACCGCCCTCTGTAGGAGCTGCCGAAGGCTGCGATCTTTTGATCTTGCTCTAAAAAGATCAAAAGATCGCAGCCTTC
>NZ_RWIM01000195.1 GCF_009764645.1 Pseudomonas sp. PB106
GGAAAGTGACCAGCACTTCCATGCCGATCCGCGGGATGGCGATGCCGCCGTACGCCGCGCCGGCCCAGCCGCTGGCGACGCGCATCCAGCAGGTGGTTTTGTCGTTGGACTGACCTTCGCGGTCCCAATGGAATTGCACTTTGATGCGGCCGTATTGGTCGCAGTGGATTTCTTCGCCTGCCGGGCCGGTGACGACGGCGGTCTGGCTGCCGAGGACTTTCGGTTTCGGGTGTTCGAGGGCAGGGCGGTAGTGCGCGTCCCACGGCGTGGCGAGGAAGCTGTTGCGGTAGCCCTGGTGGAAATCGCTTTTGTTGTCGGTGACGTCGCTGGTGACGTTTTCGCCGAGCACTTGCGGTTGTTTACCTTCGTGGAAGACTTCCAGCAGCAGCCACAGATCGTTCCACTCGGCGCGCGGGTGTTCGGCGAGGGTGAGGAAATGGCCGCTGGTGAGGGTCGGTTCGTCACCTTTGCCTTCGGCGAGTTTGTAGTCGCTGCGATGGCGTTCGAGGGCGCGAGTGGAGAGGAATTTGCCGCGCTCGCGGGTGGTGAAACGGCCGGGATAGTCGTAGTCCTCCAGATCCGGGGCGAAGTCGGATTTGACTGCGCCTTCGGGGAGGATCTTCGGTTTTTCGAAGTCGTAATCGCGGCGAGAAACGCGGGTGGTGCGGGTTTCCAGACGCAGGTTGAAACGCTTGATCACCGGTTTATCGGCGCTCATGCCGGAGTCCTGCTGGTAGCTCACCGCTTTGAGTTTGCGGAAAACCGTCTGGTCATCGCCGAACACCAGTTTGTGCCCACTGCTGCTGTGCTGGAAGTGGAAGTGAATGCCTTCCTCTTCGCACAAGCGCTGGATGAAATGCAGGTCAGACTCGTCGTACTGCACGCAGTAATCGCGTGACGGGTACTCGGCGCCGAGCTGGAAATCGTAGGCGTCGGCGAGGATGCCGCGATCCTCAAGCACCTGGCCGATGATTTGCGGAACCGTCAGTTGCTGGAAAATCTGCTGATCGTGGTTGTGGCGCAGG
>NZ_RWIM01000196.1 GCF_009764645.1 Pseudomonas sp. PB106
GGAAAGTGACCAGCACTTCCATGCCGATCCGCGGGATGGCGATGCCGCCGTACGCCGCGCCGGCCCAGCCGCTGGCGACGCGCATCCAGCAGGTGGTTTTGTCGTTGGACTGACCTTCGCGGTCCCAGTGGAATTGCACTTTGATGCGGCCGTATTGGTCGCAGTGGATTTCTTCGCCTGCGGGGCCGGTGACGACGGCGGTCTGGCTGCCGAGGACTTTCGGTTTCGGGTGTTCGAGGGCAGGGCGGTAGTGCGCGTCCCACGGCGTGGCGAGAAAGCTGTTGCGGTAGCCCTGGTGGAAATCGCTTTTGTTGTCGGTGACGTCGCTGGTGACGTTTTCGCCGAGCACTTGCGGTTGTTTGCCTTCGTGGAAGATTTCCAGCAGCAGCCACAGATCGTTCCATTCGCCGCGCGGGTGCTCGGCGAGGGTGAGGAAGTGGCCGCTGGTGAGGGTCGGTTCATCACCTTTGCCTTCGGCGAGTTTGTAGTCGCTGCGATGGCGTTCGAGGGCGCGGGTCGAGAGGAATTTGCCACGCTCGCGGGTGGTGAAACGACCTGGGTAATCGTAGTCCTCCAGGTCCGGGGCGAAGTCGGATTTGACTGCGCCTTCGGGGAGGATCTTCGGTTTTTCGAAGTCGTAATCGCGGCGAGAAACGCGGGTGGTGCGGGTTTCCAGACGCAGGTTGAAGCGCTTGATCACTGGCTTGTCGGCGGACATGCCGGAGTCTTGCTGGTAAATCACCGGTTTCAACTTTCGGAACACGGTTTGATCGTCGCCGAATACCAGTTTGTGCCCGCTGCTGCTGTGCTGGAAGTGGAAGTGAATGCCTTCCTCTTCGCACAGACGCTGAATGAAGTGCAGGTCAGACTCGTCGTACTGCACGCAGTAATCGCGTGCCGGGTACTCGGCGCCGAGCTGGAAATCGTAGGCGTCGGCGAGGATGCCGCGATCCTCAAGCACCTGGCCGATGATTTGCGGAACCGTCAGTTGCTGGAAAATCTGCTGATCGTGGTTGTGGCGCAGG
>NZ_RWIM01000197.1 GCF_009764645.1 Pseudomonas sp. PB106
CCGCAGGCTGCGATCTTTTGCTTTTAAAAGACAAGATCAAAAGATCGCAGCCTGCGGCAGCTCCTACACAGAGCAAATTGCAGTGTTACTGAGCCGACTTCTGCTTCAGGCGCTCAAGAATCGCATTGGCGCTGCCTTCGTTCGGCGTGATGCCGGCGTCGCGCAGTTTGCGATCCAGATCGCTGCCGGTCGAGGCGTCAGCCAGTTCATCGGCTGCACTCAGCTCGGCGGCGCGTTGCTGCTGCTTGGCCTGCAGACGGTTCAGAGTACCCACTGCGGTTTCCAGTTTGCCGTTGGCACCGCCGCTGGCGATGGAAGCGCTGACCTGGGCTTTCTGCACGCTTTCACGGGCCTTGGCCATGTCCACTTGCTGGCGCAGGCTCTTGATGCGCGACTCGGCCTTGCCGATGTCTTTGCGCATGTTTTCGGCGTAAGTACCGAACTCGTCGCTCTGGGCTTTTTCGGCGGTCAGATCGTTGGTCAGGGTCGAAATCGCTTCGGCCACTTCCAGCGCCAAGTCTTCACGACCAGCGTTCAAGGCGGAAACAGCCTTGGCTTCGAGATCCTTGATCTTGGCGTCGTATTCGCTCACGCGGTCGGCAGCCAGTTTGTGCTTGGCCATGATGGTGACCAGTTCACGGCGGGCATTCGACAGTGCGGTGTCGGCGTCGCGGATTTCCTGGTCGAGGATACGCAGGGCCTGCTGGTCGACGATTGCTTCGCCGACTTCATTGGCGCCGCCGCGCAGTGCGGTGAACAACTTGCTCCAGATGGACTGAGTCATTGGATATTCCCTGTTGATTACTTGAAGAAGTGTTCGAAGGCTTCACTCGCGCGCTGCACGTTGTCGACCAAGGTTTTCACCTCGGTGACGACGTTGGTCAGGCTCGAGTCGGCGCTGAGGGCGCCAAACATGTTGTATACGGTCTGGCCGTTCGGCATCGACTCGATACCGATCGACGACAGCGGGAACATTTCCCGGCTGCGCAGCACGGCATCGTTGAAGGCGCGCACGTCGGTGATCGAATCGATGTCCACCAGTACGGTGTCGACGATGATCTGCTGGCCAGCCAAAGCGACGTGAATCGGCAGGCCGCCGAATTCGTTCATTTCCAGCTTGATGCTGGGTTCGGAACTCTGGATCAGAGACAACGTGATCTCTTGCGAAGCCACCTCGTCCAGAGCTTTGAGGGCGTTGAAGAGGCTATCGATATTCCAGTTGTTGCCTGCGCTCATGTAATTCTCCGACATGAAAGAGCCAGCCAGAATCGGTTGGCGTAGCTGTTGCTCCATTTGCTTGAGCAAGCTTCGGTTTTCGGGAAGCACCCAAGTTTCGTGTTTCACATAACCGGCCGCCGCGAGGCCCGCACGCATCTGCTTCATGTAAAAGCTCGACGGTTTTTTTGCGGACGCCTTCGGGCGCTCTCCCTTCGGGCCTTCTGATTTCGATGCGGGGGAACGGCTTTTCATGGCAATGGCTCGGTTATGAACATCTCACGCGTGAGCCACACTACAACCAAATCAAAGTGCCATCAATGGCTCACGCGTGAGATTTTCATGACAGACGAAAAAAGGCCCGCTGCAAGGCGGGCCGGGACTATTTGCAAGATATGAATCAGTGATCTTTCGTGAGGAATTCGTCGGTAGACACCACGCTCGCGTAGGCAAAACCCAGCGCTGACATGAACGCGGCGTGGACATGCGCCGCCGGCACGGTCAGGCCATTGAACTCCAGGTCACGGCTGGCGCAGGCATCGTGAATCACTGTGACGCCGTAACCCAGATCCGCCGCCGCCCGGGTGATGCCGTCGACGCACATATGACTCATGCTGCCGACCACTACGAGTTCCTCGATACCTTGCTCGTCGAGGATCGCTTGCAGTTCGGTTTCGCGGAATGAATTGACGAAGTGTTTGAGCACGACAGGTTCGTCGGCACGGTTGAGCACTTTCGGATGCAGCTTGGCGCCATCCGAACCCGGAGTGAAAAACGGAGCATCGGGCGAGGTGAACTCATGGCGAATGTGCACCACCGAATCGCCTGCTTCGCGGAACGCTGCGATCAGTCGCACGGCGTTGTCGGCGGCGGCATCAGCACCGGCCAGCGGCCACTTGCCTTGGGGGAAGTAGTCGTTCTGGATATCGACTACGATGAGCGCTTGCTTGGCCATGGGTGTGTCCTCGATGTGTTGGCTGGAAGTGGCTTCAGTATTGGCGCTGGCCAGCGATTCGAGGATTGGCCGCACCGACAATAGACAGGGGAAAACTGACAATGGGCGCAGAAAGGGCCGCCGTCGCGGAGCTGGGCATATTGATTTACCCCGGTGCGCAGATGGCGGCGGTGCATGGCTTGACCGATCTGTTCGCGGTGGCCGACCGGATTGCCGCCGAGCATCAGACTGCGCAATTGCCGCTGCTGCGGGTCAGTCATTGGCAGGTCGAAGGCGCTCAGTCGCCGGAACGGGGCTATGACAGTCATCCGGGCACTGAGAGCGATTTGCTTGCGGTGCTGATTCCGCCGTCCATTGGTGGTTTTTCTACGGCGCAAATGCCGAGCGGTCTGTTGCAGTGGCTACGCGATCAGCATGCTCGTGGCGCGACCCTTGGCGGTGTTTGCGTCGGTTCGCTGATGTTGGCGGAAAGTGGTCTGCTCGATGGCCGTAGCGCCACTGCGCACTGGACGTCGGCCAAGGCTTTTGCCGAGCGTTATCCGAACATCAAACTCAAGGCTGATACGCCCATCGTCGATGACGGCGACCTGATCACCACCGCTGGATTGATGGCCTGGTCGGAACTGGGTCTGCGTCTGGTCGATCGTCTGCTCGGGCCGAGCATCGCCACCGCCACTGCGCGATTTCTGGTAATCGAGCACAGCGACAGCGCGAGTGAGTGCGGGAGTAATTTCGCGCCGATTCTGAATCACGGTGATGCAGCCATTCTCAAGGTTCAGCATTGGCTGCAAAGCACTGGCGCGACGGATGTTTCGCTGACGGCGATGGCTGAGCGGGCAGGGCTGGAGGAACGTACGTTTCTGCGGCGGTTTCGCGCGGCGACAGGGTTGAAGCCGACCGAGTACTGTCAGCACTTGCGAGTGGGCAAGGCGCGGGAGATGCTCGAGTTCACCAATGGCACCATCGATCACATTGCCTGGACGGTCGGGTATCAGGACCCGGGGGCGTTTCGCGGGATCTTCAAGAAGATTACTGGGCTGGCGCCGAGTGATTATCGGGCGCGGTTTGGGGTGACGCCAATACCGAAGGCAACGAATCTCTAATGTAGGAGTGAGCCTGCTCGCGATTGCTGTGTGTCAGTGAAGGACAGTTCGACTGACCCACCGTTATCGCGAGCAGGCTCACTCCTACAAAGGAGCGTGCCAGACTCAAAATCGTGCAAATTGCCGGGTTTTTATGGAGCGTCGTGCAGTTTGAAACAGGCGTGATGCCAGCACGATTCCGCCAAGTTTCTGATTAAACGAGAGTTTCCGTAGAGCAGCCGTTGGCCTGATCTCTGCACCCTTCACCGCTACAGTCATCGAACCGATGGAAGGGGGACGCATGACCCCGACACCCCGCAAGAAAATCGTCGTCGCTCACTCGGTGCGTGCCGACGCGCCGCAGCATGAAGTGCAAACCAACAAGGCGCTGGCCCGCTGGCTGGCGCAGATCCTCGGATTGAAATTCGGAGGCAGTTACGACCCGGAAAAACATCGCGGCCGTGATCTGTACCTGCTGCCCACGCAAACCATTGTTGGCGCTGAGCAAGCCCAGGCGCTGGGCATCAAGGGCCCCGAAGATCTGTGGGGCGGCTTTGTCGAACATGACTTCATTTGCACCAAAGCCATCAGCCACGGTCTGCGCAGTCATCTGGCCACAGCGCCACAAGGCTGGTCGCCGCTGTTCAGCGAACGCACGCGCAGTGTGGTCCTCGACGGTCTCAGCGTGTTTTCGCTGGACGATGCACGGCCCGCTGCCGAGCATTTGTTGTACAGCGGGCCGATTCGTCTGAAGCCGATTCATGCCTGCGCCGGTCGCGGTCAGGAAGTGATCAAAAGCCTGGATGCTTTCGACGAAATCCTCGCCCGTCCCGACATTGAAAAACAGTTCAGCGAGGGCGTGGTGCTGGAGCAGGACTTGAGCGATGTCGTGACGCACAGCGTCGGCCAGTCATTCATCGGCGACAAAGTGTTGAGTTACTGCGGTGATCAATACTTGACCAAGGACGCCCACGGCGAAGAGGTGTATGGCGGTTCGAACCTGCTGGTGGTGCAGGGTGGCTATGACGATCTGCTGGCGCTGGATTTACCGGACGATGTGCGCCTGGCCATCGAACAGGCGCAGATTTTCGACAGCGCCGCCGACGAAGCCTACCCACGTTTCTACGCCTCGCGCCGCAACTACGACATCGCCCAAGGGCTGGACAACAACGGCAAAACCCGCAGCGGAGTACTCGAACAATCCTGGCGCATGGGTGGCGCGAGCAGCGCTGAAGTCGCCGCGCTGCAAAGCTTCGTCAACGACCCGGGGATGCGCGCGATCCGCGTGTCTTCGGTGGAAACCTATATCGATCAGCCGCTGCCGGCGGACGCCATCGAGGTGTATCGCGGGCCGGCGGAAAACAGTGAATTTCTCCTCAAATACGTAACGGTCAAATCCTATGACGGCTAGAAGCGAAAGCATTCAAATCGACATTGATGATGAACAGATGAGCGGGACGTTTCTCAGTCCCAAATCGAAAGTCCCGGGGGTGTTGTTTGTCCACGGTTGGGGCGGTAGCCAGGAGCGGGATCTGGAGCGGGCCAAAGGCATCGCCGGTCTCGGTTGTGTATGCCTGACGTTCGACTTGCGCGGGCATACCGGCGGCACCGGTATCCCGCTGACCCGCGTCACCCGCGAAGACAATCTGCGCGATCTGCTCGCGGCGTATGACCGCTTGCTGGCGCATCCGGCGCTCGATACCTCGGCGATCGCGGTGGTCGGCACCAGTTATGGCGGTTACCTGGCGGCGATCCTCACCTCGTTGCGCCCGGTGCGCTGGTTGGCGTTGCGCGTGCCGGCGCTGTATCGCGACGAGCAATGGCATACGCCCAAGCGTGAGTTGGACAAAGCCGATCTGCGCGATTATCGAAGCACCCTGGTGCGTGCCGACAGCAACCGTGCACTGCATGCGTGTTCGCAATTCACCGGGGATGTGTTGCTGGTGGAGTCGGAAACCGATGACTACGTGCCGCACGCAGCGATCATGAGTTATCGGGCGGCGTGTCAGCAGACGCATTCGCTGACCCACCGGATTATCGATGGTGCCGATCACGCGTTGAGCGAACCGGTTTCGCAGCAGGCGTACACCTCGATTCTGGTGGACTGGATTACCGAGATGGTGGTGGGTGAGCGGTTGAGCATTATTCAGTCTTGAAGATCAAAAGATCGCAGCCTGCGGCAGCTCCTACAGGGAGAATGCATTCCAACTGTAGGAG
>NZ_RWIM01000198.1 GCF_009764645.1 Pseudomonas sp. PB106
CTGCGGCAGCTCCTACACGGTCATGTAGGAGCTGCCGCAGGCTGCGATCTTTTGATCTTAACCGCGAGACTTTTCGATCAGCTCGATGTATTCCGGGGCATTGCGCTGATCGGCGATCAGCTCAACGAAGGTCTTGCCCTGCTCGTCTTTGCCATCAACGTCATAACCGGCCTCAACGAAGAAGCCCAGAAAGCGTTCGAAGTCGTCGATGCGCAGGCCACGGTATGCCTTGATCAGTTTGTGCAGCGACGGCGAAGTGGCGTCGACCGGCTCAAAATCGAGGAACAGCTTGATCTGCTCATCGCCGATCTCGTCACCAATCACTTGTTTCTTATCTTTACGCATTGCCGACTCCAGCTCGCAGACATTACACGGGGCCGGCAGTTTACCCCTGCCCGGCCGCCCGGCTCAACGCGATCGCACCGCCCCGGTGTGCAAATCGGCCCAGATATGGCCGTTGGCGTAACTGAGGAACTGCACATACACCGTGTCATTGCGCAGCAGATCAATGATCACGCGGTATTGGGCCTGTGGATAAAACAACGTCAAGGTTTTGCTCTTGTCGTCGTAGATCGGCTTTTTCAGGCTTTTGCTTTCGCCGTCGAAATTCACCAGCACTTGGGTGATGGTTGCGCCCTTGTTCAAGGATTTGCCCTTGAGGCGGATCAGCAGCGGCGAGGTGACCGGGATCGGTTGCTGGTTGGATTGGCGTTGCGCGCCGACGACCACGGAATAATCGGTGACCTGCAGCAGTTGCTGCTGTTCGGGCTCGGCATCGCGCACGGTCAGATCGTCCGGCGGCAGGAACTGGCTGTGCATCGGCGCGGCGGACAGGGGCATGCTGAGGGTCAGCAACAGGGCGGCAAAGCTGCGGATCAAGAGGCGCATGACAGGCTCCGGAGGCGGGGCCGAGCACTCTAGCATGGGATTAAAAGCAAAAGATCGCAGCGTTCCGCAGCTCCTACATTGAACCTGTAGGAGCTGCCGAAGGCTGCGATCTTTTGATCTTGCTTACATGCCTTTAACGGCAAAGATCCCGTTGGCGTTGCGCCAGTAGCCTTTGTAGTCCATGCCGTAACCGAAGATGTAGCGGTCGATGCACGGCAGGCCGACGAAATCGGCTTTCAGGTCAGGACGCGCCTTGCGGTCGTGATCCTTGTCGATCAGCACGGCGGTGTGCACTTTGCGCGCGCCGGCGTGTTTGCAGAAGTCGATGATCGCGCCGAGGGTGTGACCTTCGTCGAGGATGTCGTCGATGATCAGCACGTCGCGGTCGATGAACGAAACTTCCGGCTTGGCTTTCCAGAACAGATCGCCGCCGCTGGTTTCGTTGCGATAACGGGTCGCGTGCAGGTACGACGCTTCCAGCGGGAAGTGCAGATGAGTCAGCAGCTTGCCGGAGAAAATCAGGCCGCCGTTCATCACGCAGAACACCACCGGGTTGCTGTCAGCCAGTTGTTCGTTGATGTGTGCACCGACACGGGCGATGGCCGCTTCGACTTCAGCTTCGGTGTACAGGCAGTCAGCCTCTCGCATGACTTGACGGATATGCTCGAGATCAGCGGACATGGCGCTCTCCAGGGGTGGCGGAATTGGAAAAGCGGGCAAAGGTACGCATCCATTGAGGCCGAATCAAGCCTTTATGGACTAACGTACAGAATGTCCTATAGGACATCACCCTCGGATAGATTAATCTAGGCCGGTTTTTTTGCCCGCCGCCGGAGTTTTTCCATGCCCATCCTCGAGATCCGCCATCCGCTGATCCGTCATAAACTCGGCCTGATGCGCCGCGCCGATATCAGCACCAAGAATTTCCGTGAGCTCGCTCAGGAAGTCGGCGCCCTGTTGACCTATGAAGCTACAAAAGATTTGCCGCTGGAGTCCTACGATATTGCAGGCTGGTGCGGCACCGTGTCGGTCGAGAAGATCGCCGGCAAAAAGATCACCGTCGTGCCGATCCTGCGCGCCGGCATCGGCATGCTTGAAGGCGTGCTGAGCCTGATCCCGGGTGCCAAGGTTTCCGCTGTGGGCGTCGCCCGCAACGAAGAAACCCTGCAAGCGCACACTTATCTGGAAAAACTGGTTCCGGAAATCGACGAACGGTTGGCGATGATCATCGACCCGATGCTTGCCACTGGCAGTTCGATGGTTGCGACCATCGACCTGCTGAAGAAAGCCGGCTGCAAAGACATCCGCGCGATGGTGCTGGTTGCCGCGCCGGAAGGCATTGCTGCCGTAGAAAAAGCTCACCCGGACGTGACCATCTACACCGCGTCCATCGATGAGCGTTTGAACGAACACGGTTACATCATCCCTGGACTTGGCGACGCCGGTGACAAGATCTTCGGCACCAAGCAGAAGGACGCGTAACCATGCAGCAAGAGTTCAACGATCCGCTCTGGCGCACGGTGCTGTCCGGCGCCCAGATGCTGTTCGTGGCTTTCGGCGCTTTGGTGCTGATGCCGCTGATCACGGGCCTGGACCCGAACGTGGCACTGTTTACCGCAGGTCTTGGGACGATTCTGTTCCAGATCGTCACCGGGCGTCAGGTGCCGGTGTTTCTGGCGTCGAGCTTCGCTTTCATCACCCCGATCATTCTCGCCAAGGGCCAGTTCGGCCTCGCCGCGACCATGGGCGGCGTGATGGCAGCCGGTTTCGTCTATACCTTCCTCGGCCTTGCCGTGAAGATCAAAGGCACTGGCTTCATCGACCGTCTGCTGCCGCCGGTGGTGATTGGTCCGGTGATCATTTCCATCGGCCTGGCCATGGCGCCGATTGCCGCGAACATGGCGATGGGCAAGGCTGGCGATGGTTCGGAACTGATCCACTACCAGACCGCGATGCTGATCTCGATGCCGGCGCTGCTGACCACGTTGATCATGGCGGTGTTCGGCAAAGGCATCTTCCGCCTGGTGCCGATCATCTCCGGCGTGCTGGTCGGTTTTGCCATGTCGTTCTATTTCGGCGTAGTTGATACGGCGAAGATTGCCGCCGCACCCTGGTTTGCGATCCCGCATTTCACCGCGCCGGAATTCAACTGGCAGGCGATCCTGTTCATCGTTCCGGTGGCGCTGGCCCCGGCCATTGAACACATCGGCGGCGTGATTGCCGTGGGTAGCGTGACCGGTCGTGACTATCTGAAGAAGCCAGGTCTGCATCGCACCTTGCTCGGTGACGGCATTGCCACCACCGCAGCCGGTCTGTTCGGCGGTCCGCCGAACACCACCTACGCCGAAGTGACGGGCGCCGTGATGCTGACCAAGAACTACAACCCGAAAATCATGACCTGGGCGGCGGTTTTCGCCATCACCCTGGCATTCATCGGCAAGTTCGGCGCGCTGCTGCAGAGCATTCCGGTGCCGGTGATGGGCGGGATTCTGTGCCTGTTGTTCGGTTCGATTGCGGCGGTGGGGATGAACACCCTGATCCGTCACAAGATCGATCTGGGCGAAGCACGCAATCTGGTGATCGTCTCGGTGACATTGGTGTTCGGGATTGGCGGTGTGCTGGTCGGCACCGGCACCGGTCCAGACGACTTCGGCCTCAAAGGCATCGCGCTGTGCGCGGTGGTGGCGATTGCGCTGAACCTGATTCTGCCGGGCAATGATGGCTGGAAGAACAAGAAGGCGGATGAGCCGCTGATCTAAACCTTTAGATCGTCATCGCCGGACAGATAGCTATCGCGAGCAGGCTCACTCCTACAAGGTTAACGCAATGCCTGTAGGAGTGAGCCTGCTCGCAATTTGCTTTTAGAGGGCCAGCGGTGCCCGCTCGCAGAGGGTCGCCAGCGCCTTCGCCCATTGCGGGTCATCATTGAGGCACGGCACCAACACCAACTCCTCGCCCCCCGCTTCGCGGAACTGTTCCTTGCCGCGATCGCCAATCTCTTCCAGCGTCTCGATGCAGTCGGCAACAAACGCCGGGCACATCACCAGCAACTTCTTCACACCGCTTTTACCCAGCTCATCCAGCCGCGCTTCGGTGTACGGCTCGATCCACTTCGCCCGCCCCAGACGGGACTGAAACGATACCGACCATTTGCCCTCCGGCAGGCCCATGCGCTCAGCAAACAGCGCCGCCGTGCGCAGGCATTGCGCGCGATAACAGGTCGCCATGACCGCAGGCGAGGCGTTCTTGCAGCAGTCGTCATTCTTGAAGCAGTGATTGCCGGTCGGATCGAGTTTGGTCAGATGCCGCTCGGGCAAGCCGTGGAAGCTCAGCAACAAGTGATCGTAGTCCTGCTGCAGATGCGGTTTGGCGCTTTCGACCAGCGCGTCGAGGTATTCGGGCTGATCGTAGAACGGTTGCAGTACCGACAGGTTCACATCGAGTTTCTTCTCGCGAATCACCCGTTTGGCTTCTTCGATCACCGTGGTGGTGGTGCTGTCGGCGAACTGTGGATACAGCGGCGCCAGCGTGATGCGCTTGTGCCCCGCCGCGACCAGTTTCAGCAGGCAGGTTTCAATCGATGGCTCGCCGTAACGCATCGCCAGTTCCACCGGGCCTTGGGTCCACTGCATGGTCATCTGCTGTTGCAAGCGACGGCTGAGCACCACCAGCGGCGAGCCCTCCTCCCACCAGATCGACGCATAGGCGTGGGCCGACTGCTCCGGACGTTTGATCAGGATCAGCGACACCAGCAGACGCCGCACCGGCCACGGCAGGTCGATCACGTACGGGTCCATCAGGAATTGATTGAGGTAGCTGCGCACATCGGCCACCGAGGTGGAGGCCGGGGAACCCAGATTGACCAGAAGCAAAGCGTGATCGGTCATGCAACGTCCTATTTCAGAGGCGGCTGGAGAGGTCGTCCAGAGCCGCGCGTAAATCCGTGAACTGGAAAGTGAAACCCGCTTCCAGCAAGCGTGCCGGCAAAGCCTTCTGACCGCCGAGCAACAACAAAGACATCTCGCCGAGACCGACCTTCAGAGCCAGGGTCGGCATCGGCATGAACGCCGGACGGTGCAGAACACTGCCCAGCGTCTTGGCAAATTCGCGATTGCGCACCGGTTGCGGCGCGCACGCATTATAAGGACCACTGGCCTGCTCGCGGTGCAGAAGAAAATCAATCAGGGCGATTTGGTCGTTGATATGAATCCACGGCATCCACTGCCGGCCATTACCCAAAGGCCCGCCGAGCCCGAGCTTGAACGGCAGCAACAGCCGCGACAAAAAGCCGCCGTCGGCCGACAGCACCAACCCGGTTCGCACCAGCACCACGCGGATGCCCTGCGCTTCGGCTCGCTGCGCGGTTTCTTCCCAGGCGATGCACAACTGGCTGGCGAAATCGTCGATCACCGGCGGCGACTCTTCGGTCAGTTCGCGTTCACCGCCGTCGCCATACCAGCCAATCGCCGATCCGGAAATCAGCAACGCCGGTTTCTGTGATCGGGTGTCCAGCCACGCCAACAGGCTTTCCGTCAGCGTTATGCGGCTGCTCCACAACAGCGCTTTGCGTCGATGGGTCCACGGCCGATCGGCAATCGGAGCGCCCGCCAGGTTGATGATGGCGTCCAGCGGCTCGTCGCCCAGGTCTTCGAGACGTGCGATGCCACGTACCTGCGCACCGCAGATTTTCGCGACTTTCTCCGGCTTGCGACTCCACACCGTCAGGCGATGGCCCTGCCCCAACCAGTGTCGGCAGAGCTGACGTCCGATCAAACCAGTACCGCCGGTCAGCAATATGTGCATGACATCTTCCTCGCGTGGCGTTTAACCCGGATCACTAGTCTATTTTTAAAAGCAGGGATCTTTTCTATCGGGCAGGCTCTATTGTTTAACCATAGGCCAAGCTGTCAGAACGAGAACGCTAGAAGTTATACCAAAAAACAAAATTGTACAGGTTTCATCCACGGCGTAGTCTGTACAGAAAGGTAAACGAGGCCCCTATGACTGTACCTATCGCAATCATCGGCACCGGCATCGCCGGACTCTCCGCCGCCCAGGCTCTGACAGAGACCGGGCATACCGTGCAACTGTTCGATAAAAGCCGCGGCAGCGGTGGGCGCATGTCGAGCAAACGCAGCGACGCCGGTTCGCTGGACATGGGCGCGCAATATTTCACCGCCCGCGACCGCCGCTTCGTCACCGAAGTGCAGCGTTGGCAAAGCCAGGGCTGGGCCGCCGAGTGGACGCCGCAGCTCTACACCTATCAGGGCGGGCAACTGAACCTGTCGCCGGACGAGCAGACCCGCTGGGTCGGCGCGCCGCGCATGAGCGCCATCACCCGTGGCTTGCTCGATGGCCTGGAAGTGCATTTCGCCTGCCGCATCACCGAAGTGTTTCGCGGTGAAGAGCACTGGCATTTGCAGGATTCCGAGGGCTTCACCCACGGCCCCTTCAGCCATGTGGTGATCGCCACGCCGGCACCGCAAGCCACCGCATTGCTGGCTGCCGCACCGAAACTCGCCGGTGCCGCCGCCGGGGTGAAAATGGACCCGACCTGGGCCGTCGCTCTCGCCTTCGAAACACCACTGGATACGCCGATCGAAGGCTGCTTTGTGCAGGACAGCCCGCTCGACTGGCTGGCGCGCAACCGCAGCAAACCGGGGCGCGACACCACCCTCGACACTTGGGTGCTGCATGCGACCAGTGCGTGGAGCCGGCAACACATCGATCTGTCCAAGGAAGCGGTGATCGAGCAACTGCACGGCGCCTTCGCCGAACTGTTGCACAGCGCGATGCCAGCGCCGACGTTCAGCCTCGCCCATCGCTGGCTCTATGCACGCCCGGCGACGGGGCATGAATGGGGCACGCTGGCCGATGCCGATCTGGGCCTGTACGCCTGCGGCGACTGGTGCCTGTCGGGGCGTGTGGAGGGTGCGTGGTTGAGTGGTCAGGAGGCTGCGCGCCGCTTGCACGAGCACCTGCAATGAACCGCATCAATCCGCGCAAATTGCTGCTGTCGAAATGGACAGCAGCCCACCCGCAGAACCGTGAAAAGCATTTTCTGGTGACCGAGTTGTTCCGTGATGAGGAAGGCACGGTGCTGGAAGTTGAATTGCAGGCGGTGTTGACCCAGCGTGCTGAACGGCTTGATTGGCAGATTCTCAAGAACAGCGAGCATTGGTTATTGGGTTGGCAATAGACCCTGTAGGAGTGAGCCTGCTCGCGATAGCGGTGGGTCAGCCACATCTGTGCTCACTGACACAACGCTATCGCGAGCAGGCTCACTCCTACAGGGATCGCATTCCAATTCAAAAAGTTATACAAACAATTTGACTTGTACACCTTTGAATCTATGCTAAGTCAATGTTGTACAGAGATTGCACTCTGTACAGGTTTAGATTCGAGGTGCTTATGCTCGCCCTTCCCGCCGTCAAACCGAAAATCGCCATCAGCGCTTGCCTGCTGGGCGCAGAGGTGCGCTACAACGGCGGGCACAAGGAATCGCGCCTGTGCAGCCGCACCCTCACGGAATATTTCGATTTCGCCCCGGTATGCCCGGAAGTCGCGATTGGCCTGGGCATTCCGCGCGAACCCATCCGCCTCGTCGGTGATCCCGACCATCCGCAAGCCATCGGCACGGTCAATGCGTCGATCAACGTCACCCAGCCACTGGCCGCGTACGGCGAACAAATGGCCGGCGAACTTGATGACATCTGCGGCTATATCTTCATGCAGCAATCGCCGTCCTGCGGGCTGGAACGGGTCAAGGTCTACCACGCCAACGGCGCCCCGGTGAACGGTGGCGGGCGCGGTATTTACGCTCAAGCCTTCTGCGCACAACACCCGGATTTGCCGGTGGAAGAAGCCGGGCGCCTGAACGATCCGGTGCTGCGGGAAAACTTCATCACCCGCGTATTCGCCTACAGCGCCTGGCAGCAAGTGCTCGCCGATGGCCTCAGCCGCCGCGCCCTCACCGAATTCCACTCACGCTACAAATACCAACTGATGGCTCACAACCCGCTGCAATACAAAGCACTGGGCAAACTGCTGGGCAACATGGCCCATAGCGATCCCGCCGAACTCGGCCCGCGCTACTTCAGCGAGCTTATGGCGGCGCTGAAAAAATGCGCCACACGCGGCACGCACTGCAACGTGCTGCTGCACATCAGCGGTTACCTGAAACAAGTCCTCAGCGCCGAAGACAAACAGGAAATGGTCCACGTCATCGGCCAGTACCGCCAAGGCATCGTGCCGCTGGTGGTGCCGTTGACGCTGCTCAAACATCACTTTCGCCAACACCCCGATCCGTACATAGCGCAACAGGTTTACCTGCAACCGCACCCGGAAAACCTCAGCCTGCGAAACGCCATCTGATGAACGACAAACTCGACTCCAGCGCCCAGGAAGACCTCGGCGCCGACTTCAAGAAAGCCCTCGACGAAGGCTGGCTGCCGATCCGCGAAGTCGCGCGGCAGACCGGCGTCAACGCGATCACCCTGCGTGCGTGGGAACGCCGTTACGGGCTGATCGTGCCGCAACGCACACCCAAGGGCCACCGGCTGTATTCGGCGGAACATGTGCAGCGGATTCTGGCCATTCTCACTTGGCTCAACCGTGGCGTGGCGGTCAGTCAGGTCAAGCCGCTGCTCGACACCCCGCAAGCCTTCAACGAAATCGTGGAAAACGACTGGCAGCGCCTGCGCCAGACATTGCTCGCCGCCGTCAGCCAACTCAACGAGCGCAACCTCGACGACAGCGTCAACCAAGCGATGGCGCTCTACCCGCCGCGCACCCTGTGCGAGCAATTGCTCATGCCGCTGCTGGCCGATCTTGAGCAGCGCTGGCAGGGGCAATTCGGCGCGCAGATGGAGCGCACGTTCTTTTTTTCCTGGTTACGCAGCAAATTCGGTGCGCGCATCTACCATAACAATCGTCAGTTGCACGCTGCGCCCTTGTTATTGATCAACCATTCCGACCTGACACTGGAACCTCACCTGTGGCTGTGCGCGTGGCTGATCAGCAGCACCGATTGCCCGGTGCAAGTGTTCGACTGGCCGCTGCCGGCCGGTGAACTGGCGCTGACCGTCGAACACCTGCAAGCCCGTGGCGTACTGCTGTATTCCAGCAAAGCCATGAACCTTGCGCAGTTGCCAAAGTTATTGAGTGGCGTCACCTGTACGAAACTGATTGTCGGACCAACGGTATGCATCCACCACGCCGAGTTGTCCGTAAGAACTTCCGAGATCGCTGATGTTTACCTGGCCGAAGATCTGCTTTCAGCACACCAGGTACTCGTTCAGCGTGGGCTGATTTAATGATGGGTTCAAAGTCATGCAATTGATCTGGCTGCGCAGCGACTTGCGCCAACACGACAACACCGCCCTCGCGGCCGCCGCAGCACGCGGCCCGACCGTGGCCGTGTACCTGTTGAGCCCGCAGCAGTGGCTGGAACACGACGACGCCGCGTGCAAGGTCGACTTCTGGTTGCGCAATCTCAAAGAGCTGAGCGAAAGGCTCGGTGAACTGCACATTCCTTTGTTGATCCGCACTGCAACGCATTGGGACAAAGCCCCGGCGGAACTGCTCAAGCTGTGCCGGCAACTGAAGATCGAAGCGGTCCACGTCAACGAAGAGTACGGCGTCCACGAAAGCCGTCGCGATGCCGCAGTGGCCGAAACCCTGCAAGCTGAAGGCATCGACTTTCACAGCTACCTCGATCAGTTGCTGTTCAAACCGGGCACGGTGCTGACCAAGACTGACACCTACTTCAAAGTATTCAGCCAGTTCCGAAAGGTTTGCTACGAGCGCCTGCATCGTTCGATGCCGGCGTTGGTCAAAGCCCCCGGCAAACAGGCCAAACTCAAGCTCGACAGCGACCCGATTCCCAATTCCGTGAAAGGCTTCGCCACCCCGAGCGAATCCCTTCAAGCGCTTTGGCCGGCCGGTGAAAAAGAAGCCCGACGCCGCCTCGACACCTTCACCGACGTGCAAATCGATTACTACCAAAGCGAACGCGACTTCCCGGCCAAACCCGGCACCAGTCAGCTCTCGGCATATCTGGCAGCGGGCGTGATTTCGCCGCGCCAATGCCTGCACGCCGCATTGCAAAGCAATCAGGGTGAATTCGAAAGCGGCAAGGTCGGCGCCGTTACCTGGATCAACGAACTGCTGTGGCGCGAGTTCTACAAGCACATTCTGGTCGGCTATCCGCGGGTCTCGCGTCACCGAGCGTTCCGCCCGGAAACCGAAGCGCTGGCCTGGCGTGATGCACCGGACGATCTCGCTGCCTGGCAAGAGGCGCGCACCGGCCTGCCAATCATCGACGCCGCCATGCGTCAACTGCTCGACACCGGCTGGATGCATAACCGCCTGCGCATGGTGGTGGCAATGTTCCTGACCAAGAATTTGCTGATCGATTGGCGTGAAGGCGAGCGCTTTTTCATGCGTCACCTGATCGATGGCGACCTGGCCGCGAACAATGGCGGCTGGCAGTGGAGCTCTTCGACCGGCACCGACTCCGCGCCGTACTTCCGCATTTTCAACCCGCTAAGCCAGTCGGAGAAATTCGACAGCGAAGGCCTGTTCATCAAGCACTGGCTGCCGGAACTGGCCGGGCTGAACAAGAAGGAAATACACAACCCGGCCAAGCTCGGCGGGCTGTTCGGCGTCGCCGATTATCCGTCGCCGATCGTCAACCTCAGCGCCTCACGCGAACGGGCACTGGCCGCGTTCAAGAACCTGCCATCGCGCACCTCGATGGGAGGTGAAGATGAGTGAATTCCTGCGCCGCTTCGCCCGTCAATTCTGCGAGTTGAACAAAGACAACCTGCACCGACTGGGCGAGCTGTACAGCGATGACATTCACTTCACCGACCCGCTGCACGAGGTGCAAGGGCTGGGGCAATTGAACGACTATTTCAAAGAGCTGTACGCCAACGTCAGCGAGTTGCGCTTTGACTTTCACGGTTTCGACCAGATTAGCGACGGCGAAGGTTACCTGCGTTGGGTCATGAGTTGTCGCCATCCGCGCCTGGCGGGCGGCAAAGTGATTCGCGTCAGCGGTTGCTCGCATCTGCTCTGGCGCGACAAGGTTTATCGCCACCGGGATTACTTCGATGCCGGGGCGTTGTTGTATGAGCATTTACCCGTATTGGGCCGGGTGATCGCCTGGCTAAAAAGGAGAATGGGATGAGTCGTACACCTCCACGGCGCTATTGGTTGACCGGGGCCAGCAGTGGCATCGGCGCGGCGCTGGCTGAAGAGATTCTGAAATCCGGTGCGCATCTGGCGGTCAGTTCGCGCTCGGTTCCGGCGCTGAAAGTCTTGTCACAGCGTTATCCCGGCCAGGTATTGGTCGTGCCGGGTGATCTGACCAACAGCCAGACCGTCCGTGAAATCGGCGAACAGATTACCGAGCAATGGGGCTCGCTGGACTCGGTGATTCTCAACGCCGGCACCTGTGAATACGTTGATGCCAAGCAGTTCGATGCGTCGATCATCGAGCACGTGGTGCGCACCAATTTGCTCGCCAGCAGCTACTGCATCGAAGCCGCCCTGCCGTTGTTGCGCAAAGGCACCGCACCGCATCTGATCGGCGTGGCCAGTTCGGTGACCTACCTGCCGTTGCCACGGGCCGAAGCCTACGGTGCATCCAAGGCCGGGCTGCGCTACCTGTTCGAATCGCTGCGCATCGATCTGGCGGATGAAGGCATTGAAGTCACCATCGTCAGCCCCGGTTTCGTCGAAACACCGCTGACCGCCAAGAACGATTTTCCCATGCCGCTCAGTTGGCCTGTGGATAAAGCTGCGCGGCACATCTTCGCCAAACTCAAGGATCGTCCCCTGGAAATTGCCTTTCCGGCGCTGTTCATGGCGGCGTTGTGGCCGCTGTCGAAACTTCCCGCCAGTCTGCAACTGGCGATCGGCAAACGCATGGTGCGCAAGTCACCGCCGCTGCGGGATCCGGCATGAAAATCGCTATCGTCGGCAGCGGGATCGCCGGGCTCACCTGCGCCCACCTGCTCAATCGCCGACATGACGTGCACGTGTTCGAGGCCAGCGACTGGGTCGGTGGCCACACGCACACGGTCGATGTAACGGTCGCCGGTCGTCAGTACGCGGTGGACACCGGCTTCATCGTGTTCAACGACTGGACCTATCCAAACTTCATTCGCCTGCTCGGCCAACTCGGCGTGCCCTTCAAAGCCACCGAAATGAGTTTTTCCGTGACGGATCCCGACACCGGTCTGGAATACAACGGCAACAACCTCAACAGCCTGTTTGCCCAGCGCAGCAATCTGTTGTCGCCGGGGTTCTGGGGCATGTTGCGCGACATTCTGCGCTTCAATAAAGAAGCCCAGCGTGACCTTGCCGAACTGCGCATTTCCAGCGACATGACCCTCGACGATTACCTGAAGGCAGGGAATTACGGCGAGCGCTTCATCCTGCATTACATCGTGCCGATGGGCGCGGCGATCTGGTCGATGCCGATGGCCGAGATGCTCAATTTTCCGCTGCAGTTCTTCGTACGCTTCTTCAAGAATCACGGGCTATTGTCGGTCAGTGATCGTCCGCAATGGCAAGTCATCGAAGGCGGATCCAGTGCCTACGTGGCGCCGCTGACCGCTTCGTTCAAAGACAGGATTCGCCTCAACTGCCCAGTGGCGCGGGTGGATCGCGATGAACACGGCGTAGTTATCCACAGCCCGGCCGGCATCGAGCATTTCGACAAAGTGGTGTTCGCCTGTCACAGCGATCAGGCGCTGAAATTGCTCGCCAGCCCGAGCGGTGCCGAACGGGAAATCCTCGCTGCCCTGCCCTACGCCGACAACGAAGTGGTGCTGCACACCGACACGCGTCTATTGCCGACGCGCAAACTGGCGTGGGCCAGCTGGAATTATCGTCTCAGCGGCGCCGGCCATACCCACGCCGCCGTCACCTACGACATGAACATCCTGCAAGGCATTCAGAGCGACACCACGTTCTGCGTCAGCCTCAATCAAAGCGCCGGCATCAGCCCGGACAAAGTGCTCGCCAAATACACCTACGCCCATCCGCAATACAGCCTCGCGGCGGTGGCGGCGCAGAATCGCTGGGCAGAACTCGACGGCGCGCAACACACCCACTATTGCGGTGCCTATTGGGCCAATGGTTTCCATGAAGACGGCGTGGTCAGCGCCTTGCGTGTGGCGTCGGCGTTTGGGGAAACCCTATGAACAGCGCCCTCTACAGCGGCTGGATCGGTCATCGGCGTTTCTCGCCGCGCGCGCATGCCTTCCGCTACAGGATCGGTTTGCTCTATCTCGATCTTAGCGAACAGGACGCCGTGCTCGCCCTGTCGCCGCTGGCGGGGCGCAGTCGTTTTGCGCCGTTCTCGTTTCGCGAAACCGATTACCTGAAGAGCTTTACCGGTCGCGGTGTGCGCCTGATCGATGCAGTGCGCCAGCAGGTCGGCATTGCCATTGGCCATGAGCCGCAAGGCTCGGTGTGTCTGCTGACCCAAGCGCGCAGTTGGGGCTTGTCGTTCAACCCGGTGAGTTTCTTTTATTGCCATGAGGCCGACGGCCAACTGGCGGCGATTGTCTGTGAAGTCACCAACACACCGTGGCGCGAGCGTTATCACTATGTGTTGCCGGCGCGTACGCCGAGCAATCTGCAGGATTTTCATCAGCATTTTGCGGTGGCCAAGGCCTTTCACGTTTCGCCGTTTCTGCCGCGTGATCTCGAATACCGCATGAGCTTCAGCCCCGCCGCGCAAACCCTCGGCGTGCACATGGCCGACTGGCAGGGCGAAGAAAAACTGTTCGACGCGACGCTGAACTTGCAACGCGAAAGCCTCGACCGTCACAGCCTGCATCGTTACTTGCGGCGCTTTCCGTGGATGACCGCGAAAACCGCCTTGGCGATTTACTGGCAAGCGCTACGACTGCTGCTCAAGCGCGCACCGATCTTTGCTCATCAGGCTGCCGACGGCAGCTTTCAAACCGCCACTGTGCCTCCCAAGGAGCACCGCCATGAAATCCTCTAGCCTGTCGGTCAATCGGCTCAGCACTAACGGTTTGACCGGTTCGCTGCTGCGCCGTGGCGTATTGCGTCAATTGGGTCAGCTCAAACACGGGCAACTGCTGGTCGTCGAAGACGGCGAACGCTTGATGTTCGGCACGCCTGGCGGTGCCTTGCTCGGGGAAATCCATGTGCTGGATTCGGCGGTCTGGGGCTTGGTCGCCGGCAACGGTTCAATCGGCGCGGGCGAGGCGTTTATCCATGGTTACTGGAGCTCGCCAGACCTGACGGCGGTGGTGCGCGTGTTCGTCAGCAACCTCGATGTGCTCGATGCGATGGAGGGTGGCCTGGCCCGAATCAGCCGGCCATTGGTGCAAGGCCTGCACTGGCTCAATCGCAATACACGCAAGGGTTCGCAGAAAAACATCGCCGCGCATTACGACCTCGGCAACGATCTGTTCGAACAGTTTCTCGACCCGACGATGATGTATTCGGCAGCGCAGTTCCTCACGCCCGAAGACACCCTTGAGCAGGCGCAACTGAACAAACTCGAACGGATTTGCCAGAAACTCGCGCTCAAGCCCAGTGACCATTTGCTCGAGATCGGCACCGGTTGGGGCAGCATGGCGCTTTATGCGGCGCAGAATTACGGCTGCCGCGTCACCACCACAACCCTGTCGAAAGAGCAGTACGCGTTTACCGCGCAGCGCATCGAACAACTCGGCTTGCAGGATCAAGTGACGCTGCTGCTCAAGGACTATCGCGACCTCACCGGCGAGTACGACAAACTGGTGTCGATCGAGATGATCGAGGCAGTCGGTCATCGCTTTCTGCCGACCTACTTCAAACAGTGCGCGCACCTGCTCAAGAGCAACGGCCTGATGCTGATCCAGGCGATCACCATTCGCGAGCAACGCTATGAACAGGCCAAGCGCGGCGTCGATTTCATTCAGCGCTACATTTTCCCCGGTGGCGCCCTGCCCTGCGTGCAGAAGATGCTCGAAGTGGTCGGCCGCGACACCGACATGAACCTGCTGCACATGGAAGATTTCGGCCTGCATTACGCGAAAACCCTGCGGCTGTGGCACGAGAACTTCCGCCGCGCTCATGGCCGCTTGAGCGAGTTGGGTTACGACGATTACTTCCTGCGCTTGTGGGAGTTTTACCTGTGCTACTGCGAGGGCGGTTTCCTCGAACGCACCATCGGCACCGCGCAATTGCTGCTGGCCAAACCGGCCGCAATGACTGCGCCGCTGCTTGGCCGCTTCGATGCCTGAGCGTATCGCCAATGCCGTGCTGTTCCAGATCGGCTGGCTGACCTGTGTGCTCGGCGGCAATAGTTTGTGGTTGTTATTGGCGCTGGCGGTACTGGTGATTCATCTTTGCTGGATCAGCAGTTGGGCGGCTGAGGGCCGCTTGATTCTCAGCGTAGTGATTGTCGGCACGGCGGTGGACAGCGTTTTGCGTGGTTTAGGCGTGTTCGAATTCCGCGATCAGTCACCGCTGATTCCGCTCTGGCTGATGCTGTTGTGGGCGCTGCTCGCGACCACGCTGCGTCACTGTCTGCAATGGAGCGCTCGGCCGTGGTGGCTGGCGAGTGTGCTGGGCGCGGTCGGCGGTGCGTTGTCGTATTACGGCGGTGGACATCTGGCCGGCGTGCGATTTCCCTACGGCGAATTACCCACGCTGATCGGCATCGGCCTGCTCTGGGCGCTGTTGTTTCCGCTGTTGCACACAATGGCTCGACGTCTGGCGCACTGAGCGTCTGTCAGAGCTTTCACACGCAACTCGGCGACTGCCTTACACTGCCGCCATGAAAACCATTCCCCACCAGCAAATCAGCGAGCCTGCGGTCACGTGTTCGACCTGCGCGGCGTGCTGCTGCCAGCTCGAAGTGATGCTGATCACCGACACCGGTGTGCCGGATCGCTTTATCGATACCGATGACTGGGGCGGCGAAGTGATGCTGCGTCTGGACGACGGTTGGTGCGCGGCGCTGGACCGCGACACGATGATGTGCACGATTTACGAAAAACGTCCGCTGATCTGCCGCGAGTTCGAGATGGGTGCACCGGAGTGCATTGAAGAGCGCCAGGGCATCAGCACTGCCTACCGCTGATCCCAAAAACAAAAGATCGCAGCCTTCGGCAGCTCCTACAGGTGAAACGCGATCCCATGTAGGAGCTGCCGAAGGCTGCGATCTTTTGATCTGGCTTACAACGGCATGGTGTAGTGCAGCGCGTAACTTTCTACGCCGTCGTTATCACTGGCCAGGCCGGCGTTGGAATAGTGCGTCGCACGAATCCCGACTTCATGCCCGCCATTGAAGCGCAGACCGAAACCGAGACGGTCTTCGAACTGGAAGGAACCGCCGATGTTATTACTTTCATACTTGGTGTTGGAGAACGCAGCCACACCAATACCCGCTTCGATATACGGTTTGACCGACTGACCGGCAAACTCGTAAACAAACACCGGCGAGAACGACAGGCTGTTGTTGCTGGAGGTCTTGTCACCTTCCCAATAGGTGTAGGCACCGCTCCAGTAACCGGTCAGGCGACCGACGTCGCTCTGCAGCCAGCTCTTGTCCCAATCGAAATTCATGCCCAAGCGGTAAGTCATGGTCGAATCGCTGGTTGCACCCACTGCAAATTCAACACCTGCAGCTTGCGCGGTAATACTTTGCCCCATCAGTGCGGCCGCAATCGCGGCCAAGCAGAATAGTCGCTTCACTTTGAAACTTCCTTTTCCGGAACGATCGTTTGGTTTTCTAGATAACTCATCGCTATAGAAGCTAGCGCTTGCTCAGAAGTTCAGCTCATTTTTTAGTTATTTCACATTTTTTTTACAAGCTGAATTTTTGCACTTCGCCTGCTGTTTGCCCAAGTAGCGGCAGGATGTTCTTAAAGTACTGCGGATCGGCACTGGTCCAGAATCTGACCGACTGGTTCGGGCCGCCAGCGAGCAAATCGCGCTCCGCCAACAAACGCTGAAGTTGCCGCGCCACGGCGGCCCCGGTATCGATCAGGCTGATGTCCTCGGCGATCATCGACTTGAGCATCGGCTTGAGAAACGGATAGTGGGTACAGCCGAGAATGATCGTGTCGCAACCGCTGGCCAACAGCGGGTCGACATAACTTTGCAGCAACGCGCGCAACTCGGCGCTGTGCAGATCGCCACTCTCAATCAATTCGACCAGACCGGGACAGGGCTGGGTGATCACTCGCACGTCAGTGGCGAAGCGATCAAGCAGCGCGGCGAACTTGGCGCTCTGCAAAGTCCCGGTGGTGGCGAGCACGCCGACCACACCGCTGCGCGTCGCGGCCGCTGCGGGTTTGACCGCCGGTTCCATGCCGACCAGCGGCCAGTCGGGAAAATCACGGCGCAAATCAGCCACACCGGCAACGGTCGCGGTATTGCACGCCAGCACCAACGCTTTGGCGCCCTGTTCACGGAAAAATCCGGCCATCACGCTGCAGCGCTGACGGATGAATTCCGGGGTTTTCTCACCGTAGGGGATGTGGCCGCAATCGGCGACGTACAGCAGCGATTCATTGGGCAGCAAGCGCTGGATTTCTGCCAGGACCGACAAACCGCCGACGCCGGAATCGAATACGCCGATGGGCGCTTCACGCATGGCGCGGGCCACAGACGCTGCAACCCGGATCACGCTTGACCCGCAGCTCACGGAAACGCGAACCCAAGGCATCGATCAGCAACAAGCGACCGACCAGAGGTTCGCCAAAACCGACCAACACTTTCATCGCTTCCAAGGCCTGAAGGCTGCCGACCAGCCCCACCAGCGGCCCGACTACACCGGCCTCGCTACACGTCAGTTCAGCTTCGCTGCCGTGCCCATATAAACAGTGGTAGCACGGGCTCTCGTAGCGGCGCGGGTCGAACACCGACAACTGTCCTTCAAGGCGAATCGCCGCGCCGCTGACCAGTGGCTTTTGCGCAGCCACGCACGCGGCGTTGACCGCTTCGCGGGTGGAGAAATTATCGGAACAGTCGAGCACCAGATCCACCGCTGCCACGGCTGCGGCGAGAGAGTCCTCGTCCAATGCCTGACGATGGGCCACCAGTTGAATCTCGGGGTTGATCGCGCCGAGACGCTTGAGCGCCGAGTCGACCTTGCTCATGCCGACGCTGTCGGTGTCATGAATGATCTGGCGTTGCAGGTTGGTCAGGTCGACTGTGTCGAAATCCGCCAAGTGCAGCTCACCGACTCCCGCCGCCGCCAGATACAACGCCACCGGCGCACCGAGACCGCCGAGACCGACGATCAGCACGCGACTGTCCTTGAGCTTCAACTGCCCATCGATGTCGATGTGTTGCAGCAGAATCTGCCGGCTGTAGCGCAGCAACTCCTGATCATTCAGCACGGCAAGCGCCCCAGACTGATGCGTTGATGGCCGCCCAGATCGGTGCGGCTGTGGACTTCTTCGAAACCGCGCGCCAGCAGCAGATCGCGCACGGCTTCGGCTTGATCATAGCCATGTTCGAGCATCAGCCAGCCACCGGCCTCCAGATAATCCGGGGCCTGGGCGACGATCAGACGCAGATCGTCGAGCCCGTCTTCACCGGCAACCAACGCACTGGCCGGTTCGAAGCGCACATCGCCTTCGACCAGATGTGGATCGGCGGCGGCAATGTACGGCGGGTTGCTGATGATCAACTGAAAACGCTGACCTTCCAGCGCACTGAACCAATGGCTGCTCAGCACCGTGGCGTTGTTCAAATGCAGGCGCTGGCGATTGCGCTCAGCGAGTGCCACGGCTTCGAGCACGCGATCCACGGCGGTGACTTTCCACGCTGGGCGCTCGCTGGCCAACGCCAAGGCAATCGCGCCGCTGCCGGTGCCGAGATCGAGCACCTTGGCCGGAGTCGCGGGGAGCAATTCCAGCGCCGCTTCCACCAACAGTTCGGTGTCCGGGCGCGGGATCAGCGTGTGCGGCGCGACTTCCAGATCGAGTTTCCAGAAACCCTGCTGACCGAGAATGTAGGCCACCGGCTCACCGCCACGACGACGTTGCAGGTAGTCGGCAAAGGTCAGCGCCGCTTCACTCGGCACGATGCGCTCGGGCCAGGTGTGCAGAAAGCTGCGCGATTTGCCCAACGCAGCCGCCAGAAGCAATTCGGCGTCCAGACGCGCGGTGGGCGAGTCCGGCAGTTCAGCGGCGCGCAGCAGGCTGGCGATGATGGTCATTTATTCACCTATCGCGGCGAGTTGGTCCGCCTGGTATTCGGCCAGCAACGGCTCGATCACTGCTTCAACGCCACCGGCGAGAATTTCATCCAGCGAGTACAGGGTCAGGTTGACGCGATGGTCGGTGACCCGGCCCTGAGCAAAGTTGTAGGTGCGGATGCGCTCGGAACGGTCGCCGGAACCGACCAGCAATTTACGTTCGCTGGCGATGGCATTCGCCGCCGCTGCGGTCTGCTGATCATTGAGCTTGGCCGACAGCCAGGCCATCGCCCGCGCCCGGTTCTTGTGCTGGGAACGTTCTTCCTGGCACTCGACGACGGTGCCGGTCGGTATGTGGGTGATGCGGATTGCCGAGTCGGTGGTATTGACGTGCTGACCACCCGCCCCGGAGGAGCGGAACGTGTCGACGCGCAAATCCGCCGGGTTGATCTCGATGGCTTCGCGCTCGTCCGGCTCGGGCAACACCGCCACGGTGCACGCCGAGGTGTGGATACGGCCTTGGGATTCGGTGGCGGGTACGCGCTGTACGCGGTGCGCACCGGATTCGAACTTCAGCTTGCCGTAGACGTTGTCGCCTTCAATGCGCGCGATGACTTCTTTATAGCCACCGTGTTCGCCTTCGTTTTCCGAAAGGATTTCCACGCGCCAGCCGCGACGCTCGGCATAACGCGAGTACATACGGAACAGGTCGCCGGAGAAGATCGCCGCCTCATCGCCACCGGTGCCGGCGCGGATTTCGAGAAAGACGTTGCGCCCGTCATTCGGATCCTTGGGCAGCAACATGCGCTGCAGATCGGATTCCAGGGTGATCAGCAATTCCTTGGCTTCGCGGACTTCTTCCACGGCCATTTCACGCATGTCCGGGTCGCTGTCCTTGAGCAGCGCCTGCGCGCCTTCAAGATCGCTTTGTACGCCGAGCAGCTTTTTATAGCCTTGCACGACCGGCTCAAGTTCAGCGTATTCCTTGGAATAGGCGCGGAACTTGGTTTGATCGGAAATGACTTCGCCGTCGCCGAGCAACGCGGTCAGTTCCTCGAAACGGTCCTGGAGGACATCCAGCTTATTGAGCAGTGACGCTTTCATTGCGGTTTTTTATCCGAAAAGCTATCCGGTGAGCCCTCAAGGGCAAAGAGTTCCTGAGCCATGGCCAGCGCATCGAGGCGGCCTTCGGCAGAAAGCTTTTTCAGTTGCACGCTGGGCGCATGCAACAGTTTATTGGTCAGGCCACGGGCCAGTTGCCCGAGTACGTCTTCGGCATTACCGCCGTTGGCCAGCAGGCGCAGGGCTTTTTGCAGCTCCTCGTCGCGCAGGCGTTCGCTCTGTTGACGATAGGCCTTGAGCACATCGACCGCCGCCAGCTCGCGCAGGCGCACCATGAAATCATCGGCGCCGACCGAGACCATCTCTTCCGCCGCCTGGGCTGCACCCTGACGGCTCTTGAGGTTTTCGGCGACCACTTCATGCAGATCGTCAACGCTATAGAGGTAAACGTCGTCCAACTCGCCGACTTCTGGCTCGATGTCGCGCGGAACGGCGATGTCGACCATGAAGATCGGTTTGTGCTTGCGCAGCTTCAGCGCGCTTTCCACCGCGCCCTTGCCCAGAATCGGCAACTGACTAGCGGTCGAACTGATGACGATGTCGCTGCGCACCAGTTCGGCCGGAATGTCCGACAGCAAAACTGCGTGGGCGCCGAACTGCTCGGCCAACAGGCTGGCGCGCTCGAGCGTACGGTTGGCAACGACGATGCGCTTGACGCCCAGCTCATGTAAATGGCGGGCGACCAGAGTAATGGTCTCGCCGGCGCCGATCAGCAAGGCCTGACTGCGTTGCAAATCACTGAAAATCTGTTTCGCCAGGCTGACGGCAGCAAATGCCACGGACACCGGGTTTTCACCGATCGCGGTGTCGGTGCGCACCTGCTTGGCGGCGTTGAACGTCGCTTGAAACAGTCGCCCCAACAACGGGCCGATGGTGCCGGCCTCGCGCGCCACGGCGTAGGCCGATTTCATCTGACCGAGAATCTGCGGTTCGCCCAGCACCAGCGAGTCGAGCCCGGAGGCGACGCGCATCATGTGACGAACTGCCGCATCATCTTCATGCACATAAGCACTTGCGCGCAGCTCATCGAGGCTTAAATGGTGGTAGTCGGCCAGCCAGCGCAGCACGATATCCGCCGACAGCTGATCCTGTTCTATATAAAGCTCACTGCGATTGCAGGTGGAGAGGATCGCAGCCTCGCGGCTGTCGGTCAGTCGGCAGAGCTGCTGCAAGGCTTCCACCAGTTGCTCAGGCGTAAAGGCCACGCGCTCGCGGACGTCTACTGAAGCAGTCTTGTGGTTGATACCGAGTGCGAGGAAGGCCATTCAAGGTCGCTGATGGTGACGTGAAGCCGGCAATTGTCCTACTTCGAAAGATTCAGAACAACTACCGCTGACTATTGTCCCAATCGTCAGCCCCTATAATGGGCACAATTTGGCTCATTGCAGGAGCTGCCGCAGGCTGCGATCTTTTGATTGTGGTTTTTCGAATCACCAGCAAGATCAAAAGATCGCAGCCTTCGGCAGCTCCTACGGTTATGTTTGGCCGAAGGCTTGTGTCATGATGATCCGACCGCAGGTTAGTCGTCCTTCTCCTATATGAATAGATCTTCCGCGTTGCTCCTCGCTTTTGTCTTCCTCAGCGGCTGCCAGGCCTTGGCACCCGTGTCGCCGGACGGTACGCCGTCGGTTGAAGACACCACGCCCGCGCCTGAAAAGCCCAAGGTTTACAGCTCGTTCAGCGAGGAAACCGTTTTCAGTCTGTTGAGCGCCGAACTCGCCGGCCAGCGCAATCGTTTCGACATTGCTCTGGATAACTACGTGACCCAGGCCATCAACACGCAGGATCCGGGCGTCTCCGAGCGCGCCTTCCGCATCGCCGAATATCTGGGCGCCGATCAACCGGCCCTCGATACCGCGCTGATCTGGGCGAAAAATGCCCCGGACGACCTCGAAGCGCAACGCGCCGCCGCCGTGCAACTGGCCCGCGCCGGGCGTTACGACGACTCGATGGTCTATATGGAGAAAGTCCTGCAGGGCAAGGGCGACACCCATTTCGACTTCCTCGCGCTGTCCGCGGCTGACACCGATCAGGAAACCCGCAACGGTCTGATGAAAAGTTTTGACCGGTTGTTGCAGCGCCACCCGAACAACAGTCAGCTGATTTTCGGCAAAGCCCTGCTGCTGCAACAGGACGGCGACAATAAAGCGGCGTTGACCTTACTCGAAGACCATCCGCCGGAAGACGGCGAGATCGCGCCGATCCTGCTGCGCGCCCGCCTGCTTCAGGTGCTGAACCGTGGCGACGAAGCGCTGCCGTTGCTGCAAAAAAGCATCAAAAAGTATCCGGACGACAAACGCCTGCGCCTGACTTACGCGCGCATGCTGGTCGAGCAAGACCGCATGGACGACGCCAAGGTCGAGTTCTCCAGCCTGGTTCAGCAATACCCGGAAGACGACGAGTTGCGTTACTCGCTGGCCCTCGTCTGCCTCGAAGCCAAGGCCTGGGATGAGGCCAAGGGCTATCTGGAAGACTTGATCGCCCGCGAAAGCCACGTCGATTCGGCGCACCTGAACCTCGGTCGCATCGCCGAAGAACGCAACGATCCGCAAGGCGCGCTCATCGAATACGCCCAAGTCGGCCCGGGCAACGATTATCTGCCAGCGCAATTGCGTCAGGCCGATATCCTGATGAACAACGGCAAGACCGCTGAAGCGCAGAGCAAACTTGCCGCCCAGCGTGACGAACAGCCGGATTACGCGATTCAGTTGTACCTGATCGAATCGGAAACCCTGTCGGCCAACAAACAGGACGACAAGGCCTGGAAAGTCTTGCAGCAAGCCTTGCTGCAATACCCGGATGATCTGAATCTGCTCTACACCCGGGCGATGCTCGCGGAAAAACGCAATGACCTCGGGCAGATGGAAAAAGACCTGCGCCTGATCATCAAGCGTGATCCGGACAATGCCATGGCGCTGAACGCTCTGGGCTACACCCTGTCCGACCGCACCACGCGCTACGCTGAAGCCAAAGCGCTGATCGAGCAGGCGCACCAGATCAACCCGGAAGACCCGGCGGTCCTCGACAGCCTTGGCTGGGTGAATTTCCGCATGGGCAATCTGGACGACGCCGAGAAATATCTGCGGCAGGCGCTGGAGCGTTTCCCTGATCACGAAGTCGCCGCTCACTTGGGCGAAGTACTGTGGGTCAAGGGCAACCAGCGCGAAGCCAAACAAGTCTGGGGCAAATTCCTCAAGGATCAGCCCGACAGCACCATTCTGCGCAGCACCATCAAGCGCCTGACCGGATCCGAGACTCTTTAACCCATGTTTTTGCGCCACGTTATTGTTTTCAGCTTCATCGCCCTGCTCGCCGGCTGCTCGGGTTTCGGCACTCGCGAATCGGTCGAGGGCCATGGCAGCCCGGCTCAATGGGCCGCGAACAAACAGCAACTGACCGGCCTCGACGGCTGGCAGATCGACGGCAAGATCGGCATCCGCGCACCGAAAGATTCCGGTAGCGGCACGCTGTTCTGGCTGCAACGTCAGGACTATTACGACATTCGTCTGTCCGGCCCGTTGGGTCGTGGCGCGGCGCGTTTGACCGGGCGTCCGGGCAAGGTCTCGCTGGAAGTCGCCAACCAGGGTCGCTATGAATCGCAATCGCCGGAAGCCTTGCTCGAAGAGCAGCTTGGCTGGAAATTGCCGGTGTCGAATCTGGCCTGGTGGGTACGTGGTTTGCCGGCTCCGGACACTAAAAGCCGCCTGAACCTCGACGCCGACAGCCGTCTGGCTAGCCTGGAACAGGATGGCTGGAAAGTTGAATACACCGCGTACACCGAGCAAAACGGTTACTGGTTGCCCGAGCGCATCAAGCTGCACGGCACCGACCTAGATGTGACGCTGGTGATCAAGACCTGGCAACCGCGCAAGTTGGGGCAATAAAGCATGACCGCTGCACGCCTGACCCTGCCCTCGCCGGCCAAACTCAACCTGATGCTGCACATTCTTGGCCGCCGTGAAGACGGTTACCACGAGTTGCAGACACTGTTTCAGTTTGTCGATTACGGCGACGAAATCACGTTTGCCGTACGTGATGACGGCGTGATTCAGTTGCACACCGAATTCGCCGGCGTGCCGCATGACAGCAACCTGATCGTGCGCGCAGCGAAAATGCTTCAGCAACAGTCCGGTTGCGCGCTCGGCATCGACATCTGGATCGATAAAGTGCTGCCCATGGGCGGCGGCATCGGTGGCGGCAGTTCGAATGCGGCGACCACATTGCTCGGCCTGAATCATTTGTGGCAACTGGGTTGGGACGAAGATCGCCTGGCCGCACTGGGCCTTTCGCTGGGTGCCGACGTACCGGTTTTCGTCCGTGGTCACGCGGCTTTCGCCGAGGGTGTAGGCGAGAAACTCACCCCGGTCGATCCCGAAGAACCGTGGTATCTGGTGCTCGTGCCGCAAGTCTCTGTTAGTACGGCAGAAATTTTTTCAGATCCTTTGTTGACACGTAACACGCCGCCCATTAAAGTGCGCCCCGTTCCCGAGGGAAACAGTCGAAATGACTGCTTGCCGGTGGTTGCAAGGCGTTATCCAGAAGTACGTAACGCATTGGATTTGTTAGGTAAATTTACCGAAGCAAAGCTCACCGGAACTGGAAGTTGTGTGTTTGGGGGCTTCCCAAGCAAAGCTGAAGCTGATAAAGTCTCGGCCCTTCTGACAGAGACCCTTACAGGGTTTGTAGCCAAAGGCAGCAACGTTTCGATGTTGCACCGCAAGTTGCAAATTCTGCTCTAGAGGAACCAAGTGCACGGCACTTGATGCAACAGATACAGGGGCGTCGCCAAGCGGTAAGGCAGCAGGTTTTGATCCTGCCATGCGTTGGTTCGAATCCAGCCGCCCCTGCCATTTTCTATACTCATCCAGGTTACCCTCAGCCTCTAGGTACTGCGCGTGTCCAAGATGATGGTCTTTACGGGGAACGCTAACCCCGATCTGGCTCGGCGTGTTGTACGTCAGCTGCATATCCCTCTCGGTGACATCTCTGTCGGTAAATTCTCCGACGGCGAAATTACAGCCGAGATCAATGAAAACGTTCGCGGTAAAGACGTTTTCATTATTCAGCCGACTTGCGCCCCGACCAACGATAACCTGATGGAACTGGTAGTGATGGCTGATGCCTTCCGCCGCTCCTCGGCTACTCGTATCACTGCTGTTATTCCTTATTTTGGTTATGCCCGTCAGGATCGCCGTCCGCGTTCCGCACGTGTGGCTATCAGCGCGAAAGTCGTTGCTGACATGCTTACCGTAGTCGGCATCGACCGTGTTCTCACGGTTGATCTGCATGCTGACCAGATTCAGGGTTTCTTCGATATTCCGGTAGATAACATCTACGGCTCCCCGGTTCTGGTGGATGACATTGAAGATCAGCGCTTCGAAAACCTGATGATCGTGTCCCCGGACATTGGTGGCGTCGTGCGTGCACGTGCCGTTGCCAAATCCCTGGGCGTGGACCTCGGGATCATCGACAAACGCCGTGAGAAAGCCAATCACTCTGAAGTGATGCATATCATCGGTGATGTCGAAGGGCGTACCTGCATTCTGGTCGATGACATGGTCGATACCGCCGGCACTCTGTGCCACGCGGCCAAGGCCCTGAAAGAGCATGGCGCAGCCAAGGTCTTTGCCTACTGCACACACCCTGTGCTGTCGGGTCGGGCCATCGAGAATATCGAAAATTCCGTGCTGGACGAGCTGGTGGTGACTAACACCATCCCGCTGTCCGCTGCAGCACAAGCCTGTGCACGTATCCGTCAACTGGATATCGCACCGGTAGTTGCCGAAGCGGTTCGCCGCATCAGCAATGAAGAATCGATCAGCGCGATGTTCCGTTAAGGGCCCTGCCCTTCTCGAAATGTCTCGTTGACGAAAAGCGCCCCGCCCCGGCATTCCTGCCGGGGCGGGGCTTTTTTGCCCATACCGTGTTCGGCGCTGGTCGCAAACGCCACTCGGTCATGGCTATTTTGGAGATACAAAATGAACGATTTTACTCTGAATGCTGAAGTGCGTTCCGACCTGGGGAAAGGTGCGAGCCGCCGCCTGCGTCGTCTCGCCGCTCTGGTTCCAGCTGTTGTTTACGGTGGCGAAAAAGCCCCTGAATCCATCAGCATGCTGGCCAAAGAAGTTGCCAAACTGCTCGAAAACGATGCTGCCTACAGCCACGTTATCGAACTGAACGTTGGCGGCAAAAAGCAGAACGTCATCATCAAAGCTCTGCAACGTCACCCGTCCAAGGGTCACGTCCTGCACGCTGACTTCGTACGCGTCGTAGCCGGCCAGAAACTGACCGCTATCGTGCCTGTGCACTTTGTTGGTGAAGAAGCTCCGATCAAGAAAGGCGGCGAGATCTCGCACGTCCTGAACGAAATCGAAGTAACTTGCCTGCCGAAAGATCTGCCTGAGTTCATCGAAGTCGACCTGTCGGCTCTGGAAATCGGCGCAATCGTTCACCTGTCCGACCTCAAAGCCCCTAAAGGCGTTGAGTTCGTTGCACTGGCTCACGGTGACGACAAAGCTGTTGCAAACGTACACGCTCCACGCGTTGCTCCAGAAGCTGAAGAAGGCGCAGCAGAGTAATTCACTCTGTTCAGCCTGAGTGAGCAAGTAACATCGCGGACTGGAACGTAGCGAGAAAGCGGGCGAGAACGCGGAGTTTACATCCATGGTAAATGAGCATTTTTCGTCCACTTTCGCCGCTTTTCCTGATCGCGGCGATGTTACTCACCACTCTAAGGAAGGGCCCCTATCGTGACTGCCATCAAACTGATCGTTGGCCTGGGAAATCCAGGCGCCGAATACGACCAGACCCGGCATAACGCAGGGGCCCTTTTTGTTGAGCGCATCGCCCACGCACAGAACGTGAATCTTGTGGCCGATCGCAAATATTTCGGCCTGACCGGGCGCTATTCGCACCAGGGTCAGGATGTTCGTCTGCTGATTCCCACCACCTACATGAACCGCAGCGGCCAGGCCGTGGCGGCACTCGCCGGTTTCTTCCGCATCAAGCCTGAAGAAATCCTCGTGGCGCATGACGAACTCGACTTGCCTCCGGGCGTTGCCAAGCTCAAGCAGGGCGGCGGCCATGGCGGTCACAACGGGTTGCGCGACATCATTGCGCAACTGGGCAATCAGAATACGTTCTACCGCCTGCGGCTTGGCATCGGCCACCCGGGCGTCGCCAGTATGGTTTCAAATTTCGTCCTGGGTCGTGCGCCACGCGCCGAACAGGAAAAACTCGATGCCAGCATCGACTTTGCCCTCGGCGTGCTGCCGGATATCCTCGCCGGTGAATGGAACCGCGCGATGAAAAACCTGCACAGCCAGAAGGCCTGACTCTACTCCGAGGGGAAACACCATGGGATTCAATTGCGGCATCGTCGGCCTGCCTAACGTCGGCAAGTCCACCCTGTTCAACGCCCTGACCAAATCCGGTATCGCGGCCGAGAACTTCCCCTTCTGCACCATCGAGCCGAACAGCGGCATCGTGCCGATGCCGGATCCACGCCTCGAAGCATTGGCGGCCATCGTCAATCCAAAGCGCATCCTGCCGACCACCATGGAATTCGTCGACATCGCAGGCCTGGTGGCCGGCGCCTCGAAAGGTGAAGGCCTGGGCAACAAGTTCCTCGCCAACATCCGCGAAACCGACGCGATCGCCCACGTCGTGCGCTGCTTCGAAGACGAAAACGTGATCCACGTTTCCAACAGCGTTGACCCGAAACGCGACATCGAAATCATCGATCTGGAACTGATCTTCGCCGACCTCGACAGCTGCGAGAAGCAACTGCAGAAAGTCGCGCGCAACGCCAAGGGCGGTGACAAGGACGCCGTGGTTCAGAAGGCTCTGCTGGAGCAACTGATCGCACACTTCACCGAAGCCAAGCCGGCACGCAGCCTGATGAAAAACATGAGCGCTGACGAAAAAGCAGTGATCAAGGGTTTCCACCTGCTGACCACCAAACCGGTCATGTACATCGCCAACGTCGCTGAAGACGGTTTCGAGAACAACCCGCACCTGGACGTGGTTCGCGCCATCGCCGAAGAAGAAGGCGCCATGGTTGTTCCGGTCTGCAACAAGATCGAAGCAGAAATCGCCGAGCTCGATGACGGCGAAGAAAAGGACATGTTCCTCGAGGCTCTGGGCCTGGAAGAGCCTGGCCTGAACCGCGTGATCCGCGCTGGCTACGAAATGCTGCACCTTCAGACCTACTTCACCGCCGGTGTCGAGGAAGTCCGCGCCTGGACCGTCAAAGTCGGTGCCACCGCACCTCAGGCTGCCGGCGTGATCCACACTGACTTCGAAAAAGGCTTCATCCGCGCCGAAGTGATCGCCTACAACGACTTCATCCAGTACAAGGGCGAAGCCGGTACCAAAGAAGCCGGTAAATGGCGTCTGGAAGGCAAGGATTACATCGTCAAAGACGGCGACGTGATGCACTTCCGCTTCAACGTGTAAGCGACACGCCCAAGAAAAAGCCGCGTTTGATACGCGGCTTTTTTGTGCCTGAAATTTACTGTTGTAGATAGTTCCCCTGTGGGAGCGAGCTTGCTCGCGAAGAGGGAGTGCCAGTCACATCTCTGCGGATGACACACCGCATTCGCGAGCAAGCTCGCTCCCACAGTTTGAGTCGTGTGACGTCAGGCCTTTTTGGTCCGCGGCAGGAAAATCGCCAACACGCCAAACAACGGCAAGAACGAACACAGGAAATACACGTACTCAATCCCGTGAATATCCGCCAGATGCCCCAGCAGCGCCGCGCCAATCCCGCCGAAACCAAACATCAAACCGAAGAACACCCCGGCAATCATTCCGACATTGCCCGGCACCAGTTCCTGCGCGTAAACCACGATCGCCGAGAACGCCGAAGCCAGAATGAAGCCAATTACCACGCTGAGGACAGTGGTCCAGAACAGATCGACGTGAGGCATCAGCAATGTGAACGGCGCCACGCCGAGGATCGAGAACCAGATCACCGCCTTACGCCCGATCTTGTCGCCAATCGGCCCGCCGAAGAAGGTCCCCGCCGCTACCGCACCGAGGAACAGGAACAAGTGCAGCTGCGAACTGGCGACCGACAGGTCGAACTTCTCGATCAGATAGAACGTGAAGTAACTGGTCAGGCTGGCCATGTAGAAATACTTGGAAAACACCAACAGCCCCAGCACCACCAACGCACTGATCACCCTACCCTTCGACAGCCCGTGAGTCGCTGCCTGACCGGCCTTGAGCTTGAACAGATTCAAGTGATGGGCATACCAGCGGCTGATGCGGTACAGCACGAATAGCGCAAACACCGCGAACAAACCGAACCACGCCACGTTGCCCTGGCCGAACGGAATGATGATCGCCGCTGCCAGCAACGGGCCGAACGCGGAGCCGGCGTTACCACCGACCTGGAAGGTCGACTGCGCCAGACCAAAGCGTCCACCGGAAGCCAGCCGCGCAATCCGCGAAGCCTCGGGGTGGAACGTCGAGGAGCCGATACCGATCAGCGCCGCCGCCAGCAAAATCATCGGGAAACTGCCGACCATCGACATCATCACGATGCCAATCAGCGTGCAAATGGAACCGGCCGGCAACAGCCACGGTTTCGGATGACGATCAGTGTGATAACCGACCCATGGCTGCAACAGCGATGCGGTCAGTTGGAAGGTCAAAGTGATCAGGCCGACCTGAGTGAATGTCAGGCCGTAGTTGGCCTTGAGCATCGGATAGATCGATGGCAAAACCGACTGGATCAGGTCGTTGATCAAATGCGCCAGCGCGACCGCGCCGATGATACGCATCACCAATGGGCTGCTTTGAGGAGCAGTCGACGCCGAGGCAGCGGCGGTCTGAACGTTGCTGATAGCCATGGAAGTTTCCGGACAGCAGATGGGTGCACGCAGGCAGGTGCGTCAATGTGCCATTTTTCAGTGCGCCTGCGCCATCCCCTTAGCCAGCTAACTAACCAACTGAATCACCGATCAATCCCTGTAGGAGCTGCCGAAGGCTGCGATCTTTTGATCTTGATCCTAAAAACAAAGATCAAAAGATCGCAGCCTGCGGCAGCTCCTACATGGGATAGGTGATAGCGCAACGCCATGGTCTGAATCTTGCCTTGCTACTTCCCTTGAACGCGGCGCCCTTACAAAGGGCACCGACAATGGGAAGTTTCGCTACAGAGCCGGCCTACAGAGCGGGCGAGAGGGAACTTTCGAGGCCTTTTAGCAGGGCACAACATCAACGTCGAACGACCGCGATGCACGCCAATGGTGCGTGGTGTCCAGAGGAGTCATGGGGCATGCAGGCTTTCCTTTCACCGGGGATCAAATTGCTGGGGCGGTTTGGCTTCGCGGGTAAATTCCAGTTGTTGTTTCTGTTGTTCATCCTGCCGTTGGCCGGCAGCCTGTTGATGATCGGCCAGGACTATCGCGACAAGCTCAATCTGATTTCCGGCGAACGTGCCGGCGTGCGTCAATTGCTCGCGCTGGATGCGCTGGACAACCTGCTCGCTGCGCAACGTGATCGCGCCGCCCGCTGGCGCGCCACCGAAACCAATCGTCAGCCGACGCCCGCGACCCTCGCCGCCATGGGCGCGTTCGACGCGGTGCAACCGGCGGCGGTGCAAGCCACCGCGGATTTGGGCAACGCCCTGAAAAACGAAGGCGCGGAAGGCGAAACCCTCACCCGCTATCAGGCGCTGCAAACTGCACTGAACGGATTGGATTCGAAAAGCCTCAGCAGTGTCGGTTGGTGGCCGGACGGCTACGACCGCTTCACCAACGCCCTCAGCGCCCTGCAAGCGTTGCGCGAGCAGATCGTCATGGACAACCGCCTGACCCTCGCGCCGTGGCTGGAAACCTACCTGCTGACACAGATCTCGACACAGCACGCACCCGACCTGATCGAGCGGGTCGGACGCCTCGCTGCGGTCGGCCAGGCCTCGGTGGTCTCCGGTCAATTCACCCTGCAAAGCCGTTTGCAGTTGCGCGACTTGCGCAGCCGCATTGGCGATGCCCGCGAGCAACTGGTGAAAACCGCCACGCTGCTCGAAGCACGCCTGCCGAAAGATCAGCAGAGCTGGGCGAGCCAATACCACGACAGCCTGAAACGCCTCGACAGCGGCTTGAAGGTGCTCGACGACGGCGTGTTCGGCGGCAGCATCACGCTCAAGCCGGACGACTTTGAACGCAATCTCGACGCCTTATTGACCGACCTCGCCGCCCTGCGCCAGCAATCGCTGGTATCGCTGGATCAGCGCCTCGACGCCTACCACAGCTCGGCGATCCGTCAGTTCATCCTCGTCGCGGCGATCTTCGGTTGCCTGCTGCTCGCAGCGCTGTATCTGTTTGTCTGCCTGCAAGCCTCGATCCGCCGCAGTGCCAGCGGCATCACCTTGCTGGCGGAAGCCCTGCGCGACGGCAACCTGAGTCTGCAAGTGCCGGTGGTGGGCCGCGATGAGTTGGCGGCGATCAGCACCGCACTCAACGTTGCCGTGGTGCAACTGCGCAGCAGCATGCTCGGTGTCGATCACGAGACCTCGCAACTGAGCAACGCCGTGCGCAGCCTCAACGAACATTCCAGCGGCGCCCTCGGCGAAGTCGAGGCGCAGCAGTTGCAGATCAGCCAGATCGCCGCAGCCGCCACGCAATTGGCCGCGACTTCGCAAGGCGTCGCGCAGAGTTGCGAGCAGGCCTCGGGCAGCGCTCAGCACACCCGACGCATCGCCGCCGACAGCAGCCGTGACAGCCAACGCACCACGGCGAGCATTCAGCAGCTCAATCAGCGCTTGAACGACACAGCAGCGGCACTCGGTCGAGTCAGCGAGCAAGGCCAGCAGATTCAATTGGTGGTCGACACCATTCGCGGGGTCGCCGAACAGACCAATCTGCTCGCGCTCAACGCGGCCATCGAAGCGGCACGCGCTGGTGAACAGGGACGCGGTTTTGCCGTGGTCGCTGATGAGGTGCGCAGCCTGTCGCAACGTACGCAGTCGTCCACCGCGCAGATTGCCGGCACAGTCGACAGCTTGCGCGCGACGGTCAACGAAGCCGTCAGTCTGATGGAAGCCGCGTGCGGTCAGGCGCAAACCGATGCCGACTCAGTCACCGGTCTCGGTGAACGCCTCGGTGAAATCGCCAGCGCTGTGCAGAGTGTCACCGACACCCTGGCGCAGATCGCCACGGCAGTTGAAGAGCAAGCGAGCACCGCCGACGAAGTCAGCGGCAATATCCAACAGGTCGATCAGGCCGCCGTACGTTTGCTTGAAGGCGCACGGGCGGTAAATCTGGCGGCAGACACCCTCAGCCAGGGCAGCAAGGCACTGAGCGACAACACCGCGCGGTTCCGTCTCAGTTGATCACGGCCTCGGGGAAGTCCGCTTCCAGCTCAGCCTTGAGCCATTGAATAAACCACGCCACATCCGCCGAGAGCTCGGCGGACGGCGTCAGCACCCGATAGCTCTCCAGCTTCACTTGCGCGTCAACCGCGCGCACCAGTTTGCCGCTGGCCAGTTCATGGCGCACCAGCACCTCGTTGGCCAGTGCGATGCCCTGCCCGCTCTCGGCGACTGACAGCGCGTGGTCATTGTTGACGTAGAGCATGTCGGAATTGAGGTGGATATCGAGGTCGTGCGCGGCGAACCACAGGTTCCACCATTCGCCGTCATCGACGTGGATCAAGTCGTGCCTGACCAGATCAGCCGGGCCGTTGATCGGTGCGATGCTGGCCAGATACGCCGGCGTGCAGATCGGAAAAACCCGAGGGCAAATCAGCGCTTCCCGCGAGTCGGCATATTGCCCGTCGAGGCCGTAGACGATGCCCAGATCCGCGCTCTTGCCATCGACTTCGGTAAAGGTCGAATTCGGCTCGATCGCCAGTTTCAATCCCGGACGCAGATGCCGCAGTGCTTCGATCCGAGGCATCAACCAGCGCTTGGCGAAACCGGGCACCACCATGATCCGCAACCACCGTTCGGCGTCCTTGGGCTGCGCCTCTTTGCCCGCTTCGATGATCAACTGCAAAGCGGCGCTGATCTTGCGGTGGTACTTCTCCCCCGCCGGCGTCAGATTGACCCCGCGCGAGGTACGCTCGAACAGTTGAATGCCCAACCAGTCCTCGAGCAATTTCACATGGCGGCCAATCGCAGGCTGGGTCACGTGCAGGGCTTTCGAGGCTTCGACATAGCTGCCCAAACGGGCGGCGGCATCAAAGGCACGCACCGCGTTGAGCGGCGGCAAACGGTGGTCGGGCATGATTCCTGGCACCTTCGGCTGTTAAATTAACTAACACCTGCCATGTTTAAATTGAAGTGTCGCGGCGCGCAAGCCCTGGCTGATAATCGAGCCACAGCAGAATAAAAAAACAGCTGGTTTCACACCCGAACGCAATCTCGATCCTGCCCAAAAAAATAATATCCATGGCCCGCCGACCACGCTTTTCACAGCGAGTCGCAGGCGATGGGGGAATCGGAGGTAACGCATGAATGCCCTGCATTCGCTGCAAACGCTGGCGGTCTCGATCCGCTCAGTGCGCAAGGTTTACGGTGATCCGCACACAGGCCCGGTGGCGCTGAAAAGCATCGATCTGGACATCCGCGACAACGAATTCTTCACCCTTCTCGGCCCTTCCGGCTGCGGCAAGACCACGCTGCTGCGGATGATCGCCGGTTTCGAATTTCCCACCGAAGGCGAAATCCTCCTCTACGGCGAAAACATCGCTGACCGCCCGCCGTTCCAGCGCCCGGTCAATACGGTGTTTCAGCATTACGCGTTGTTCCCGCACATGACCATCGCCGAGAACCTGGCCTTCGGCCTCGAATCGCATCCGATGGGCAAAGTCCTGACCAAGGCGCAAATCGCCGAGCGTGTGCGCGAGATGTTGGCGCTGGTGCAGATGGAACGCTTTGCCAACCGCAAACCGGCGCAATTATCTGGCGGTCAGCAACAACGTGTCGCCCTCGCCCGCGCGTTGGCGCCGCATCCGAAAGTGCTGTTGCTCGATGAACCGCTTTCCGCGCTTGATCTCAAGCTGCGCCAGGCCATGCGCGAAGAGTTGAAAACCATCCAGGCCAAGACCGGCATCACCTTCATCTTCGTCACCCACGACCAGGAAGAAGCGCTGACCATGTCCGACCGCATCGCCGTACTTTCCGAAGGCGAAGTGCAGCAGGTCGGCCGGCCTGAAGATATCTACGAACGCCCGCGTAATCGCTTCGTTGCTGATTTCATCGGCGAAACCAATTTCATTGAAGGCACCGTCACTCGTGTAGAGGACGGGAAGGCTTGGTTCGCCGGGCCTGCCGGGCATCCGCTGCCCGCGCAACCGTGCAGCGATCTGCAGGTCGGCGCCAACGTGACCTTGTCGGTACGTCCCGAGCGTTTGCATCTGGTGCCAGCGGCTACCGAAACCGCGCTGCCGTGTCGGATCGAAGCGCAGATCTATCTGGGCACCGATCTGCAATATCAGGTCAGCCTCAGCGACGGTTCGCGCCTCACCGTGCGTACGCCCAACTGCGTCGACCAGAGCCAGCGCTTTGCCGTCGGCTCCCAGGCCGGTCTGTTGTTCGACCAGGGCAGCGCCAGCGTCCTGCACGATTGAGCCGGAGGAATTGCCATGCACGCCTTACCGATTGCCAACACGCTGGAGCGGCGCAAAGCCTTCCAGAGTTTCCTCGGGGTCAGCCCGGCGCTGATCGCTATCTGTTTGTTTCTGGTGGTGCCGATTCTGATCGTCATCGGGTATTCGCTGATGGAAGCCAACCCCTACGGCGGGGTCAATAAAGTCTTCAGCAGCGACGCCTACACCTCGCTGCTGTTCGAACGGCAACTGGATGACAGCCTCGCGTTTGCCGACTCGTATCTGATCATCGCCCTGCGCTCGATCGGCATCGCCGGGCTGACCACCATCATCACCTTGCTGATCGGTTTTCCGGTGGCGGTGTGGCTGGCGATGCAGCCGGCGCATCGTCGCGGCTTGCTGATCTTTCTGATCACCGTGCCGTTCTGGGCCAACCTGCTGATCCGCACTTACGCGTGGATTCTGCTGCTGCGTAACACCGGAGTGATCAACAACAGCCTGATGGGCATGGGCGTTATCCACGAACCATTGCAGTTGTTGTACACCGACGGCGCTGTGCTGCTGGGGCTGGTTTACACCTACGCGCCGTTCGTGGTGTTGCCGATTTACGCGACGCTGGAAAAGATGGACATCCGCCTGCTCGAAGCCGCGCAGGATCTCTACGCTGGGCGTGTGCGCACGTTGCGCAAAGTGGTTTTGCCGATCGCCAAACCGGGGATTCTCGCCGGCGCGATCCTCACTTTCGTGCCGTGCCTGGGCGCAATGATCGCCCCTGAACTGCTCGGTGGCGGCACACGAATGATGCTCGGCAACCTGATCTTCCGGCAATTCAGCGATGCGCGTAACTGGCCGTTTGGTGCAGCGCTGTCGCTGGTGCTGATGGCGGCCGTAATGCTGGTGCTGACCGTTTATGCCTTGCGCGCCGAGCGCCAGCGCATCGCCAAAGGAGGTGCGTGATGATCGGCCTATTCAAACGCAAAGGGCTGGGCGTGCAGGACTTCCCTGGCTTCGGCGGCTTCAGTTTTCTGTTCTACCTGTACCTCTACGCGCCGATCGTGGTGCTGGTGGTGTTCTCCTTCAATGCCAACCAATCGGCGACGGTGTGGACCGGTTTCAGCCTCGATTGGTATCGCGCCGCGTTCGCCAATCAGGCCTTGCGCCAGGCCGCCGGCAACAGCCTGTTGATCGCCGTCTGCGCAAGCATGATCGCCACGGCGATTGCCACCCTCGCCGCTCTCGGCACCTCGCGCGGCGCCAAGTTCAAGGGCCTGCACTTGTCGATGGGCGCGATCATGTTGCCGCTGGTGTTGCCGGAAATTGTCGTCGGTGTGGCGACGCTGGCGCTGTTCTCGACCATCGGTCTGTCGCTGGGCTACGGCAACCTGATCATCGCCCATACGGTGTTCTGCATTCCCTTCGCCTACCTGCCGATTCGCGCAAGGCTGAACGACATGGACCTGTCGCTGGAACAAGCCTCGGCCGACCTCTACGCCGGCCCGTGGCGGACCTTTCGCAAGGTCACTCTGCCGCTGCTGATGCCGGGGATTTTCTCCGGGCTGATGCTGGCCTTCATCGTCTCGCTGGATAACTTCGTGATCTCGATGATGGTCTCGCAGGCCGGCACCACGACCCTGCCGATCTTCATTTTCGGCCTGCTGCGCATGGGCGTGACACCTGACGTCAACGCCGTGTCGACGCTGATCCTCGGCGTCTCGGTGCTGTTCGTCAGCCTCTCTTACCTGTTGGGCAAAAAGAACGCCTGAACCTTTTACGACCTGTGGGGAAATAGCATGAGCAAGTGGATAAAAAGCGTTGGCACTTCGTTGTTTCTGACTCTGCCGCTGAGCATGGCCGCGAGTGTTCAGGCTGCCGAAAAACTCAACGTGGTGAGCTGGAGCGGCTACTTTTCGCCGGAGATTCTCGCCAAGTTCCAGAAGCAGACCGGCATCGAAGTCACGGTCGATTCCTACGATTCCAACGAGACCTTGTTGGCGAAATTGAAACAGGGCGGTGCCGGTTATGACGTGGCGATTCCGTCGCACCAGTTCGTGCCGATCCTGATCAAGGAAAACCTGCTGGAACGCTTCGACCCGGTCAAAGAGCCCTACTACGCCAGCGTTGTGGATAACTTGAAAAAACCGAGTTGGGACCCGGAGGGCGCGTATTCGGTGCCATTCATTTGGGGCACCACCAGTGTCGTACTCGATTCCGCACGCTACAAAGGCCCGGCCGACACCTACAAGGTTTTGTATGAGCCGCCAGCCGAATTGCAGGGGCGCATCAACATGTTCGATTCGGTCAGCGACATGGTCGACATGGCCAGCCTCTATCTGAACATTCCGCTGTGCAGCGAAGACCCGAAACAGATGCAGCAGGTGCTGACACTGCTCAAGGCGCAGAAGCCGTTCGTGAAAACCTACAGCTCCAAGGCCGGCTCGATTCGCGAGAACCTCGCCTCCGGTGAAATCGACATGTCGATGTTCTGGGGCGGCTCGTCGATGCGTGCTCGCGAGATGAAGCCGACGCTGAAATACCTCTACCCGAAAGAAGGCGTACTGGCCTGGGTCGATAACATGGTCATCCCTGCCGGCAGCAAGAATCCGGCGAATGCCAAGGCGTTCATCGCCTTCCTCAGCCAACCGGAAAACTCGGCGATGACGCAGAACTTCCTCAAGCACCAGAGCCCGATCAAAGGCGTCGAACCGTTCCTCGACGCGGCGCTCAAGGACGCGCCGGAACTGCACATTCCCGAGGGCACTAACGTGGTGTTCAGCAAGACTTGCGGCGAAGGCGCGATCCGCCTCGCCGACCGTCTCTGGACCAACCTGATGCGTTGACCTCTACCGCCCCGTCACACTGGCGGGGCGTTTTTCCAGCCGTCTGAAAGGCGCTTGCAATGAACTCTAATAACATCAGCGAACTGGTCCTGTTGCAGGCCCATGAGCTCGCCGAACGCATCCGCCTGCGTCAGGTTTCCTGCCGGGAAGTGATGCAGACTTACCTTGCTCATATCGATCGTTTCAACCCGTTGGTCAATGCGCTGATCAGCCTGCAGTCGCCGGAACATCTGCTGGCGCAGGCCGATGAGCGCGACGCCGAACTGGCGCGCGGCGAGTACCGTGGCTGGATGCACGGCTTGCCCCACGCGATCAAGGATCTGTCGCTGACCCAGGGCATCCGCACCACGCTGGGTTCGCCGCTATACAAGGATTTTGTGCCTGAGCATGACGGCATCATGGTCGAGCGAATCAAAGCGGCCGGCGCAATCATCATCGGCAAGACCAACACCCCGGAATTCGGTCTCGGTTCGCAAAGCTACAACCCGTTGTTTGGCGCGACTGCTTGCGCGTATGACCCGAGCAAGACGGCGGGCGGCAGCAGTGGTGGCGCGGCGGCGGCACTGGCGATGCATCTGGTGCCGGTGGCCGATGGCAGCGACATGATGGGCTCGCTGCGTAATCCGGCGGCGTTCAACAACATCTTTGGGTTTCGTCCATCGCAGGGGCGCGTGCCGTTCGATGACAGTGCCGATCTGTTTTTTGATCAGCTCGGTTATGAGGGGCCAATGGCGCGCAGTGTGAGGGATGCGGCGTTGCTGTTGTCGGTGCAGGCCGGGGGCGATGCGCGGGCGCCGCTGTCGATCGCGGAATCCGGTGAGGCGTTTGCGGCACCGCTGGAACGTGATTTCAAAGGCACGCGATTGGGTTGGCTGGGCGATTTCGGTGGGTATCTGCCGATGGAGCAAGGCGTGCTGTCGCTGTGCGAGAAGACCTTTGCCGACTTTGAAAGCCTCGGCTGCCACGTCGAGTCGGTTGAACCGGGTTTCGCGCCTGAGCGGCTGTGGAGCAGTTGGCGGACGTTGCGGCATTGGATGGTCGCGGGGTCGTTGGGCGCGACCTATGCCGATCCGCAGAAACGCGCCTTGTTGAAACCGGAAGCGATCTGGGAAGTGGAAAATGGCTTGAAGCTGTCGGCCAGCGAAGTGTTTGCAGCCTCGGTGGTGCGTAGCGATTGGTATCGGGCTATCTCTCGTCTGTTCGAAAAATACGATTACCTGCTGCTGCCGAGTGCCCAAGTGTTCCCGTTCGACAAAAGCCAACCGTGGCCGACGTCTATCGAAGGCGTGAGCATGGACACCTATCACCGCTGGATGGAGGTGGTCATCCCCGGCACGTTGTCCGGTTGCCCGGTGGCCAACGTCCAGGCCGGATTCAATTCGCAGGGTTTACCGATGGGCCTGCAAATCATCGGCAAGCACCAGGCCGACTTCGCTGTTCTGCAACTGGCGCACGCGTATGAGCAGGCCAGCCGCTGGTTCCAACGCTGTCCTTCGCCGCTGCTGAGTCAGTGATTTTGATAAACGGTTGAAAGCGTAGAAAAATTTTTTAAATTTACGCTTGACGCTTTTCCATTTCAGGGGAATAATGCGCGCCACTTGGCTACATAGCTCAGTTGGTTAGAGCATAGCATTCATAATGCTGGGGTCCGGGGTTCAAGTCCCTGTGTAGCCACCAAGTACTAAAAACGGCTTACCGAAAGGTAGGCCGTTTTTTTATGCCTCGAGAAAAGTCTCGGTATCTGTTATTCCGCCGTGATCACCAGACACCCTTTCATCACACGCACTTTGACGTTCTCGTTCACCTCGAATCCTGCCTGCCGTAACCACAGTCCGCGAAGCCTGATCCAGGGCACCGGTTTGGCGGGGCTGTAGGTTTTTTCCTTGGTGTGGACCGGGTAAAAATCAGCGGCGATTTTCAACCGACGTTCAGTGATGGGGGTTGATGACGTATGATTGGTTTTAGCCATGATTAGCTCCTGTTTAGCTGCTTGTGGTTAGCGGGGCCAAGGTGTTGGTGCACCTTGGTTCCGCGTTCTTTGGGTTACTTCAAACTTCTTTTTCTTCGTCGCTCGCTTTGGTCGCTGCCTGTGCGATCAGGGCGTCGAGCATCTGCGCAATAACCTTCTGTTGAACCTTCGAAAGCTCATTGATCGACTGCAACCGTCGATACCACGTCGAGGTCAAGCTGCGTCTGGGCGTCTCCTTGTACGAGGGAACGCCGAGCAAGTCTTCAACGGGCACGCGAAGCGCAAATGCCATCTTCACCAGTGTCGTGACCGGCATACTGCGCGTGCCCTCCTCGTAGCCCTGAAAGGTTTGCCGGGAAAGACCTAAAGCTCGTGCAAACCGCGTCTGTGTGATTTCGTGAACTGTGCGTAAGTGCGCAATGCGACTGCCCATCGCCACCAGAAAATCGCGATCCTCATTGGAAACACTCATGACAATGGCCGACTGAAAATAGAGTTGAATAACAACGGACTCATCCTTTTCATCTGAAATCCATCCTGGAAAAAACGATAGAAACCATCCTCAGGTAAAGGCGCGTAGGTTGTCGACCTGAAAGGTTTGTAGGAGAAATGCGGAGCAACCGCCAATTTGCGGCGAGGTACTACAGGCGCGAAATGCGTTTTCATTCGACTGAATCGGTACCGAGCGATCAGATTGAAAAAGCGCTGTAGGAAACGGGTCCGATCCAGGTATGAATTAGATCGCGCAGCACAAATACAAAAAAACGGCTTACCGCAAAGTGAGCCGTTTTTTGTGTTTGGAGGAAAGTATCGGCAGCAAAGACACTGATAATTTACTGCGACCAGTTCTCCAACGCCGACAACCCTTTCGCCCAAATCTGCCGAGTCCGCAGCCCCACCATCGCCCGCCAATCCGGATCGGCCGGATAAAACTGCTCAAGCAAATTCACTTTGATCCCCCGCCCCGTCGCGTCCAGCGGATCGCCGTGCAAATGCAACCAATGGTCATCGCGCAAATGCCGATGTACATCCGGCCCCGGATAAGTCCCGCACTCGATCACGAACGGCATCAACTGCACGTCCGGTAAAGCATTGAGCAACGCCTGCGAGGTGTACCCGGTAGCTGTCGCCGCGACACCGGTTTCGCTCAAGGTGTTGGCGCCGGTGTGCAGCGTGTAAAGCCATGGGCCATAAATCGCCTGGGCTTGCGCGAGCGCCGGATAAGGCGACTGGGTAATCGTCAGCAACATCGGATGGCCGTATTCGCCAGCGCCAGTGTGCAGGTCAAAGCACATCACGGTTTCAGCGCCAGCCAGATGCGCTTCGATGATTTGATGCAGCGTACGATTCGACCAGCTCGGCGCGCGACCGCCGTAAAACAATCCATCTGGACGGCTGTGCTGACCGCCCTCGACAATCGACATTACCGCGGGCCAGCCGTGCTCGTTGATCTGCGCATCGAGCAGGGTATCGGCGCGTTGGCGCTCGGGGCCGTTCAAATCAGGACAGGCGTAAATTTCATGCAGTGCGGCGTAGGCGCGGTTGTCCGGCAACGACCCGGTGAAGTCCAGATGATTGCGGTTGAGGTCGATGTTGTCTTCGTTGACCCGGCGCAACCACGCCGTGCCCCATGGGTTGATCAGGTGAACCATGACCACCGCGACATCCTTGGGTAGCGAGCCCGGTACGAAGGTTTTCAGCCATTCGATCTGACAGTCCGAGCCGTAATAACCCTCGACCCCGTGCGTACCGCTGAGCGCTACCAGTCGGCGTTTGGCCTGTGGATCACCGAGCACGGCGACGTCGGTGCTCAGGGGTTCGCCGAAGGGGCCGCAACGTGGATGTGCGTAGGCGGTGAGTGTGGCGCAGGCGGCATTGGCGGCTGCCAGAAACTGTTCGCGTTGATCGCGGTAGCTGGATTCGGTGGGGAACTTGCTGTGCATATCGGTCTCTTGTTGATCTTGTAATTGTAGGCCTTCGCCTGCTCGCGATAGCGTCATCACATCCAACATCATTGCTGACTGACCCACCGCTATCGCGAGCAGGCTCACTCCTACAGGGGATGTTGGTGCTCCATAAATTTGCAGTTGACCCTAGCGAACATCCGCCCTGAAAAGAAAGACAAAAATGCCCACCGGTTTGCGTCATGACCGAGCGGTCGATAAAGTCCCTCAGACTTTTATCCCACGGACGGAGAGCCCGCGTGTTTTCAGCCTCGCCCTTGAGCCGCTTTCGCCTGCCTGCCCTGACGCTGATCGTCAGCGCCCTGACCCTCACCGCGTGCAACGCCCCGCCCTCTTCGACCCTGCCGATGGCACCGGAAGCCGCGTCCGGTTTCCGCACTGATCTGCAAACCCGTCACGCCAGCCAACACATGGCAGCGGCGGCCAATCCACTGGCGGCTGAAGCCGGTCGCGAGATGCTGCGTCAGGGCGGTTCGGCGATTGATGCGGCGATTGCGATGCAAGCGGTACTGACTTTGGTTGAGCCGCAATCGTCCGGGATTGGTGGCGGCGCGATGATCGTGTTGTGGGATGGCAAACAGGTGCGCACGTATGACGGTCGCGAAACCGCACCGGCCGGCGCCACCGAGAAGCTGTTCCTGCGCGCCGACGGCCAACCGATGTCGTTCCCACAGGCGCAGATTGGCGGTCGGTCGGTGGGTACGCCGGGTGTGTTGCGTGCGCTGGAAATGGCGCACAAGCAACACGGTCGCCTGCCCTGGGCGAAGCTGTTTGAACCGGCGATCAAACTGTCCGAGCAAGGCTTTGCAATCTCCCCGCGTTTGCACTCGCTGCTGGAATCAGACCCGGCGATCCGCCAGTCGCCGGACATGGCCAGGTATTTCCTCAACGCCGACGGCAGCGTCAAAGCCATCGGCACCCGCCTGCAAAACCCGGCGCTGGCGGCAGTCCTCAAACGCATCGCCAATGAAGGCGCGGACGCCTTGTACAAAGGCCCGATCGCTGAAGAAATCGTCGCCAAGGTGCAGGGCCACGCCAATCCGGGCAGCCTGTCGCTGAACGATCTGCAGCGCTATCAGGCCAAGGAACGTGCGCCGCTGTGCACCGATTACAAACGTTGGCAGGTCTGCGGCATGCCGCCACCGTCGTCGGGAGGGATCGCCGTGGCGCAGATTCTCGGTACGTTGCAGGCGCTGGAAACCCGCGACCCGCGCCTTTCCCTGACACCGCTCAAACCGGTTAAAACCGACAAACCGGCCGGCATTGAACCAGATCCCCAAGCCGTGCATTTGATCGCTGAAGCCGAACGCCTGGCCTACGCCGACCGTGCGCAATACGTCGCCGACACCGACTTCGTGACGGTGCCGGTCAAAGGTCTGGTCGACCCGGGTTATCTCGCCAGCCGCGCCAGCCTGATCGGCGAACGCAGCATGGGCAGCGCCAAACCGGGCACCCCGCCCGGCGTGCAAGTGGCCTACGCGCCGGATCGCTCGCCACTGCGCATTTCCACCTCGCAAGTGGTCGCGGTGGATGATCTGGGCGGTGCCGTGTCGATGACCACCACCATCGAAGCCGCGTTCGGTTCGCACCTGATGGTTCAGGGCTTTCTGCTCAATAACCAGATGACCGACTTCTCGTTCATCCCTGAAGAGAACGGGCAGAAAGTCGCCAACCGCGTCGAACCGGGCAAACGCCCACGCTCGTCGATGGCGCCAACGCTGATCTTTGATCGCAACAGTGGCGAATTCGTCGCCACGGTCGGCTCGCCGGGCGGTTCGCAAATCATCGAATACGTGGCGAAAACCACCGTCGGCCTGCTCGACTGGAATCTCGACCCGCAAAGCGCCATCAGCCTGCCCAACTTCGGCAGCCGTAACGGCCCCACCGAACTGGAACAAGGCCAATTCAGCCCGGCGCTGATTCAGGCGCTGAAAGACAAAGGCCACGCCGTCAATGAAATCGACATGACCAGCGGCACCCAGGCCATCGTGCGGGTCAAGGATGCGCAAGGGAAGGCGTCGCTGAAAGGTGGCGCGGATCCAAGGCGTGAAGGCGAAGCGTTGGGGGATTGAGGCTACGAGGCAAAAAGAAAAGGCTTACCGCGGGGTAGGCCTTTTTTTATATAAGCCGGTCCGCCCTTCAAACCGACAACGTCTTGCCATCCACCGCATCACCAATCGTCAGGAAATGCCCACCCGCCACGTGGTGCAGCGTGCGTAAACCGTCATGCCCTTCGAAATGCCAGCGTCCATCGCTGAACACGCGTTCATCGGCGTGGGCGGCGATGACTTCGGCGAGGAACAGATCGTATTGCTCGTGATTGCGCGGCTCTGGCAGCAAACGGCATTCGAGCCAGGCGACGCAGCCTTCGAGCAGTGGCGCTTCGACTTGTTCGCCATTGAAGGTTTGCAGGCCGTACGCCTGGAATTTGTCCTGTCCCTGACTTTGGCTGATCTCCAGACCCGACGTGTTACCGACGGTTTGCACGATGTCCGCCTGATTGACGCAGGGGACGTTGAGCACGAAGGTGCCGGACGCTTCTAGCAGTTGGCGGGTCCAGGTGGATTTATCGAGGACGACGGCGACTTTCGGCGGTTCGAAATCCAGCGGCATCGCCCAGGCGGCGGCCATGATGTTGCGCTGGCCGTCGTGAGCGGCGCTGACCAATACGGTCGGCCCGTGATTGAGCAAACGGTAGGCTTTGTTCAGGGGCACCGGACGGCGGTGGGCATCGCTCATGAGGGTCTGCTCCGGGAAGAAAAAGGAGCCGATTGTAGCGCCAACATTGAAATACAGGCAGGTGAAACTCTGTAGGAGCTGCGGCACGCTGCGATCTCTTGATCTTGATGTTGATCCTCGGAATCAAGATCAAAAGATCGCAGCGTGCCGCAGCTCCTACAGGGGTTTCGTGCAGGTCAGTTAGAGAGTTGATTGGCGAACTGCCCTACTGCGTTCACGACTTTCTGCGCACCGTCCTGAATCTCGACGATCACCGTGCCCGCCTCGGCCGCCAGCGCCAGGCCTTGTTCGGCCTGGAGTTTGCCGTCGGTCATCAGGGCCACGGCATTACGCGCCATTTCCTGGTTCTGCCGCACCACGCCAACGATCTCGTCTGTCGCCTGACTGGTGCGCGATGCCAACTGGCGCACTTCGTCCGCCACCACCGCAAAGCCCCGACCTTGTTCGCCGGCACGCGCCGCTTCAATGGCGGCGTTGAGCGCCAGCAGGTTGGTCTGTTCGGCAATGCCGCTAATGGTTTTGACGATAGTGCCGATCACCAGCGATTGCTCGTTCAGCGCTTCGATACCTTCGCCAGCGGTTTGCATGTGCTTGGACAGATCACGCATCACATTGACCGCCTCGGTCACCACCGTGGTGCCACGCTGTGCGGTACTGTCGGTTTGCTGGGAGGTGCTGTAGGCAATGTTGGCGGCGTCGGCAACGGCTTGTTCGCGATTGACCTGATCGGTGATCACCGTGGCGAACTTCACCACTTTGTACAGTTTGTCGTTGGCATCGACCACCGGGTTGTAGGACGCCTCCAGCCACACCGTACGACCATGGCTGTCGACCCGTTTGAAGCGATCAGCAACGAACTCGCCGTTGTTCAAGCGACGCCAGAAATGCTGGTACTCGGCGCTGTTGTATTCCTCCGGAGCGCAGAACAGGCGGTGATGTTTGCCCTTGATCTGCGCCAGGCTGTAACCCATGCCGCTGAGAAAACGGTCATTGGCGGTGAGCACATTGCCATTGAGGTCGAATTCGATCACGGCAGTGGAACGCACCAGAGCGCCGATCAGGTTTTCATGCTCGCGTGAGGCCTCGATGGTGCGGGTCAGGTCGCTGGCGTAGATCGAAATGTGCCTGACTCGCCCATCCGACGAGCGCACTGGCTGCACGATTGAACGCAACCAAGCTTCCTCGCCGTTGCTACGCAGCAAGCGAATGGCCCCGGCGAAATGCTCGCCACGGTTCATGGCGTTCTTGAAGCGCTGGTGGAATTCGTCGGACTTCACGTGAGCCGGAACGATATCGTCGATCGCCCGGCCGATCAGGTCGTGGTTTTTGTAGAGCATCTCGCTCAGGAAGTTCTGGTTGACCGACTGCACCCGGCCGTCAGGCTCAAGGGTCAGCACCAGCATCTCGCTTTCCAGGCTTTCCTTTACTTGCACAAGGCTGGAGAGTTCTTCACGAAGAGCGGCCAGCTCTTGTTTCAAGCGTTTGTTGAACATGGGGAAGTACCGATGGGCAGGATAGAAAGCGGGATGCAGCCTAGCCATCGGCCTTGAAAATCTTTTCTGAAGAGCGCTTGCGACCCGTCGGTCAAATATAGTTCCGAGCCACCGAGTCAGGCAGTTCCCGCCACCTGACACGGTCCTGTGCGCGGCATCCGCGAACCGAAATACGCCGCCGTCAGGAGGCCCACAACCCCCATCACCGCGCAGAAAATCACGCAGATCCATGGGCTCCATGGCATCAGACCGATCAGCAGCAGTGGTGTGATACTTGCCCATGCGGCGTAGGCAATGTTGTAGGTGAAGGAAATGCCTGACACCCGAATACGCGCTGGGAACAAGCCGACCATCACCGACGGCACCGCGCCGACCACGCCGCACGCCAGACCGGCCACGGCATAAGCCAGGCCGACCCAATCGCCGCCCATGATCAGGCAGCCATACAACACGCCGATACCCAGCGGCAGCAGCAGGCTATACAGCATGACCGTGCGCCAGGCACCGAGACGATCAACCAGCAATCCGGCAATCACACAGCCGATATTAAGAAACACGATACCCAACGCGCTGAGGGCGAAGGTGTGGCTGGCAGTCATGCCGAAGGTTTTCTGCATCATGGTCGGGGTGATCACGACGAACACCACCACCGCCGAGGTCAACACGCAGGTCAGCAGCATCGCCGGTAACATCGCCAAACGATGTTCGCGCAGCACCGTGCGCAACGGCAGTTCGACCCGTGCTTCGCGTTGCGCTTCCATGGCCATGAACACCGGGGTTTCGCTCAGCCAGCGCCGCAGATAAACGCCAATCACACCGAACACGCCACCGAGCAGGAATGGATAGCGCCAGGCGTAATCGAGGATTTCCGCCGGGGTGAACACTTGTGCGAGGAACGTCGCGGTCAACGCGCCGATCAAGTAACCAAACGTCAGCCCGGCCTGCAAAAAGCCCAAGGCGTAACCGCGATGGCCGGTCGGCGCATGTTCGGCAACGAACACCCAGGCACTCGGCACTTCACCGCCAACCGCCGCACCTTGCAGAATGCGCAGCGCCAGCAACAGCAGCGGCGCGAAATAACCGATCTGCGCGTAGGTCGGCATGATCCCGATCAGCAGGCACGGCAGCGCCATCATCAGGATGCTCAGGCTGAAGACTTTCTTGCGCCCGAGTTTGTCGGCGAAATGCGCCATCAGGATTCCGCCCAGCGGCCGCGCCAGATAACCGGTGACAAAGATCCCGAAGCTTTGCAGCAGACGCAGCCATTCGGGCATTTCCGGCGGGAAAAACAACTGGCTGAGGGTCAGGGCGAAGAACACGAAAATGATGAAATCGTAGATTTCCAGCGCGCCGCCAAGGGCCGCAAGGCCGAGGGTCTTGTAGTCGGAGCGGCTGAACGGCGCAGGTTTGGCCGTGGGTTGGGCAGTCATGGCAAAGAACTCTGGATCAGGCAAAAAACCAAGGCGCCCATGGTCTACGCAAATGCGCGGATGGACAACCCGTTAGACCATAGTCCCGATTTTGCAAAAGCTGCTCACAAAGCACCGGCAGTTGAATTACTGTTAATGCCTGTCCGGCGGGTTAGCCCCTGTCTCCGACAAACGAAGAAATCCCTGTGGGAGCGAGCTTGCTCGCGAAGAGGCCGGTACATCCAGAATCACTGTCGACTGAACCGCCGCCTTCGCGAGCAAGCTCGCTCCCACAGGGATCTCTGTGTGACGGAGGTGGGCGAGCGTTCCTGGGGACCACAATAACCATAAAAATCCGAGGTACTTCCTGTGGCCGTTGATATCGAAGATAGCCGCTCCGCACGCTTTGCCCTGCGCTGTTCAAGCTTTGCCGAACGCTGGTTTCCCGACTCCTGGGTGTTCGCCGCGCTGGCCGTGATCATTGTTGCATTGGCCACTTTGGCCATGGGCGCCAAACCCACCGATGCCGCCATGGCGTTCGGTGACGGGTTCTGGAGTTTGATTCCGTTCACCATGCAGATGGCCTTCGTGGTGATTGGCGGCTACGTGGTCGCCAGTTCGCCGCCCGCCGTGAAACTGATCGACCGCCTCGCGCGCATCCCGAAAAACGGTCGCTCCGCCGTGGCCTGGGTCGCGTTGATCTCGATGGTCGCCTCGTTACTCAACTGGGGTTTGTCGCTGGTGTTCGGCGGTTTGCTGGTGCGCGCCCTCGCCCGCCGCACGGATCTGAAAATGGATTACCGCGCCGCCGGCGCTGCGGCCTATCTGGGCCTCGGCGCGGTGTGGGCGCTGGGCCTGTCGTCGTCGGCTGCACAATTGCAGGCCAACCCCGCCAGCCTGCCGCCGTCGATCCTGTCGATTACCGGAGTGATTCCGTTCACCGAAACCATCTTCCTTTGGCAATCAGGCGTGATGCTGCTGGCGCTGATCGTGATCTCGATCATCATCGCCTACGCTACCGCTCCCGGCCCGAACTCGGCGCGGGACGCCAAGGCCTGCGGCATCGACCCGGCCTTCAACCTGCCACCGCTGCAACCGCGCACGCGACCGGGTGAATGGCTGGAACACAGCCCGCTGCTGATTATCGTGCTGGTGTTGCTGGCGGCGGGATGGCTGTTCCACGAGTTTTCGACCAAACCGGCGATCACCGCGATTTCCGGGCTGAACACCTACAACTTCCTGTTCATCATGCTCGGTGCGTTGCTGCACTGGCGGCCGCGCAGTTTCCTCGATGCCGTGGCGCGCGCGGTGCCGACCACCACCGGCGTGCTGATCCAGTTCCCGTTGTACGGTTCGATTGCTGCATTGATGACCACGGTCAAAGGCACCGATGCACAAACCCTGGCGCACCACATCTCGACGTTCTTCGTCAGCATCGCCTCGCACGACACCTATGCGCTGCTGATGGGCGTGTACTCGGCGATTCTCGGCTTCTTCATTCCGTCCGGCGGCGGCAAATGGATCATCGAAGCGCCGTACGTGATGCAGGTCGCCAATGACCTGCAATACCACCTCGGCTGGGCGGTGCAGATCTACAACGCGGCGGAAGCGTTGCCGAACCTGATCAACCCGTTCTACATGCTGCCATTGCTAGGCGTACTCGGGCTGAAGGCGCGGGATCTGATCGGATTTTCGTTCGTGCAGCTGCTGGTGCACACGCCGCTGGTGCTGGTTTTGCTGTGGGCGCTGGGGACGACATTGGCGTATACGCCGCCGGTGATGCCGTAATTTGAAGGGGTTGCACCTGCCTTGGGGGCGGGTGCGATCAGCTCCAGGCAATCACCGAGTCGAGTTTCGATCACTGTGTAACTCAATGGCTTTTCTGTCGATCACCGCTGATCCACTATGAGGCGCCCCCGATCACCGGGAAACCACGCTGAAAAGGATCTGAGCATGTTCAAACTCGCAGGACTTATCCCCACAACACTGACCCTCGCCGCGCTCACACTGAGCGCAGCCGCCCACGCCGACGTCGAGCTGAAACTGGGCAGCACCGAACGCGTCACCCGCCTCTTCGCCTATCCCAACAACTGCAGCGTGATCTGCTTCCGCAACTGGACACTGGAGCAGACCGTCGCCCATTACCTGAACCAAAGCGTCCAGCGCGACGGTTACAGCGATGCCAAGGTGCTGGTGAAAACCGACAACGGGCAGCTCTATGCCGAGATCAGCGGTGTGCCGAAGGATTACGACAAACCGCTGGCAGCGCTACTCGATGCCGGAGATCTGGCCTACAGCGGCGCCAGCAAGCTGAATGCCGACGGTAAATGGGCGTACAGCTGGTATCTGTTCCTGCCGCTGGGCATGGCCCTGGAAAACCGTAAAAGCGTCGAACTGCTGCACTTTCCGCCTGACTATTCGTTGACCCAAGCACAGGATTATCTGCGCTCGAACACCACCGATCGCTGGGCCGAACTGCTGACCGACAACGGTATCCCCGCCGAGCAAACGCCGGCCTACCAGACCATCGTGGACATCGCGCCGATTGCCGCGCCGTCGAATGCCGGTAAGGACCTGGAAGGCGTCTACGACTACTTCAAGGATTATCAGACCAGCATGGTCAAGCAGGTCAGCCAGAACGCCAGCGGTGCCGCGTTGCCGATGGTCGCGTTCGGTGCGCCGGTGCGTAACTGGATCAAACAGCAATACGGGCCGACCGTGAACGTGCTGGGCCTGGCGAGCATCAGCCCGAGTCAGGGCGTGAAAGTGTCGGTGCTCGGTTCCAATCATCCGAGTTACATCTGGTACGCCGCCGACCCGGCCAGCTACGATGGCGATCAGGCCAAAGCCGATGCGGCGGGCCTGAAGGTCATGGGCCAGGATTTGAGTGCCGCCTGCTGGCAGGCCGGGATGGGCAGCAAACCGGGTAGCGATGCGCAGAAAACCCTCAGCGACTGCACACAGACCTGGCAAGTGACGCAGAAGGTCAAAACCTGCGAGCTGTTCTACACCTCGATTCGTGACCTGCCGCCGGAACAGGCAGCGGCCAAGTGCGCGACGGCGCCGATCAAGACGCAGCTGCAACAGCTCAAGGCGCCGCTGCCAGTGCCGACCGTTGCGGCCCCTCACATTTAGTCGTGCCGATCCGCTTCCCGTGTCAGTAATGGCTGACGCGGGAAAACGGCTATTTCGACTGTCAGATCTGACAGTAGACCAAATGTTTCAAATGAGAGACGCTTGGATCCAATCTTGGCGTCGCCAGACTTTGGGTCAGCATTTGGGGGCAATACCGAACAAACAAGGATCGTTATGAACAATCAGGTTTTTCATGAGTTCTCACAACACGATACGGAAGGGATCTATCCGTTCGCTGGGCTCCCCGTCCGCTTGGGTTTCCCCTCCAGCGCAGACTTTCGCATCGTCCTCGATGACCAGGGCAACGCTGCGGCCGTGGAAGCTCGCCGGGAGTTCATGCGCACCAGTCGAATGTGCCGCGTTTCTGGGCAATTGCTGCCCTACCGCTGTCGACAGACCCGACAAATGCAAACCGGCATTCACATCTATGACCCACGTTTTGCCGGTTTGCTGGAACACTCCTGCGACCCGAACGTGTTTCTCGACATGAGTGAGTTGTGGCTGTGGGCATTGAAAGATATCCACAGCGGCGAACGCCTGACCATGGATTACGCCACCACCGAGGACAAACTGTTACGCCAGTTCGCCTGCGGTTGTGGTTCACCGAGCTGCCGTGGGTGGATCACCGGATACGACGAACCACCCACTATCGAAGGTCAGTGCTTTTTCCAGCGCTGGCGCTACTCGGGCCGGCGCTGAAGAAACGCTTGTTACACGGCACCGACCGGACGCAAACGGTATTGCGGCGGCAGTTGCTCGAAACCACTGATGGTGGTGTTCAGGCTTTTCCAGCGACCGTCCTTGATGCCGTAAATGCAACCGTGGATCGACAGGCTCTGCCCGCGATGCCAGGCGTTCTGGATGATGCTGGTGTGGGCGACGTTGGCCACTTGCTGGATCACGTTGAGTTCGCACATGCGATCGACCTGTTCCTCTTCGGTCGGCAGCTTGGCCAGCTCTTCGCGTTTTTCGTAGTACAGATCGCGGATCGAACGCAGCCAGCCGTCGATCAGGCCGAACTGCCGGTCCTGCATCGACGCGCGTACACCGCCGCAGCCGTAGTGGCCGGTGACGAGGATGTGTTTGACCTTGAGCACGTCGACCGCGTACTGGATTACCGACAGGCAGTTCAGGTCAGTGTGCAGCACCACGTTGGCGACGTTGCGGTGTACGAACAGATCGCCCGGCAGCATGCCGACGATTTCGTTGGCCGGGACGCGTGCGTCGGAACAGCCGATCCACAGATATTCCGGCGTTTGCTGGCGCGCCAGCTTGGCGAAGAAATCCGGGTCTTCCTTGGTGATCGCGTCAGCCCAACGCTCGTTGTTATCAATCAGGTCTTGTAAGTCGTGCATGCTGTAAGGCCTCAAGAAAGATGCGCTGCTTTGACAGACGACCGCCCGTCGCGGTCACGCCAGAACCGCAAGTGATTTCGTTGGAATTCTCGTGTGCCCGGTGAGTCCACCTAAGTAAGGCCCACAGTATGAGGATTTGCCATGACTGATTCACGACGCCCTTACGATGCGGTGCAACCGGAACCCATCGATGATAACGAAGACCGCATGGGTTCGGTGCATGAGCTGGATTTCGATGAAGACGAGCCCAGCGCGAAAATCGGTGATGAGATCCCGGAGCGCGAACGCGAGCAATTGATGCCCGATGAGCGCGTACGTGAGGCCGGGATGACCGGGGCCTCGGTCAGCGATCATCAGCCGACCGACGATGACATGAGCCCGGAGACACTGATTCACGAAGACGGCGCGCGGGATGCCGAAGAGGCTGGTGAAGGCAATCCGGCGGATTGGGATCTGAGCCTGGTCGATGAAGACGACATTGGGGGCGGCGATGGTCTGGATGAAGCAGAGCTGGCGCAGCGCGATCCGCTGGATGGCAAGCGCTAACAGCCCCAATCCCCTGTAGGAGCTGTCGAAGGCTGCGATCTTTTGATCTGTGTTGCGTGATCAGGAACAAGATCAAAAGATCGCAGCCTGCGGCAGCTCCTACAGAGCAGTGTCAGTCAACCAAGGTGCAGGCCATGACCACGGCATCTTCACGCCCACCCACCGCCGGATAATAATCCCGACGCCGGCCAATCTCGTTGAAGCCATAGCGCTCGTACAAGCGGAACGCCGAGCGATTGCTGTCACGCACTTCGAGAAAACACTCCCGCGCCTCAGCCGCGTAGGCCCGCGACATCAGGTGCTCAAGCAAGGTCAGCCCCAGACCGCGCCCCTGATTTTCCGGTTTGACGGTGATATTGAGCAGGTGCGCTTCATCAAGAATGATCTGCACCACGCCGTGACCGACCTGTTGCTGGCCTTCGAACATCAGCCAGATCTGGTATTTGCCCAGGCCGTCGAGAAAAATCCCGCGGGTCCACGGATGGCTGTACGCGGCGAACTCAATCTTCAGCACAGCGTCCAGATCCGCCTCGGTCATCGGGCGGAACGATACAGCGTCACTCATTCGATTCTTTCCAGCGCGCCATCAGCCGACGCATGGCTTGCCACACAGCGGCTTTGCGCTGTGGCTCTTCCATTAACAATTCCAGACCGGGAATGGCCCAGGCCAGGCCCAGCCCTTCGATCTGCAATTCACGATTGAAGGCTTCAGCGTCCGCTTCACCGGCAAAGCGCACCGCCGGCAGGCCGATCAGCCACAGACAGGCGCATGGCGCCGCTTCCATTTGTACCGACAGGAAACCCTGGACGAAGTCGCGCGCCGCCTCCGGGCCTTGATCCATGTTGCCGCGATTGAGCCACGGCCAGCGTACCGGCTCGCCAACAATTTGCGGCGCATCCGGCAGACCGGCGGCGCGCAGCATGTCTTTGAGCAACAGGTAGGCCGGATCGCGGCTCTGGAAGGCTTCGCCTGTGGGTAACTCGACCAACAGCAGACAGCGGCCGGCGCGCAGCAATTGCAGGGCGAAACGCGGTGGTGGCACCGGGGCCGGTTTGGCGATCACTGGCGTGTCTTCGACCACTTCCACCGGTTTGGCCCCGGTGCGGGTACTCGCCAGAGAGGGGCGCGGCACTTCGATTTTCGACCGTTCGCTCGGACGCGCAACAGGCTGCACCGGCGCTTCGGCCTGTGGCGCGGGCACCAGCGGGGCCTCCACCTCGGGCTCGGGCATGTCCAGCAGCTCGGGCCGCGATGGCGCGGCAAAGGGCAATTCGGTGCGCGGCAGCCAGTTGACCACCTGCATGGCGTTCAAATAGGCGCGGCGGCGAGACTCGATAAGCAAAGGGTCGGCCACTTGTGGATAACTGAAGTGGGCTGATTCTACCGCCCTTCGCTCAAGATCGCTTGCTGTTGATCGATAGCCTTTATCTTAGAAAATGCGACAGCCCGTCCCGAGAGTGAATCGCATCCTTCATGATGCAGTACAATCGCGTCTTTTTATTGCCAACCAGCCGGGCATTCCGATGATCGAACCCAAGCGCGTCTTGCGCGCCCTCGCTGAACACTGGGCGCTTCTGGAGCCTTTGTGCGAGCACTTCGACCAAGGCACATTGAGCCTCAACGAACTGCGCGCGCAACTGGCCGCCCAACAACTGGACAGCACGCCGCAGGACATCACCAGCCTGCTCGACGTGTGGATTCGTCTCGATATTCTGATTCCGGTGGCGAAAAGCCCGAACCGTTTCGAGCTGAACGCGCAGATTCACGACTTCCTCGCTTACCTGCGTCGCGAACACCGCTTGGGCCTGTGCCTGGAAATCGAAGCCTATCTGCGTCACCTCGAACGTCTGGCCGGTTACATTCAGGACGCGTTCGAAGTCCGTGACGGCCACGATCTCGCCCGCCAGTTGCGCTTGCTCGACATGCGCGTGCGCGACGTGTTGAAGAAGCTCGACAACGACGAACAGGCCTTGGTGGCCGTCGCTGAACGGGCGAAGACCAGCGACCGGCAGATTCCGCTGCGTCAGCGTTACGCCGAAGTGTTGGCGACGTGGGACGAATACGTCGAGCCGATGATCGATCTGGTGAACGCCGACGGCGCCTTCGAACAAGGCGTGCGCAAAGTTGAAACCGTCTTGCTGAAAATGCTCAGCGAGCAACAGCGCCTCGGCCATCTGGTCGACGACGACATGCTCCTGCGCACCCACGCGCGCATCCTCGAAATGCAGACCAGCGCGCAACTGACTTTGCGTCACGCTCGCGAACTGTTGCTGCCCCTGCGTGAAGAAGCCCGCCGGCACAACGCCGTGACCCGTGGCGCCGCATTGGCACTGGCGGCGATCCGCCGTAAAGGCATCGATGCCGTGCCGCAAGCCGCGATGCCGCTGTTCACCCGCCCGCAAAGCACCTTCCTCGGCAGCGCCAGTCAGGTCGAAGCCTACGTCTACGCCTTGGCGCGATTCGAGCCGAAACCGGCGCGCTTCCCCAAGGCGCACAAGACCCAAAAAGGCGAAGCCCCGCGTGCCCCGCGCACCGTGCGCGAGATGGTCGACCGCTGCGAAGAAGCCCTGCCGATGCCGGATCTGATGACCTGGCTGCTGGAGCAGGAACCGGACGGCGCCACTGACGAATTGCTCTACTGGTTCTCGCGCCTGTCGCGGGAAAAACGCTTCAAGCGCGAGCGTCTGGAACGCCGCGAATACCATACTCACGAGCACCAGGTCAGCCTGCGCTCCTTCGCCCTGCTCTCGGCCAGCAACACCGCCGCCGAGGATTCTGCGAGCGCCCTCCCTGCAGGTACTTCAAATGCATCTTGATCTTTCCGAACTGTCGCAACTCGCGCCGATCTTCCGCGAGCTGTTCAAGGGTTACCACGTCAGCCGCCGCGATCCGGAGCTGTACGCGCAACTGTCGAACTTCCAGGATCAGTACCGCACGCTGTTCAAGGCCCTGGGCTTTGAGCTGGTCTGCGACACCCGTGGTTTCTACTACTTCGTGCCGGACATGGCCGCTGCAGCGGTGAACAAGACTGCGCAACGTCTGGCGCTGTTCACCTTCATCCTCGTCGAGCATCTGGCCGATCAGGGCCGCGACCCGATCGCCGTGCTCGATGGCGGCAGCCTCGGCCGCGAAGAGTTGCCGTCGCTGCTGGAGAAATACCGCGACCTGTTCATTCAGGCCGAAGTGCAGACCGTTGAAGAACTCGAAGAAAAGATCATGCGCCGCATGACTCAACTCGGTTTCGCCGGCGAAGAAAACGGCGTGTACCGCTTTCTGCCGCCGATGCACCGTTTCCTCGACGTGTGCCTGTCGGTGCAACAAGACCGCGACTTGGCGGCCAGCGTGCACAGCGTATTGCCGCTGCCAGCGCCGGTGCTGATCGACGAAGCGGCGGAAGCCAAATTCCTCGAAACCGACGACCCGCTCGATCTCACAGAGTTTGACGAAGAAAGCGAAGAAGACGCACTGGCCCGCGCCATTGCCGAAGAACAGGAGTCCGACGCATGAGCCAGGAACGCTACGGCATCCGCCGCTTTGCTCTTTTGAACACTGCCGGTTATAGCCTCGGCCTGTTCCCGCTGGAGGAACCGTTGTCGGTTTACGGCGCGAACAACCTCGGTAAATCGGCGTCGATCAACGCGCTGCAATTCCCGATTCTGGCGCGCATGTCGGACATGAGCTTCGGAAAGTACAGCCTCGAACAATCGCGGCGGTTCTACTTCGCTTCCGACACCAGCTACATCCTCGTCGAAGTGAACTTGCCCCACGGTCCGCACGTGATTGGCGTGGTCGGGCGTGGCCCGGGCGGCGGTTTCGGTCACCAGTTCTTCGCCTACGCCGGCAAGCTCGATCTGGCCCATTACCAGAAAAACGACACCTGCCTGCGCCAGAAAGAGCTGTTCAGCAACCTCGAGAAAGAAGGCCTGAAAGCCTACGAACTCAAGCCGGATGAACTGCGTCGTTTGCTGGTGGGCGGTCACACGTCGATCCCACTGGACCTGACGCTGATCCCGCTGCGCTCCACTAGCGAACAGAGCCTGAAGACCTTCCGCGCGCTGTTCATCAACTTGTTGCACATGCGCGAAATTACTGCCGCGAAGTTGAAGCAGTTGTTCCTCGATGCCTTCGAACACAGCCTGCGTTCCGGCAGCGTCGATTACATCGCCGCGTGCGAAGAAGCCTTCCGCGATGTGCGGCGCATGGAGCAGGATTACAACTCGCTGGTCGCTGCCGGCCCGTTGGTCGAAGCCTTGGCCAACGGCGTGAAGCAGCGCGACGTGCTGCGCGGCAAACTGCATCGCCTGTCGCCGCTGCTCGATTCGTTGCTCGGCACCTGGTCGGACTACGCCAGTGCGCGCAAGGAAGAGCTGACGATTCAGGCCGACCACTACCGTGGCGAGCAGGACAGTCTGCAAAACGATCAGCGCGGCGGCACCCAGGAACTGATGCGTCTGGAGCGGGAAATCTCCGGCATCCAGCGTTGGCTCGGTGAGTTGTCGGTATTGAAGAACCGCTTTGCCCTAGTCGATGACGTTAAAGTGCTGGAGCAACAATTGCTCGCCGCCAAGGACGCTCACGACGAACTCGCCGGTGCCTTGGCGCAGTCCCGTCAGTTCAGCGCGGAAGATTTGGAAGAGCGCGTGCGCGATCTGGAAAAACGCCTGAAGTCGGTGAAGCAGCAACTCGATCACGCCGACAACAACAGCTACGCCCGACTGCGCGAAGAATTCTCGCAACAAGACGTCGAGCGTCTAATGCGCCTGTTCAACAGCGCATTGTTCAGCCTGCCGCTGGGCGAACACGGCATCACCCTCGATGACGACGGCGAGTGGGTCAAATCGGTTGAGCTGATCCTCGATGGCTTCAAAGGCGAACGTTTCGAAGTGCCGGGCCTGTCGATCGACATCTCGCACATCGAGCCTCCGGCCCTTCAGGCCTTGGCTGACCGCGCCGCGTTGCGCGATCAGAAAGAGCGTCTGGAAAAAGAACTCAAGCAACTGAAAACCCAGCAAGCCGTCGCCGCTGACCGCTCCGCGAGCAAGACCCAGACCGAGGCGCTTTACCAGCAAGTGCTGGACGCGCAGAAGGCGCTGGAAGACTTCCGCCGCACGCAAACCCTGAGCGCCGAAGAAAGTGACAAGCTCGAGCAACTGGCGCAGATGGAAGGCGCGCAGGACGAACTCAAGCGCTCCAGCGATGCCTTCACCGAACGCGTCCAGCAACTGTCGGCCAAGCTGCAACTGGTCGGCCGCCAGATCGCCGACATGGAAGCCAAGCAACGCACCCTCGACGATGCGTTGCGCCGCCGTCAGCTGCTGCCGGCGGATCTGCCGTTCGGCACGCCGTTCATGGATCCGGTCGACGATTCGATGGACAACCTGCTGCCGCTGCTCAACGACTATCAGGACAGCTGGCAAGGCCTGCTGCGCGCCGATGGCCAGATCGAAGCGCTGTACGCGCAAGTGCGCCTCAAAGGCGTGGCCAAGTTCGACAGCGAAGACGACATGGAGCGCCGTCTGTCGCTGCTGATCAACGCGTATGCGCACCGTACCGATGAAGCCCTGACGCTGGGCAAGGCCCGTCGCGCGGCAGTCACCGACATTGCCCGGACCCTGCGCAATATCCGCAGCGACTACGACAGCCTCGAGCATCAACTGGCGCTGTTCAACCGCGAGATCAACAAGCGTCAGGTCTCCAACCTGCAGAGCTTCCGCATCGTCCTCGCGCCGAACAAAGAAGCGCTCAAGCACATCGACCAGATCATCCACAGCGCCGGTCAGTACGAAGAAGGCGAAACCCTGTCGGTGTTCGACCTTAGCCAGAGCGCCGAGCAGGACAACAAGAACGAAGAGGCCAAGGAATACCTCGCACGTTTGGTGGCAGCAAACCACAACCAGCTCGGTCTCAAGGACTTGTTCGAGCTGGCGTTCGAGATCACCAAGGTCAACGGTCAACCGGTTATCCACACCGACATCGATGGCGCGGCGTCCAACGGCACGACCATGACCATCAAGGCACTGACCAACATGTACTTGTTGCTGCACTTGATGGATCGCGATCAGGCCGGCCGCGTGCGTCTGCCGTACTACCTCGACGAGGCGGCGGACATCGACGAGAAGAACCAGGCCGCGCTGCTGGAAACCAGCCTGCAACTGGGCTTCGTGCCGATTCTGGCGAGCGTGAAGCCGCAGGTCTGCGCCAGTGTCGCAATCGACTTGGAAGGCGGCAGCGGCCCGGCGGGGATCTACATTGATGAGGCGGACTGGAAGTACATCCGTCGCCACGATGTGGTGAAGGCGACGCTGAATGTTGAGGCGGATGAGCCGGAGCTGGATGCGGTTTGATCGGCGTTAACTGAAGGCAATAAAAAGGGCCGCGATCTGTTTGGATCGCGGCCCTTTTTTATGGCTTGGGATTTTTGCTGATTTTTAGGGCCCTATCGCGAGCAGGCTCACTCCTACAGTTGGAATGCGTTCCCCTGTAGGAGTGAGCCTGCTCGCGATGGCGCCACTTCAGACACCACAGAATTACTTACCGAGCGAAATCTTCGGCGCCCAGGTCAGCCACTCATCCTCAAACTTGTCGAACAACGGAAACGTCTGCTCAGCCCGCGCCTGATTGCCCATGCGATCGCCGTCCGGCGTGGCGAAAGCAATACCGCCCTGAATCGCAGTCTCCAGCGACTCGGTTCGCACTGTCAGCCCGTTGAACAAACCGATATCAAACCCGACTCCGCTGGTGTTCCAGAAGCGGCTGCCGCTGCGCACCAATGGCGCGTATTTCGGCTCGATCAAAATGTGCACCAGCACACGATCGGCGGTCTGGCCCAACTCGTAACCGGTGACTTTACCCACGGTAATTTCACGGTAGGTCACCGGCACACCCGGTTTCAGCGAACCACGACGGGCAGCACTCAACACCAGACTCAGCCCTGCCTCTTGTTTGGTCACTTCCGGCGCAGCGGCCAGCGCAGTGAAGTTCTTTTGCGGGCCGAGGTTCTTGGCCGCCGGTTGTACTTCGATGTACTTCCCGGTCACCAGGGTTTCCAGATTCTCTGTCTTGATCAGCCCCAACTCCGGTTTGACCACCCAGAACTGACTGCCAACCCGGGCAATCCTCTCCGGCACCTCAGTGATACGCGCCGTGAGGATGACCGATTGCAGGTCGTCAGTCAGATCGACGCTTTCAATCTTGCCGACATCCAGTCCCTTGAAGCGAACCGGCGTGCCACTGCTGAGACCGTCGGCGCGATCGACTTTGATCGTCACGACGCTGCCTTTTTTACTGGCGTCGTCATGGTTGGCGAACAGACGGAAACGCGGGATACGCTTCTGCAACGGCGCCTTGGCTTGCGGCGTTTCGAAGGCAATACCGCCAGCCATCAGAGTTTGCAGCGATTCACTCTTGACCTGAATTCCGCCGGTCAAACCGCCGGTCAGGGTGACACCACTAACGTTCCAGAAACGCGTCGAGGCGTTGACCAGGTTTTCGTATTCCTTCTCGATGTGCACACCAACGATGATCTGCTTACGTGTCTTGGAGAACTGATAGCTCTGCACCGAACCGACCTTGACCTGTTTGAACAGAATCGGACTGCCAACATCGATCGAGCCGAGGGTGTCGGTGAACAACACCAAGTGCAGACCCGGCGAACGCAGGTCCAGTGGCGGCGCTTTCGGACGTGCCTCGAATTCGCGTTTCGGCGGCGCGCCTTTGTCACCCGGGCGCACGGCGATGTAGTTACCTTTCACCAGCGCTTCCAGACCGGTGATTCCGGCGAGGGAAATCGACGGTTTGACCACCCAGAACTGCGTGCCGTCGACCAGATAGTCTTCAGCCAATGGATCAAGGGTCAACTCGGCGGTGGCGCTGTTCAGATCCGCGTCGACCTTCAGTGCTTTGAGGTTGCCGACCTGAATGCCTTTGTACATTACTGGAGTTCGACCGGCCTGCAGGCCTTCGAAATCGCTGAGTTTGACTTTCACGCGAATCCCGGCAGCGGCGGCGTCGAAGTCCTCATAGAGACGGAACGGCAGGCTTGGATCGGTCGGCGGACTGTCCTTGCGGTTTTCCGGCGTGGCGAAGGCGATACCGCCGGCGACGATGCTGGCCAGCGACTCACTGCGTACTTTCACACCGGACAGGTTGGCGTCGATGCTGATGCCGCTGGCATTCCAGAACCGCGTGTGTTTGCGCACCAGTTTGGCGTAGGTCGGCTCGATGAAGACTTTGAGCTCGACAGTGCTCTGATCCTCTGAGAGCAGATAGCTTTTGACCTGGCCGACTTTGATCTGTTTGTAGAACACCGGGCTGCCCCGACTCAGTGAACCGAGACGGTCCGCCTTGATGGTCAGGTGCAGACCGGGCTTGGCGTCGGACAGCGGCGGCTCTTCGGCCAGCGCCTTGAACTTGCGTGTCGGCTCGCCTTCGCCGGGACTGATGGCGACGTAGTTACCCGAGACCAGGGTCTCCAATCCAGTGATACCGGCCAGGGTCACGCTCGGCTTGACCAGCCAGAAGCGCGTGCTGGTCTTGAGGTATTGCTCGACGTCCTTGTTCATCTCGACGGTGGCGATCACGCCTTTGGAGTTGCCCTCGTCATCGAGTTTGAGCGTCTTGACCTTGCCGACCGACATGCCTTTGTACATGACTTCGGTCTTGTTGGCCTGGATGCCTTCGCCGCTTTCGAAGCGGACCTGGATCTCGATACCGGTTTCGGAATAGGCACGCCAGCCGAGCCAGCCGCCGATGATCAGGGCGATCAGAGGCAGCACCCAAATGGCAGACCAGTTCGAAGCCGGTCGGGTTTTCGCTACGGGCAAATCAGTCATGGTCGTCGTCCGACTCCGTGTTATCCCAAATCAGTCGGGGATCGAAAGTTACTGCGGCGAGCATCGTCAGGACCACCACACTGGCGAAGGCGATGGCGCCAAGATTGGCTTCGACACTGGCAATCCGGCCGAAGTTGACGACCGCCACGAGAATGGCGATCACAAAAATATCGAGCATCGACCAACGACCGATGAACTCGATGAAGCGGTACATCCAGATACGCTGGCGGGCCGACAACGGCTGCTTTCGTTGTACCGAAAACAGCAGCAGTGCGATGCCGACCAGTTTGAAGGTCGGCACCAGAATACTGGCGATGAACACCACGGCAGCAATCGGGATCATGCCGTGCTGCACCAACTGGATCACGCCGGACATGATGGTGCTCGGATCACCTTGGCCCAGAGAACTGACCGTCATGATCGGCAAGACATTCGCCGGGATATAGATAATCGCGGCGGTGATCAGCAGTGCCCAGGTACGTACGAGGCTGTTCGGACGACGAGCGTGAACCAACGCACCGCAGCGGGTGCAGGTTTGCTCGTCGGCGTCCGCTTCCTGCCTGTTCAACTCGTGGCATTCGGTGCACGTCAGAATGCCTGCATCAATCGCCCGCATGAGTATCTTCCCCTGATAACGCCTGCCAGATCTGATGCGGTGACATCACCACCTCCAGCCATACCTGCACCAACAACAATCCAATGAAACACGCCAAACCGAGACCGACGGTGATCGCCGCCATGTCCGCCAATTTTACGATCGCTACCAGTACGCCCATGAGGTAAACCTCGAGCATTCCCCAGTCTTTGAGGTGGTGGTAGATGCGATAAAGCAGCAGACCGTAACTGCGGCCGACGTTGAAGCGAATCGTCAGCAAAACGAACAACTGGCACAACAACTTGAGTAGCGGAATGGCCATGCTGCACAGGAATACAACGATCGATACACCCTGCATGTCGGTGTTGAACAGGCCGAGTACGCCACTCCAGACCGTATCCTGCGAAGATTGTCCGAGGATATTGAGTTGCATGATGGGTAAAAAGTTTGCCGGGATGTACAACAACAATGCCGCGATCACCAAGGCAAGGCTGCGCTGCACCACGTTGTGGCGATGAGCGTACAACTCGTAACCGCAGCGTGGGCAGAGGGCTTTCTCGCCGTGGGCAAGTGTTGGCTTGCGCATCAGCAGGTCGCACTCGTGACAGGCCACCAGGTCTTCCAGCGGTAAATCTGACAGCCCTTGGGCGTCAACCGACTCTGACATACAGGCTCTGGCTCCGAATAAGGTGGGGCTATTCTAGTGTTCTGATTCGAAAATAACTGTGCAAATTTGTTCGCTATCACGAGCAAGACTTTTCTACGGGCAAAACAAAACCCCAACTGCTTTCGCAATTGGGGTTTCGGAATTTAATCTTGACGATGACCTACTCTCACATGGGGAAACCCCACACTACCATCGGCGATGCATCGTTTCACTG
>NZ_RWIM01000199.1 GCF_009764645.1 Pseudomonas sp. PB106
TGAAATGCCCATTGCGCACAACTCCCTGTAGGAGCTGCCGAAGGCTGCGATTTTTTGATCTTGCTTTTCTAGACCCAAGCCACCGCCAACAACCCCGCCCCCAACACCGCACACAGCGGCGAATACACCCAGGTGTCCAGCCGCGCAAACCGTGAATCCTTCACTTCCTTGAAAAAACCGACCAGATTGGAATCACCAATCGCCCGGGCAAACATCAACAGCGCAATCGCACTGATCACCCATTGCAGCGACTTGTGATTCACCGCCGGCATTCCCCAACCCACTCGCATACACACCAACACAGCAATTACCAGCAACGCCGCCGCCACAATCAACGTCAGCCAGCCTGACGGCTTGAACGCCGGCCGCACCGTTGCGACAAAACCGCGCACGGGCACCTGCGGCACAACAGCCGCTGCAGCCCACTGCCCACCCAACGCCCAGTACACGTGCATCAGGGCGATCAGCGCAAAAGTTGTCACCAGCCATTGAGCCAACACAAAGGTCATGGTTGAAATCCTTGGAAAGGGATTTGAACAAATCATCCTAGTCGCATTTTTTTCAAGTGCACGACCGATCAGCGGTACGGTAAAGTGCCGCCCCATGAAATTCTCCCGTTCCGATCGCTCACTGCTGGCCTGGATGCTCTATTGCTGCGTCCTGTTCAACGTGTTCGCCTGCAGCATCGGTCACGGACAAATGGTCGGCATGCAGCTGAACGGTATTGGCGGCCAGTTCTGTACAGTCGATCCGGCCACTCAAGCGCCAATCGCCAGCAATCCCACCGAAGAACAATTACCGACCCTGTCCAAGGCATTCGGCTGCCCGTTGTGTTCCGTGGGTGGCGGCATGGGGCCGGCGTTCAGTTCCAGCCTGACCCTGGCGATCCTGCCTGAACAACACAGCCCACCGCTGGCGCCCATCGTCAGCGCCGACCTCCCTGCCCGCTTCACCTGGCCTTCAGCCAACCCTCGCGCCCCGCCGCTCGCCTGAGTGTCTCTGCCTTTTTGATTTGTCAGCCCACTGCGCCAACGCGCGGCGTTTGCCTGTGCGCTGACTCCTAGACAAGCATTCAGGATTCAATGATGAAACAACTCACTTTGCTGGCGAGCCTGTGCGGCTGCCTGTCCGTCAACGTCTGGGCGCAATCCACCGTGGATCTGGCGCCGATCACCATCGATGGCGAATCCGGCGCAGAGCCTGGTCTGAGCCTCGACCAATCCAGCGGCATGGCTTCGCGCCTCGGCTTGAGCGTGCGCGACACACCCGCCTCGGTGGCCATCGCCAATCGCAACGACATCGAACGTCATGGCGCGCAGAACTTCCAGGACGCTGCCAACACCTTGCCCGGTGTCAACGCCAGCGCGCCGCCGGGTTTTGGCGGTTTCGTTTCCTATCGCGGCTTCACCAGCAGCCAGATCACCCAGATGTTCAACGGCATCAACGTATCCGGCGGTCTCGCGCGGCCGGTCGACTCGTGGATCTATGATCGGGTTGAACTGGTCGGCGGCCCATCGTCGTTGATCAACGGCGCAGGTTCCGTGGGCGGCTCGTTGAATTACGTGACCAAACTGGCCACGCGCGATGAACAGGCCGTTGAAGGTCGGGTCAGTTACGGCACCTACGACACCACCGAAACGGCCTTCGGCCTTAACCACGCGCTGACCGATCCGAGCGCCGATATTCAGCACTACGCGCGCCTCGACGTCAGCCACAACACTAGCAACGGTTACATCGACCGCCAGGAACGCGATGCCTGGAGCGTGGCGTTCTCGCTGCTCAGCGATCTCACGCCCGACCTGTCACACACTCTGGCCCTGGAATATCAGGACGAACACGAAGACAGTCCGTATTGGGGTACGCCCGTGTTGAATCCGAAGGCCGGGGAGTTGAAGATCGATAAACACAATCGCTTCAACAACTACAACGTCGAAGATGGTCGCTACGAACAACGCACGATCTGGGTACGCTCGATCATCGACTACCGCATCAACGACAGCACCACCCTGCGCAACACGCTGTATCACCTCGACAGTCAGCGTGATTACCGCAACCTCGAAACCTACCAGTACAACGCCGACAACAGCGCTGTGAATCGCTCAACCGCGTATCAAGTTCGTCACCAGGGCGAACAGAACGGCAACCAGTTCGAGTTGCGTCATGACAACTCGGTCTTCGGGCTAGAGACGACGTGGTCAGGCGGTTTCGAATACAAGGTCAATCAGACCACCAATTCGCCACTCAACGTCAAAGGGGCGAGCATGGTTGATCCGAACCACTACCGGCCGGGCTACTTCTACGATATTCCTGGCACCAATCCCAAGCTGATCAGCGACAAAACCAACGAAGTCACGACCAAGGCACTGTTCGTGGAAAACCGTTTGGCACTGACCGACAAACTGGCGCTGCTCACGGGCCTGCGTTACGACGACATCAACCTTGACGTCACCAACCATCGCACCGTGACCGCCGCCAACCCCAAGCACCTCAAGCGCAGCTGGGAACCGGTGACCGGTCGTGTCGGCCTGACCTACCAATTCATTCCCTCGGCCAACGTTTATGCGCAATACAGCACCGCCGCCGAACAACCGAATGGCACGCAAGATTTCGACGTATCGACCGGCAAACAATGGGAGATCGGCAGTAAATTCGATTATCTCAACGGGCGCGGCTCGGCCACCGTGGCCGCCTACACCATTGAGCGCAAGGATTTTGCCGTCACCGATCCACTCGACCCGACCAGCAGCATTCCTGTCGGCCAACAGACTTCGAAAGGCATCGAAATCGCCAGCTCGCTGCGGATCACCGACAAGTTGCTGGCCGAAGGCAACTTCGCTTGGGTCGATGCGCAGTACGACGACTTCACCGAGAAAAATGCCGCTGGCGTGGTGGTTTCACGCAAAGGCAATACACCGACCAATGTCCCGGATCGAGTGGGTAATCTGTGGCTGACCTATGACTTTTCGCCGCAATGGCAAGGAGGAGTCGATGCCAGATATGTGGCGTCGGTGTATGCCGATGCGGCCAATACCATGACCGTGCCGTCGTACACATTGTTCGGCAGTTTTCTTAGTTACAAGGTTGATACGCACACCACGGTGACTGGGCGCGTACGTAACCTGACCAATGAAATGTATGCCGAGTTTGCCCATGTTTCGCCGGCTTACTACCTCGGAACACCGCGAACCTTTGAGGTCGCGGTACAGACCAGGTTCTAAAAGCATCGCCAGCAGGCTAGCTCCGACAGTTGGAATGCGTTCTCCAGTAGGAGTGAGCCTGCTCGCGAAGAGGCATTCAGCCTCAATCCTCTACTTCAAATCCGCCGAAACCTTATCCGCCACATCCTTCGGCAACCATGCCTGCCACACATCGGGATGCGTCTTCATGAACGCCACCGCCGCCTCCCGTGGCGCGGTGTGTTTTTCGCTCATGTCCGCCAATGCCTTGTTCAAAGGGTCAATCGGAAAATCGACCTTGCTGAAGAATTCGGCAATCTGCGGATACTGCTTCTGAAATGGCGTAGACACGCCAATCGACAGCTTGGAGGCCAACGACCGGGTCGGTTTCGGGTTGGGATTATCTGCATCGGTGAGCGTCTTCCACGCCTCGGCATCGAACGGCGGCTCTTCCAGTTGCACCAGTTTGAACTTGCCGAGTAGCGGCGTAGGTGACCAGTAATAGAACAACACCGGCTTACCGCGACGAATCGAAGAACTGATCTCGGCGTCCAGCGCCGCCCCGGAGCCACTGCGGAAATTGGTGTAATCGTCCTGCAATCCAAAAGCAGTCAGCTTCTGCTTGTTGACCACTTCCGAGGTCCAGCCGATCGGGCTGTTGAGGAACCGTCCTTTACCCGGACTCTCTGGATCCTTGAACACGTCCTTGTACTTTTTCAGGTCAGTGACGCTACGCAAGTCTGGTGCCAACGGCTTGATGCCCTTGGCCGGATCGCCCTTGATCACGTACTCCGGCACCCACCAGCCTTCGGTGGCACCTTTGACCGTATCACCAAGGCTGACGACTTTGCCTTCGGCTTCAGCCTTGACCCACACGGGACTGCGCCCGGCCCACTCTTCGCCAATGACCTGAATGTCGTTGTTGGCCAGTGCGGTTTCCAGGGTGATGGTGGTGCCGGGCAAGGTGTCGGTCGGCAATCCATAGCCCTTCTCGACGATGATCCGCAAGACATCGGTGATCAGGCTGCCGCTTTCCCAGTTCAGGTCGGCAAAGTGGATCGGCGTTTGCGCCGCTACCACCGTTTGCGCTGACGCCAGCAAACCGAATGTGGCCACGCTGGCAGCCAACAACCGTCGAAATCCGTTCATGCATTGCACCTCGTGCTGTTCACAGCAATAGCAGGATGGCCTGACAGAAGACCGCAAGCCTCTGAATACTCAGTCAACTGACTGTAGCCGAGGTTCCTGCTTTTTCCGGGCTAGAACCCGGACAAGGTTACGAATCAGACTTTTCCTGCAAGCTTTGCAGCTCGCGTCTGACCATGCTCGCGTATTCCGCGGGACGCAACGTGTAGATCTGCGCGGCCACCCAGTTCAGCCACGCGCCCTGTAGTTCGGCCTTGGCACCGTACAAACGCCGGGCCTCTATTCGCGCGGTTTCGAGGTTCTGCGAATGGAAATCGGCGCGGCTCACTCGCTGGCCTTGAAGGTCACCAGTTCGCCCTTGCGCCACTTGGCGGCCTTGGCAGTGACGGCTTTCAGGGTTTTGGTCAGGCCTTCCTGCAACTGCTCATTGGCGGCGAACACGGTCACCACGCTGTGGCCTTCCTTGAACAGGATGGCGTGACCGTCTGCTGTGTCGACAAAGGCGTAGTCGCCAAGGCCATAGACCGTCAGTTTGATTTCACGAAAACGGATATCCATCTTGCCGCCTTCACGGCTGGGCAAGACTGAAGCACTGAAATGATCGCCCACCTTGAGCTTGAGCCCCGGTTTGTCATCCACAACCAAAGCGCTTTCGGTGTCGATCTCGGCAACGTAAATGCCTTCAGCGTTTTGCTCGGTGATGTAAACAAAACGCGACTGGAACAACTTGACCAGCTTTGCACGCAAATCACCCAGCACGAACAAAGCATGCATATCGAGGTTACTGACTGCCAAAGAAACATCCCCACATCTGAAAAAACCACACGCGAAAAACGCGCACGGCAAAAAATTACGGCTTGGCCGATGGAACTGCAAAATACCCAAATAAGCCCGAAGCAAGCAGAAAGCCAGTTCGCGAGGTTGGTAAGACTACTGGATTGTCTCTCGCAAAACTCATCCCGATGTCGCCACAACGTGAAGGAAAAATCCTCACCGGCGGACAGAGAAAACTGACTACGAACTTTAGGGAAATTTCTCACGAAAAAAAGCACTTTTCCGACATATCGCTTGCGAAAAATTGCTTTAGATAAGCCCTGTCGTCAACAGGTGCTGACGATTCTAGAGCAGCGATGCTCATTACGACTACCCGAAACGGTCCGTAATTCACGGCCAATTGATGAAAAGGACTTCATATGTGCACGCTGACTCACTTTGCCAGACCCGCTGATGACCTGTTGCCCTCTCCCCTGATCCTTCATGTCAGCCATGACAATGATCAAACTCCACGCTTTCAAGTAGTGCCGGCGGGCAACGCCTTCTTTCATATCAAGGAAAAATCGACTGGTCGTGTAAGAGGTTTCCGCGAAAACCATAACGAAGCCTGCGCCCTCGCCCGCTCACTTGAATCGCAAATCGAACTCCGGGCCCACGGACACCTCAGATAAAGAGAGTGATCGACTGCGCCACACCGGCGCCTACCCAAGGAGCACACGATGGAATTGCCAGCATACGATCTCAAAACCCTGTTCGATCAACTGGGACTGCCTTCGGAAGGCAGCGCAATCGACGATTTTATTGAGGCGCATCCATTGGCCGCCGAGACCAAATTGATCGACGCCGAATTCTGGTCGCCGCAACAGGCGCAATTGCTCAAGGAATGGTTACGCGCAGACGGCGAAGAGGCCGTTATGGTCGATGAATTGAACGTGCGCCTGCACCGCGGCAAGTAAGCCTGATCAGTGCAAGCTGTCACCTGGCTCGGCCTGCAACTGCGCGAGCCACGCAGCTTTGCACTCCTCGGCCTCGTCGCGGCTGGCGAATGCCGTGCCGCGCCGCTCACCGTTGAGCAAGACCACCCAGCAAACGCTCCGACCCATCGCCCGCAGACCGGCGGGGACACCACTGCCGATCATCACGGCAACATCAACCCGGCATTGCATGCCGACCTCCCGAAATACTTAGCTACCTAACTAAGTGGTCAGATTAATGCTTTCTTTCGAGAGGAAACAGCAAGCGTCCTGCACAGCTTCATTGCATTGGCAGTAACAATCAGCGCGGACTTTCCGGTTTGTAGCCCAGACGCAGACCGCCCCAGTGCCGGCCTTTGATCATAATCGGCACAGAGAGATCATGCATCAGCTCGCCGGTGTCGCGGGTGTAGGTCTGCAACAACACCGATTGCTGATGACTGCCGCAGCGGATCCCGGTGCGATCGGCGAACTTGCGTTTGGTGCGATTGTTCACCGTGTCGATCTTCGCATCCCCCGTCAACGGCTGGCTGAACGCCTGATTGTGCGTCGGCACATAGCCTTGCTGCGTGCAGGCAATCGCAAAGACCAAACCTTCATGACGCGGCAACAGTGGCTCCTGAATCGCTGGCAGCACCTGATCGGTATAGCGGTCGAAACGGGTCTGGAACTTCGCCGGCTCCGTGCCAGGAATGGCCTGGTAGTTACGATCAAACAGATCCTCCAGGCTGACGCGCCCCTGCTCGACATCCGCCTCGAAACACGCGGCAATCTGGCCAGCCCCCTCGCGCGCAAGATCATAGATGCGCTGGTGATAGTCATCGAGGCCGACTTCGGCCAGCCGTTCGCTGATGGTTTCCGCCTGCCCCTCCATCTGCACCGCTGCCTCGGCGAGGCGGCGGGTCTGCTGATCACTGATCGCCAGGTCGCTGCGCATTTGTTCGATGGCTTTGAACAGACTGTCGAGTTGCTCACGATTGGTTTCAGCGCCCCGGGCGATCTCGCCCACCTGCCCCTCCACTCCGGCGGCCAGTCGCGCAATATTTTCCAGATGCTGACCGGTGTGTTCGACCTGTTCGACACCGGTGTGCAGATCGCTGGATAGCTCGCGAATCTGCTCCACGACCTGCGCGGTACGCTGTTGAATGTCGGCGACCATCTCACCGACTTCACCGGTCGCCGACGCCGTGCGCGCCGCCAAACCGCGCACTTCATCGGCCACCACCGCAAAACCGCGACCATGTTCGCCGGCACGCGCCGCTTCAATGGCCGCGTTCAAGGCCAGCAGATTGGTCTGGCTGGCGATGGACTGAATCACCAAGGTCACGCGCTGAATATCATCGCTGCGCACACTCAAGGCTTCGATCAGCTCACGGCTGGCATTGGCGCGCTGACTGAGTTGATGCATGCGCGCGATCGAGTCGACCAGCTCGGTACGCCCCGCCGCGCTGCTGTGATGCGCTTCGCTGGCAGCCGCCAATGCTTCACGGCTGAGCTGCGACGTCGCATGCTCAGTGGCGATCATCACCTCGGCATTGCTGACAATCTGCGCCGCCGCATCGAGTTGCGACTCGAGTTTGTTCGCCAGCGCTTTCACTGAAAACGCCACGCCCGCCGCCGACAACGCGTTATGGCTGGTGGTGTAGGAAAGGTCGCGGGTCAGTTCAGACATTGCGCTGCCATTGTCGGCAGGCGATATAGCGGGGACGGCTCGGGAACGCAGGCGTGGCAGCCAGACAATCAGCACCGCCAGCGGCATGCCGAGATAAAGCGACCACTCACCCAAGGTCATGCCGGCCAACAACAGCATCAGGGCGATGCTTTGCAGGGTCGGTGCGATCCAGCGGTTTTTCGGCAACAGCACTGGTGCGGGCAGAGCCCCAACCAGAGATCCATCTCTCGTCATATCAACACCCCACGCTTGTTCTCATTGTTGTGACTGCATTAAACGCCACTACAACGCCATTATCCATGGTCCGTTAGTCGTGGGTCTGCGGCAGGTCAATGGAATCGCGGGAGAAAATTGCAGACGAGAAAAAGCTTCGCGGGCAAGCCCGGCTCCCACCAGGTTCTGTTTGAACCGGTTGGGACGGACTTGCCCGCGATCACAGCGGCGGCGAAATCAGGCCTGGCGCTGGTGCTTGTCGATCTGCTCGTGACGCTCTTGAGCTTCGATGCAGTATTTGGTGGTCGGGCTGATCAGCAGGCGCTTCAGGCCAATGGCCTCGCCGCTGTCATCGCACCAGCCAAAGCTGTCTTCCTTGATGCGCTCAAGGGCTTGTTCCAGTTGCGGCAGCATGCGCTGGTCGCGATCGATCGCGTTCACCAGCCAAGTACGCTCTTCTTCAACCGAAGCCGCGTCCGCCGGGTCAGCCGGAGTGTCCAGGCTTTCGATGGCGACACGGTTTTGCTCAATGCGCTCGTGGGTTTCGACTTTCATGTTCTGCAACAGCTCAGTGAAGAAAGCGTGCTGCTCGGAATTCATGTAGTCATCTGCCGGCATGGCCAGCAACTTGTCCTTTGTCATTGATATCTCTATAAAAAAACGTGCATTAAGGCGAATTAGGGAGCGTTTCGGCGAACCGTGTGCGGTCGGCGAAAAGGCATCGTTTATTGCAAATGCCACCCGGCACTCAATTTACGAGGGGCGGCAGTCTAAGGCCCGTTTGAGGCCTCAGCAACTGTAAATACAGGGAATTTGTCCGACAAAGCCCGGAAACTGCTCTGACACAGGGTTCACACCGGCCATCGGAGTGCGTTTATAGCAAGAAATTCAGTCGAGCGGCTGTATATAGAAGACAAACGGCTAACCCGGTAGAGCCAGATCGTGAATATTTCGTCAGTCAGTGCATCGTTTCAGCTCAGCAGGCCCGCCGCAAGCCCACTAATATCAGAGGCCACCGTGTGATCAACCCGCCTGAAGGATGACTTATGCCCCGCCCCGATCTGCCGGCCTCCGACGAGATGACCCTCGCCAGCCCCCCGATCAATGCCGAGCGCCTGCTGCAACTGATCACCGACGAATACGACGCCCTGCCGCGCCAGCTCAAACGCATCGCCAGCTACATGAGCCAGCAGAGCGACCGGATCATGGTCGACCGCATCAGCGATATTGCCCGCGAATGCGAGGTCCACCCGTCCGCCATCGTGCGCTTCTCGCAGCGCTTCGGGTTCAGCGGCTTCAGCGAAATGCAGGCCCTGTTCCGCACCGCCTACACCCACAAAGCCTCACCGGTGCAAAACTACCAGCAACGCATTCGCAACATGATCGCCAACCCATCGCAGCAAACCAGCGACGGCGACCTCGCCCGCGAATGCATCGAGGCCACGCGCTCCGGCATCGAACGCCTGGGCCGCGAACTCGACGATGGCGCGTTTGCAAAAGCCGTCAATCTCATCGTCAACGCCGACAACATTTATGTCATCGGCGTGCGCCGCTCCTTCGCCGTCGCCGACTACCTCGTTTACAACTTGCAACACACTCAGAAGCGCATTCACCTCGTCTCCGGCCTGGGCGGCAGTTATCGCGAGCAAATGCGCAGCGTGCGCGCCAATGATCTGGCGATCGCCATCAGCTTCACGCCGTATGCCAAAGAAACCCAACAATGCCTGCGCTTCGCCCGCGAGCAACAGGCGAACACGCTGGTCATCACCGACAGCCACCTCTCGCCGCTGGCCAAGCGTGCGAACAGCTTGCTGTTGGTGAATGAGGGCAGCGCGCTGGCGTTTCGCTCGTTGAGCGCGACGTTGTGTTTGTGTCAGGCGCTGTTCGTGGCGGTGGCGTATCGGTTGGGGTTGAATGTGGATGAGATTCACGAGCAGGCCGGATTTGACGACTGACAATTGCTCCAAGCTCGGCTAGGTTATGCGTTCCCACCGGTTCGACTTGAAGGAACGCGTCATGAAACTGATCGGCATGCTGGACTCCCCGTACGTGCGCCGCGTGGCGATTTCCGCGAAACGTTTAGGGATCGATCTCGAACACGAGTCAGTCTCGGTGTTCCGCCACTTCGAGCAATTCCAGCAGATCAACCCGGTGGTCAAAGCGCCGACGCTGATTCTCGACGATGGCACCATCCTCATGGACTCGACACTCATCCTCGACTACCTCGAAGCCGCCTCGGGTAAAAGCCTGCTGCCGACCGACCTGAAACAACGCGCCCACGCCCTGCGCCTGATCGGTCTCAGCCTCGCCGCCTGCGAAAAAGCCGTGCAGCTGTATTACGAGCGCAACCTGCGCCCGGCCGACATTCAATATCAACCGTGGGTTGAACGTGTTGAAAGCCAACTGGCCGCCGCCTTCACCGCCCTCGAACAAGAACTCGAACAGAACGGTCTGCCCACCGACGGCACCCTCACCCAGGCCGGCATCAGCCTCGCCGTGGCCTGGAGCTTCACCGACCTCGTCGTTCCCGACCAGATCGACACCCAACACTACCGCCACATCGCCCAATACACTGCCTATGCCGAAACGCTCGAAGCGTTCGTCAGCACGCCGATGACCTGACCATGAGCGCCACCGAAACCGCCGCCCCGGCGTTAAAGGAAATCTTCAACGCCGAGCGACTGCGACATATCGCTGACGAAATGAGCGCCGTGTATCCAGCGTTCAAGGCCAAGGCATTTCTTAAACATGCCCATGAAGGCTTGGCGGAACTGTCAGTGTGCAACGCATGGCCCGCGTCAGTGAAAGCCTGCATGCCGTGCTGCCGCTGGACTACACAGATTCCCTCGATGTATTGCGAGAACTCGCGCCACGTTTGAACAGTGGATTCATCAGCATGTGCCTGCCGCACTACGTCGCGAGCTACGGCGGGCACGCGTTCGACACATCCATGGAAGCGCTGAAGTACTTCACCACTTTCGGCTCCTCCGAATTCGCCATCCGCCACTTTCTGCGCAGCGACCTGGAACGCTCGCTCGAGCTGATGCACGACTGGACTCAAGACCAAAACCACCACGTCCGCCGCCTCGCCAGCGAAGGCAGCCGCCCTCGCCTGCCTTGGTCGTTTCGCTTGGAATCGGTGCAGGCCGATCCGCGCCTGGCTGCCGGGATACTGAACCGGTTGAAGGCCGACGACAGTTTGTACGTGCGCAAGTCCGTCGCGAACCATTTGAATGATGTGACCAAGGTGCATCCGGAGTGGGTGCTGGACACGATCGAAGGTTGGTCGCTAGAGAACAAGCACACCGCGTGGATTGCCAAGCATGCGTTGAGGAGTTTGATCAAACAGGGCGATATGCGTGCGCTGACGGTGATTGGCGCGGGGGCGAAGGCTGAGGTTGAGTTGCTGGACGTGAAGGTTGAGCCGCCGGTGGTGCGGTTGGGTGAGACGATTACGTTGTCATTTACGGTGAAGTCGACGGTGGCGCATGAGCAGCGGTTGGTGATTGATTATGCGATTGACTATGTGAAGGCGAACGGCGGGGTTTCGCGGAAGGTCTTTAAGTTGAAGACGGTGGTGTTGGCGGGGTTTGCGAGTGAGGGGGTGCGGCGGAGTCAGGTGATTAAGGACTTTACTACGCGCAAGCATTTTGTTGGGCGGTATGGGGTGACAGTGATGGTTAATGGCGAGGTGTTGGGATTGGCCGGGTTCAACATCCACTAATTTCGTGATTTGAAGCCCAAGCTCAACGATGAATGCTCGCCGCAGAAAACGGGAGGATAGGTTTATTTCGCAAATCTCAAGCCGTCGAGATCTATCTCTGCATAGGTCCCTGTATCCCCGTTATAGAGCCAGATCGACACAACACCCAGTTCAGATTGTAAAAAATCAACCAATACTCTGAGGTGGCAGTTTGTAGACATAGACGTCGGTTTCACTACCGTTGCCTTGCCGGGTTCATCATCGTAGGTTCTGACGATAAACCTATCCATTCCATTCCGAATCACGTAGTTGAAACCGCAGTATTCATACCCCATCTCACGGTCGACATCATCAAAGCGGGTGGCGTTTTCAACTCTCAAAATAATTTCCCGTGATTCGATTGGCAGCTGAACATAGACCAGCGCTTCGCCTCCTTGTGAGGACAGTCTCCTGGAGACAATCAGCATCACCATGAAGGTTACAAGTACGCTAGTTACCAACTTCCATAAGGGATGCCAAATTCCTCGATATAGCGCTTGGACTTCTCACTCACTGGATAAGCGTAACGACCTTCATTCTTACCTTGGCTCGGTCCCAACGGCTCAATCTCAGCCTGCGCTCGGGCAACTTTGATCGGATGATGACACGAGTCCCTAACCCAAACCTGCACTACGCCTCCCGGGGCCAGTCCCAAATAAACCGACGCCATAAATCTTGCCTCCTGATCAGGCGTCCGCGGGCACCGCTGATTGACGGATTGCACCATCAACTGCCTCGCCGGCTCAGGAATATCCACCCACGCTTGCCACGTTCTCTGCTCGACGATTGATTGCCAGCGAACCCAAATGCGAACAGGTAAATCTGCGCCCACCACTCTTTTCCCGCTACCACCGACTCCACCGGTCCAACCGCGGGCTGACTCTGTGCCGTCTTCAGGCTCTCCCCCAGCGGCGGTGCCGCCGCCAGTCTTGTAGAAAATCTTGCCAGTGATGTCCTGAACAGAACTGTTTTCAACCCAAACTTTCATGTAGTCAGGTTCAATAAACGCCAACTCCCACCATTCAGATTTCGGGGCGTTTTGTGCGGAAAATGAATCAGCGGATTGGCATCCAGTAATGAGTAGCGCAACCAGCAGGGTGAAAATTAATTTCATTACCAGAGCTTCCAATCAGCTACGTGAGGATGTTGTGCGCGAATCCAGTCCGGAGTGGGCGCATTGATGTAAACAGCGCGGATACCACTGCCATCCCGTCGCCCGAGTGGATGGTTCCAGTTCGCCGACATGTGAATGTACTTCAACTTCAGCAACTGGTCCTCTTGCAATGAGGTGTCGTAATTACCTTCCAGAAATCGATCACACAGAGTCCCTAGCTCTGATGGAACTGCCAATTCAGGTGTGTCTGGAATGTCATTGAATCGAACGCCTTTCTCTTTCGCCAATTTGTGCAGGACTCGCAGATACACCCTAGACAGTAAGCCACTCACAGGACGCTTAAGTTGAAGTGCGGCGTACACGCGTTTTTTGCGTGGACTAAGCCTGTCCTGTAGATCTATTGGCAATAGCTGCGCTTCTGGGGTAACGATTTCCAGCATGTCTTCAGGCCAGCCTTTGGCGAGCCATTGATTCTTTACAGTTACGGCATCACGGTAGATAGAGGTTGTGGAGACATCGGTAAATTGCGACACCTCGAGCGTTTGCATTGGACTGATAAGCACGCGTTCCTGAATCTCATCTAAATATCCACCGCCGAGGTCGGAGTGAACACCTGGCAGCGTGATCTCCAAATGGTCAGCCTTGACGCGGCTCAAAGCAAAATTAGCGCGGCACTCGTCACGAGCTGAAAGCTGGATGACATCCGTGAAAAAACGGCGGTCGAGGTACAACTTGATGCCCGTTGCAATGGAGCTTTTGATATCGCCAAGATTTGACCAGCCAGCGATTGATGGAACGGTATCGAAAAGCCCGATAAAGCCCATTTTGATGCTGCCATGGTATTCATCGATGAACGTTCGGCTGAGGGCATTTGCGTTGCTACGTAAAACCTCTCCCAGCGGCCCCTGCTTTCCACGCACGACCTCATTGGCAAAGTGGCGGGCAGCGGCAGCACCACGGCTAAATCCGAATGCATCAAACGTCAAAGAGGTAATTTCACTATTGGGATTGGTGTCCAGCACGTCCTTGATACGCGATTTGATCTCTGCAAATGACAACTGAACCCGACCTGCCACACCTGTATCACCTCGGCCAGTGCCAGCACCAAACGTGCTGTCCTTCTCATCTGACCGAGTGCCGATGCCCTCAACGTAGACCATACGGAACGCTTGCTTTTGCGTGCCATCGCCTTCGGCCTGTTGCGGTGCGAAGTAGAGCTCGCTCAGCTTCTGCACATTGCTAGTGTCGTTAGCGTAACTGCTGTCCGGATCCGTCATGTACGGCTTGCAGCTAGCGGGAATATCTTGCGGTGCGATGGGATTCTGCGCCCCACACAGCAGCCCGGCGGCCGTGTTGTTGGCATTGTTGCCAGTGCCGTCGAAGAACATTCCTATGCGCAGTGCAATCCCGACTTTCTCAGGTTCGCGCGCAGGCTCTTTCCCATACTTCTCATACTCAGCCCAACGCTGGGCGTGAATGTCGACGGGTTTGGCTTCTTCGTAGCGATGGTTTTTCGGGGGGTTGGGGACGTAGCCGCTCAATCCTTGATTCCTTGTTCTGATCCTTGAAGAACGGCGCGAAGGGTGACAGCCGGGGCTGTGCGGCACAAGCCGTGGCCCTGTGCCAGCGCTGTTGAGAGCGCGTTTAAGGACGAGGGTTTCCCCTCGTCGCGGTGGGGGGTCAGTTGGCGATTTCGACGTTATCCAGCGCTTGGTTTACCGCGATTTCGCCGAGCATCACGACTTGGGCGATGCCCAGTGCGGTCTTGCGGTGGGAGGTGTCGAGCATGGCGGCGAAGTTGATGAGCATTTCGCTGGCTGAGCCGAGGCTTTCGCTGGCGTTGGCGAGCAGGGATTCGCTGTCGTACTTCGGGTTGGCGAGGTACATGCGTTCGGGTTGGCGGGTGCTGGCCATGATTTGCGCAGGGCCGAGGTAGTGGTCGAGGGCGCGGTCGGCGGCTTCGTTGAGTTTCTTTGAGTTGGGGGATTCGTATGGGGATGTGCGATCGGTTTCGGGTGGGTTGGGTGTGACTTTGAACATGGTGAAACTCCTAGTTAGCAAAAGGAGCCTTCACATTCGCTACCAAACGAAGGTGGCGGCCATACGCGGGTTGGTAGACCGGTAACTAGGACCCGGCACACCCGAAGGTGTCCTGCGCATGGCCACCATTGAGCAGAGACCTGAAGCGGCCTGCGAACGGTGCGCGATGCGACTAGTTATGGCGGGCTACCAAACCCGATCACTGTTTTTCAGTGACCGGCAAACGATAGAACCCGCGCCCTAGACGCACAAGCCGGCGGATTCTGGCTTAGTCGTAGGCAACGGCGCAAGGCGTTGTAGGGCACATATCACCTCTTGAAGCATCATTTAAACAAGCACCCCGCTCCCTGTTTACCTACCAGCAAAAACCTGGAAATTTGCTGCAATAATTACCTCCGCAACGAATCGCATGACTCCAGCACAGATCCCGCGAAACGAACCAAACCAACCCCTCTCGCCCACACCGTGACCAATTGGTCCCCCGCAAAAACGCAAGCCTTTTTGGTGTCGATATCAGACATAAAAATGCCGCGCTCAGGCTATTGATTCGTCGAACACCGCGGTTAAGGTGGCGCGTCCTTTCATCAAAATAACGACATCACGATGATGGACTTGATAAGAACTGCGGCGTTTGAAAGGGGCTTCCTTCAGGAAGTCGAGCAGGCCACAACGGTGTTCGGCGGCCCCTGCCCATTCGCTTAAACGTCGATCAGCAGAGAATAAGAAAACAATGATCAGCCCGAACTCCAAGGATTCGAGTGGCCAATTGGCGCAGGGCTTCAAGCCTCGTCACGTCACCATGTTGTCAATCGCCGGCATCATCGGCGCCGGTTTGTTTGTGGGCTCGGGGCATGCCATTGCGGCGGCGGGGCCAGCGGTGCTTTTGGCTTATCTCTTCTCGGGTTTGCTCGTCGTTCTGGTCATGCGCATGCTCGGGGAAATGGCGGTGGCCAATCCCGACACCGGTTCGTTTTCCACCTATGCCGATCAGGCCATCGGGCGCTGGGCCGGGTTTACCATCGGCTGGTTGTACTGGTGGTTCTGGGTACTGGTGATTCCCATTGAAGCGCTGGCCGCCGGCCACGTGTTGCACCAATGGTTTCCGCAGGTCGATGCCTGGCTGTTCGCCTTGGTGTCGATCATTGCGTTGGTAGTGACCAACCTGTTCAGCGTGTCGAAATACGGCGAGTTCGAGTTCTGGTTCGCCATGGCCAAAGTCGTGGCGATCATCGGTTTCATCGGCGTGGGTTTTGCGGTGTTGATGGGCTGGGTGCCCGACCGCGAAGTCAGCGGCTTGAGCGGTTTGATGGCTGATCATGGCGGGTTTGCACCCAACGGCATGTCGGCGGTGGTCGGCGCGTTCATCACCATCATGTTCAGTTTTATCGGTACGGAAGCGGTGACCATCGCCGCCGCCGAATCCAACGACCCGGCGCGCAACATCGCCAAGGCAACGCGCTCGGTCATGTGGCGTATCGGCGTGTTCTATCTGCTGTCGATTTTCGTGGTTGTCTCCGTGGTGCCGTGGAACGACCCGTTGCTGGCTTCGGTGGGTTCCTACCAGCGCGCCCTGGAAATCATGAACATCCCCCATGCCAAATTCATGGTCGACGTGGTCGTGCTGATTGCCGTGGCCAGTTGCATGAACTCGTCGATCTACATTGCCTCGCGCATGTTGTACTCGCTGGGCCGTCGTGGCGATGCGCCGAAAGCGCTGAAGGGGACCTCTTCAGAAGGCGTGCCCCGGGCAGCCGTGATCGCCAGCACCGTGCTCGGCGCGGCGATTACCGTGTGGAGCTATGTCATGCCCGCCGGGCTGTTCGAGTTTCTGCTCGCCAGCTCTGGTGCGATTGCCTTGCTGGTGTATTTGGCGATTGCGGTGTCGCAGCTGCGCATGCGCAAGGTGCTGCGTCAACGCAACGTCGAGCTGACCTTTCGCATGTGGCTGTTTCCTTGGCTGACCTGGTTGGTGATTGTGTTCATTTGCGGTGCGCTGACGGTGATGATGATCACCCCGCAGCACCGCACCGAAGTCACCACGACGATCGGCCTGGCGCTGGTGATTTCCTTTATCGGTCTCTTGACCTCGCGCCACCCTGCGCCGGCTGCTCAGGCCACCTCTGCCGGCTAAGCCGAACTGATGCCCCCACGCCTAGGCTGGGGGGATCGCCATGTTTTTTTGCAGGAACATAATCTCGATGTCATCGAACGCCTCCGTTCCCGACGGCAAGACTCAATCCATCGGTTTTCTGCTGCTGGACAAATTCACTCTGATGTCGCTGGCCGCCGCCGTCGAGCCTTTGCGCATGGCCAATCAATTGACCGGGCGAGCGCTGTATCGCTGGCACACGTTCAGCCTCGGTGGCACGCCGGTCTGGGCCAGTGACGGCTTGCCGATCACGCCGGATGCGGATTGGAAAAATCCTTCAGTGGCAGACACGGTCTTCGTCTGCGGCGGAGTCGGCATCCAGAGCGTAATCACCCGCGAGCACATCACCTGGCTGCAAGCGTTGGCGCGGCAATCAAAACGCTTGGGCGGCATCTGCACCGGCAGTTGGGCGCTGTCCAAAGCCGGGCTGCTCGATGGTTACGAGTGCAGCGTGCATTGGGAGTTTCTCGCGGCGATGCAGGAAGCTTTCCCGCGCGTCGGCGTCAGCACCAGTCTGTTCACCCTCGACCGCAACCGCTTCACCAGCTCCGGCGGCACCGCGCCGCTGGACATGATGCTGCACCTGATTGGTCGCGATCATGGCCGTGAACTTGCCGCCGCGATCTCCGAGATGTTCGTCTACGAGCGCATCCGCAACGAACAGGATCATCAGCGCGTACCGCTCAAGCATGTGCTCGGCACGCATCAGCCCAAACTGCAGGAAATCGTCGCGTTGATGGAGGCCAATCTCGAGGAGCCAATCGACCTCGACAAACTTGCCGAATACGTTGATCTGTCGCGGCGCCAACTGGAGCGGCTGTTTCAGAAATACGTTCAATGCACGCCGTCACGCTACTACTTGCGACTACGGCTGATTCGCGCGCGGCAACTGCTCAAGCAGACATCGATGTCGATTGTTGAACTGGGGTATGTCTGCGGCTTCGTCTCGACACCGCACTTTTCCAAATGCTATCGCGAGTACTTTGGTGTGCCACCGAGCGACGAGCGCTTCGGCTCTGATATGAGTCGTAAACCGGCATCGCTGGCGAGTGCGCAACCGTCACCTGAAAAACCGCTGACAACGCTGGATCAGGCACGCCATGAATCGACGTTCGCCAGCGTTCGAATGGTGGAACGGGCTGACTTCGCCTAATCGTTTCACGCAGAGAATAAGGCGTGGATCAGGTATCGCGAAGAGCTCTAACGGACTGTCAGTTTTTACAGGTCACAGGGTGCTCGAACATAGCTAGGCTGGCCCAACGCACAGCATATTGAGGATTTGAACATGGGCCGGATTCGTAACCTTTCGCCGCTGGCTTTAGCGCTGTCGGCGATGCTGCCTGTCGTTGCCGATGCCGGGGCGACCTGGACGTATCTTTCTCTTGAGGCGACTTTTCGCTGTGAAAACGGCACTGCAGCGGCTGGCTATAGCGTTTATGCCGTGGGGGATCGTGCGGAGTTAGGAAACGGAAATACCGCAAACGCGGTTCGACTGAGCCCGTCTCCCTACCCTACATGGTCCGGCAAAATAAAATTCAGCAATGCGAAGCCCGGTGACATCGTTAAATGGAAATGCATCGTTCGCAATGAGAACCCTCCTTACGATGTAACTTCCGTACAGCCTGCCGCAGACAACCAAGTAACCTTAGCCTTTAGTAACACTCTAACGACTACTGGAACATTCTGAGGCGCGACCTATCAGGCCCGCGCAACAGATCGCCCGAGAGCCGCCCGTGCCTTCGGAAAATCCTTTGATACTCAGGGCACTGTCGCGGACGGCAAGTCGTTCTGGCGCACATCCGCTTCAACCATCGAGCGCTGCACCGTCTCCGGAACAGCCACCCACAGCAGCACCAACGCCACCGCCGCGACCGCCGCCAACGTCAGGAACGCGGCGCTGTACCCCGCCGCCTGTACGACGAATCCGGCCAGGCCATTGCTCAATGCGGCGCCCAGTCCGAAAGCGGTCGAGAGTGCACCGAGGCTGACGTTGAAATGCCCGGTGCCCTGCGTAAGGTCTTTGACCACCACGGGAAACAGCGCGCCGAAGATCCCCGCGCCCACACCGTCGAGCAACTGCACCGCGACCAGCCAATAGGGATCGTCGGACAAGACATACAGCACGCCCCGCAGCGGCAAAATCAGGAAGCCTGCGAGCAGCAATGGCTTGCGTCCCCAGACATCGGCCTTGGCCCCGACCAGCATCGCCACCGGCACCATGACCAATTGCGCGGCGACAATGCAGGCCGACGTCATTGGCGTGGCCATCTGCAGATTGGCCTGCGCCAGTTTCTGGCTCACCAGCGGCAGCATCGCGGCGTTCGCAAGGTGAAACAACGCGCAGCACACGGCAAACATCAGCAGCGGTTTGTTGGTCAGCAGCACTGATAACCCCGACGGTTGCGTGCCATGCCCTGCCCCGCCCGGATCCAGCCCTCTGGCCACATCGTGGTCGATGGCCTCTGGCGATACAAAGGAGACGGCGATGACGCTGGCCACCGCCATCGCCGCCATCAGATAGAACACCGCCACCGGGCCGAACAAATAGGCAAACACCCCGGCCAACAGTGCCGCGCAGGCATTGCCGGCGTGGTTGAAGGTTTCGTTGCGGCCGGTGCGTCGAGTGAACGCGCGCGGCCCGGTAATTCCCAAGGTAATCGCCGAAATAGCCGGCGCAAAAATCGACGCGGCGACGGCGCTGAGGGCTTGGGTCAACGCGACCAGACTGAATGAGCTAACGAATGGCAACACCAGGCAGCTGCCGGTCACCAGCAGCGCAGCAATAATAATGAGTGCGCGTTTGCGCCGTGTGTTGTCGACCAAAGCGCCCGCAGGCGTCTGTGTAATGAGCGCGGCGACACCGGCGATGGTCATGACCAGACCGATGCTGGCCGGGTCCCAGTGGTGCACCGCCAACAGGTAAATCGCCAGATAGGGGCCGAGCCCGTCGCGCACATCGGCGAGGAAGAAATTCAGGCTGTCGAGTGACAGGTTATTGCGACGATCAAGGTGAGTGGCCACGGGCAGCGTCTGCGATGTTCGAGGTCGTGCGAAATGGATCAACCTCCGCAGATTGAGTGACCTGTGGCGCGAGAACTTAGTTGCAAGGGCCGACTAAATCAGTCGGCCAGACGCTCTCAGATCGAACGCTGATTAACCCGAGCCATTAATTGCTCGGCACTCTCCTTGCGCTCGGAATAGCGGTCGACCAGATGCGCCTGCTGATCACGCAACAACACAGTGAACTTCACCAACTCCTCCATCACATCAACCACGCGATCATAGAACGGCGAGGGTTTCATCCGCCCGTTATCGTCGAATTCCATGTAGGCCTTCGGCACCGAGGATTGGTTGGGGATGGTAAACATGCGCATCCAGCGGCCCAACACGCGCAACTGGTTGACCACGTTGAACGACTGCGAACCGCCGCAGACCTGCATCACGGCAAGGGTTTTGCCTTGAGTGGGACGCACGGCACCGAGTTCCAGCGGAACCCAGTCGATCTGCGCCTTGAACACGGCAGACATGGCGCCGTGACGCTCAGGTGAGCACCAGACCTGGCCTTCAGACCACAGCACCAGATCGCGCAGTTCCTGCACTTTGGGATGGTCGACCGGAACGTCCTCAGGCAACGGCAGACCGGACGGGTTGAAGATGCGCGTTTCGGCGCCGAAGTGTTCGAGCAGGCGCGCGGACTCCTCTACCAGCAGACGACTGAACGAGCGTTCGCGGGTCGAGCCGTAGAGCAGCAGGATGCGTGGTTTGTGTTCGCCCAAAGGGGACGTGCCTTCGAACAGTGAATGATCAAGATGGGGCAGTTGTTCTGACATATGTCCTCTGGCTCAGAGCGAGCCGATACGATCCAGCTCACGCTGGAGTTCAGCGCGGTTGAGTGATTTGAATGGCAGGCCGAGAAAGGTCGCGCAGCGCCGCTCGATGATCGCCAGCGTGGCAGCGAACGCCGTGTCCACGGCGGCATCGTCGCCGATCACATCCGAGGGATCTGCCAGGCCCCAATGCGCTTTGAGTGCGGGGCCGAAGTAAACCGGGCAGCTCTCACCGGCGGCCTTGTCACAGACGGTGATGACAATGTCTGGCGGATTGTCTTCGAACGCATCATTGCCCTTGCTATACAGGCCATCGATGGCAATGCCGGCCTGTTGCAGCGTCGACAGGCTGCGTGGCAACACTTGGCCTTTCGGGAAACTTCCAGAACTCACGGCCTCGAATCCGGGGCGCGCCAGATGATTGAACATGGCTTCGGAGAGGATGCTGCGGCAGCTGTTGGCCGTGCACATAAACAGAATTCGCATGGTTTTCTTGCTTCCTCAGCAGCAGGCGGTTTCGCGAACCGGACGCCCGTCCATGTTCTGCAGGCGGGCGGCATTGTCTTTGAGCCAATCAGCGTTGGCCTTGGACGTCACTTGCAGGATTTCGCGCACCCACGCCGGCAGCTCCGGGTTGAGCCGGTAATAGACCCACTGGCCCTGACGGCGATCGAGCAACAAGCCATTGCTGCGCAGTTGCGCGAGATGGCGGCTGATTTTCGGTTGGCTGTCGCCGAGCGCACACATCAGCTCGCAGACGCAGAGTTCACCTTGATCGGCGATGAGCAGCATGGCGCGGACGCGGGTTTCGTCGGCGAGGCTCTTGAAGATTTCGGTGGGGGTGATCATGACAGGGGCTCAGCACATACGGAAACTCGAATATACGGATATCCATATATATGGTCAAAGAAGATCAAAAGATCGCAGCCTTCGGCAGCTCCTACAGAAATCGATGCAGGCGCTGCC
>NZ_RWIM01000200.1 GCF_009764645.1 Pseudomonas sp. PB106
CTGCGATCTTTTGATCTTGTTTTAAAGTCAAAAGATCGCAGCCTGCGGCAGCTCCTACACGGGGGTGTAGTGAATCAGCAGTATTAGTGAACACTCGATGACCACCCCACTCCCCTGCTATCACTGTGCCCTGCCCGTCCCGTCCGGCAGCCGCTTCACCGCTGTCGTACTCGGAGAACCCCGCGAGTTCTGCTGCCCGGGCTGTCAGGCCGTGGCTGAAGCCATTGTCGCCGGTGGCCTGGAAAGTTATTACCAGCACCGCAGCGAAGCCTCGGCCAATCCCGAAGCGCTGCCCGTGCAATTGACCGACGAACTGGCGCTGTACGATCGCGCCGACGTCCAGCAACCCTTCGTGCGCCACCAGGGTGAGCTGGCCGAAACCACCCTGCTGATGGAAGGCATCAGTTGCGCCGCCTGCGGCTGGCTGATCGAAAAACACCTGCGCACGCTGCCTGCCGTCGCCGAGGCGCGACTGAACCTGTCCAACCATCGCTTGCACGTCAGTTGGGCCGACGCGCAATTGCCGCTGAGCCAGATCCTCGCCGAACTGCGCCACATCGGTTACGCCGCCCATCCGTATCAGGCGGATCGCGCCAGCGAGCAACTGGCCAGCGAAAACCGTCTGGCCCTGCGCCAGCTCGGCGTGGCCGGGTTGCTGTGGTTCCAGGCAATGATGGCGACGATGGCCACCTGGCCGGAATTCAACATCGACCTCAGCCCCGAGCTGCACACAATCCTGCGCTGGGTCGCGCTGTTCCTGACCACGCCAATCGTGTTCTACAGCTGCGCGCCGTTCTTCAAAGGCGCGATGCGCGATCTGCGCACACGGCACCTGACCATGGATGTTTCGGTCTCGCTGGCCATCGGCAGTGCCTACATCGCCGGGATCTGGACCGCGATCACCGGCGTTGGCGAACTGTATTTCGATGCGGTCGGGATGTTCGCGTTGTTCCTGCTCGCCGGACGCTACCTGGAACGCCGCGCCCGCGAGCGCACCGCCGCTGCCACCGCACAACTTGTGAATCTGTTGCCGGCCTCGTGCCTGCGCCTCGATGCACACGGCCAGAGCGAACGCATCCTCCTCAGCGAATTGCGCTTGGGCGACAGAATTCTCGTGCAACCCGGCTCGGTTTTACCGGCAGACGGCAAGATCATCGACGGCCAGTCAAGCATCGATGAGTCGTTGCTGACCGGTGAATACCTGCCGCAACCGCGAATGCTCGGTGACGCGGTCACGGCGGGCACGCTCAACGTCGAAGGCGCGTTGACCGTTGAAGTGCAGGCGCTGGGGCACGACACACGCCTGTCGGCCATCGTCCGTCTGCTCGACCGCGCTCAGGCGGAAAAACCACGGCTGGCGGAAATCGCCGACCGCGCGGCGCAGTGGTTTTTGCTGCTGTCATTGATTGCTGCAGCCGCAATCGGCCTGCTGTGGTGGGAGCTGGACGCGTCGCGGGCGTTCTGGATCGTCCTCGCCATGCTGGTCGCGACCTGCCCATGTGCGCTGTCGCTGGCGACGCCGACCGCCCTCACTGCCGCCACCGGCACCCTGCACAAACTCGGTTTGCTGCTCACGCGCGGGCATGTGCTGGAAGGCTTGAATCAGATCGACACGGTGATCTTTGACAAGACCGGCACGCTCACCGAAGGCCGTTTGGTGCTGCGCTCGATTCGCCCGCTCGGCGCACTCGACAGCGAGCAATGCCTGAGCCTCGCCGCCGCCCTGGAAAACCGTTCGGAACACCCGATTGCCCGCGCGTTTGGCCGCGCACCGCTGGCCGCAGAAGAAGTCCACGGCACGCCGGGGCTTGGCCTCGAAGGTTTGGTGGGCGAGCAACGTGTGCGCATTGGTCAGGCAAATTTTGTCAGCGCCCTCAGCGGCGCCAGTGTGCCGACGATGCCAAACGAGGCGGGCCAATGGCTGCTGCTGGGTGACGCTCAAGGGCCACTGGCGTGGTTCGTCCTCGATGATCGCCTGCGCGACGACGCCCCCGCCCTGCTCGCCTCGTGCAAGGCGCGCGGTTGGCGCACGTTGCTGCTCTCGGGTGACAGCTCGCCGATGGTCGCCAGCGTCGCCGCCGAACTCGGTATCGACGAGGCCCGTGGCGGCTTGCGCCCTGACGATAAACTGCAAGTCTTGCAGCAACTGCACAAGGAAGGTCGCAAAGTGTTGATGCTCGGCGACGGCGTCAATGACGTGCCGGTGCTGGCGGCGGCCGACATCAGTGTGGCCATGGGTTCGGCCACCGATCTGGCGAAAACCAGCGCCGATGCGGTGCTGCTGTCCAACCGTCTCGACGCTTTGGTGCAAGCCTTCACGCTGGCGCGACGCACCCGTCGAGTGATCATCGAGAACCTGCTATGGGCGGCGCTGTACAATGGCCTCATGTTGCCGTTCGCCGCCCTCGGCTGGATCACTCCGGTGTGGGCTGCCGTCGGCATGTCGATCAGTTCGTTGACCGTGGTGCTGAACGCCCTGCGCTTGACTCGCCTGCCGAGTCTGCCAAAGGCCAGCGCCTCGTCAGAAACCCGCCCGCTGCCGGCCTGAGCCGCGCGGGCATGGAGTACAGATGCCAGCTCTCTACGTGATGATCCCGGCCGCACTGCTGATCGTGGCCATCGCCGTGTACATCTTCTTCTGGGCGGTGGACAGCGGTCAGTACGACGACCTCGACGGCCCGGCGCACAGCATCCTGTTCGACGATCAGGATCCGAACCACACCGCGGCAGTGGACGAAGCCAACGCCGGCAAACCGGACGACAAGGCACCGCCCCATGCTTGAACTGGCGCCCTTGCTGGTTTCGGCGCTGATCCTTGGCCTGCTCGGCGGCGGCCATTGCCTGGGCATGTGCGGCGGTCTGATGGGCGCGCTGACGTTGGCGATCCCGAAAGAGCAACGCAGTCGACGCTTTCGCTTGCTGCTGGCCTACAACCTTGGGCGAATCCTCAGTTATGCCACTGCCGGATTGCTGATCGGTCTTGCGGGCTGGGCGGTGGCGAACAGTCCGGCGGCGCTGTTCATGCGCGTGCTGGCCGGATTGCTGCTGATCGCCATGGGTCTGTATCTGGCCGGCTGGTGGAGCGGACTGACCCGCATCGAAAGCCTGGGTCGCGGCCTGTGGCGTTACATTCAGCCAGTGGCCAACCGCCTGCTGCCGGTGTCGAGTCTGCCCCGTGCGTTATTGCTGGGCGCGTTGTGGGGCTGGCTGCCGTGTGGGCTGGTTTACAGCACGCTGCTATGGAGCGCGAGTCAGGGCAATGCGCTGGACAGTGCGTTGTTGATGCTTGCGTTTGGGCTGGGGACGTGGCCGGTGTTGCTCGCCACCGGGCTTGCCGCAGAACGCGTCACCGCCATTTTGCGCAAACGCAGCGTGCGCATGGCCGGTGGTTTGCTGGTCATCCTGTTCGGCATCTGGACATTGCCCGGCCCGCACCAGCATTGGCTGATGGGGCATTAAAATCAAAAGATCGCAGCCTGCGGCAGCCCCTACATTGGAATGTATCCCCCTGTAGGAGCTGCCGCAGGCTGCGATCTTTTGATCTTATGCTGTTGATGCAAATCAAGTGCCCCATCGCCGCACCCCGATAGACTCGCCACACTGCCAGCCTATCCGGGGGAATGCCCGCATGCTCGACGCCATTCGTTGGGACTCTGATCTGATCCGCCGCTACGACCTGGCGGGGCCGCGCTACACCTCCTATCCGACCGCTGTGCAATTTCACAGTCAGGTCGGCACCTTCGACCTGTTCCACGCCCTGCGCGACAGCCGCAAGGCCCTGCGCCCGTTGTCGCTGTACGTGCATGTGCCGTTCTGCGCGAACATTTGCTACTACTGCGCCTGCAACAAGGTCATTACCAAGGATCGCGGCCGCGCCTTGCCTTACCTGCAACGGCTGGAGCAGGAAATCCAGCTGATCGCCTGTCACCTCGACCCGGCGCAGAAAGTCGAGCAACTGCACTTCGGTGGCGGCACGCCAACCTTTCTCAGCCACGACGAACTGCGTCAGTTGATGGCGCACCTGCGCAAGCATTTCAATATGCTCGACGACGACTCCGGCGATTACGGCATCGAAATCGATCCGCGCGAAGCCGATTGGTCGACCATGGGTTTGCTGCGCGAGTTGGGCTTCAACCGCGTCAGCATCGGCCTGCAAGACCTTGATCCAACGGTGCAGCGCGCGGTCAATCGCCTGCAAAGTCTGGAAGAAACCCGTGCGGTGATCGACGCCGCGCGCACCCTGCAATTTCGCTCGATCAACGTCGACTTGATCTACGGCTTGCCCAAGCAGACCCCGGAGAACTTCGCCCGCACCGTCGAAGAAGTCATCAGCCTGCAACCGGACCGGCTCTCGGTGTTCAATTACGCACACCTGCCGGAGCGCTTCATGCCGCAGCGGCGGATCAACGCCAGCGACTTGCCATCGCCCGCTCACAAGCTGGAGATGCTCGAGCGCACCATCGAACAACTGACCGCCGCCGGCTACCGCTATATCGGCATGGATCACTTTGCCCTGCCCGACGACGAACTGGCGGTCGCTCAGGAAGAAGAAACCTTGCAACGCAATTTCCAGGGTTACACCACCCACGGCCATTGCGATCTGATCGGCTTGGGCGTTTCCGCGATCAGCCAGATCGGTGATCTGTACTGCCAGAACAGCAGCGACCTGAACCAATACCAGAACACCCTCGCTGCCGCGCAGCTGGCGACCAGCCGCGGCTTGGTGTGCAACGCCGATGATCGACTGCGCCGCGCCGTCATTCAGCAACTGATCTGCAATTTCAGCCTGGAATTCGCCGAGATCGAGCAGCAGTTCAACATCGATTTTCAAGGCTATTTCGGCGCGCTGTGGCCGCAACTGCAAGGCATGGCCAACGACGGCCTGATTGAGCTTGATCGCGAACGGATCGAAGTGTTGCCGGCGGGTCGCCTGCTGGTGCGCTCGGTGTGCATGGTGTTTGACGCCTACCTTGAGCAACAGAACCGCCAGCGTTTCTCGCGGGTGATTTAGTTTTTCGTCAGCAGTGAGCCGACTTTCAGGTTCTGATCCGCTGTCATGCCCGACTGCCCGACTACTTTGGACAAGGCCAGATTGGCGGTGATCAGCCCCGTGTTCAGCGCGGCAATGGCGCCGCGCAGAGCCGCGACCTTGTTGATCTTTTCTTCGTTGGAAAGACGCTTGTCGGCCATCACCGCTTCGATCAGCGCCTTTTTCTCAGCGATCTGCTTTTGCAACTTGCGGATCATCTTCAGCAATTGCTGGACGTTTTCCGGCAGCCCGCTGTCTTCGATGTCGCTGTTTTCGCCACCGACACTGGCGGCTTTTGCAATCGATGCACCGGACAGCGACACTTTGACGCCCTCGACCAAGGTCGGGGTTGCCTCTTCGGTCGAGCCTGATTCGCGTGCATTGCCAGGCGAAGTTTTCAACGTTTCCGGCATGGCCGCAACGTCGCTGTTACCGGGGCCCAGCGTGCCAATGGCGGTCATCGAAGCCTTCCTTGTATGCGTTCTGATACCTGTTTATCGGCGGCTTGCCTTGGGGCTTTATGGCTGTAGGGCAAAGTCGCCTCAGACTGGCCTGAATGTCCTCCTGTGGGTTACCCTTACGGCTTATGTGTGTTTTCCCACAAGGATTAAAGAAATGTCCGAGCCAGTTAAACTGCGCGCTCACAACCAGGCCCATTGCAAGGATTGCAGCCTGGCCCCTCTCTGCCTGCCACTTTCTCTGAATCTGGAAGACATGGATGCGCTGGACGAAATCGTTAAACGCGGCCGCCCGTTGAAAAAAGGCGAGTTCCTGTTCCGTCAGGGCGACACGTTCGATTCCGTTTATGCAGTACGCTCCGGCGCCCTGAAAACCTTCAGCCTGAGCGACAGCGGCGAAGAACAACTGACGGGCTTCCATCTGCCGAGCGAACTGGTCGGCCTGTCCGGCATGGACACCGAGAAACACCCGGTCTCCGCCCAAGCGCTGGAAACCACCTCGGTCTGCGAAATTCCTTTCGAACGCCTCGACGAACTGGCTCTGCAACTGCCGCAGCTACGTCGTCAGTTGATGCGCGTGATGAGCCGTGAAATCCGCGACGACCAGCAAATGATGTTGCTGCTGTCGAAGAAAACCGCCGACGAGCGCATCGCCACGTTCCTGGTCAACCTGTCCGCACGCTTCCGCGCTCGCGGCTTCTCGGCCAACCAATTCCGCCTTGCAATGTCGCGTAACGAAATCGGCAACTACCTCGGTCTGGCCGTGGAAACCGTGTCCCGCGTGTTCACCCGCTTCCAGCAAAACGAGCTGATCGCCGCCGAGGGCAAGGAGATTCACATCCTTGACCCGATCCAGCTCTGCGCGCTGGCCGGTGGTTCGATCGAAGGCTGATCTCGATCCGCGGTTGAGCGAAGCGTTTCAGCCGCGGGTATACTGCGCCGTTTGCAGCCCTGCCAGGACACCTCGACGATGGTCTTCGACTCCTTCGACATCAAATCCCTTATCCGCCCCGTGATCGACTTCCCGAAACCGGGCGTGATCTTTCGCGACATCACCCCGCTGTTCCAGTCGCCGACGGCCCTGCGCCTGGTGATGGACAGCTTCGCCCACCGTTATGTCGAAGCCGACTTCACCCACATCGGCGCGATGGATGCCCGTGGTTTCCTGATCGGTTCGGTACTGGCCTATCAGCTGAACAAGCCGCTGGTGCTGTTCCGCAAGCAAGGCAAACTGCCGGCGGACGTGCTGGCCGAAGGTTACGCCACCGAGTACGGCGAAGCGTTCCTGGAAGTGCACGCCGACAGCCTGTGTGAAGGCGACTCGGTGGTGATGTTCGATGATTTGATCGCGACCGGCGGCACGCTGATTGCCGCGGCCAACCTGATTCGCCGGATGGGCGCGCGGGTGCATGAAGCGGCGGCGATCATTGATTTGCCGGAGCTGCAAGGTTCGCAGCGTCTGCAGGACATGGGCATTCCTACCTTCTGCCTGACGCAGTTTGCCTTGACCGATAAATAATCGGCGATTTCACTGACGCCATCGCTGGCAAGCCAGCTCCCACAGTGATTTCGGTCGTTCACAAATTTTGTATACGCCAAAGACACCTGTGGGAGCTGGCTTGCCAGCGATGACGCCAGTTGCTTCACCCATTATTCAAAGCCCCATCTGCTTGCTGATGATCTCGTTCATCACTTCTCGCGTCCCGCCGCCAATCGACAGGATGCGGTTATCCCGATACAGCCGCTCCACCAGACTCTCGCGCATGTAACCGAGCCCGCCGAGAATCTGCACCGCCTCCGTGGTGATCCGGTCCGAGGTGTCCGTGGCAAAGTTCTTCGCCATGGAAATCTCCTTGATCACGCTCTGCCCCGCTGCCATTTTCGCCGCCTGCCGATAGGTGAATTCCCGCGACACCTCCAGCGCCGTGGCCATCTCTGCCAACCGATGCTTGATCACCTGAAACTTGCCAATCGGCTTGCCGAACGCCTCACGCTCACGCGCCCATTTCAGGCTCTCCTCCAGTGCAAGCTGCGCCGTCATGTTGGCCATCAGTGCCAGCGCCAGACGTTCGCTTTGAAAGTTGCCCATGATGCAGGCGAAGCCCATGTTCTCGGCGCCGATCAGATTGCCTACAGGCACCCGGCAGTCGTCAAAGAATAATTCCGCCGTGTCCGATGCCCACCAGCCCATTTTCTTCAGCTGACGGCCGACGGTGAAGCCGGGCGTGCCCTTCTCGATCAACAACAGGCTGATGCCGCCGAAACCCGGCGCACTGGTGCGCACCGCGACGGTGTAGAAATCGGCGCGTACGCCGCTGGTGATAAAGGTTTTGCTGCCGCTGACCCGGTAATAATCGCCATCACGCACGGCGCGAGTCTGCAGATTGGCGACGTCGGAGCCGCCGCCCGGTTCGGTCACGGCCAGGGCGCTGATTTTTTCGCCGCGGAGCACTTGCGGCACGACGCGATCACGCACCTCGGGGCGCGCCCATTTGACGATCGGTGGCAGGCCGATATCCAGCGAGCCCAGCCCCGCCACTAGCCCGCCAGAGCCGCAGCGCATCAGTTCCTCACTGGCGGCGACTTTGGCGAACAAGTCGCCTTCATGGCTGCCACCGAGCGCCTCGGGGTAACCGATGCCGAGGATGCCGGCGGCGCCGGCCTTCAGGTACAGCTCACGGGGGAAGCTTTCGGCTTCTTCCCACTGATCAATGTCCGGCAGGATCTCGCGCTCGACGAAACGTCTGACGCTGTCGCGGACCAATTGGTGGCTGGGGTCGAAGTATTCCTGAAAGGCAGGCATGGGCGAGCTCCACGGAAGGGTTCGCCGAAGTTAACCGAGCGCTTGCTTGGTTTACAAGATACAGAAGATCAAAAGATCGCAGCCTTCGGCAGCTCCTACAGGGAAACGCATTCCAAGGTAGGAGCTGCCGAAGGCT
>NZ_RWIM01000201.1 GCF_009764645.1 Pseudomonas sp. PB106
GCGGCAGCTCCTACATGGGGTGATATGTAGGAGCTGCCGCAGGCTGCGATCTTTTGCTTTTACCTTAGGCCGCGTCTTTTTGCGGTTCGCGAATCTTGTACCAGGCCACATACAGCGCCGGCAGGAACAGCAGCGTCAGCAACGTCGCCACCACGATCCCGCCAATCATCGCGTAAGCCATCGGCCCCCAGAATACTTCCCGGGCGATCGGGATCATGCCCATGCTCGCCGCCGCTGCGGTGAGCAGGATCGGCCGGCGCCGATGCTCGGTCGCCTCGACCACTGCGTCCCACGGCGCATACCCTTTCTTCTCGAACTCATCGATCTGCGTCACCAGAATCACCGAGTTACGGATGATGATGCCGATCAGCGCGAGAATCCCCAGGATCGCCACGAAACCCATCGGCGTGCCCGTCGGCACCAGCGCCAGCACCACGCCGATCAGCCCCAACGGCGCGACACTCGCCACCAGAAACATTTTCTGCACGCTGTGCAACTGGATCATCAGGAACGTCGCCATCAGGAACAGCATCAACGGCAATACCTTGGCAATCGGCCCCTGAGCCTTGCCGCTTTCCTCGACCGTACCGCCGGTGGCGACTTTGTAGCCGACCGGCAGTTTTTCGGCGAAGGCATCAATCGACGGCTTGAGGATTTTCACCAGATCGGTCGGCTGGATCTCGTCGCGCACCGAAGCCTTGATGGTGATGGTCGGCAAACGGTCGCGACGCCACACCAACGGTTGCTCCAGTTCATACCGAACCGTGGCGAACGCCAGCAGCGGAATCGACGTGCCGCTCGGCGTGACGATCTGCAGGTTTTGCAGGGTTTCCGGCGTACCGCGCTCGGAATCCACCGCACGCCCGACCACGTTGATCAGGTAGATGTCGTCATCGACCTGGGTCAACGGCGAGCCGCTGACGATGCTGTTCATCAGGTTCGCCACGTCTTCGGACGACAGCCCGAGCTGGCGCGCCTTGTCCTGGGCGATGTCGATGCGCAGGACTTTGCCCGGCTCGTTCCAGTCGTAAATGATCTCGCCAATGTGCGAGTTCTTGTCCAGTTCGGTCGCGAGGTCAATGGCGTGTTTGCGCACCTGATCGATGTCTTTGCCGCTGACCCGGTACTGGATCGGACGCCCCACCGGCGGACCCATTTCCAATGCTTGCACGTAACTGCCGATGCCGACGAAGTCCTTGTGCAGGCGTTCGCGCAGACGTTGGGTCAACGCCTCACGGGCCTCGAAATCCTTGCTGACGATCACCAGTTGCGCGTAGTACGGGTTCTGCAATTGCTGGTCGAGGGGCAGGTAGAAACGGATCGCGCCCTGGCCGATGTAAGTGCTCCAGCGCACGATGTCCGCATCGCCCTTGAGCGTCGCTTCGAGTTTGTCGACGGCTTTGCGGGTTTCGTCGATCGAGGCGTTTTGCGGCAGGTTGAGGTCGACGAGAATTTCCGGGCGGTCCGATGCCGGGAAGAACTGGTTCTGCACAAAACGCATGCAAAAAATCGACAGGGCAAACAGCAACACGGTGATGCCGATTGCCCACCAGCGGTTGCGCATCGCCCACAGCAGCCCACCATTGAACGCGCGACCGACCCGGCCCGGCTCGGCTTCATGGGGTTTCACATTGGCGCTGAGGATGTGCACGCCGATCACCGGGGCGAAGAACACGGCCACCACCCACGACACCAGCATCGCCACTGCGATCACCGCAAACAGGGTGAAGGTGTACTCCCCGGCGGAGCTGGCGTTGAGCCCGATGGGCACGAAACCGGCCACCGTCACCAGCGTACCGGTGAGCATCGGGAACGCCGTCGAGGTATAGGCGAACGTCGCGGCCTGCTCGCGGGTCTCGCCCATTTCCAGGCGCGTGACCATCATCTCCACGGTGATCATCGCGTCGTCGACCAGCAGGCCGAGGGCGATGATCAATGCGCCGAGGGAGATCCGCTGCATGGTGATGCCGCTGTATTCCATGAAAACAAACACCATCGCCAGCACCAGCGGAATCGAGCACGCCACCACCAGCCCGGCGCGCACGCCAAGGCTGATAAAGCTCACCACCAGCACGATGATCACCGCTTCGAACAGCGCGCTGGTGAAACCGCCAACGGCTTCTTCAACCACCACGGCCTGATCGGACACCGTGTGCACACCGACGCCGACCGGCAAGTCCGCGGTGAGTTGGTCGATGCGCGCATGCAAGGCCTTGCCGAACTCCTGAACGTTGCCGCCCTTCTGCATGGCAATGGCCAGACCGATGGCCGGTTTGCCGTCGAAGCGGAATTCCGGAGTCGCCGGGTCGACGTAACCACGGCTGATCTCGGCGATATCGGCCAGACGATAGAAGCGGTCATTGAGCTTGAGGTTGACCTCGGCCAGATCCTTCTCCGAAGCGAACTGGCCGGAGGTGCGCACGGAAATCCGCTCCGGGCCGGCCTCGATCACACCCGCCGGGGTCACGGCATTCTGCGATTGCAGACTGTCCACCACCTGACGCTGATCGATGCCCAGCGCAGCCAGTTTGCGCGTGGAGAAGTTCAGGTAAATCACTTCGTCCTGCTGGCCGACCATTTCGATCTTGCCCAGCCCCGGCACATTGCGGATCTCCGCCCGGGCCTGTTCCACATAGTCGCGCAGCTGGCGCATGGTCAGGCCGTCAGCCGTAAACGCATACACCGAACCGAATACATCACCAAACTCATCGTTGAATCCCGGCCCCTGAATGCCTTGGGGAAACTGCCCGCGAATGTCATCGATCTTCTTGCGCACCTGGTACCAGATTTCCGGGATGTCCTTGGCGCTGGTGGTGTCGCGCAGGTACACGTACACCGTCGATTCGCCGGGGCGCGTGTAGCTTTTCACGTAGTCGAGGGAGTCGAGTTCTTCGAGTTTTTTCTCGATGCGGTCGGTGACCTGCTTGAGGGTTTCCTCTTGCGTCGCGCCCGGCCATTTGGTCTGGATGACCATGGTTTTGATGGTGAACGACGGATCTTCTTCGCGCCCCAGATTGAAGTACGAGAACACGCCCATCAGCAACGCGACGAACATCAGATACCAGACGAATGACTGATGCTTGAGGGCCCATTCGGAGAGGTTGAAAGAGCCTTTCATTGACTGTCCTCGTCAAGTTTTACCGATTGTCCGGGTTTGAGGCTGTTGACGCCGGCGCTGACCACGCGCTCGCCGTTCTTCACGCCGCCCGCCAGTACGACGCTGCTGTCGGTACGGCTGATGACGGTGACATCGCGGGGGCTGACGGTTTTGTTTTGCGTGTCGATGACCCAGATGCGAGCTTTGCCGTCGACCTCTTGCAACGCCGTCGCGGGCAATTCGATACGCGGTTTGATCGCCGAGCTGAGGGTCACGCTGATCGCCGTGCCGAGGCGGAAACCGTCCGGCGTATCGGCCAGGGTCAGGCGCGCACGGCGGGTGCGCGTGGCGCTCTGGGCCTGGGGTTCGATCTCGCGGATGACCGCTGTGGTGTTGATGCTCGGGTCGAGTTGCGCGGCCACGGAAAACACCACATCGCTGGGGATCTGATCGACCAGGGTATCTGGCAGATCAATCACCGCTTCCTTGATGTCCGGTTGCGCCAGGGTCACCACTTGCTGACCGGCGGTAACGACCTGCCCGGCTTCGGCGTTCCACGCGGTGACCACGGCGCGGTGGTCGGAGCGTAGCTCGGTGTAGCCGAGTTGATCCTTGCTCTGATTGACCGCCGCCCGCGCCTGATCCAGCGAGGCCTGGGTGGTTTTCAGATCGGTGTTGGCGACGTCCAGTTGCGCCTGCGCGCCAACACCGCGATCGAACAGCGCTTGCTGGCGGCGCGCATTGGCTTGCGCGTTGATCAATTGCGCCTGGATTCTCGCCAGATCGCCTTGGGCCGAACGCAACTGATTCTGCTGGTCGGAAGGGTCGAGGGTGGCGAGCAGCGTGCCCTTCTCGACCTCGGTACCGACATCGACGTTACGGCTGGCGATACGGCCACCGACTCGGAATCCGGTATTGCTCTCGTAACGCGCCTGAATGCTGCCGGCAAAGCGGCCGAGGTTTTCCTCGCTGAGCGCTTCAACCTTGACTGACAGCACCGGGCGCACCGGCTCGGGCGGCGGCTCTTTCTTCGAGCACGCGGCCAACAACACAGCGACGGGTAACAGCCACAGAGACTTCATGGCTGTGCTCCCGGTTGCAGATCTTTGTAGGTGTTTTCGGCGATTTCGACTTTCATCCCCGGGTGCAGTAATTGTCCGCCAGCGACGATGACTTTCTCGCCGCCCCTGAGGCCTTCGCTGATGATGACTTTGCCGGTCAGGTAACGGCCGACCGTGACGTTGTGCAACTGCGCCTCGCCCTTGTCGTCGACCATCCACACCGCGGTATCGCTGATGTTTTTCGTCAAAGCTGACCACGGCAGCTCGACTGCCGATTTGCCCGAGCCTTTAGCCGTTGCGCTGACCACCGAACCGAGTTGCATGCCCGGCGGCAGCTTGTCGAGGGTGACTTTGACTTGCACGGTGCCCGATTGCGCCGACACCGCCGGGGTAATTTCGCGCACGGTGCCGGTGGTTTTGATCTCGGGGTTGTCGAGCAGGCTGACGGTGATCCTGTTGTCCGTGGGGCGCTCGGCGAGCAGTGATTCATAAACGTTGAACACTGCATCGCGGTCGCCATCGCGGGCCAGGCTGAAGATCGGCGCGGTGGCCTGGACCACCTGGCCGACTTCGGCCTGGCGCTCGGTGATGACGCCCGGCGCGTCGGCAATCAGCGAGGTGTAGCTGAGTTGATCCTTGGCATTGGCCAGTTGCGCCTGCGCCGCGCTCAAGGCGCTCTGGCTGCTGCGCAATGCCGCTTGGGCGGAATCGTATTCGCTTTGGCTGGTGTAGCCCTTGGGCAGGAGTTTCTGCTGACGCACGAACGCCGCAGCGCTCTGTTTCACCCGCGCCTGTTCGGCCACGACCTGGGCCTGGGCGGAATCGACGTTGGTCTGCAAGTCTTTAGGGTCGAGTTTGGCCAGCACCTGCTTGGCGGTGACGCGATCGCCGACATCGACCATGCGCTGGATGATCTTGCCGCCAACGCGGAACGACAATTCGGTCTGCACGCGCGCCTGCACGTCACCGGTCAACGTGACCGAGGCCGCGTAATCCATGGGTTTCACTTCTTGTACGAAGACCCTGGGCAAGTATTCCTCAGGGGCTTTTTTCTCGCCGCAGGCGGTCACCAAGGTGAACAGACTCAGCATGACCGCTGTTTTCAAACCGGGACTCGCCATGCAGACTCCTTCCTGTGTACGAACGTGCAAGTGACGATACGACTGTGAGCTTAGAACAGGGTTCCGCCTTCGCCTGCGCGATCACAATATTTCCCCGTAGGAGCTGCCGCAGGCTGCGATCTTTTGATGTTTTTTTAGAAAATCAAAAGATCGCAGC
>NZ_RWIM01000202.1 GCF_009764645.1 Pseudomonas sp. PB106
GAAGGCTGCGATCTTTTGACTTTGCTTTTGAAGATCAAAAGATCGCAGCCTTCGGCAGCTCCTACAAAGGGCTTTGTGGCAAGGCTCAGACCGAGTCGAGCAACTCTTGCCGGGGCTTGTCGCAATTGCAGATCACCCGGTTGCGCCCGCCCGCCTTGGCTTCATACAGCGCCTGATCGGCGTCGTTGAGCCAGCGAGTCGCATCGACATGGGACGGATCCCACGCCGCCAGACCAATACTCAAACTGACCTTCAACGCCGGATTCTGCTCATAGCCCAGCGTGACAAAACGCTCGCGCAACGCCTCCATGGCCTGCGCAGCATTGAACAGCGGCAGCTCCGGCAGAATCACGCAGAACTCGTCTCCACCGTAACGCCCGGCAACGTCGGTTGCGCGCAGGTTCTGCTTGAGCATTTTGCTCAGCTGGCGCAACACGATATCGCCGGCGACATGACCGTAGGTATCATTGATCGCCTTGAAATGATCGATGTCGATCAAGGCAATCGCCGCGCCCTGCTTCTGCCGTTTGCAGCGTTGAAAAGCAATCTCCAGTTGATCCTTCCACGCGCCGTGGTTGAGCAGGCCAGTGAGGCTGTCGGTGCGGCTCAAGGCCAGCAATTCCCGCTTATGGCGGCCAAGGGTGTGCGCCTGACGAAAGCACAGCAAACCCAACGCCAACGGATACAGCATCAACATCGGCAGGCACGCGTACAGTTGCATCGACGAGGTTTGCGGAATGAACGCGGGGGCGAACACCACTAGCCCGACGGCCACTCCGAAAATCTGCGCCGCCAGACCGGCCAACAAAAAACGTAAGCCGCCGATGGCAACGTTGTTCATCGCCATCATCGAAACGGTCGTGGCACTGGGTAGCGGATTGAAATGCATGGCGGCAACCCAGAAGCCGCCGAGAAAGGCGTCGATCAGCAAATTACGGTATTCGGCGTGATACGGCGTGCTGGAATGACGCGCCCATTGGAACGCCAGATGCGGCCAGAGCAGACCGTTGAAGATCATCAGCGCCCAGACCCACAACGGCGGATCGAGCGGGAACATCGCCACGCTCACGCACAGAAGCCCCAAGGCCAGCCCCAGAGTGCGCGATGTGTAAAGCCTCCTGGCCAATGAAAGTCCCTTTCCTCCGGTGTTTCCCATAAGGGCCTCGATCGCTCGACGGAACCTGCATGCACCGCAGGACAGATGTGTTGGGAGTCTATCAGGGCGACGTTAAATAGCCATCACCGGCCAGCGGGCTGAATGGCGCGACATCAGGGCCGCACACAGGGCAAATATTTGGCTATACATGAATGTAGGAAAACGGAAAAACAACTATAAGAAGGAGGCCCATGCAGACTTACCGAGTGTTGATCATCGGCAGCGGATTTGGCGGTCAGTGTGCGGCGGTCAACCTGCTCAAGGCCGGGATCGACGATTTCCGCCTGCTGGAACGAAGGGATTTCTTCGGCGGCACCTGGTGCCAGAACACCTACCCCGGCGCGGCGGTGGACGTGCCGTCGCCGCTGTATTCGCTGTCGTTCGCCTCTTACCGCTGGTCGCAGATGTTCGCCGAACAGGCCGAGCTGCAGCGTTATACCGAGCAGGTAATCGAGCAGTTCGGCCTGCGCGAACGGGTAGAACTGCAAACCAACGTCGAACGCATCGAATGGGATGACATCGAGAAACGCTGGGCCGTGCACACCAGCAGCAAAGGCATCTTCCATGCGCAGTTCGTCATCAATGCCAGCGGGCCGTTGAGCCAGCCAGTCATCCCACAAATCCCCGGCCAGGATCGCTTTCAGGGCAAGACTTTTCACACAAACAATTGGGATCACAGCTACGACTACAAGGGTAAACGCGTGGCGATCGTCGGCAGTGGTGCCAGCGCCGTACAAGTGATTCCCGCGATTGTGCCGCAGGTCGAACAGTTGCATGTGTTCCAACGCACGCCGCATTGGGTGCTGCCGCGTCCCGATCGGCACTTCGGGCCATTCCAGCGCTGGCTGCTCGGTTTGAAACCGGCCTATAAGCTGCTGCGCTGGCTGATCTACTGGCAATTCGAAACCCGGGTAATCGCGTTCAAATACTCGAAACCGGCGATCCGCATGGTTCAGCGTCAGGCCCTGCGCTGGCTCGAGCGTCAGGTGCAGGATCCAGTGCTGCGGGCAAAACTGACACCCGACTTCCTGATCGGCTGCAAACGGGTGCTGATGTCCAACACCTATTACCCGGCGTTGACCCGCGCCAACGTGGCGCTGCACACCCGCGAGCAAGGTGTCGCATCTCTCGATGAAAGCGGAATCAACACGGCAGACGGCGAGCACATCGATGTTGATCTGATCATTTGGTCTACGGGTTACGACGCCACCGACGGAGTAATTTCCTACCCGGTCAGCGGAAAAAACGCCGTACAACTCAGAGATGTCTGGGAGCAATACCCGCGCGCCTACCTCGGCACCAGCCTGCCGGACTTTCCCAACCTGTTTATCGTCACTGGCCCCAACACCGGAATTGGCCACACTTCAGCGCTGTTCATAATCGAATCGCAGATGAACTACATCATCGACGGCATTCGCACCGTGCACGCCAAAGGCCTGCGCAGCATCGAAGTGCGCCCCGAAGCGGAACGTACCTACACTGAAATGATCCACCGGGAGATGGAACGCACGGTGTGGAAGTCCGGCGGTTGCCACAGTTGGTATCAAAGCAAGAGCGGTCATGTGATCGCGATGTTTCCCGGCTTCAGTTTCAGCTATTACCGATTGACTCGGGCGCTGAAACCCGCCGACCACATTTTGTCCTGAACACGTAAAAGGAAGACGTCGATGCTTTTGCTGTTTGTCGCCCTCGCGGTTTTCGTGGCCTGGAGCTGGTTGAGTTATCCGGCGGTCGGTCATTGGCTGTATGACCTGAACATGGCCATCGAGGCCAAGTTGTACAAGCTGCACAAGATCGAAGTGCCGATTGCCGAGATGACGGTGTCGACCTGGCAAGGCGGGCCTTATGAGGCCTCAAGCGCGATTCTGATGCTGCACGGCTACAGCGCTGACAAGAACCTGTGGCTGCGCTGCGCGCGGCATTTCGTCCGCCAGTATCGGGTGATCATCCCGGATCTGGCCGGCCATGGTGAAACCGGCTTCAAGGCCGGCGGCGGCTACGACATTGCGGTTCAGGCCAAACGGATGATTCAGTTGCTCGATGTCTGCGGCGTGGAGAAAGTCCATGTGATCGGCAATTCCATGGGCGGCTACATCGCCGCGTGGCTGGCGGCGACGTACCCAGACCGCATTGCCTCGGTGGCGTTGATCGATCCGGCCGGCGTCACTGCCCCCGAAGTCAGCGACATGGAGCGGCATCTGGCCCGTGGGCACAACCCGTTTCTGATCAACTCCCGCGAGGAATTTCGCCAGTTCTACGCGATGACCATGGAGTCGCCGCCATGGGTGCCCAATCTGGTGCTGGACGCCATCGCGCAACGTTACGAGCAACAACGTGATGAGCTGGAAGAGATCTTCCGCGACTTCCGCGCCAGTCCGCCGATGGAGCCGAAACTGCCTGACATCAAGTGCCCGGCGCTGTTGCTCTGGGGGCGTAAGGATCGATTGATTGATGTCAGCAGCGTGCCGGTCTGGAGCAAAGGCATCGCCAATCTACGGGTCGAGGTCTGGGATCACGTCGGGCACATGCCGATGGTCGAGCAACCCGCCAGCACCGCGCGGCTGTACCGGGAGTTTCTGGGAAATCAGCGATGAAACCCGACTGCGCTCTTGATCGTTCCCCCGCTCTGCGTGGGAATGCAGCCCGTGACGCTCCGCGTCACTGGACGCAGAGCGTCCCAAGAGGCATTCCCACGCGGGAGCGTGGGAACGATCAACAGGGGGCTTGATATGAATATTCTTTATGACGAGCGCCTCGACGGCCCGTTGCCCGAGGTGAACAAGGCCGAGATTCTCAAAGCCCTGCAACAAGCCGTGCCCGACCTCGACATCCTGTGGCGCGAGGAAGAACTCAAACCCTACGAATGCGACGGTCTCTCGGCTTACCGCACCACGCCGATGCTGGTCGCCCTGCCCCGGCGCCTGGAACAGGTGCAAACCCTGCTCAAACTCTGCCATCAGCAAAACGTGCCGGTGGTTGCCCGGGGCGCCGGCACCGGGTTGTCCGGCGGCGCGCTGCCGCTGGAGAAAGGCCTGCTGCTGGTGATGGCGCGCTTCAACAATATCCTGCACATCGACCCCGCCGCCCGCACCGCCCGGGTACAACCGGGTGTGCGCAATCTGGCGATCTCTCAGGCAGCGGCGCCGTTTGGCCTGTATTACGCGCCGGATCCGTCCTCACAGATCGCCTGCTCGATTGGCGGCAATGTCGCGGAAAACGCTGGCGGCGTGCATTGCCTCAAGTACGGTTTGACCGTGCACAACTTGCTGAAAATCGACGTACTGACCATCGAAGGCGAGCGCCTGACGTTGGGCTCTGAGGCCCTCGATTCGCCGGGTTTCGACTTGCTGGCGCTGTTCACCGGTTCCGAAGGTTTGCTGGGGATCATCACCGAAGTGACGGTCAAACTGCTGCCGAAACCGCAGGTGGCCAAAGTCCTTTTGGCCAGTTTCGACTCTGTGGAAAAAGCAGGTCGCGCAGTGGCCGAGATCATCGCCGCCGGGATCATTCCCGGTGGACTGGAAATGATGGATAACCTTGCCATCCGCGCCGCCGAGGACTTCATTCATGCCGGCTATCCGGTCGACGCCGAGGCGATTCTGCTGTGCGAACTCGATGGTGTCGAAGCCGATGTCCACGACGACTGCCAACGGGTGCGCGAGGTGATGAATCAGGCGGGTGCCACCGAAGTGCGCCAGGCCCAGGACGAAGCCGAGCGCGTGCGCTTCTGGGCCGGGCGCAAAAATGCCTTCCCCGCCATCGGCCGCTTGTCACCCGATTATTACTGCATGGACGGGACCATTCCGCGCCGCGAATTGCCTGGTGTCCTGCAAGGCATTGCGCGCCTCGGCGAAGAATATGGCTTGCGCGTGGCCAACGTCTTTCATGCCGGTGACGGCAACATGCATCCGCTGATTCTGTTCGACGCCAACCAACCCGGCGAGCTGCACCGCGCCGAAGCCCTCGGCGGCAAGATCCTCGAACTGTGCGTGGAGGTCGGCGGCAGCATCACCGGCGAACACGGCGTGGGCCGCGAGAAAATCAATCAGATGTGCGCGCAGTTCAACAGCGATGAACTGACCTTGTTTCACGCGGTGAAAGCCGCGTTCGACCCGCAAGGTCTGCTCAACCCCGGCAAGAACATTCCGACCCTGCACCGCTGCGCCGAATTCGGTGCCATGCACATTCATGCCGGGCAACTGCCTTTCCCCGAGCTGGAGCGTTTCTGATGGCGGATTTCGATGCCAGCGGCGCCCTCATCGATCAAGTCAACGCGGCGCGCGCCAACGCCACGCCGCTGAAAATCCAGGGTGGCAACAGCAAGGCCTTTCTCGGTCGTGAAGTCGCCGGTGAAGTGCTCGACACCCGCGCCCATCGCGGCATCGTCCGTTATGAGCCGACCGAATTGGTGGTCAGCGTGCGCGCCGGTACGCCGCTGTCCGAGCTGCTCGCGGCACTGGATGGCGCCGGGCAGATGTTGCCGTGCGAGCCGCCGTCATTCTTCGAAGGTGCGACCGTCGGCGGCATGATCGCCACCGGTTTGTCCGGGCCACGGCGACCATGGTCGGGCTCGGTGCGGGATTTCGTTCTCGGTACGCGCGTGATCACCGGGCTCGGCCAGCACCTGCGTTTCGGTGGCGAAGTGATGAAAAACGTGGCCGGTTATGACCTGTCCCGGTTGATGGCCGGCAGTTTCGGCTGCCTCGGCGTGCTCACCGAAGTGTCGCTGAAAGTCCTGCCCAAACCGCGCCAGTGCCTGAGTATCCGCCTCGACATTGATTGCGCTCGCGCCTTGGCCAGACTCGCCGAATGGGGCCAGCAACCCCTGCCGATCAGCGCCGCATGCCACGATGGCGACAGTCTGTATCTGCGCCTTGAGGGCGGCGAAGGTTCGGTGACCGCGGCACATCAACGCCTCGGCGGTGAACCGTTGGACTCGGGATTCTGGCGGGATCTTAATGAGCAACGTCTGGCATTTTTTGAAGAAGGGCTGCCGTTGTGGCGATTGTCGTTGCCGAACAATCTCGGGCCAGTGGAGTTGCCCGGCGCGCAGCTGATCGACTGGGCGGGCGCGCAACGCTGGCTGAAGTCCGATGCCGAGAACATCCACGTTCTGGCCCATGAACTCGGCGGTCACGCGACCTGTTTCAGTCACGGTGCAACCGATTCACCGTTTCAGCCATTGGCGCCAACGCTGCTGCGCTATCACCGGCAACTCAAGGCGCAACTCGACCCGCAAGGGCTGTTCAATCCCGGCCGGATGTACGCGGAGGTCTAGCCATGCAAACCACCCTCAGCGAGCAATCCCGACAGCTGCCCCGCGCCGCCGAGGCAGAAAAGATTCTGCGCACCTGCGTGCATTGTGGTTTTTGTAACGCGACGTGCCCGACCTATCAATTGCTCGGCGATGAACTCGATGGTCCACGTGGGCGTATCTATCTGATCAAACAGGTGCTCGAAGGTGCGCCGGCGACGGCGCAAACCCAATTGCATCTGGATCGCTGCCTGTCGTGCCGCAATTGCGAAACCACCTGCCCGTCCGGCGTCGACTATCACAACCTGCTCGACATTGGCCGTGCAGTGGTCGATCAAGCGGTGCCACGCCCCGCCGCACAACGTCTGCTGCGCGAAGGTTTACGGGCACTGGCGCCGAATCCGGGGTTGTTCAAAGGCTTGCTGCGCATGGGCACAACGTTTCGCCCGCTGCTGCCACGGCTGTTCGAAAGCAAACTGCCGCAGCACTTGCCGATTAGCGGGTTACGCCCTGCCGTTCGGCATGCTCGCCGCGTGTTGCTGCTTGAAGGCTGCGTGCAACCGGGGCTGTCACCCAATACCAACGATGCGACGGCGCGGGTGCTCGATCGACTGGGAATCAGCGTCACGCCGGTGAGCGAGGCTGGCTGTTGCGGGGCGCTCGACTATCACCTCGACGCCCAGGCAAAAGGCCTCGATCGCGCCCGGCAAAACATCGACGCCTGGTGGCCTCACCTGCAAAACGGCGCCGAAGCCATCGTGCAGACCGCCAGCGGTTGCGGCGCTTTCATCAAGGATTACGGGCATTTGCTGGAGGACGATCCGGCCTACGCCGCGAAAGCCAAGTTGATCAGCGAGCGGACTATCGATCTGGTGCAAGTTCTCGCGCAGGAACCGTTGGAACAGCTCTGCGCCGCGAGTGAACGGCGGATTGCCGTGCATTGCCCGTGCACCTTGCAGCATGCGTTGAAACTCGGCGGCGCGGTAGAAGCGCTGCTGACGCGCCTCGGTTACAACCTCACCGCCGTGCCGGACGGGCATTTGTGCTGCGGCTCGGCCGGGACGTATTCGCTGACACAACCGATACTCGCCCGGCAACTGCGCGACAACCGCCTCAATGCGCTGGAAAGTGGTCGCCCTGAATTGATCGTCACCTCCAACGTCGGCTGCCAAAGCCATCTGGCCAGCGCCGGTCGCACACCGGTCAGGCACTGGATCGAACTGGTGGATCAGTCGTTGGCAGAATGAAGTTCGTAGGATTCTTCGTTTGCCCGCGTGGGCGAAGGCTGCGATCTTTTCGTCTATCCATTCCGTGACCGTGGCAGGAATTTTTTTCATGACCGTGCAGCCGTTTGTCAGCCCTGACCTGATCCGCCAACGCTTTTCCAAGGCGATGTCCGACATGTACCGCGAAGAAGTGCCGCTGTACGGCGCGTTGATGGAACTGGTGGAACAGACCAACCGCAGCGTCCTCGACCGCGACACGGACATTGCCCAGCAATTGAAAAGCACCGGCGAAATCGAACGGCTGGACATGGAGCGCCACGGCGCGATCCGCGTCGGCACCGCCACCGAGCTGGCCACCCTCGCCCGCCTGTTTGCGGTGATGGGCATGCAACCGGTGGGTTATTACGACCTGACCCCGGCGGGTGTGCCGGTGCATTCCACCGCGTTTCGCGCGGTGCATGAAGATGCGCTGCAGATCAGCCCGTTTCGGGTTTTCACCTCGTTGCTGCGTCTGGAATTGATTGAAGATCCTGAGCTGCGTGCCTTTGCCGAATCGGTGTTGGCCAAGCGCTCGATCTTTACTGAGGCGGCGTTGCGACTGATCGCGCAAGCAGAAACAGCCGGCGGCCTGAACGAGGTCGACGCCACGGAATTCGTCTTACAGGCACTGGAGACTTTTCGCTGGCATCACAGCGCAACTGTCACTGCCGCGCAGTACCAGACGTTGAGCGCGCAACATCGCTTGGTTGCCGATGTTGTAGCGTTCAAAGGCCCGCACATCAATCACCTGACCCCGCGCACGCTGGACATCGACCGCGTGCAGGAGCAAATGCCGGCAAATGGCATCACCCCCAAAGCCGTCATCGAAGGACCGCCGCGCCGGCAATGCCCGATCCTGCTGCGCCAGACCAGTTTCAAGGCGCTGGACGAGCCGATCGCCTTCACCGACCAAAGCGAAACACGCGGCAGCCACAGCGCGCGTTTCGGCGAAATCGAACAACGGGGCGCGGCCCTGACGCCCAAGGGCCGCGCGCTGTATGACCGTTTGCTGAACGCGGCGCGGGATGAGCTGGGCGAGTTTCCCAATGAAGGCAATGCCGCACGCTACAACGCGCTGATGGCGCAACACTTTGGCGAATTCCCTGACAGCGTCGAAGGAATGCGCGAACAAGGGTTGGCGTATTTTCGCTATTTCGCCACGGAAAAAGGTCTGGTCGCAGGTGGTCTGGGTAACGCTTCGCTCGAGGATTTACTACGCGACGGCCATGTGAAAGCAGAGCCGCTGGTGTACGAAGACTTCCTGCCAGTGAGTGCGGCGGGGATTTTTCAGTCGAACCTTGGCGATGCGGCGCAGACGCATTATGGCGAGCATTCCAATCGCCAAGCCTTCGAGAAGGCACTGGGCCGGACAAGCATTGATGAGTTGGGCTTGTACGCCGAAACGCAGCAGCGTTCGATTGAGGAATGTCTGGCCGCGCTTTCCCGCTGACAGCCAAAAAGATCGCAGCTACAAAAAAATGCATTCCAAATGCAGGAGCTGCCGCAGGCTGCGATCGTTTGATTTTGAGGCGTGCGCCTCGGCTCGATAAAGGCCTTGAGCCATACTGCGCAAGAAGTTGCGCAGTAGCATCGAGAAAAACGCCGCCAACACCGCTGAAACCCTCGCCGCTCAAGGCCTGCAGCCAAGTGCGCAAGAAGTTGCGCAGTACTGCGCAACTTCTTGCGCACTTGGCTGCAGGCCTTGA
>NZ_RWIM01000203.1 GCF_009764645.1 Pseudomonas sp. PB106
AGTGACGCGGAGCGTCACGGGCTGCGTTCCCACGCAGAGCGTGGGAACGATCTTGGAAGAGGTCAGTCGATGCCGACAAACCCTCCGGTCTGGTGCGCCCACAACCGAGCATACAAGCCGCCATGGGCCAGCAGCTCCGCGTGGGTGCCGCTCTCGGCAATCTTGCCGTTCTCCAGCACCACCAGCCGATCCATCCGCGCGATGGTCGAGAGACGGTGCGCAATCGCGATCACGGTTTTACCCTGCATCAGGGTTTCCAGGCTTTCCTGAATTGCCGCTTCGACTTCCGAGTCCAGCGCCGAGGTCGCTTCGTCCATGATCAGGATCGGCGCGTCCTTGAGCAGTACTCGAGCAATCGCAATGCGCTGGCGCTGACCACCGGAAAGTTTCACCCCGCGCTCGCCGACGTGAGCGTCGAAGCCAGTACGGCCCTCGGCGTCCGACAGCAGCGGGATGAACTCATCGGCGCGGGCCTTGTGCACCGCGTCCCACAGCTCCGCGTCGGTTGCATCCGGCTTGCCGTACAGCAAGTTGTCGCGGATCGAACGGTGCAGTAGCGAAGTGTCCTGGGTGATCATGCCGATGCGTGCGCGCAGGCTTTCCTGACCGACTTCGGCGATGTTCTGGCCATCGATCAGAATCCGCCCGCCCTCGACGTCGTAGAGACGCAGCAGCAGGTTGACCAGAGTCGACTTACCGGCCCCCGACGGCCCGATCAAACCGATTTTTTCGCCCGGTCTGATGTTCAGATTAAGGTCGCCGATGATGCCTTTCTTCTTGCCGTAGTGAAAATCCACGTGCTCGAAACGCACTTCGCCCCGGTCCACATCCAGCGGTTTGGCCTGTTCGCGATCGGTGACGCTGACCGGTTGCGAGATGGTCTGCAAACCATCCTGGACCATGCCGATGTTTTCGAAAATGCCGGTGACCACCCACATGATCCAGCCGGACATGTTGACGATCCGAATCACCAGACCGGTTGCCAGGGCAATCGCCCCCACAGTGATCAGCGATTGCGTCCACAGCCACAAGGCCAGGCCCGTGGTGCCGACGATCAGCAGGCCGTTCATGGTGGTAATGGCGATGTCCATGCTGGTCACAACGCGGCCCGCCAGTTGGGCTTTTTCGGTCTGTTCTTCAATTGCTTCGCGGGCGTACTGTTGCTCGTAATTGGTATGGGCGAACAGCTTCAGGGTGGCGATGTTGGTGTAACCATCGACGATCCGCCCCATCAGTTTGGAGCGCGCATCGGAGGACACTACGGAGCGTTCCTTGACCCGTGGCACGAAGTAACAGAGCGCGCCAATGTACGCGGCGATCCACGTCAGCAACGGAATCATCAGGCGCCAGTCGGCCTCGGCAAAAAGCACCAGCGCGCTGATCGCGTAGATCAGCACATGCCACAACGCATCCACTGCTTGCACCGCAGAGTCACGCAGCGAGTTGCCCGTCTGCATGATGCGTTGGGCGATACGACCGGCGAAGTCGTTCTGGAAAAAATTCAGGCTTTGCTTGAGCACGTAGCTGTGGTTTTGCCAGCGGATCATGCTGGTCATGCTCGGGCTCAGGGTCTGGTGCACAAGCAGGTCGTGCAGGCCGACAAAGACCGGGCGCAAGATCAGCGCGACCACGGCCATCCAGGCCAACTCCAGGCCATGCTCCTGAAAAAAGTTCGGGTTCGGCGCGCCCTGGGCAAGGTCAATGATGCGACTGAGGTAGCTGAACAACGCCACTTCGATCAAGGCGCCGAACAGTCCGACGGTGAGCAGGGCGGCAAAACTCGGCCAGACCTGCTTCAGATAATAGGTATAGAAGGGCAGCACGCGATCCGGCGGGGATGCCGTGGGGGCATCGCGGAACACGTCGATCAGTCGTTCGAAACGGCGATAGAGCATCAGATAACCGCCCGGAGTACGGGCTCTCCTTTTATCAGTGTGAGCGGCGTGAGGTTGAACTCACACCGCTCGATACGCCCTGTACAGCTTAGTCGATGACTTTGGCCGACTTGATGATCACAGGGTCGACAGGCACGTTTTGCATGCCGCTTTTGGTGGTGGTTGGCGAGTTGACGATGATGTCGACCACGTCCATGCCCTTGACCACTTTGGCGAACACCGCGTAACCGGCGTCACGGCCCGGATCGAGGAACGCGTTGTCAGCCACGTTGATGAAGAACTGGCTGGTGGCCGAATCCGGGTTGGAAGTGCGTGCCATCGACAAGGTGCCGCGCACGTTGTGCAGGCCATTGCTGGCTTCGTTCTTGATCGCTGCCTTGGTGTCTTTCTGTTGCATCTGCTGAGTGAAACCGCCGCCCTGAGCCATGAAACCCGGGATCACACGGTGGAAAATGGTGTTGGTGTAGAAGCCACTTTTGACGTAATCGAGAAAGTTCTGGGTACTGATCGGCGCCTTGACCGGGTCCAGTTCGATTTCGATCTGGCCGTTGGTGGTGTCCAGCAGCACGTGCGGCGCTTTGACCGGCGTGGCAGCCATCAGGTTGGCGGCGAACAGCACGGTACCGGCGGCGAGGGCGAGTTTTTTCAGCATGGGTCAGTGATCCTGAGATTGAATATCGGCTGTGGCGAGAAACTCCAGCAGCGTTTGGTTGAAACGCTCGGGTTGATCGAGCGGTGTGGCGTGGCGCGAGTCGGTGATCACCACCAGCCGCGCATCGGCTAGCAGTTTTACATAGGTTTCTTTCAGCGCAACCGTTGTGTAGTCACGGTCGGCAGTGACGATGAGGGTTGGACAGGTCACTCGGGAAAGTCGTTCCTGAACCCCCCAGCCCACAATCGCATCGAAGCTGGCGAGATAAGCACGTTTGTCGTTTTTTGCCCAGCGTTCGGCCATTTTCTGCCGTAGATCGGCCTGTTCCGGCTTGGGAAAAAGTTTACCGCCAAGGGCTTTGCCGATCGTCGCGAGGCTGAGCACACGCATCAGGCTCCAGCGTTTGAACCATTGCCAATAATCATCGCGGCTGCGGATTTTGACTTCGGGGGCGCTGTTAACGATGGTCAGGCTTTTCAGCATCTGCGGTTGATCGACGCCGAACTGGAAGCCGATCATGCCACCCATCGACAGCCCGACGTAGTGCACCGGGCCAAGGTTCAGATGCTCGATAAGCGCAAGCATGTCGGCGCTGAACCCGGCGATGCTGTAGCGTTCGCGCGGCTTGTCCGAGCGACCGTGGCCGCGAATGTCCGGGACGATCACCCGATAGTGCGCGGCCAGTGCCGGGATCTGCATTTCCCAGTCCAGCGTGCTCGAACCGAGCCCGTGAACCAGCAGCAACGGCGTACCGTGGCCATATTCCTCGTAGTGCAGGTTGCAACCTTCGTGTTCGAAATAGGCCATCGGTGAACTCCGTGTCAGGCTTGTTCGGGGGCGGCGTACGGCGCATCCAGCGGTAAGGTATCGAAGGTGCGCAGCAGCTCGATGAGGATTTGCGTGGCCGGGCCCAAGGGTTTGTCCTTGTTCGAATACAGGTAGAAGCTGGAGTTGCGGGTGCCGCCCCTGTCCAACGGTAGCAGCTTGAGCGAGCCATCTTTGAGTTCTCGTTCAATCATGTGCCGTGGCAGCCATGCAAAGCCCAGGCCGCTGCTGACAAAGGTCGCCGCCGTGGCGAGACTGCCCACGGTCCAGCGCTGTTCGGCGCCGAGCCAGCCGACGTCCCGCGGTTGCTGGCGGCCGGAGTCGCGAATCACCACTTGCATCTGGGTTTCCAGATCCTGAAAGCTCAGTTCGCGATTGAGCCGATGCAACGGGTGATCGGGGTGGGCGACGGCGATGAACTCGACGTCGCTTAATTCCGCACCGAGGTGGCCGGGAATGCTCAGGCCAGTGATCGCCAGATCGGCCACGCCTTCGAGCAACACTTCCTCGACGCCCGACAACACTTCTTCGCGCAGACGTACGCGGCAGCCACGGCTTTGCGGCATGAATGCGGTCAACGCGCGAACGATCCGCGCGCTCGGATACGCCGCATCCACTACCAGCCGCACCTCGGCTTCCCAGCCTTGCTCCATATGGTGGGCGAGGTCTTCCAGTTGACTGGCCTGTTTCACCAGTTGCCGCGAGCGGCGCAGCAACACGCCGCCGGCTTCGGTGAGCACGGCTTTGCGCCCGTCGATCCGCAGCAGCGGCACGCCGAGCTGGTCCTGCATGCGCGCAACGGTGTAGCTCACCGACGATTGCGAACGGTGCAGGGCTTCCGCCGCTTGGGCGAATCCGCCATGGTCGACCACGGCCTGCAATGTTCGCCATTGGTCCAGGGTCACGCGGGGCGCTTTCATCAATAGCTCCTCTTGTCCTAAGCTGGCCGTCCCTCATGGAGACTGCCGAATGAAAAAATTCTGTTGTGTGGTGCTGGCGCTGCTGCCGCTGACTGCTTTTGCGTACCCGATCGATGTGCAGAAAAATCTCAACGGCATGAAGATCGATTACGAGACCTTCGATACCGACAACGACATCGGCTCGATTCGGGTGGCCAACTACGGCGATGTCGATGCGACGTGCAAAGCGAAATTCAGCAATGGCCCGGAAGCACCACGCAACCGCACGATCGATGTACCGGCGGGCAAACATAAAAACGCCACGGCCAAGTTCACCCGCGAGATCATCAAGCTGCGCATCGAACTGACCTGCACCCCGAAATAGCAGTCGTCTCCTGTAGGAGTGAGCCTGCTCGCGATAGCGGTGTCCCAGATAAATCAATATCGCCTGACACACCGCTATCGCGAGCAGGCGAAGGCCTACAAGAGCATGGATCAGCATCTAAACGAATTATTCGATGCTTTGCAGCAATTATTTGCGCTTTTTCATCGATTCGACTCTGTTTAACCTTCACTCCATCGACCTACAACATTCTCGGATGGAGGCTACACACCATGTCCCGCGTTCTGATCATCGAAAGCAGCGCCCGCCAGCAAGACTCGGTTTCCCGTCAACTGACCCAGACCTTCATCAGTCAGTGGAAAGCGGCGCACCCGACCGATCAGATCACCGTGCGTGACCTCGCCGTGAATCCGGTACCGCATCTGGACGCCAACCTGTTGGGTGGCTGGATGAAACCTGCCGAACAGCGCAACGACAGCGAACAAGCGTCGCTGGACCGCTCCAACGCATTGACCGATGAACTGCTCGCCGCCGACGTGCTGGTGATGGCCGCGCCGATGTACAACTTCGCCATCCCGAGCACCCTCAAAGCCTGGCTCGACCACGTGCTGCGTGCCGGCGTGACCTTCAAGTACACCGAAACCGGCCCGCAAGGCCTGCTCAGCGGCAAGCGTGCCTACGTGCTCACCGCTCGCGGCGGCATCTACGCCGGCGGCCCGGCGGATCATCAGGAACCGTACCTGCGTCAGGTCATGGGCTTCATCGGTATCAACGACGTGACGTTCATTCACGCCGAAGGCATGAACCTCGGTGGCGACTTCCAGGAGAAGGGCCTGAATCAGGCCAACGCCAAACTGTCCCAGGTCGCTTGATATGTTAATCGCCAGATAATCGCCGATTGTTTAAGTGACCTGGCGCAACCCCTTCAAGGCTCTACGCGCATCGAACCTCCCTTTGCACTTTTTGCTCCTGAGTGCTGTAGCCCGATTGAACGCATTAGCGAGATCGGGCTTTTTTTTGCCTGGGATTCACCGATCCCCTGTAGGTGCTGCCGCAGGCTGCGATCTTTTGATCTTGGTTTTTAAAATCAACATCAAAAGATCGCAGCC
>NZ_RWIM01000204.1 GCF_009764645.1 Pseudomonas sp. PB106
GCCGTCACGGGCAACCGGTTTGCGACCTGGACGCTCGCCCTCGATCTGCGGCTCGCGGCTTGGACGTGGGCCGGTCGGCGCGCCAGCGGCTGGACGCAGGGTGCGCACGCGCTCGGTCTTGCCCATTGGACGCGACGATTTGCGCTGCATGCGCTCAAGCTTGTCTTTGCTCTTGGCGTTGAGTTGCGGCATCGCCACCGGCGTCAGGCCGACCTCTGCACTGAGGATGTCGACTTCGTACTGGCTCATTTCGCGCCAGCGGCCCATCGGCAGGTCGGAATTGAGGAACACCGGACCGAAACGCACGCGCTTCAGACGGCTGACCACCAGACCTTGGGATTCCCACAGACGACGAACCTCACGGTTACGGCCTTCCATCACCACGCAGTGGTACCAGTGGTTGAAGCCTTCGCCACCTGGCGCCTGCTTGATGTCGGTGAACTTGGCCGGGCCGTCTTCCAGCACCACGCCGGCCTTTAGACGCTCGATCATTTCGTCGTCGACTTCACCGCGTACACGCACAGCGTACTCACGGTCCATCTCGTAGGACGGGTGCATCAGGCGGTTGGCCAGTTCACCGTCGGTGGTGAACATCAGCAGACCGGTGGTGTTGATGTCGAGACGACCGATGTTGATCCAGCGACCTTCTTTCGGACGCGGCAGCTTGTCGAACACGGTCGGACGGCCTTCCGGGTCGTCACGGGTGCAGATCTCGCCATCGGGTTTGTTGTACATGATCACGCGGCGTACCGATTCGGCCGCCTCTTCGCGCTTGATCACCTTGCCATCAATGGTGATGGCGTCGTGCATGTCGACGCGCAGACCGAGGGTGGCGTCTTTGCCATTGACCTTGATCCGGCCCTGGCTGATCCAGGATTCCACGTCACGGCGCGAGCCGACGCCGATACGGGCGAGGACTTTCTGCAGCTTTTCGCCTGCGGGGCCGATTTCCTGGTCGTCTTTCTGAATGATGTCGCTCATCTGGGCACCTCCCGGTGTGGTCTGTTCAAGCGCTCTGAATTGGACGCTTGACGCATTGAAATCTGGGTTCTCGGCCGAAGGGATCGGCGGAGGGCCGCGAATCATACGCGGATGTGCGCCGTCGCGCATCAGAGACTAGCTGATCGATCGACAGTTATTTCTTTTTCCGCCGACCGGCGCCACCGAGTTTGATCAGACGCAGTGCAGCTTCGGCCAGGACCGTGCGCTTGTCGTCCTTGTCGAGTTTCTTCCAGGCCTTGATTTCACGCTTGCTGCGGCCGCAACCGAGGCAGATGTCGTCGGTGAATTTGCAGAGGCTGATGCACGGGTCTTTTGTTGAACTCATACCTACTCCAGAAACACACAAATCCCCTGTAGGAGTGAGCCTGCTCGCGATAGCGGTGTGTCAGTCGACATCTTCTTGGCTGATACACCGCTA
>NZ_RWIM01000205.1 GCF_009764645.1 Pseudomonas sp. PB106
AGCGGTGTGTCAGTTGACAGATGTTTGACTGACCCACCGCTATCGCGAGCAGGCTCACTCCTACAAGGGGCTTGTGTGGGATTGAGAAAATTCCTATTCCCCATAAATGACTAAGCCCGGCCAAGGCCGGGCTGTGGAGGAACTGCGCTGCGTTAGCTGATGGCAGCGGCAGTACCGGTTTTATCGAAACCGTCAGCAGCGACCGTTTTACCCAGATTGGTCTTGTCGAAACCATCGGCAGCCACAGCTTTGCCAATATTGGTTTTATCAAAACCGTCAGCCGCGTAAGTGCCGGTGTGGCTGGTCTCGATGGCAGCGCTGGCGCCGTTGATGAAGTCGGCGGATTTGGTTCTGTCCGAACCGTCGGCGGCGAAGGTGTTGGCGGCCAGTACGGACAGGGTCAGGGCGAGGATCAGTTTGGTTTTCATGTTCGTTACTCCAGATTCGTTGGCGGGTGTGTCTTGCATGGGTTTAATGCTACGCCAACTAAATTGATTGAAAAGCGCAAAATAATGCTAAAAACAATCGATTAAATTGATATTAAGGGCGGCGCATTCAAATCGCTTTCGTCGTCGGAGCGAGCGTCGCGCAGGTCATCGATCAGGTGATTGCAGATTGAGGGGGCAGCATTAATTAGCGATTAATCGCTGTGCGGCGGATGTGAGGGATTGTTCATGCAGGTCTTGATAACGCGGCGACCCTCTTCGCTGGCAAGCCAGCTCCCACAGGGTCAGGTGGTGAATACAGAATTTGTGAACACCATCGAGCACTGTGGGAGCTGGCTTGCCAGCGATGGGGCCTTCACAGCCACCGTTGCAGTGGCTGTGAAACCCGATCAGTCAGTGACGATGCGCGAGTGCTTCTGGGTGTCCTTCATGGTCACGTACACCAACAGCGACACCGCGATGCACGCGGTCACATACCAGTAGTAACCGGTTTCCATGCCGATGCTCTTGAACCACAGCGCGATGTATTCGGCAGTGCCGCCGAAGATCGATACGGTCAGTGCATAGGGCAGGCCGACGCCCAGCGCGCGAATTTCGGTCGGGAACAACTCGGCCTTCACCACGGCGTTGATCGAGGTGTAACCGCTGACAATGATCAGCGCTGCCATGATCAGGAAGAACGCGCCCCACCAGGTTTGAATGGTGTGCAGGGTCATCAGGATCGGCACGGTGAAGATCGTCCCCAGTACACCGAAGGCGATCAGGATCGGACGGCGACCGATCTTGTCCGACAGGCCACCGATGATCGGCTGCAGGCACATGAACAGGAACAGTGTGGCGGCAGAAATGGTGGTCGAGTCGGAGATGCTCATGCCGACGGTGTTCACCAGATACTTCTGCATGTAAGTGGTGTAGGTGTAGAACGCCAGGGTCCCGCCCATGGTCAGGCCGACCACGGTCAACAACTCTTTCGGGTGGCGCATCAAGGTGCGCATGGCGCTTTCCTTGGACTTCTCTTTCTTGGTGAACGACTCGGTTTCTTCCATGCCGCGACGCAGGTACAGCGCAACCACTGCACACAGCGCGCCGATGGCGAACGGAATACGCCAGCCCCACGCGTACAGCTGTTCAGTGGTCAGCACGTTTTGCAGGACGATCAGCACGCCGAGGGCGATGAGTTGGCCGGAGATCAGCGTCACGTACTGGAAGCTGGAGAAGAAGCCGCGCCGTTCTTTGGTCGCCATCTCCGAAAGATAGGTCGCCGAGGTGCCGTATTCGCCGCCGACCGACAAGCCTTGCAGCAGTCGCGCAAACACCAGCAGGATCGGCGCGCCGATGCCGATGGTTTCGTAGTTGGGGCTGAGGGCGATCAGCAACGAGCCGAAGCACATCAGGTAGACCGAGGCCATCAGGGCTTTCTTGCGTCCGACCTTGTCGGCGTACAGACCCATCAGCCAGCCACCGATCGGGCGCATCAGGAAGCCGACCGCGAAGATCGCAGCGGTGTTCATCAATTGTGCGGTGGAGGAGCCGGCGGGGAAAAAGGTCTTGGCGAAGTACAGCGAGAAGGCGGCATACACATACCAGTCGTACCACTCGACCATGTTGCCGACGGAACCGCTGAAGATCGATTTGATCCGGCTGGCGGTGGTTCTTTCTTTGGCGGGCACGGCAGCCGACCCAAGAGGCAGGGCGTTGGAGTTATCCATTGAAGGATCCTTCGTTTAATTGTTTTTGTGGAGCGCGTTGAAACGCAGCCTGCGGGGGCTATAGCAGGAGCTGTGCCAACGGGGAGAGGGCCGGTTTAGAGGGGGGAGCAGTGTGGAGTGAGCGGAAATCCGCTTAGGTTTGAGTTGTGATGAGCGGAAAGTTGCTCATTTGGCCGGTGGATCATTTGTGCCTGGACCGGCCTCATCGCGGGCAAGCCCGCTCCCACAGGGTTTGTGCTGAGCACAGAACTTGTGGACACCACTGACCACTGTGGGAGCGGGCTTGCCCGCGATGAGGCCCGATCAAACACTGCAAAAATCAGCTGCTTGAAACAAACATCTCCCGACTCAACCCATGCCGCTGCATCTTTTCGTTGAACGTGCGGCGGGGCAGTTGCAGTTCTTCGAGCACGGCTTTCACATCGCCTTTGTGTCGCGTCAGCGCCGCACGCAAACACTGCGCTTCGAACGCTTCCTGCTGCGCCGCCAGCGACTGCCCCGGATCAATCCCCGGTGCCGGCTCATCCAGCCCCAGCACTTGCCGTTCGGCCACGTTCGCCAGTTCACGCACGTTGCCCGGCCAGTCATGGCTGAGCAGGTGACTCAGTTGTGCGCCCGTTAACGGTGGAAAAGTCCGGCCGAGGCGTTGCGCGGCCCCTTGGGCGAAGGTTTCGAACAGCAGCGGAAGGTCTTCGCGGCGATCACGCAGCGGCGGCAAACGCAACTCCGCGACGTTCAAGCGATACGCCAAGTCCTCACGAAAACGCCCGGCCCGCGCTTCGTCGAGCAAGTCCGGTTTGGTCGCCGCGACAATCCGCAAGTCGACATGAATGCTCTGGTTCGAGCCCAACCGTTCAAGCTTTTGTTCTTGTAACACGCGCAGCAATTTCACTTGCTGAGCCAACGGCATGCTTTCGATTTCATCGAGGAACAGCGTGCCGCCATCGGCGTATTCAAGCTTGCCGATACGCTTGCCCGAGGCACCGGTGAACGCGCCGCTTTCATGGCCAAACAACTCGGCTTCGAACAATTGTTCCGGGATCGCCGCGCAGTTGAGCGCCACGAACGGTTTGCCTGCGCGCGGGCCGAAATCGTGCAGGCACCGGGCGACCAATTCCTTGCCGCTGCCGGTCTCGCCGCGGATCAGCACGTTGACCGGCAGCGCGGCCAGATCGAGCACTTGCCGGCGCAGGGTTTGCAAACCACGGGACACGCCGAGCAGCGTCGCGTCCAGTTTGGCGCGGTTATCGGCCCGCTCATGCAGGGCACGGTTTTCCAGCACCAGTCGACGCTTGTCCAGCGCCCGGCGCAGGCTGCCGAGCAAGGTTTCCGGGCTGAAAGGTTTTTCCAGAAAGTCATACGCGCCGTCGCGCATCGCTTCGACCGCCATCGGCACATCACCGTGACCGGTGAGCAGAATCACCGGCAGGTCGGCATCACGCTTCTGCACTTCGGCCAGCAATGCCAAGCCTCCGATACCGGGCATGCGCACGTCGCTGAGGATCACCCCGGCAAAGTGCGCGGGCAGGGCGGCGAGACAGTCTTCGGCGCGGCTGAACAGCTGCACCTCGAAACCTGACAGGCTCAGCCATTGTTCGACGGCGCTGCGAATGCTGCTTTCGTCATCAACCACCATCACCGCGTTGAGCATCAGATATGCGCCTCCAGGTCGATCGGCAAGGTCAGACTGAACACCGCACCGCTGTCGCCATTTTCGGCGCTCAGACGACCGCCGGATTCATGCACGATGGCAAACGAGACAGCCAGTCCCAGACCCAGACCGTCACCCACTGGTTTGGTGGTGAAAAACGGGTCGAATACCTGGCCGAGATGCGCTTCGGCAATCCCGCCGCCATTGTCGATCACGCTCAGACGCCACAGTTGCTCGTCAACCTCCAGCCGAATCTCCAGACGTTTGCACGGTTTGCCGTGCATCGCATCGAGCGCGTTGCGCAGCAGATTGATCAACACCTGTTCGAGGCGGATTGCATCACCGCGCACCCACGCCGGACGCGTCAGGTGCAACACCAGACTGACCTGCTCGTCACGCAGTCGCGCATCGAGCAACTGCAATGACTGATCGACCACCGTGGCCAGATCCAGCCGCTCGCGCAAGCCGCTGGGGCTCTTGCGCGCGAAGGTCTTTAGGTGGCCGGTGAGAGCGGCCATGCGGGTGAGCATTTCATCCACCGGTTTCAACGCTTTGTACGCGTCATCGACACGGCCATGGTCGAGCAGCAGGCGCAGGGTCGCCAGTTGCATGCGCTGAGCGGTCAGCGGTTGATTGATTTCATGGGCCAGGGCGGCGGACATCTGGCCGAGTGCAGCGAGTTTGGCTGACTGCACCAGACCGTCCTGCGCCGTGCGCAAGTCGCGGGTGCGTTCTTCGACCAGTTGCTCGAGTTCTTCACGGCTGCGCTGGCGCATCTTCGCCAGACGCCAGCGCTGGTTGAGGAACAGCAACAGGAACACCAGCGCCAGCCACACGCCGGCAGCGGCGAGGCCGGCATTGCGCAGGTCTTCGAACGCCACTTGTGGATGACGCAGCAGATGCAGGGTCCAGCCTTCGGCGGTCAGCGGTAGCGATTCCCACAAATAATCTGCCGTACCTTCCGGGCCTTCGACCCGGCGCAGATCACTGTTGTCGTCAAAGCTGCGCAGGGCCAGATGCGTCAAGGGCACCAGCGATTGTTTGTCGTACTGACGCGTGGCTTTGATCTCCGCCATGTCGCTGGCGCTCAGTGGCCGCAACGCGCGATAACGCCAGCCGGGCTGGTTGGCGATGAAAATGATCCCGCGCGCATCGCTGACCAGCAAGGTGTCGCTGCCTTGGCTCCACTCCCGTTCCAGTTCGGGGAATTCCAGTTTGACCACCATCGCCCCGAGGAACTCGTCGTGGTCGCCGAGCACCGCGCTGGAGAGAAAGTAACCGGGAATGCCGCTGGTCACACCGACCGCGTAAAAGCGCCCGGTGCCTTGGGTACGGGTCTGGCTGAAGTAGGGGCGGAAGCCATAGTTGTGGCCGACATAACTGCTCGGCAGTCGCCAGTTGCTGGCGGCCACGGCGAGGCCGGTTTGGTCGAGCAGTTCAAGGGTGGAGGACTGCGCCGCGCCGTTGATCTTTTCCAGCTTCAGATTCAGCGTCGCCTGCTGTTCGGCACTCACGGGACCTGCCAGTGCCGCGCGCAATTGCGGATCCAGTGCGAGCACGGCGGGCAGGGCGCGATAGCGGTCGATCAGGGTGTGCAGGGAATTGGCGTACAGCGCCAGTTGTTGATTGGCGCGGGCGGCATCTTCTTCCAGCGCCTGACGTTCGGCGTGGCGGATGGCAAGCGTGGCGGCAAGTGCCGCACCGGCGACAATCAGCAGGGAGTACAACGACAGACGCAGGGTACGGGAAGTCGGCAGCATGCTGGGCGAATGGTCGGCAGGACGGGCGGGCAAGATAGCATGCGCGGCACCTGTCTCCCACGCATGCACCTCAACCCCGCCGCTCTGTGGGCTATCCGCCCGGCAGATCGGCGCTAGACTGCAGATTCGAAGCGGGTCTGTCTGCGTGGTGCACGGGTGGCACGCCGATATGAATTCGCTCTGCCGGCGAGTCCCTGTTCCCTGACAGATCCGGCAGGACGCTCGAACTGACCCGATCGATTAAGCTCCAGAACAACCTGTCCCCTGCTTTGTGAGCGTTCTGGCTCAACTGTTTGCTCGGCTGCCGTTTCATTCGGGCTAGCGAGTTGCGGGAGCGCAATACTGGCTCGATCCATGATGGCTCGGTAGGCATCGTTGATCGAGTTACCCATTTCTATCATTTGCGCGAAGTCCAGTTGATCCAGAGGATTCCACTCCTTGACCTGATCAAAGATGAGGTTGGCCGCACTTTCCTTCAGTTGAGTGAGACGGTCCTGAATGACGCGAGGGATTGCGCCGTTGGCCACATCTTCCGCGCCGTCGGCGATGGTGCGCGTCACGTCACGGAGGTCGGCGGTGTGCAGTGCTTCAGCCACTTGAATGCCACGTTTGAAGAAACGGTAGCGGATGTAAGCGCCTGCCAACCCCCCTATCAAACCACCGACAACACCGCCGATCGAGTTGCCAATGACTGGCGCGAACGAGCCGGCAGCGCCACCGATGGCGGTTCCGACCGTCGCACTGAGACTGAACGCGGTCATGCCTTTTTTACTGAAGAGAAAGCGGCGAAAGGTCATTGTGGCCCGGGTGCTCTGGCTGACGTTCGCTTCATCCTCCCCATCGAATTCGGTGGCGATGTCATGGGCCTGGCTGGCGACGTTAGCCGTTGTGCGAAACAGATTCAAGAGACTGGAGAAGTCGAGGCCGGCTTGCCCATCGGGATCGACATAGCGCATTGGGTTGTTCTTCACAAACCCGTACAGGTTCAGACCATCCTCGTGGGATGAGTCGGCACTGACCCAGCGCTTTAACCACGGCGCGTAGTAACGCGAGCCGTAGTAATACAAACCGCTGACGTCCATTTCCTTGCCTGAATAACGCACGGTCTTGTAGTCCACGGACGCACTGGAACTCGGCAGCCACAGCGCCGTGCCACCGAACGGATAGTACGTTTCGCGGCTGATCACCCGGGCTCGCTGATCCAGTTCGAGCAGGCTCGAACCCAAGTGATCGTCGAGGCTATAGCGCAGTTGATTGTTATCGATATCGGCGGGTGGTTTTGCCTGCCAGTGCAGGCAACGCACATGGCCGGGCAGCGTGATGACGTGCAGCTCTTCGCCGTTGTCGCGGGTGCGGATTTCCAGGCCCGGCAGGTATCGCACCTGGAGAAAATGCGTGGTGCTGGCGGTGTGGCTTTCCTGGCGTTTGCTGACGCGTTCGCCCTGACTGTAAAGGTAGACCTCGCGGTCATCGGGCAGACCGTTGTCGTGTTTGAGCAGCGTCACTTGTTGCAGTTGATCCTGCGCATTCCACTGCAACTGCGGCCCGTGCTGGAGTTTGCGTTGGTTGCCGTGGGAATCGAAAAACCTGCTGAAGTCCGGCGCCGGATCACCAGTCTGCCAGCGCAGGGCACGGTTGCTCCCCGGATCAACAAGCATCTGCCGGGTGTAGCCCCCGACCTCGCGACCATGCGCCAGTTTGATCAGGTTGCCGCCGCTGTCGTAGTCGTAATGCTGGGTGTAATTGCGCAGGTTGGCCGGGTCGCTGGGTTGTGGCCGGCCGGGCGCGTCGGGGGAGGGCAGGGCGTCGTGGCCGCTGGCGCGGGTCAATCGATACAGCGAGTCATAGTCGAAATCGCGATGACCGTCGATGAGCTGGTTGGCGAAGTACACCGGCTGGAAGGTCTGATCCTCGATGCGCAGCACATTGCCGACGGGATCATAGACATAGGCGAAATGCTGCAAGGACGGCTGTCCCGCGACGGCGGCTTGCAACGATGCCAGCCGCCCGTTGGCCGGGTCGTACTGCCAGCGGCTGCGGACGTTGTTGCCGCCAAGCCGTTCGATCAACTGACCGGCTGCGTTGTACCTGGCATCCTGCACAACCGCTTGCGCCGAGGTGTCACTCGCGAGCTGCAACCCTACCTGTTTCAGTTGGCCGGCGAGATCGTAATGCAGGGTCTGACGGTGACCGCCGGCATCTGTTTGCGCTAGCACCTGGTTCAACGGGCCGAAGGTCTGTTGGCTGCGATGGGGGCGGTCGTCATCGAAAATCCGGGTCTGAGCCTGGGAGCCGCCGAGCAGGGAAAAACTGTCGCAGGTCAACGTGCCGGAGAGATCGTTCAGCGCGGTCATTTGACCGCGCAGGTTGTGTGTGGCGTCGGCCAGGGCGTCGGCGTAGGTGAACGTTTCAAGGGCTGGCTCGCCCTCGACACCCACCGCCACGACGCGTAACTGCTCATCGTAAGTGCTGAGCCAGTGCTGACCGCGGCCATCCCAGCGTTGCAATGCCTCGCCAGCCAGCCCTGGCAATGTCAGACGCCAACCGGCATCGACGCTGTCGATTTTCAGCGGCTCCCCGGTCAAGGTGTGGACATGGCTCTGATTGGGGAACGCGTCGCCGCCGTGGCGCGGATCCCATTGAGCTATTTGCAGGCCGGCAGGATTGTAACGCTGGCGTGTCACCAGCCGCTCAGCCTCTGCGCCGCTCGAATCGCGAAGGTACTCGACACGTCGCACAGACAGGCCGCGCCCATCGTTTACCCGCAACGACGGAGTGTGCCAATGGATTGATCTAGACACGATGGGGGGCACCATTGGTCTTGTTCCACCAGTTACCGGCGGCACGCAAGACAGCGCGCATGGCTCCAGGCTTGATCTCGCTTTTGATACCCATCAGCGAGTGCTGGTTATCGGTGGTACCCATTTCTTTGTACCAAGTCATGCCTTTTTGCATGCGCCCGATGAGGTCGAGTGTATGACGGGTTTGTTGTGCCAGCGCCGCGCGATGAATCGGTGCTATGGCTTCTTTCGGGGTCATTGCGTTGACGTTCGGCATCAGCGTGGCCGGATACATCACATCGCTGCCCAGGGCGTCGAACGCCTTTTCTGTCTCCGCCCAACGGTCTTCAACGGCGCTTTTCCATTCGACGAGCATCATGTCGATCTTGTTGATTTTCACCGGATCGAGGCGGTTCTTGATGTCTTCAGCCTCAACCGCCCTTTGCATCAGGTTGAGAAAACCAGGAATGAACGGTATCCAAGTACTCAGCACGCGGTTGATGGCGAACTCGGGGTTCAGCACGCTGTTGAGCGCCGGGTGAATCACTTCGTCCTTGAGGTCACCCCAGCTGGCAATGTTTTTACCGCTCGTTGATAAACCCAATTGCTTGTCTATCTCTGCAATAGACATCTTGGATGTCTGCGGAATGAGCGGCCCGAAACGCCCGAAACTGTTACTCACAGGCGCCGCCAACGCCCCGGCCAAATCACCGCCCATGTTGCCGCCCGTCAATGCGGTGGGATCTGTGTACATTTTGGCGTGCGGGAGGTCTGGGAGCAGCAGTCCCGCCTGTTCACCGCCAATCACGCCGGCTTCATAACCCATTACCCCCAGCGCTGTTTCGCCCAACACATTTATCAGCATGTTCAGCGGGACATTTTCCTCATGAATCACATTGTGAATTTGCTCCAGCGTACTTTCGGCATGCGCGTTGAGCACTGAAATGAAGGCCGAGTAGAGAAGAATCACCCCCTCGGCTCTCGATCCGCCTGACGGATCCACGTAGCGAACAGGATTGTTCCCGACGAACCCATACAGATTCAGTCCGTCGACGTCCCCCGCCGGATCGGCGCTGATCCAGCGTTGCAGCCACGGCGCGTAGTAGCGTGCGCCGTAATAATAAAGACCGCTGATGTCCATTTCCTTGCCCGAATAGCGCACGGTTTTGTAGCCTGCCTCAATGACTGAGCGAGCGGCCATCCACGCCGTGGCGCCGAACGGGTAGTAGCCTTCGTGGCTGATCATCCGGGCCTGTTGATCGAGTTCCATCAGGTTCGAACCCAGATGATCTTCCAGGCCGTAGCGCAGTTGATCCGCATCGATGCCGGCGGGTTTTCCCGTCAGCCAATGCAGACAACGGACATTGCCTGCACCGGCAGCGAGGCTGATGACGTGCAGTTCTTCGCCGTTGTCCTTGCGACGGATCTCCAGCCCCGGCAGATAGCGCACGTCGTGAAAGTGCCCGGTCGCGGTTTCCAGGCGTTTGTGCACACGCGTGCCTTGGCTGTAGCGATAGTGCTCGGCATCGTCGACGGCGCCGGGGCGTTTGACCAGGATCACCTCTTCCAGCTCATCCGTGGCGTTCCAGTGCATATCCTGGCCCGGTTGCAGCAGGCGCTGATTGCCATTGGCATCGAACCGCGCCTTGAAGTCCGGCAGCGGATCGCCGGTCTTCCAGCGCACACCTTTGTTGCTGGCCGGGTCGATGAGCAGGCGCAGGGTATGACTGGCGCCGTCGCGCACGTGTACGGTTTCGATCAGATTGCCGCCGCCATCGTAAGCGTAGCGACGCGTGTAGTTGCGCCGATCGGCCGGGTCGGTCGGATGCGGAAGGCCGGGACTGTCCACGGGCGGGCCGTCGTCGTAACCGCTGGCTTGCACTAGTCGATACAGCGAGTCGTAACTGAATTGGCGATGACCATCGACGCGCTGATTGGCGAAATGGCTGGGAATGACAGTGTGATCGACAATGCGGCGGATGTTGCCGACCGCGTCGTAGGTGTATTCGAAATCCTGCAGGATCGACTCGGCGGTTTTGTGCGCCGTTTGCCGCTGCAGGGTGCCATTGGCCGGGTCGTAAGCCCAGCGGCTGATCACGCCATTGCCGGCATGCTGTTCGATGATTTGCCCGCTGGCGTTGTACTGCGCGGCTTGCAGAATGGGCTGCCACGCCGACTGGCCATTGAGGCGCAGCTTGACGTGTTTCAGTTGCCCGGCGAGGTCAAAGCCCGATTGCTGGCTGTGCCCACCGGCATCGGTGTGTTCCAGCACACTGCCCTGCGGGCCGTGCACGCGGCGGCTGGTGTACACCTCGGCATCGTGAAAGGTTCGGGTTTCATTCAGCGCCTGGCCGAGCAGGCTGTAGCCGTGAAAGTCCATGCCGCCGGAGACATCGCGCAGGGCGATCAACTGCCCGCGCAGATTGCGTCCGGCATCTGCGGTCGCCCCCGCATAGGTGAAGACTTCGGAATCGGCCACGGCGTTTTCTTCAACGGCGACGACGCGCAGAAAATCATCATGGGTCATGCGCCAATGGCTGCCCCGTGCATCCCAGCGCTCGAGTGCCTGCCCGGCCAGGCCCAACAGACTCACACGCCAACCGGCATCAACACTGTCGATGTTCAGCGCTGCGCCGGCGAGGTTATAGACCGTTGCCAGATTGGGCGCTGTCAGTCGCGGATCCCACTGTGCAATCGCGCGTCCGGCGGCGTCGTGGTGTTGTCGCGATGTCAGTGCGGTGGCAGGCGCCTCGGCCCTGCTGCGCAGATAGGCGATCTGCCGCACGGGTAAACCGCGCCCGTCGATGACCGAGAGCGCCGGTGTACGCCGATGCACATTGGCGCTCATGAGCGCCCCCGCTCCGGCGTGAAATCGGCGGTGTCGTTGAAGTCTTCGCTGATGTGATACCAGGGGTGATAGGTCTCGCGGGAGAAGTCCTTTTTCGCATTGATCAACTTGATCGTCCGCCCCAAAGGGTCATAGAACAGTTGATCGTAATAGCCCAGTGCGCGCAGGCATTGGTCGTCGACATAACCGGCGCGATCAGCGAAAAACGGCCGGAACTGACGCACCGGCAGACCTTTGTTGTTGTATTCGATGCGCTCGCTGACGCGCCAGCGACGCTCGGCGTTGCTCTGCCGAATCTTGCCGTCTTCGACGATCAGCTTACCGTCAGCGGCCACGGCATACGCCTCGCCGGGCTCGACCAGCTGTTGCGTTTGCAGTGCCCGGCCAAAACCATCGACACAGGCCTTGCTGATCTGGATTTGCGCCGGCAACGGATCGTTCGGATAACGGTCGGCGCTGAGAATGACCGTGTGCACCGGCTCGCGATCCACCGTGGCAATCAGCTCACGCAAGCTTTGCTCCGCTGGCGTCAGTTCCGCGTTGCACGACAGATAGTGACGGGCGCTGGCGCGAACGTGGCCGCTGGGCAGAATCAGCCGGGCACTGATCCAGTCGCCAAACAGGCGCTCTTCGTGGGCGGTGGCTGGCAGCTCTCCCATCCAGCTGAACAGGTCCTTGCGCAGGGTGCTGGCGGCTTTTTGCACGGCGGCCTGCGGATCGTCGATGGCTGTGTCGGGACGATGATCTGCCGGGCGCACGTATTCGCTCAATGGATGAAACCCGGCAGCCATGCCGTTTTCGCTGCCATGGAAACTGGTCGCCAGTGGTTGCCCGGAGGGTTCGTAAATGGCTTCCTGGATGTTCTCGTTGGCATCGATGATGCGCAACGCTTGCAAGGCGTGATAGTCGTATTCGGCTTGCGTCAGGCAACCGTCCGGCAGCTTCACGGCGGTGATTGCCAGATGGTAGGTGTCGTAGCTGGCCTCGGTGATGCCGTGACTGGGGGTTTCGTTGAACTGGCAGACTTTGTAGAAACCTTCGAGGCCGTTGTATTGGGCGAAACTGAAGTGCGAGGACCACAGATTGTCTTCGCTGTCGGCAGTTGGCGACTCGAATAACAACGGCATCGGCAGGTAACCGATTTCTCTGAGTGCGGCGCGGATATCGAACGGCGGCGGTAAAACGTCGTAGGCCTGTAGCGCGGTTTTGTCCATTTGCGCCAGTTCCAGCGGGCCGGCCAGCGCGGCAAACTCTGCCACGCCATCGGGCAGGACACTCTGATCGAGGGTTCTGAGATAACGCTGCACCGATTGCGCGGTCAGCACCCGTTGAGCGTTCCACTGTGCGGAGCCGTGATGCAGCGTCAGGTGCTCATAGGAGACCTGCTCGGCTGTCATCCCGTTGGGCAACGCACCTTTGGGCAACACCAGTGCATCGTTGCGTTGTTGCCACGGCAGACCCAGCCGCCAGTGCTGAGGGTCATCGTCCAGATGAATAGGGCGGGTGCGCGACTCGCTCAGGTAAAACGATTGCTGGGCCTCATCGTGGGCGTCGCGCCACCACTGTTGTTCATCCGGATCGGTAAACGGTGGTTCGGCCTCCTCGGTCAGTCGGCGTGCGTAGTGCACGGTCATGCCGTGAGTGGATTGGCCGTACTGATCGCTGCACAAGTTGATGGTGTGGCTGCACAAGGGGTCATCGACAAAGCGTTCGTATTGATACGTGATGGTTTCCAGCGCCATGGGCAGTAACACCGAGGCGGCATAACGGGTGCCCCTTGGTCGAACTTCGCGGACCCGATAACGATGTTCCTCCACGGCATAAGGTATGGCGGTGCGCGGCTCGTCGTCTTTCGCCCAGGTTTCGACGCGCACAATAGAACCCACCAGCGCCCGGGCAATTTCATAGCGCGTGTCAGCGTCGGGGGGCAGCATCAGCTCGTCGCAGTCGTCACCCGGATGATGGCGGCTGAACAGCGTGTCGCCCAGTTCGACGGCGTCGTAATCGCCACTGAAGTAGCCGTCACGCGGGCGGTCCATGGACTGCCCGGTGTGAAACCAGGTGCAGACCTTGGCCGGTGCGCTGAAACCGATATCGTCATCGCCCGAGGCGCTTTCGCTGTCCGTCTGCTGGATGTGGCCGAACCCACGGAATTCGCGCTCGCGGCCATCGTAGACACCCTCGCCATAAGTGAACGACTGGACCAGGCAGTTGCCGGTGATTTCATCCAGTTGACGCTGTTGTTTGACCACCGCGACCGGGAACGGCAAGTGGCAGGCCGGCAAGCGTTTGAGCTTGAGTGCGTAGTGCTTTTCATCCAGCCATTCCTGGGCCGAACTGCGGTATTGAACCGTGGCGCTGCAGCCCATGTTGTTGTTACTTGCGGTCAGCAGATACGGCTTGGCTGCGACGAAGTCATAGCGCCAGTGCTGCGGCGAGCTGTGCATCACCGAGAGGATCAGGCTGACGCAGCCCAGGCCTTGCAGATCGGCGAAACTGACCTGACACAAGCGGTCGTAGCGCACGCCTTCGGGCCACGGCACGATGATCGGTGTTTGTGCCAGTCCTTTGCCGCCATGATTCAGGTAAATCTCGAACGCCGTGGATTTCAGATAGATCAGCGCCGGCGCGCCGGAGCCATCGAGATCCGCCAACCTCACTCGCTCGACATTGAACTCATCGTAAGTGAAGGGCAGGGCGCTGATGACCCGACCCTTGCCGAATCGACCATGGCCCAGATTCGGCCAGCATTTGATTTCGTTGTGACGGATGCGGCTCAACTCGGGCATGTCACTGCCCAACAGATTGCCCAGTAACACCAGCTCGTTCGGGCTATTGCTGAACAGCGGCAGGCGATCGTCTTGCGGTGCATGCTCGACGGTTTCGGCGGCGGCAAAACCTTCCTCGCGGCGATTGGCGTAGAGGCGCACGGATCGCGGACCAATCAGCGCCAGCGAGCTGAGTCCGTCACCGGACAGGTCAGACAATTGCGCCAGTGTATGGAAATACTCCAGAGGGAATGCCGTGAAGTTTTTGAACGGCGCCCAGCTGTGATCGGCGTTCAGTGTGCGGAAGCCGCTCATGCCGGGCTGCGCCATGACCCAGTCCAGGCGACCGTCGCCCGTCAGATCGGTCAGCGTTTGCTGCACGGATTTATCGCGACGGGCAACGGCAATGTCTTTAAGTGCAGTCCACGGTCCGTAGTCGATGACGTCTGGCCCGCTCATTGAGCGCAACGGTTCGCGGTAATACCAGGCTTGGTCATGGCGACAGAGAAAACCCGGAACGCCTTCGCCATACAAGTCGACGCATTGATAGAACTGTCCGTCGTCGATGCCTGGCATGGTGTCCGTTTCCAGCAGGCGCGCGGGTGTCTGGTTGAGTTCAAAGGTGGAGTAATCGAACTCCACCGGCGGTGAGTTTTCGACACAACCGCTGGCATCGTAGGCCTGGTAATGCGCCGCGCTGATCTGGCTGAAAGACCAGGTGGAAGAGGTGTTCGCATATTCCAGCAACAACCGTCTGACCAGCGCCGGCGGGTTGTCCTCTGTGGCCGGGAACTGATGAAACATCAGGATCTGCTGACACAACCGACGCGTACCGATTTCAAAGCCCTGGCCGTAAGTGGAGAAAGGATCGTCGCGCTTCAGCCAGGGTTGCGTGCCGTTATAGTTCGGGACGTCTGTCAGCGAGCGGCTGCGCTCGCCATAGTCGAGCAGCAGATGAAAGTGCCATTTCAGGTTTGCCGGACTGTCCTCGCCCCAGGCATACAGGTGCTGACTGGCCGCAGCGTTGCCGTACAACACCCGATACAGATAGCGCTGGGCACGGTAATCGTGCACGGGGTCGAGGTCCTGGTCGTCGGCCTTGTACTCGAAACAGATGTGTTCACCGTGGGTGTTCATGCTTTCGCAGAGCAACCAGGCGCCCACCCGTTGTGCGTCGTCGGGATCGGCCCGGCGCGAGTGGGCGGTTTTGCCATAAACGTGCAGCGAGCCGTCGCTGCCATGCACCAGCCAGAAGGGGATCGCGCCGGCGGCGGTGCTCTGCCAGCGTTCACGCAGGGAAAAATCGCTTTCGATCCGTGGCCAGTAACGCACGACGCGATGCTCACCGATGGCAACGCCGTTGTACGTGGTTTCGAGACGAGACACGGGCTGATCGTCGTCGCCGAGCTCTGGCATCCACACTTCACCGTCGTGGCCAATGATCTCGTCGTGATCGGTGTAACGCGGCACGCCTTTATGGGTGCGCAGACTGATCTGGCCAATGCCCGGATTCCAGCCGATGCCAAAGGAGCCGTTACCGGCCTGGCTGCTATAGGAAAGGGTCAGTTGCGGATCCCAGCCGCGCCCAGCCGACAAGGGCAGTGGCAATTCAAATGACGCCGAACCGGTCGGCCCGACCGCGCCCCAACTCTTGCCGATGGTGGCGATCGTCGAGCTCTTGGCGATGGTGGGGGTGACAATGTTCAGCTCTTGATCAGCCATGGTTGCGTCCGGTGCAGGTACGGGGAGCGTAAGTGCACTGACGCTAACAAGACCGGGGCGTGGCGTAACCTGTCAGATCTGACAGGGAAGCAAGATCGAATAGTTTTGACCAACAGCTTTTTTATCGCCAAAAAAAACGACCGGCTTACCCTCGCAGGTTAGCCGGCCGTTTCTGATGGGGCGAAGCGCTTACTGCACTTCGACCGCCAGGCTTTCGCTGATCTTCTGTTGCCAGATCGCAGGGCCGGTGATGTGTACCGATTCACCTTTGCTGTCCACCGCTACGGTGACCGGCATGTCCTTGACCTCGAACTCGTAGATCGCTTCCATGCCCAGTTCGGCAAACGCCAGCACTTTCGACTTCTTGATCGCCTGAGCCACCAGGTAAGCCGCGCCGCCGACAGCCATCAGGTACACGGCTTTGTTGTCCTTGATCGCTTCGATTGCGGTCGGGCCGCGCTCGGATTTACCGATCATGCCCAACAGGCCGGTTTGCTCAAGGATCTGCCGGGTGAACTTGTCCATCCGCGTTGCGGTGGTCGGGCCAGCCGGGCCAACCACTTCGTCACCGACCGGATCAACCGGGCCAACGTAGTAGATGAAGCGACCTTTGAGGTCGACCGGCAGGGTTTCACCCTTGTTGAGCATCTCGACCATGCGCTTGTGCGCAGCGTCGCGACCGGTGAGCATCTTGCCGTTGAGCAGGACGGTTTCGCCCGGCTTCCAGCTCTGCACGTCTTCCGGGGTCAGGGTGTCGAGGTTGACACGACGGGCCGACGGGCCGGCTTCCCAGACGATTTCCGGGTAGGCGTCCAGCGGTGGCGCTTCCAGCGAAGCAGGGCCGGAGCCGTCGAGCACGAAGTGCGCGTGACGGGTGGCGGCGCAGTTCGGGATCATGCACACCGGCAGCGAAGCGGCGTGGGTCGGGTAGTCCATGATCTTCACGTCAAGCACGGTGGTCAGGCCACCGAGGCCCTGGGCGCCGATGCCCAACTGGTTGACCTTCTCGAACAGCTCCAGACGCATTTCTTCGATGCGGTTCTGTGGGCCACGGGCCTTCAGTTCGTGGATGTCGATGGATTCCATCAACACTTCCTTGGCCATGACAGCAGCTTTCTCGGCGGTGCCGCCGATGCCGATGCCGAGCATGCCCGGTGGGCACCAGCCGGCGCCCATGGTCGGAACGGTCTTCAGTACCCAGTCAACGATCGAGTCGGACGGGTTGAGCATGGCCATTTTCGACTTGTTCTCGGAACCGCCGCCCTTGGCCGCCACGTCCACTTCCACGGTGTTGCCCGGGACGATGGAGTAGTGAATCACGGCAGGGGTGTTGTCCTTGGTGTTTTTCCGAGCGCCCGCCGGGTCGGCGAGGATCGAGGCACGCAGGACGTTTTCCGGCAGGTTGTAGGCGCGACGCACGCCTTCGTTGATCATGTCGTCCAGGCCCATGGTGGCGCCATCCCAACGCACGTCCATGCCGACGCGCACGAACACCGTAACGATACCGGTGTCCTGGCAGATCGGGCGGTGGCCAGTGGCGCACATGCGCGAGTTGATCAGGATCTGCGCCATCGAGTCACGGGCCGCTGGCGATTCTTCGCGCAGGTAGGCTTCGTGCATCGCCTGGATGAAATCCACGGGGTGGTAATAGGAAATGAACTGCAGGGCGTCGGCAACGCTCTGAATCAGGTCGTCTTGCTTGATCACGGTCATGAGTCGCGCTCCTCTAAAAGACGGGAACATTCTATGGGGCAGCTACAAGCTTCAAGCGATCAGCGGCAAGTTGGAGCAGTACGCGGACTGCTTGAACTTGCGGCCTGGAGCTTGCAACTTGAAGCTGGCCCTTGGGGCCGGGCACGCCGGGGCTGCTGGCGCGACGCTAAAAAGGCGCGGCAGTATACCGCGCCTTGTGGGTGGGCACATCCATTCGGCGGCAAACGATGGTCGCAGTGTCGGCGTGTTCAGTTGAAATGGCATAACTCTGCGATGGGTTATACGAAATGAGTATGCCCAACTGTCAAATATGACAGTTGGGCAAATGTGCTTGGCGGATTAGATTCAGGGAGGCTGAATGACATTTACCTAATTTGCCGAGGATGCTCCCTATGGATACGGATCAATTGCTAGACATGCTTCAAAACACTGAACTTGAACCTGCCGATGGAAAAGTTTCATTTGAGGTGGGTGTGACAACGGTAGAGTGGACAAATGTCTATTGCAGCGTACTTGGAAGAACAATACTTGTGGCGTCCCCCGTCCCGTTCGATAGTCCGCAATACCCTGCTGCGGGTGTCATCATGTTTACTTTTCCCAACTCACTTCCAGCGCTGAAGCCCGTGGACTTCGGGTTGGGCGAACAGCAAGTTGCGCTACTATTTTCCTATGGTGGCGGCATTCCCCCGCTTCCAGGTCTAGGCCCAACGTTTACTCTGGAGATTGTTGCGCCTGGAAAGATATACAAAGGAAATTTCTCTTGTAGGAATCTTTCTTTAACGGGCGGGACTTTTGATATCAATTTGTAAAATTACGACCAAGTTCTCAGGTCTCGAGAACGTACCGGAGCGTTCTTTTCGTTAAAGTACGCTCTTTTTTTTGGCGCGCCCAAAGCCACTGTTCGATGGGATCAGCCCCATGCGCTGCGGCAGGGGCGCAGCGCATCAATAGCAGGCTTTTTGACGTCAATTTTCGGGCCTGAAAATCGGTGGTCATTTATCGACTGGGCCTCTAAAGTGGCAGCCGGTCTGTAGAGTAGGACACTCGGTCAGCCTCCTATCGCACGGTGAGTCAACGATTGACCCATAACGCCATTCAACGTCTTTTGCTTAAACGCTTCGCCCTTGCCACTGCCACTTATGGATTGGCTTTGCTGCTGCTGTGGCTGGCGTTTTTTACCGGGCATTACGACCAGACCCTCGGCTCGGTGGCCATTGGCAGCGCCCTCGTGGTGATTAGCCAGGCGACCCTGTTCGTGCTGTTCTGGAGCGGGCGCAACCAGCGCTTCGCCGACCCCAGCCTGACCGAAGTCCAAGTGCTGCTCGGGCTCGGCTGGCAGACCTGGCTGATCGCCCATCTGGATGAGGCGCGCGGGGCGTTTCTGGTCTTCTATGTGATGATTTTGCTGTTCGGCCTGTTCCATCTCACGCGGCGTGCATTCATTCGCTGTGCGTTGCTGGTGTTCTTCAGCTTCTGCGCGATCACCTTGTGGGACGGCTACCACTTCCTGTTGCCGGAGCCCGCGCTCGCGGCGTTGCAGGTCTGCGTGCTGGCGATGGTGCTGGCGTGGCTGGTTTTGTACGCGCGCTTCGTCCAGGTTTCGCGACAGCGCATGCGCCAGCGGCGGTTTGCCTTGCAGGCGCACCAGGACACCCTGCGCGGGATGATGCGCCAGCTCGAAGATCTGGTGGCCACCGACGAACTGACCGGGCTGTTCAACCGCCGGCATTTCCTGCGTCTGGCCTCGCGCGAGCTGAACGCGATGGACACCGGAGTGGCCCACGGTCTGGCGCTGATCGACCTCGACCACTTCAAACGCATCAACGATCTGCACGGACACGCCGCCGGCGATCAGGTGTTGCAAGCCTTCGCCGGTGTCGCCGGCGCCTGCCTGCGCGACGGTGATGTACTGGCGCGCTATGGGGGTGAGGAATTCGTGGTGCTGCTGCCCGATTGCGATGCCGAACGCCTGACCGCGTGTTGCGAGCGTTTGCGCATCGCCTTCACCGATGTCGAACTGGTGGGTCTGGATGTGCGTAACCTCAGTCTGTCCGCCGGGATGACCCTGCTGGAGCTGGGCGATGATCTGGACGACGCTTTGCAGCGCGCCGATCAGGCGTTGTACCGGGCCAAGCGCGATGGACGCAATCGCTGTGCGGCGGCGTGGGAGAACATCGATGCCTGAAGTTCGTGTCGGTGAACGGCACTGGTCGGTGGTATCAGGCAGCAATCTGCTCGATACGCTGAATCAGAACGGGGTCGCCGTGCCCTATAGTTGCCGTGCCGGCAGTTGTCATGCCTGCCTGGTGCAATGCGTGCAAGGTTCGCCTGCCGACAGTCGCCCGGATGCGCTGAGCGCCGAACAGCGTCAGGACGGCTGGCGCCTGGCGTGTCAGTGTCAGGTCATCGAAGACCTGCAGGTGCATACCTTCGACCCGCTCACCGACGGTCGCCCGGCAACCGTCGAAGCGCTGGACTGGCTCAGCGACAACGTCCTGCGCTTGCGCCTGACCCCGCAACGGCCATTGCGCTACAGCGCCGGGCAACATCTGGTGCTGTGGATCGATCACATTGCCCGGCCTTATTCGCTGGCGAGCCTGCCGGAAGAAGACCGCTTTCTCGAATTCCACCTCGATTGTCGCTTGCCCGGCGAATTCAGCGACGCCGCGCGGCGCTTGCAGATTGGCGATCCGATTCGCCTTGGTGAACTGCGTGGCGGTGCGCTGCATTACGACCCCGACTGGCACACGCGACCGTTGTGGCTGCTGGCCGCTGGCACCGGTCTCGGCCCATTGTTCGGCGTGCTGCGCGAGGCATTGCGGCAAGATCACCAAGGCGCGATCCGCGTCATTCACCTGGCCCATGACGAGCGCGAACACTATCTGGCCAAACCCCTTGCCGCGCTGGCCGCGCAGCGCGAAAACCTCAGCGTCGAGCGGTGGACGACGGCAGAGTCAGCCGCCGCTTTGGCGCAACTGCGCCTTGTTTCCCGGCAGACCCTGGCCTTAGTCTGCGGCTCGACAGCCAGCGTCGATGCCTTCGCCCGGCGTTTGTACCTGGCCGGATTACCGCGTAATCAACTGCTGGCCGACGTCTTCCTCAGCCGTGGTTGAGCGCTGAACTTTCAGACGCGAGACCCACCATGACTGACGCCATCCTGCTCGAACGCGAACGCGGTCTGCTGACCCTGCGCCTCAACCGCCCGGACAAGAAAAACGCCCTGAATCGGGCGATGTACAGCCGTCTCGCCGAAGCGCTGCAACAGGCCGACAGCGATCCCGCGATCAACGCCATCCTGATCACCGGCAGCGCCGAGTGCTTCACCGCCGGCAACGACATCGCCGATTTCGTCCAGCAGCCGCCCAGCGACCTCGACAGCCCGGTGTTTCACTTCATGCTCAGTCTGCTCGACTGCCGCAAACCGGTGATTGCCGCCGTGGCCGGCGCCGCGGTGGGCATTGGCACCACGTTGTTGCTGCACTGCGATCTGGTTTATGTCGCCCGTGACGCGCGCTTGCGCATGCCATTCGTCAACCTCGGCTTGTGCCCGGAATTCGGCTCCAGCCTGATCCTGCCGCGCCTGCTCGGGCAGGCCAAAGCGGCCGAATTGTTGCTGCTCGGCGAAGGCTTCAGCGGCGAACAGGCCGCCGCGTGGGGGATTGCCACCGAGGCACTGGGCAGCGGCGATGCCGCGTTGAGCAAAGCACGGGAAATGGCCCTGCGGTTTGATGAGTTGCCGGTGGAAGCGGTGCGCATCAGCAAGCAATTGATGAGAGCGCCAGATCGCGAGTTGATCCGTCAGGTGATTGAGGAGGAGGGCGCACTGTTTACCCAGCGGCTGCGTTCGCCGGAAGCATTGGCGGCGTTGACCGGGTTTATCAAACGGCATTGAGATTTTTGTTGAATGGATTGACGCCATCGCGAGCAGGCTCACTCCTACATTTGAAATGCGTACCCCTGTAGGAGTGAGCCTGCTCGCGATGACATTGGGTCAGTCGACACATCTTCCAGAGCAGAAAACAAAAAGCCCCGCCATTCACATGGTGGGGCTTCTAATTGCCTAAGGAATCAGCGCTCGACCAACGGCATAGTCGTAAAACGGCGCGCCCGGTTCGTAACTCTGAATGTCGAACAGTACTTTGCTCTCGGTAAAGGCTGACGAGTGATAAACAAAATTCGTTGCCTGCTCAAAGATTAAAGAGCCAGTACCATTGCCGAAATTTTTATCAAGCGTGCCGTTATCCAAAAAACGTGAAACCACGTAATGGGTTTTCGATGAATCCTCGATATTGACAAGTCCCGCTGTCAGGAAACTGCCATTCGGCTGGAATTGAGCGTTGGTCCATGCAGCACTGGATGAATTGATGGTGGTAAAGACGGGTTTTCCGCTATTGAATTGTATGTTGCTGGAGCCATCAGCCTCACGGCTGATTAATACAGCGGATATCTCGCTCTGGTCGTTGTTGAGTGCCAGACCCAGGCAGAGCAATCGATTGTTGGGTTGCTTTACGGTTTTTTCGAGCAAGAAAAAATGACCCGGGGTTTCGTGCATTATCTGCAGAAAACCGTTTTGTTGGAATGAAGTATCCAGGTTGCCGTTTTTATCATGTTTTACCATCACGATTGCATCAGGGAAGCTAGAGTAATTAACACGAACCTCACCGCTACAGATGTAGTTCCCATCATCATCAATTGTCAGACTGGAAAGACGCAGGCGAGGGTAGATGGGGTGTCTTACACGTACAAATCCACTTTCATTAAACGTGGTATCCAATAGTCCATGCTGGGTGATACGAATAATCCAACTGTGTTGATTGACAAAATTTCCCGAGTGATGGAGAAGGAAAATGTGTTCTTCAGTCACCGGGGTGTTTTGATAAGCATTACCAGGGTAGATAGTTCTTGGGTGTCGAGATCCACTTCGCAATGAAGCGTCATCCAAAAGCTTCTCATGGTAGGCCGTGCTCAGCGACGTGTCCGCATCTAGGTCAGGAGTATAAAAAACGAACTTTCCCTGCTCCCCGAAAGTTTCATCGATTGTTCCGTTTTCAAGAAAGCGAACAGCGGCAGCGTCCCGCCGTAATGCACCATTTTCATAATGGAAAAGATAGCCGGTTACGAGGATCTTTACGCCGGTAAACGCTATCTGCTCAGCGAAGAAAGATGAACGGTCTGATTTGTAGAAATAGCCGCTAAAGTGACCGTTGTCACCAAAAGTCGTGTCAAGGAGACCGGCATCTGTAAGACGCGTCAACGTGTGAACTGAGTAATTCAAGCCTTCGGAGGCTCTTCCCGCGATATATACCTTATGGTCAGGCCCGACGGCCACGACCTGGGTCGTGTATTCAGGGTAGAGAGGCGCCGGTGATTGAAGGTTGGCAATTCCCTGATCGGCGAAGCTGGGATCGAGTCCAGTATCGGTGCTTCCATGCTGATATTCAGAATTCATCTGTCATGTCTCGATTGAAAGCGAAGGACGCGTGCGCATGAAGGTTTTTTCAGAGTAAGCGCATCCCTATAAGAATGCAGAAGTACTTACTCCGCCAACTGATAGTTCTGACAGGTTTGTTAGAGTTCTTTGTGATTAATTAAATGTTTTAAATAACTTTAAATCGCCGCATCAACATGACGTCTGATCGTTTTCTGATGCAGGGTATTTCCAAGTGGGCATTGCGCGGATTACACGAATAAAAAAGCCCCGCCATTCACATGGCGGGGCTTTTGTTTTTCAGCGCGTCACTCAGACCTGCGGGTCGCCCACGTGCAGGATCTTCATGCCGTTGGTGCCGCCGGTGGTGTGGTAGCTGTCGCCCTTGGTCAGGATGACCCAGTCGCCTTTTTCCACAACGCCGCGCTTGACCAGCTCGTCGATCGCCTTCTGGCTGACTTCGTGCGGTTCGAGCGAAGCCGGATCGAACGGTACGGTGTACACGCCACGGAACATCGCTGCACGCGCCTGCGTTTCACGGTGCGGCGAGAACGCATAGATCGGCACCGAGGAACGGATGCGCGACATGATCAGCGGGGTGTAGCCACTTTCGGTCAGGGCGATGATCGCTTTGACGCCCGGGAAGTGGTTGGCGGTGTACATGGTCGCCAGCGCGATGCTTTCGTCGCAGCGGGTGAATTCCTTGCCGATACGGTGGCTGGAAGTTTTGCCCGTTGGGTGCTTCTCAGCGCCGACGCAGATACGCGCCATCGCTTGCACGGCTTCCAGCGGGTACAGACCGGCAGCGGATTCGGCAGACAACATCACGGCGTCGGTGTAGTCGAGCACGGCGTTGGCCACGTCGGACACTTCGGCGCGAGTCGGCATCGGGTTCTGGATCATCGACTCCATCATCTGGGTCGCAACGATCACAGCCTTGTTGTGGCGGCGTGCGTGCAGAATGATTTTCTTCTGAATGCCCACCAGCTCGGCGTCGCCGATTTCCACACCCAAGTCACCACGGGCAACCATCACAGCGTCGGAAGCCTTGATCAGGCCGTCGAGGGTTTCGTCGTCCGCTACGGCTTCAGCACGTTCGATCTTCGCCACCAGCCAAGCGGTGCCGCCGGCTTCGTCGCGCAGTTGACGGGCGTATTCCATGTCGGCTGCGTCACGCGGGAAGGATACCGCGAGGTAGTCGACTTCCATTTCAGCAGCGAGCTTGATGTCGGCCTTGTCTTTTTCAGTCAGGGCCGGAGCCGTCAGGCCGCCACCGCGACGGTTGATGCCTTTGTGGTCGGACAGCGGGCCGCCGATGGTCACGGTGCAATGCAACGCATCGTCAGTTTGAGTATCAACGCGCATCACCACACGGCCGTCGTCGAGCAGCAGCTCGTCGCCTACGCCGCAGTCTTTGACCAGATCCGGATAGTCGATGCCGACCACTTGCTGGTTGCCTTCGGTCAACGGATGGCTGGTGGAGAAGGTGAACTTGTCACCGATCTTCAGCTCGATCTTCTTGTTGGCGAATTTGGCGATACGGATTTTCGGGCCTTGCAGGTCACCCAGCAGGGCGACGAAGCGACCGTGCTTGGCAGCGAGGTCACGCACCAGCTTCGCGCGAGCCTTGTGCTCGTCGGGGGTGCCGTGGGAGAAGTTCAGACGGGCAACGTCCAGGCCAGCCAGAATCAGCTGTTCGAGAACTTCCGGCGAGTTACTGGCCGGGCCAAGGGTAGCGACGATTTTGGTACGACGGACGGACATGCAAAGACTCCTGAGTTCAAGCGCTAGCGAAGGCTACTATGCTCTTGGGGTGTAGTCATTGTTCGAATGCACTACTTAATACTTTCTTTATTGAACACGACAACTTTGGGACAAACGCGCCTGAAGATTTCCGACCCTGGGTCGATACATTGCTCAAGACAGGAGAACCCTCATGCGATTCGTACCCATTGCCGCCCTTGCCCTCAGCGTCCTCGCCGTCACGGGCTGCACCCGTTGGTCGATGAACCATCATTTGAACAATGCCTACAGCGCCTACGATCGCGGCAATTGCGAGCAGGTCATGCTCGAGCTTTCCAAGGTCGAACGCGCCAGCCGTGCCCGCCCGTACGTCTGGCCGGAAGTGTCGATGATGCGCGGCCAGTGCCTCGAACGGCAGAAAATGTTCGTCGATGCGGCGCAGACCTACCAGTTCATCATGGCCTCCTATCCGAACAGCGAATACGCCTACCGCGCCCGCGCCCGTCTGGAAACCCTGGAAAGCCTGGGCCACTACCCGACGCGCAGCGCCGCAGCCGTGGTGCGCCCGACCCGATTCTGATGACAGTTGTCATACAAATTCTGGCCGGGTGTACAAGCTGAGCTATAGTCGAATGAATCGGTGCTGGACGTGAAGGCCCAGCACCGACGCAACACCTGCGACTGGCAAGTGGTCACGTGACGGCGATGTAGCGACCGTCACACCGGAAGCGGGGAGAGCGGGCCGGCGGTACGGGCCTGTTCCGAAGCAAAGGTGCGGCTCTGTGATGGAGCCCTGCATGGCGAACTGCGCATGTTTACCGACCGGCGGATCGAACGGCATCAGTTGCCGTATTTCCTCAGAGTGTTCAACAGCGTCACCGACAAACCCATCGGCTTTCTGGGAAACGTCTCCGAAGACGGACTGATGCTCATCAGTCAGTTGCCGATGATGATCGGCGTCGATTTCAATCTGCGTCTGAAAATCCCCATGGGCGATGGCTGCCAGCAAGTCGTCGACCTGACGGCGTGTTGCCTGTGGTGCCATGAAGATGCCACGCCGCAGCATTTCGACGCCGGGTTTATCCTGCGACGGCCCCCTGCTGAATATGGGCAGTTGGTGCAGGCGCTGAAGCAGTACTTCAGTTTTCAGGCGTTGCCGGCCTCGGCCTGATTCAAACCTCGCTAGATGTATAGCGATTAGAACAGAACGCCCAGATGCCGCGATACGCTCGCGCCACCCATACCGTTGGTCGGGACTGTCAGCTTTGACAGGTATCCAGCCAAAGACCGTTGCGCCTATAACATCTGCATGTCTGAAAGGAGTGCAGGTTAATGAGTCAGCATCGAGTGGAAGACGAGTCGAAGAGCGTTTTGGCCATTATCGAACCGGCACCGGATATGCTTGTGGCTTCCAGGCTGAGGATATCTGGAACCTGTGCAACTACCGGTGTACTGAAAGTCGTTGCAAGGCAAACGTATTACCCCGCTATTGCTTCAGGCTCTTGGAGGATCGAAGAGGATCTGCAGGACTTCGGCTCGACTGTAATACAGATTACAGCGACCCAAGGTACGCGAAGCGAGACACGCCATGTCTATATCCAGGACTACTCGCAACTACCGCAAATAACCAAGCCTGAAAATGGCAGTTTCTTTTCATCTTCTTTGCGTGTCGAGGGCTTGGCGCTTAGTGGTGCCACAGTCACCGTGAGAGATCCGCGGCAGGGAGCGCTGGGGACGACGACAGTGGGAAGTTTTGGTCATTGGGCATTGGATATCACTCCTGCGGACGGTGAGGTGTCCATCACCGCCACTCAAAATATTTCGACGGGCACGCCGGATCCCAGTCTCCCAGTCAGATTCACAATGGCGGTGGCGACGCCGTCCATTACAGCACCGGATGCAGGTTCGTTGCAGCCGCAGGTCTTTTCCGTTTCCGGAAGCGGCGGCCGCCCGGGTTCTGAGGTCAGGATCTTTCTGGATATGACTCAAAACATGGTCGGCAAGTCATCGACCTTGACGGGGTCTTCCTGGACTGCGTCCGTCAGTCTCGATCCAGGACACGTGTCCCTTGTCGCTCAGCAGTTTTATGGCGGAGTAGGTTCCACTCGTAGCGCTCCTCATGCCTTGAAAATCCAGCCACCCGTGCTGACGCCTATCAAAGTCGAACACCCCACCATTACAACGGCAGAATTCTCCGGTGACGGCTACAGCGGTGCCACTGTCCAGATCACGATCGTCAGCGGTCCGGCCGCTACCCCGCCCCCTCTCGTGGTAGTCAGCGGCGGTAAATGGCAAACAGCCTCGGCGAATTGGCCTTTCGGCTCATACCTATTGAGTGCGGTTCAGAAGGTGTCGGACAACGCCGGCGGCTGGATCGAGTCACTGCCACTCAGGTTCAAGGTTGACTATGCATTCCCCGCTCCGAGTGATGTCACCCATACCGAGGTCTACACACCTGTTTTTTCCGGGAGAGGAGTTAATGGAGCGACGATAAAGCTCTTTGCCGCTGACTGTCTTACGCCCATTGCTCGTGATGTGCGCGTCAGCAATAACCAGTGGTCATCCACAGCTTTGGAAGCGTGGGGCCCGGTCTGGAAGCGAGGGATCCACATCCAGCAAATCCTGGTCGAAGAATGTGCGTGGGTCGACTACGAAGTGAGCATTCCCCCGCTGGCGCCCGACTCGGTCACAGTGGTCGAAAACGACCAGTCACCCCGTATCAGCGGCAACTGCTGGCCAGGCGCGGTGGTCATCCTTGAGTACAACAATGACTTCGTCAAACACAGAACCACGGTCACCGGCGCAACCTGGACCTTTCGCCGCGACCTGCCGTTTACCCCTGACGTAACCCATTCCTTCAGCGTGACCCAGACCTTTGCCTCGCAGACTTCTGTACCGGCCACGGGCAGTTTTACCGTTCGCCGGGCCATGCTCAAACCGCTAATCAGCGTGCCTGCCGAAGGGGCTGAAGTCAGCAGCAACACGACGATCAGCGGCAAGAACGGGATGAGCGGCGCAAGGATGTCGGTGTGGGATGAGCAAATGGGCGACGAGCTCAATTCCAAACAGTTAACCAGCGATGGCGACTGGTCTATCGAGTTGGTAAACCTGAAATACCGCGTGTATTCCCTGACCGCCCGGCAAACACTCGACACTTCCGGGCCTGTCCACAGCGACATTCGGGTCTGCAACGTGGTGCTGTTGCCACCGGTTTTGCTCACACCGGCCGAGGGCCGCGACTTGCCGCGGCACTCAATCCTGTCCGGCACCGGTTGGCCTGGCGCGAGGGTCAGCGTTTGGCTGCAAGGGCGTGACGAACCCTTGCTGGACGAAGTGTCGGTCAATGCCGCCGGGCAGTGGAGCGGGCAGGTGTCGCTGAATCTGGTCGGGAGTCACCGTTTGCGGTTGCGGCAGACCTTCGCCGACCAGGTGTCGAAAGATTTGCTGCGCGATGTCAGGGTCGTGCCATCGACGCCGGTTATCGAGTCGCCGATAAAGGACGCAGCCATCGGCTCGGCTGTGGTGATCAGCGGATTCGGTTATCCCGGCGATACGGTCACCGTGAAGCTTGCGGGCGGCGGTGCGACGTTGGGTTCCGGCCCGGTGCTTGAGGATCGTACGTGGTCGCTGTCGGCAAACATTGACCATCCCGGTGGCCCGGGTGCCCTGACCGTTGAGGCCGCGTCTGGCGATTTCGTCTCTGCGGTCTCCGCGCCACAAGCGGTGCAAATCAACACATGGTTGCCCGTCATCAACGCACCGTCAGCCGGTCGTTGGGTCGCTTTGCCCGTGACCTTCGCCGGGACTGGCAAGGCCGGCGTCGGGCAGGTGGTGAGCTGGTTCAACCCAGACGTGATCTGGGCCGCCGATCTTGCGGTGAGCAACGGCCAGTGGCAGGGCGCAGCCGCGCAACCACTGGCGCCGGGGGGCAACTGGTGCCGCTTTCGGCAGACTTTCGCGGCTGGCACCGACCCGGCCAGTGCCTCTGACTGGACCGAGAGTCAGCGCTTTGAAGTGCTGCCATTACCACCCTCAAGCTAGGCCATTTCCGATGAGCGGTCGTCTCTACTGTCAGTTCTGACAGTAGACGCCGATCCGCATCCCGCGCCCAATGGCATGGACGCAAACAGACCCCCAGCCTCCGCGCGAGGCTGTCCAGGTGGGCAACCGACTCAAGGATTTCGATGATGGCCGACGCAAACGATCGCCCTGCGTTACAGATGCTCAATCAGGCATTTGCTCAAGAGGAGGTGGAAAAATACGCCGCCCTGGCGAGGTATTTCGAAGAGGGCGGCTCCATCTTTCCCTTGATCGAAAAGGGCGTCTCGGGCCTGGTCAGGCAGTTCAATCTCGAGCCGGCACACGCTCGCCAATTGCTGCGGCGGGCCAACAGCATGGCGACTTATCTGCGCCGGCAATTCATTGAGCATAGGTTGGCCGGTGCGCGTGAAGATGAGGATGAGGAGGACGTCGTCGTACAGCCATCCAGCGGACTGCTATCCATGATCCCCGGACCGAGCTTCCAGATTTTGTTCAACCCTCTGTTTGAACAGCTGACCCCGCCGCAGTCTCTGGAGTCCATTACGTCGCCGGTGGCCTATTTGATGGAACTGTTGCGCTGGATCGAGCAGCGCATCGATCCTCAAGGGGTGGCCGAGGACAAGTACCCCTTTCACGAACGGCGCACAGACATCAAGAAACTCTCCGTCGATTACAGTGCCGTGCACAGTTCGGTGTCAGCGGTGGACATCATTGTCCCGGTGCTGGAGACGTTCATTCGAGCCGGCGATGCGGAGATCGAGCTGGACGACAGGTTGTTGGAGGCGCGCTATCCCAATGGGCTGCCGTACTACCAACATTGGGTGTCGATCGACGGCGTTACCCGCCACAACAGCCTGTCGGTAGGGCACCTGGTGCAGAGAACCGATCTGCAGTTTCCCTATTTTCTGCAGACGCAGGCATGGGATGCGGACCTTGCGCGAGGCCTGGCTCACGCCTCGCGGCTTGGGCCTTATCAGCGCGCCATGCTGACTGAGGGGCTGGCTGATTATGACGGGAGGATTGCGTTTTATGAGAAGAATTATGGCGCGCCAGGCACGCAATCCCTGAATCTCGATCAGGTGCCGTTTTTCGGTGAACGAACCAAGCTCGACAGTGAAAAGATCGAGGCGCTGTTTTCGGTACGCGATTACGCGCCGGTCCGCTCGCCTAATGTTGACTTCGATTCAACGAGCCCGCCTCAGTCGCCCGAAAACTGGCGCTCCGGTTCGGTCTACCTGAATGCTAATCAAAGCCCTGCAGTCGGTATCATTTTCACTGGGCTGGTTAATCGTTTGAGCCTGCGCCCCAATGCCGCAAAAGACATTCCCTGTTTTGACCGCATCAACCGCAAGATCCGCCTGGACAACTGGCTCCAGTTGCCCAGCGAACAGACCGACGCCTTGCTGGTCGCCGCGATCAATGCCGAAGCGCGGGGCAACGAAAAAACCGCTGACTGGCAGATCAGCAACAACGTCATTCACGCGCTGGGATTGTTTCAGGCGCTACGCGAGCATCACCAGTGCACGGCGGAAGACTTCGCTGCGTTTATCGATACGATCTCGGTGTATGGCCGGGGTGACAGGGCATCGCATTTCGACAGAGTCTTCAACACCCAAGGCAACTACGGACAACCGTTGAAACTCGATAACGGTGAATTTCCGGTATTGCCCCAGGCGGGTGTCACCGACCTGACCGTCAATCAATTGTGCAGCGGGCTGGGGATTGACCTGCAGACTTATCAGTATCTGGCGGTGGCGATTGCCGAAGCGCGAGGCGATGGTGATCGACTGAAGCGCAACGCGTCGGTGATTTCCAGCTTTTTCCGCCTGGTGAGGCTGCCTCGCCTGTTGGGCATCACGCCGATGGAAGGCGTGTTGATGTTGACGTTGCTGGGGGGGGGAGAGTGGCTCAACGGTTTGGCCGGCGAGCCCGTGATTGATGAGACCAGTCAAACACTGGACGTGCTGTGCCTGATAGATGCCCTGGAAACCTGCATCGATTGGTGTCGCGAACGCGATCTGCCGGTGCTGTGGGTCTTGCAGCACGTTGCGCCACCCGAGGCAGCCAATGTGCCCTCCGAGCAGGACCGGCAGTTGTTCGAGAAAATCGGCAACCTGATCGAGGCCGCCTTGTTCAGTGATGCCCGCTTGCAGATGGCGGGCGTACCCCCATTGCCTTCCGCCAGTTGGCTGGACTTTTTGAGTGGGCAATATGGCGAGGATGCTCCGCTGGTGGACTCTCTAGGTCTGGTGCTCGCTTTCGACGCTGATGAGGAGGCGTACCGGGTGTCCGCGATACGGCGGCTGCAGAAAGCGGTCAAGGAAGGCCTGGGGGACATCGATGCCGAGTTGCTCGCTACCATCGTCGAAAAAATGCTCCGTGTGCTGTTGCAGGTCCGGCAGGTACAGACCTCGGTGGTCAAAGAGTCCCTGGCGGTGTATGCCGGGGTTGGTGCGGAGCAAGCGCTAGCCGTGTTGCATTGGGCCAATTCAGACGGTTACCAGTTCTTGAGGCAAGCGCTGGAGGCCAATGATCCGGACGGCGACGGTACGGTGGTCGGGCCAGTCCTGCCGCAAGACCCGCTGCTCAACTTATTGGCTGATCTACGTCGGCGTAGCGCGGTGGTGGCAAAACTGGATCTGAGTGCGGCACCGCTCCAGGACTATCTCGATTACGGCCATGAAGCCTGGCTGGGCCAAGCGGACAAACACGCCTTTTCGATGAGCACCCTTTACTACTTGAGCGTGCTTGATCGAGCCTTCGGGCTCAGCGAGCAGCCGCAACAGAAGTTGCTGGACTACCTGCGTCAGGTCAATCACCTGCCAGAAGATCTTGGAGCGAATGCAAAGGCACTGGTGCAGAAAGCGGCGGCGATCAGGCTGGCCGAGTTCTTTGGCTGGAGCGTTCAGGAGGTCCGTGAGTGCATCGAGCGGATGAAGCCTGAGGAGAGTCCGCCTGGGCCTCTGATCCTCAAGAATTTGCAACAACTGGACCTGCTGACACGGATTCGCGTGCTCTCGAAGCGCACCAACATGGATGCTTTAACGCTGTTTCTGATTGGCAAATTGTCGGAAGAGGTCAGCCGGGCTGGCTATGCCATTGCCGCAGAACACGCCTTGTTGAGCGTGACCGAGACAGCGATTCCGCCAGCCCAGCTTGATGGCGATCTGAAAAACCTGGTCAGTGCCCACTGCACGCTTGATCAGCAGGATGTCGTGGCGGGCAAACCAGGAGAAAAAGCGCTCTTCACCGTGACGCTCAAGGATGCAACCGGGCAACTTCTGAGCGGAATTCCGATTTACTGGCAAGCCTCATTGGGAACGATCAGCAACGGCGTTACCGGCACGGATGGTGCGCTCAAGGCTCAATACACCCCGGGCAACGTCATGGGCACAGAAACGCCGACGTTCTGGCTGAATTTGATCGATCCGCAGTTTGCTCCTGCTATCAACGTGGTCAGCGACGGCAAGAACCTGAAATTTGTTGGGCCTACGAGCTCTCCGTCACCCACGGGGCCCGTGGGCCTGGGGTAGGAAGTCGAGTTGTACGCCACGTTGCAGGACCAATATTCAAATCCGGGAGCGAACAGGCTGGTGCGGTGGGAGGCGAGCTCATCGGATTCAGAGGACAGATTGAATATCCGTCCTCGTCAGTCATACACCAATCAGGACGGACTCGCTCGAGCGGTGGTTTCCAGCGCAGTTCCAGGAACGTTCATCGTCGTTGTGCATAGCGAAAGCAGCGAAACTTCCATGGATTTTGACCCTATCACTTTTCAGGATGATCAACCCGCCGTCTGAACACTGTTCAGGCGTCAGAGCACCCGCATGGCACAGGCTCAGGAGCAAGGATCATGGCAGTGAACATTCTCGGCGAATTACTGGAAAAACGTCGCTCGGCGCTGGTCGAGTATTGCATCGGCGGCGCAGATGGAAGGACCGACAGGGATTACACCTTCCTCAAGACACCGAGTGATCTGGCCGAACTGCTGCGCCTGGATCCGCTGGACAATTATCAGGTGCAGAGCTCCTGGGTTGCAGAGGCGATCAGCAGTGCCCAGCAATACATTCACGCCGTGTATCGCAAGATGGAGCCGGGGTTTGTCAAGACCGAGTTCGATAAGCAGGATCTGGCCGACTGGGCGCTGTATAGCAATTATCCGGACTGGGCTGCCCTGCAGATGATCGCGGTCTACCCGGAGAACTTCATCAATCCGTTCGTGCGCCAGCGCAAGAGCAGCCTGTTCAAAAACCTTGAGAACAGCCTGAACCAGACACGCCTGAACGCCGATTCCGTGCAGTTGGCGATGCGCGATTACCTGCAGACCTTCGAACAGACCTGCAACCTCGACGTGATCAGTGCCTACATGGACGGCGAGTCGCCGACAAAGGCTGACTATTACTTTGTCGGACGGCAGCGCGAGCAGCCCTTTCAATATTTCTGGCGCAAGGCTCAGGTGGAACTGTCACCGACGTGCACCGGAATCAACCCGGCCGCCTGGAGCGAATGGCAAGCGGTGGACATTGCCGCAGAGGCGCGGATTGTCGACATGCGACCGCTGTTCTGGAACGGGCGCTTGTGCCTGATCTGGGCTGAATGGCGCGACAGCGTGGGAGAGAAAACGGAGCCGCAATACATCCCGCACAAACTGACGATCAACCTCGCGTTCATGACCCAGAACGGCCAGTGGCTGGCGCCGTTGCGGCTGTTCGAGAAGAACTATGAAAAAGATCATTCCCAAGGAGCAAGGTTGATTGCGACCTTATGGGCTGATCAGTTGAATCCCAAGGGTAAACTGGGCATCCAGTTCATCAACCAGACCTCGACCGACCTCCAACTGAAAATCGATATTTTCAGGGATGTCTTGTTTCGGCCGGTGGAAGACGACGGTGAATGGCTTGATGAAATGGTGAAAGCGCGCTTCACCACTCCGGACATCGTTCAGCATCCAGTGTTGAGTCAGGTGACCATAACCTCAGTCCATGGGGCGACAGGGCGTTTGGTGCCTTTTCTAAGGCTTCGGGCGATGGCTTTTCGTTTGGGAGCCAAAGATGTCTTGATGGTTCAGGGCGTTTTGCTGCCATCCACACTGGAAGGGACTGCGTCAGTCACCCTGACACTGGAAAACCCGGCGGGCGGTGACCCAGAACCGTCCACCAAAACCATGACCCTTAGGTTGGGAGGCGCCACTGGGTGGCTCCGGCTCGAGCGTAACAGCGGTGCCGTGGGCAATCCTGTCTTCACGTTTGGTTCGGCGGCCGAGGGGCTTAACACGTTCACCTTGGCTGCCGTCAACCTTGCCCCATGGGCGCCCTCGGCACTGCTTAAAAATACTGCGGACGCCGCGCAGTTTCTGCACTTTAAACAGGACGAAAACGCACTCGAATATGTCCGTCTGAACTCATTGTTTGGTCCGGAACTGGTGCAACGCGCCAGCATTTCCGTCGACGCTATCCTGGACTGGGAAACGCAATTTCTGCCGGAACCCGGGCCAAACGCAAAGACGGATTTCGAGGAACCGAACGGTGCATTCGATGGCGCCAACGGCCTGTTTTTCTGGGAACTGTTTTTCCACGTGCCGCACTTGATTGCGACCCGTCTGCGCGCCGAGGACCGGTTCCAGGAGGCGCAAGACTGGTTGCATTATCTGTTTGATCCGCAGGGGCCGGCCGATCCAACGAGCGTGGCCGAGCTGCAAACTGGCAATCCTCGCCCGCCATACTGGCGTTGCCGCCCCTTGACGAGTGACGGCAATTCAGGCTGTGAAGCCTGGGCGCCGACCGATCCCGACGCGATCGGTTATGCGGCCCCCCGACACCTGAAGATTCTGGTGTTCAGCGAATACGTGAACAACCTCATGGCCTGGGGTGACTGGTATTACCGGCAACTGACCCGCGACAGTCTGGTGGCCGCCAAGCTGTGTTACATCCAGGCCGAATTCTTCATGGGCAAGGCGCCGTCCGCACGTACGGTCAACCAATGGGAGACCAAAACCGTCGAGCAATTGCTGGCGCTGGGAGGCTCGCGCTCTAGTCTGGAGCAGTTTGAAAAGGCGCTGGATTTCAACCTGGCGCAATTCCCCGTGGCCGCTGATCGTGCGCCACTGATGGGGCTGCTGGCGGTCGAGCCGTTCAAACTGCCGCTCAATCAGCAATTGCTCGATCTGTTCGCCTTGCCCGCTCAGCGTCTGCACAATTTGCGCAATAACCTTACGCTCGATGGTCGGCCGCTGTTGCTGCCGCTGTTCAGTCCGCCCACCGATCCCAATCAATTGCTACGGGATCTGGCCGCAGGCAATGTCGGTTCTCCACGGCCCATGGGCGGACGGCTGGAAGTCGGCGCGTTCCGCTGGCGGGTTACCTACGAAGCCGCCCTGCGCGCCGTGCAAACGCTGCAGGACTACGGCAATCAGGTGCTGCGTCTGCTCGAACAACGCGATCGTGCCGAACAGGAAGAACTGCAACAGAACCATCTGGTGGAACTGGGCGCTTATGCGCAGACCGTTCAGGAGCAGGTCATTGCGCAGCTGCAAGCAAGCGTGGCGGCGCTTGAGCAGAGCAAGGTGATGGCCCAGGAACGGGCCGAGGCATACGCGCGGGTGTATGACGAAAACGTCTCGGCGGTTGAATACCAGGTGATGGAAAGTATTCAGCTCTCGAAAATACTCGCCGTGACCTCCTCAGGATTCCAGACGGCGGGGGCGGTGCTAGCGTCGTTGCCGAATATTTTCGGTCTGGCCAACGGCGGCCATCGGCTGGAAGAAGGCCTTCAAGCGGTCGGTTTCGCTCTCGGCATCAGTGCTCAGGGGGTTCAACTGGATGCCGACAAACAGGCGACCACCGAGGCTTATCGCCGTCGTCGCAACGAATGGAACCTGCAGCGCAATCAGGCGCTGGCGGAGATCCGTGCACTGGATGAGCAGATCACCGCGCAGGGTCATGCGGTGGCCTCGGCCCGCGCCGGCCTTGAACAAACCTTGCGTGCCAATGCGCAAGCCTTGACGTTTTATAACTTCCTGAAAAAGCGTGCGTGCAACACCGAACTGCTGGGGTGGCTGCTGGGCCAACTCAAAACCTTGCACTATCAGGCGTATGACGCCGTGGTCAGCCTGTGTATCAGCGCCCAGGCGTCGCTCAGCGCCGAGACTGCGGATTACGACGCGCAGATCCCGTTGCCGCAGATCTGGCTGGACAGCCGTCACGGCCTGACTGCCGGTGAGCACTTGCGTGAATATCTGCTGCGGATGGAGCGCGAGTATCTGCAACGCTTCGAACGGCGGCTGGAACTGGTGAAAACCGTTTCGTTGCGTCGCCTGTTCGAAGACACGACTGACCCGCAAACAGGTGCTCAGAATTGGCCGCAGGCACTGAGCCGATTGCTGGCCAGCGGAACGCTGGAATTCAACCTCTCGCAACTGTTGTTTGACCGCGATCATCCGGGCCATTACTGCCGGCAGATCAATTCAGTGGAGGTCGATCTGCCCGTACTGACCGGCCCCTACGAGGATGTGCGCGCAACACTGCTGCAGGTCGGCAGCATGACTGCGACCAAGGCCACGCGTCAGTCGATTGAATATTTGTATGCGCCGGCAGGAGCGGTGGGGCCGGCGGATGTGCAGATCAACCTGCGCAGTAGCCAGCAAATTGCCCTGTCGAGTGGTTTCGGTGACAACGGCATGACCATTCTGAAACCCGATGAAGGCTTGCTCAATCCCTTCGAATGCACCGGGGCGGTGTCGCGCTGGATACTGAACTTTCCATGGCCGGGCAAGGATCCGCAGAAAACCATGCTGGCTTCATTGACCGATATCATCGTGCGTATCCGCTACACGGCAAAGGTCGGCGACGCGACATTCCTGCGGGTTGCGCAGGACATGGTGGGGCAGGTTGAAACCCGCGAGCCACGCAAGCTTAGAGGAAGTGAACATCATGGGTGAGCCGATTATTCAAGCTGACCAGAGTCTGCTGCTCAACGGTGACTTCAGCGAAAGCATTACCCACTGGACCAAAAACCCGAGCAATTCACGTTGGGTGACCATCTATGGGGACATGTATGGCAGCGAGCCCATCAAATATTTGAGCGCCAGCAATCTTCACTCGGCGTTTCAACGGCTCACAGTGCCGAAAGCGATCAGCCCGGGTGTGCGCTACGTGCTGAGCTTTTTGTATGAGAACAACCATAACGATTCAGGCAACGTGCGGATCAGTGTCGAGGGGTCTGAGCAGCGACAAGACATCGAGCTCCCGGTAAAGCCAGCGTCAGCCCTGGAGCAACGCCGGTTTCAGGCGGCACAAGGGCAGCCCCTGGCGTTGGATCTGCTGCCTTGTGAAACGGTATTGGATCTTGAATTACTGCCCGGTCAAACGCTGCGCGTGGAAATCAGCAGCCCGAACAATGAAGCAAATGACTTCGTCTCCGACATTCGCGTGACCCGCATTCAATTGCTTTTGCATCTGGATCTGCCGCTGCAGTTGCAAGCGTTGCAACTTGATGAAGAGTCGCTACCCCCGGATATGCCCCTGCATTTGTGTCTGGGGGCAGACTTCGACTCGCACAGCGCAGGTCACCGTTTGCGTTTCTCCCCCACGGACGACAGCGACTGGCTGGGCACGCAAGCGGCGCTGACGATCCAGAACAATCCGCAAGGCGCGATTCTGCCTCGCCCCGATTGGGGGTTCGATCAGCCGCTGGACAATGAATGGCAGCTCAGTTGCCCCTTGATCGGCAACGACGAACCCTATCTGTTTACCTTGCAACTGCTCAACCAATACACCGCACAACCCTATTCGCTCGACGTATCACTGGGGCATCACCGCTTGGCGTTTCGCGATGCACTGGAGGCCGCCTATTACCCGGTGCTGGAATATGGCCAATCCGTACGTCTGGGGGTGCAGGTGATTTCCTGGTACACCTCGCAGGTACTCGAAGGGCGCACGGTGAACTGGGCGGTGGAGGGCCAGGGATTCAAAGCGGCCAGCAACACCGATGACAACGGTTGGGCCTATTTCGACTATTTGCCGATGACCGATGGCGACTTCACGATTGTGGCCTCAGTGGACAGTCCGTATTACCAGGCGGGTATCGTTTCCGAGACCTTTGCGGTGAAGGTACTGGCCACGGATCCGTGGAAAGAACTGCTGGCGGTGACCGACGCGGGGCAAGCGCCGTGGCCGGACCGGACCGGCTATCCCAATCGTGGCGCGAACTACCCGCTGCAAATCAAAGTCCCCGCTGTCTTGCAGGGAACCTCGTTGGCGCTGGCCTGGAGTGGCGATTCGCCTGAACAACTGGGTGTGATGATCAGTCCGGCGCTCGACGTTCCGCTGCCCGTCGATGCAACCGATCTATCGTGGACACTGACCAGCGAAGATCGCCTCGACGGCCTGTTCAATTTGCAGTTGTCCTGCTCGAAACTGAAATTGCCTTCGCCCTTCAAGCGCATGTCACTGGCGCGCAACGTGGTGAGGATCGGCGAGGTGCGTGAGGCCAACAAATACCCGGTCGTCGATGAAGAGGAAAGTGTCCTGCTACGGGTGCAGGTGCTGCATGACGTCGCGTTGGGCGATGGTGATCCGGTAGTCAATGCGCTGGTTGAATGGGAACTGCCCGGCGGGGAACTGCGTCAGGCAAGCACCGGTACGGGAGGCTGGGCAAGTGTGCTTTATACGCCGACGGTCGCCGGTGACATGGCGATCGTTGCCAAGGTTCGGGCCCATTCCGAAGCGCTGGCGGTCGAGCGTATTTTCAGTGTGACAGCCTTGGCCACCAGTCCATGGGCCACTGCGGTACGCATTCTGCTGGATGAGACGGAAGTCGACCGCAAGGTGCTGGGTTTGCTGTGTTGGCGTGGTCAATCTCACACGCTCAAAGTCGAGGCATTGCCCGACAGTATGCTGATTGGCAAAAGTATCTCACTGCACTGGAGGGGCGCTGATCCAGCCATCGGTTTAAAGGTGAGCGGCCTGGAGTCAGCCACGCCACTCCCTGAGACCGGCGGCCTCACTTGGACGCTGAGCTCTGAAGAGAGCCAAAGCCTGAGCAGTCTGTTCGACTTGAAATTAACGAGCGAAGGCATCACGGATCGCGAATTGTCCGGACGGCTGATAGCCACCGACCTGTCGCAGGAAATGAATGTTGTGCTGGATCAGGTCGTTGCGGCGCCTGGCCAGGTGCTTTATCCGTGTCTCGGCGCGCTTCATCTATATAGCTTCAGAACCCATGCGCTCAGCCCGTTGGTGGGGCTTGGTGTGCCTCTGGCCTGTTCAGTCGAGCCGGAAGAATTGGGTGCAACCGTGGAGCCTCCGTTTGGCGTTGAACAGGTGCTGACGGATGGCGGCGCCAGCTGGATGTTTGACTTCTCGAGCAGTCGCGCGCCTGTTGCTTTCGAATTGCATTTTTTCATCGACGCCCTGCGTAAATTGGCATCGAACAACCAGATCAACCTGGACCACAACCGGCTCAAGATCGAGCCATCACGCGAGTTGCCGGTGGATCCGGTCGTCGGGCAGCAACCGGCCACGCTGTGGACTCGAGTGGTCTCGCACTACACCGAAGCGCCGGTCGAAGGCGCGCCCGTTCAATGGACAAGTGGACATTCAAGCCCCACCGATGCTCACGGCTGGAGCAGTTTTGCCTTCGCCCCGCTGACGGCTGGCGCCCACGAGGTATTCGTTAGCGTTGTCAGTCCCTACGATGGTTATGAACAGCGCCAGTCGATGTCGGTCATGGCGCTGGCCAATGATCCTTGGGCAAGCTTGAGCGTCAGATTTGACGGGGGCAATGCGTATCCATGGGGCCAGAACACCGTCTTTCCACGGCGCAAGGGCCAACATCGTATCGAACTGCTGGCGCCCGACGACAACCCTTTGATCGGTCGTCAGTTGACACTGGGCATGACCGGCACCGGTCCCGCCGAACTGGATATTCGTTTCGAATCCGGAAAAGGGCTTGGTACACCCCTGCCTTTCCAAGGCGTGGGGTTGGTCTTTCCGTTTGTCGTGGGCGACGTACGCGATGGCAACTTTAGCCTGCAACTGGCGGCCGAGCGGCTGGTCAGCCTGTCGCCGGCGAATGCCATGTCGGTCGGTGTCGGTACGCAGGTCTTGAAATTCGCCGACAGTGCGCGGGCCCGGCAGGTGCTGGACTGGAACGAGGAACTGATCGAGCACGTAACGTTGATCTCCTCCATTTCCGGCAAGCCCATGGTCGGCATCGAAGTGACCTGGACCCACGCGGAGTTCGGCACGCAGACCAGCCTGACGGATTTCTATGGTGTCGCGAGGCTGCGCTTCACGCCTCGTACGCCAGGGGCTTCGGTGCTGAAGGCGAGGGTGGGGGATGAGGTGTATTCAGAGTCGGTGGGACTGGATTTCACGCTGAACGAGCCGCGCGAGATCAGTGCTTTGTATGAGTCGGTTGACTCCAGACTTGCGCCGGATGTGTCCAAAGCCCATGCCCATGCCAAGGTCGTGTCTGCCCTGACGGGTGAGCCTTTGGCTGGGGTCGAGGTTTTCTGGGATTACAATCAACACGAACTAGGTTCTTCATGGACCGATGCGCGAGGTATCGCCGATTTGGTGTTCGCTTTCGTCGCTGAGCAGGCAGGTGTTTTGACCGCTATCGTCAAAGGAGGGTTGGCTGGTTGGGACTCTGAAACGCTGTTGATCACCTTGCGGGATGATTACTGGAATCTCGTCGAAATCCAGGCTGACCCTGATTCCGTTTACCCTGGAGAGTTCGTTCGAATCTGGGCGAAAGTGCAGGGCCGTGAAACAGGATTGCCGGTTGAAGCGGCCAGCGTTCACTGGACTTTGGCCGCAGAGGACATCGGAACGACATCGACGGGTCATGATGGAAAGGCCCATATCACGTATAGGCCAGTGGCTGTTGGCGAGCATGACTTGAGCGCCACCGTCGTCAATCTCGATGAAAGTTCCAAGAGCCTGACATTGACGGTACTGCATCCTGCTACGCACCCCGGGCATGGAAAATTCGAAGGTTTTCGCGCTCTGGAGAACCCTGTGGGGGCGCACTCGATCGTTAAACTGGAAGGATTTCTTGTCGCCAGTGCTACGGGCGAGGCTTTACCATTCAAGAGACTTGAATTGCGTTTGGATTCGCAGACACCCACATATCTGACGTCGAACGCGGAAGGAAAATTCGGTTGGGAGATTTGGGTAAGGGAGCCAGGTTCCGTATGGGTTTCCGTGACTTTCGAGAATCCGGTAGGCAGCCCTTCAAACGACAGTTTTCTGTTGACGATCATTTGAACATGGTCATCAGGTAGCCCCGGCTCTTTTCCAGCCCAGATAGCGCGTCACCAGTTCCGCGCCCAGCTCCATCGGGCGCGCATCCACCACCGGCACGCCATGGGCGCCCAAGCGCTCATGGAGTTCGGCGCGGTCATTCAAATAAGCGAGCGTGCCGCAATAGGTCAACGCCTCGGGCAAGGTCTGCACCGTTGCCTGTCGCTGTGCATCGAGCAGATCTTCGCGAAGACTCACCACCAGCACCCGATGCTGCTGGCTCAATCGCTTGACCGCGCTCAACAGCTCCTCATCGTCTTCATCGCGTAGATTGGTCACCAGCAGCACCAGCGCCCGACGCTTCTGGCGGGCGAGCAACTGAGTCACGGCAGCCTGGTAATCGGCGCTGTGTTTGCTGCTGTCGAGGTTGTAGACGCTGTTGAGCAGCACGTTCAATTGCCCGGTGCCTTTGACCGGCGCCAGATAACGCGGCTGATCGCTGGCAAAGGTGCTGATGCCCACCGCATCGCCCTGCCGCAGGGCCACATAGCTCAACAACAAACAGGCATTGAGCGCGTGATCGAAGTGCGACAGCTCGCCGTCCTGGCTGCGCATGCGCCGGCCACAATCGAGCATGAACAGAATCTGCTGATCGCGATCATCCTGATACTCGCGGGCAATGGGTGTGCGCTGGCGGGCAGTGGCTTTCCAGTCGATCTGGCGCAGGCTGTCGCCTTCGCGGAATTCGCGCAGTTGATGAAACTCCAGACCCTGACCGCGCCGTTGGCGCTGACGCACGCCGAGCTGGCTGAGCCAGTTGTCCACCGCCAGCAGTTCGCCGCCATATAAACGAGCGAAATCCGGATAGACCCGTGTGCTGTCCACGACATTGAGCAGGCGCTTGCCTGACCACAATCCCAACGGGCTCGGCAGGTTGATTTCGCACTGTTCGAAGCTGAAATGACCGCGCCGTAATGGCCGCAGTCGATAGCCGATCTGGCTGATGTGTCCGGGTTGCAATTCGACGGTCAACGGCAGGTTTTCAAAGCTCAGACCGTCCGGCACATGATCGAAAATCTGCACGTGCACCGGTTCGACAAAGCCGTGTTGGACGTCCAGCCTCACGCCGCCCCAACGCCCCAGCGGCAGACTGCCGGGCAGTTGTCGTTTGACCTCGGGCGAAGGCAGGCGCCTGAGGCGCAGGCCATCGATGATCGCCAGTGCGAGCAAGGCCAGCAGCAAGCCCCAGTTGATCGGCAGCAGACTGGCGGGCACTTCGACTTGCAGCGCCTGCAAGGTGCCCAACACCACGCTGACGGCGAGCAGGGCCGCCAGCCAGATCAACAATAGGCGCGCAGGTTTCACAGGCGTGGCGCCGGCACTTGATCGAGCAATTGCTGGAGCACCTGATCGACTTGCAGGCCTTCGATATCCAGCTCTGGGGCAATGCGTACGCGATGGCGCAGCACCGCGAGCGCGCAGCCCTTGATGTCATCCGGGATCACGAATTCGCCACCGCGCAGCAAGGCACGGGCGCGGGCGCAACGCACCAGAGCAATGGAGGCGCGTGGCCCGGCACCCAGCGTCAGCCCCGGCCACGTGCGAGTGCTGCGCGCCAGTCTGACGGCGTAGTCGAGCACCTGATCATCCAGTGGCAGGTCACTGGCGATACGCTGCAGCGCTTGTACATCCTTGGCCTGCAGGATCGTGCGCAGGGGCTGGACGTCGAGCATGTCGGCGCGGGTCGAACGGCTGACCTGACGCACCATGTCCAGCTCCTGATCGGCCTCGGGATAATCCATGCGCACCTTGAGCATGAAACGGTCGAGTTCGGCTTCCGGTAATGGATAAGTGCCTTCCTGTTCGATCGGATTCTGCGTGGCCAACACCATGAACGGCTGTTGAATCGGCAGCGCGCGACCCTCGAGGGTGACCTGGCGTTCCTGCATGGCTTCGAGCAGCGCGGCCTGGGTTTTCGCCGGCGCGCGGTTGATCTCGTCGGCCAGCAGCAGGTTGGTGAACAGCGGGCCTTTGCGCAGTTTGAACTGCTCGGTTTGCAGGTCGTACACGGCGTGGCCGGTGACGTCGCTGGGCATCAAGTCCGGGGTGAATTGAATGCGCGCAAACTCGCCGCCGAAGCAACGGGCCAATGCCCGCACCAGCAAGGTCTTGCCCAACCCCGGCACGCCTTCGAGCAGAACGTGACCGCCGGCAATCAGCGCGGTCAACACGTCATCGATCACCGCGCCCTGGCCGATCAGCGCCTTGTGCAATTCGCTGCGCAGCGCTTGCGCCAACTGGCTGGCGCGCTGGCGTTGCTGGGCGGCATGGCTCGCGCTGCCGGGCTCGATCTGTTCACTCATAACGCATTCCTCAAGGTTTGCAGGTGGGCAACCTGACGGGTGAATTCAGCGCTGGAGAGACGCTGATTCGCTCGCGGGCTCAGGGCCTGGCTGATGGCGCGGGTGGGTTGCCGGGTCAGGCGCGATAGCACCAGCCATTGTTCGGCAACGTTCAATTGGTCGAAGCCGGGATGACGGCGACGGGCGCGGCGCAACACATCCTGTTGCAAGGCTTGCAACAGTGCGTGTTGACCGTTGTGGCGCAGCAGGAAATCAGCGCTGGCACGCAGGTGTTCCTGCAATTGCCGACGGCCGCTCGGCGTCGGCGCCTGCACGGGGCCGTGACGCAGGGCTGCCTGCCACAGCCACAAGGCGATCAAGGCGAACAGCGCGACGATGGCTTGGGGGAAATACCGCCAGAGCAATGCCCACAGGCCATCGTGTTCAGTGTTGAAGATCAGGGTGATGTCGGTGTCGGCAGTCAAATACCAGAGCAGCCAGGCGTTGTCGTATTGACCGATGTCGGAAGTTTTCCACAGCTCGGCATCGGTGACGACGGTGATCGTGCCGAGGCCGTACGCCAGTTGCATCATGTGCGTGGCCTTCGCGCTGTTGGCCCAGGCCTGAGCAAGATTTTTCGGGTCATCCAGATGAAAGAAGGTGTTGAATCCCGCATAGGCCGGTGCGTCTTCGTCTTCCAGATAGAGCTTGGTCAGATTCGGGTAGCGGTCTTTTTCCAGATCCTTTGGCGGGTCCTTCAGGTCATGGCTCAGGGATTGATGCAATTGCACCCGGTCGAGCAGCAGGTCATTGCTTTGCTGGGCCTTTTCATCCCACAGGGATTCGGCGACAAACACCAGTCGTCCACCGGCGCGGGCCCAGTTCAGAACCTGATCGGCCTGACGTGGCGACATCCGCGAGCGCTCGCCGAACAACAGCAAGGTGTGCCCGTGTGGATCGATGTCTGCCAGCTCGGCCAACGTCTCGGCATGATTGACGGTGAGGCCGCGTTCACGCAGGAACATTTCTGCAGCCAGATACGGGTTGGCCTGTGCAGCGGGAGACGGGCCGTGATCGACCAGTTCCTGATACGGCGTGGCCTTGAGGTACAGATAAACGCTCAACGCCCCGAGCACGACGACCAGCAACGCCCCGAGCAGCCACAGCGTGCGGCGGTTCAACGGGCGACGCCTTTGTCGAACAGCGCACGCCAGCCATCGCACAGTTCCTGTTGCAGATGCGCGGGCGGAACCCGATGCCCGTAGGCCATGTTTTGCCAGTGAGTGGTCAAGTGGCGGCTGTAGGCGAGCAGTTGCGGACGCTGCAATTGTTCGATGCGGGTCAGCACCTGATTTTCGGTATCAGCGGGTTTGAGCGTCAGGTCGAACTCGTGCAACAGATGGCTGAGCAGCCCTCGATAAAGCAGCCCCAGTGCGGCGCGGGGCTCTGACAGCCAGAGTTGTTCGGCGCTGCCGGCGATATCGTCGGGCAAGGTTTCACGACTCAGGTCGAGGCCGAAAGCGTGTTGCGGCAGCGGTCGTTTGTTGCGTTTGGGTAATGTCGGCCGGCGACTGACGAAGGTCCGGAAAAATTCGCGATAGCGCCAGATCAGCCAGCCGAGCGCCGCAAGCAGTGCGCCCCACAACAGCACTTCAATGACTTTTGCCAAGGCATTGAGGTGCTGACCATCGAGCCAGCCCAACAGGGTTTTCAACCATTGCGGGGCCTCACCGGATTGCTTGTCCCTAGCCTCGGTGGCCGGGTCGTCACCGAAACGGTAACGCGTGACCGACTCCTTGTTCTTGAACGGTGCCTGTTCCAGCAGACCCTTGATGCTGTCGCGCGAGGCCTGGCTGGTGAGCGGCTGATTCAACAGCCGTGGGGCGCTCGGAGCATCCGGGGCAGTGTCCGGTTCTGCGGCCCACACGGGTTGCAGGGTTGGCAACAACAGACAGACCGCCAGCAACAAACCGAGTACACCGTTGTTCAGGCGTTGGCGCAGGCGCCGGAACACCAGTTCAATGTCCCAGGCTTCCAGTTGCGTGCGGCGATTCAGGTACAGGCTGAATCCGCAGGCGACATAGATCGGCTCCCACACCACGAGGATCAAGGCATAAAAAGCGTTGGTCAGATGTTCCAGCCGACGCCACTGATGCTCCGGGCCGAAGACCAGCGACTGCCAGTCCCAATCGGTTTCGATCTGCTGGGGCAGGAGCATGTAGAACAGCACCATCAAACCGATCCACAGCGCCGTTTCCAGGTGCACGCCGATGATGGTCAGCCATTGCGCGGCGCCGGCATTGCGCTGCAGCAACACTTGCAGGCGTTGTTGTCGAGCGCTGCCGTCGAGGCCTTCGAGTTGCATCACCGGCAGCAGAAAGCTGCGGCTCAAACTCAGGCGACGCCACGTCAGGCTGGCGAGCAATTGCGGTTTGAGCAATGTCGGGAAATGCCACAGAGCCTGTTTCAGTGTTGGCGTTTCACCGAACAGCGCCTTGGACAGAATGAACAGCGGCAGGCGTTCGTATGCCGGCTTCAGCCACCAGAAAAGGAATATCGCCAGCGAAGGTGAATCCCACAGCAACAGGCTGAGCAAGGCGAACAGCGGCAGGGTGACGATGGCCCAACTGGTCATCAGCAGACGCCGATGTTGCTGGCTCATCAGCACACCCAGGTCCATGGCTTCCCAGGTCGTGCGCGGACGGATCACCACGGTGGCGTCACTCAGGCGCATGGCGGGTCCTTCCGGCGCACAGCAGGTAAATGGCGACGATCAGCCACAGGGCGGCGCCGACGGCATATTTGATCTGCGGGGTGACGCTGGTTTTCGATGACCAGTAGGCCTCGATAAACGCTGCGATCAACAGGAACAACATCACCCCGCAGACCAACAGCACGCTTTTGCGTGCCGCCACGCGCAATGACTCCCCGCGTGTGAGGCGTCCCGGCGCAATCAATGCCCAGCCGAGTTTCAACCCCGCCGCGCCCGCCAGGGCAATTGCCGTCAGCTCGAAAGCCCCGTGACCGATGACGAACGACCAGAAGGTCTGACCGAAACCGATCTCGCTCAGATACCCGGCCACCGCACCGATGACCATGCCGTTGTAGAACAGGAAGAACGCGCTGCCCACGCCCAGCAGCAAACCACTGGCGAAGGTCTGGAAGGCAATGCCGATGTTGTGCATCACGTAGTAGCCGAACATCACCCAGTCTTCGCTGGCCGCGCGTTCGATGGGGCGGCCCAGATGACCGGCGACAGGGTCGTACATGCCTTGCGTCTCGCGTACCTGATCAGCGGGAATCAGGTGGAAGATCAGGTCGGGAAACAGGTATACCAGCACACCGACGCCGATCAGGCTGCCGAAAAACAGCAACCCGGCGCCGAGTACAAAACGCCATTCGGCACGCACCAGTCGCGGGAAATCGGCCAGGACGAACCCGAGCAGGTTGGCGGCGAGTCGACTGCGATGACGGTAAAGTTGTTGGTGGCCACGCAGGACTTGCTGTTGCAGCGAGTCGATCAGAAAGCTGCTGTAACCACGTTCCTGTGCCAGCGCCAGTTGCTGGCAAAGTCGCCGATAGGCCTTGGGGAAGCCGGCGACTTGTGAGGTGTCCTTGCCATGTTCAAGGCGTTCCAGGGCGAGAGTGAAACGCTCCCATTCGGCCTTGTGGTGATTTTCGAAAAGGCTCTGCTTCATGTTGGCCCCAGCAAGCCGCGAGCGATGCCGTTGAGTTCCGTGATCGCTCTGGGGGCCGAAATATGCAGCGGCTGCGCCAACAGTGCAGCCAACTCGTTGGCCCGTTCCGCGGACAGCTCGTTCTGGCGCTCGGCGAAACCGAGCACGGCGCGTTGTTCGCTGAGGGTCAGTGCAACCGGGGATCGCCGGGCTTCGGCGTCAGGCAATTGCGGGCGCTGCAGAGGCTTTTCGCTGTAAACCACCAAGGTGCCGGCGGCGATGTCGCCGAGGCGTTTGAAGGTCGGATGTTGCAGGCAACTGATGGCGCCGAAGAAATAGCCGAATGGCAGCAGATCGACAAAGCGCAGCAGATTGCGCAGCAGCGAAGCGGACCAGCCGACCGGCGTGCCGTCATCGTGCACCACCCGCAGGCCCATCCATTGTTTGCCCGGTGAACGGCCCTGGCGCAGCACTTCGAACAGCACCATGTACCACCAGCTCACCGCGAACAGCAGCAGCGAGCCCAGCCCCATGCCGAGTTTGCCGAGGAAGGCGAGGGCAATGAACAGGGCGCCGAGAATCAGCCCACGCAGGGCGAGATCGATGGTGAACGCCACGGCCCGTACCATCAACCCGGCCGGACGCAATGGCAGGTCGATGCCTTCCGGCGTTTCGACCTGATGCCGCGTGTCCAGCGGCGGGGCCAGCGGTGCTTTCCTTGGCGGTGCTGTCGGCTCGAGCATGGGCTTCCTGATGTTGGCCTGTTCGGGGTGCAAGTGAGTCCGATGCTAGCAGCCTCTCGGGGGAAAACGACATAACTATGTATTGCACATCATGTGAGGCAAGCTGCTTGAATGACGCGAGGCTGGCCGCGACAGCGGTTGAGCGCCTAGACTTCGCCGATCTTCAGTTCAGGAACCGCCCGTGACTTCCATCTTCTGGTACGACTACGAGACCACCGGCATCATTCCCCGTAGCGACCGCCCGCTGCAGGTGGCCGGGATTCGCACCGACCACGCGCTCAACGAAATCGACGAGCCGGTCAATCTCTATTGCCAGCCCAGCGAAGACATCCTGCCGCACCCGGCCGCGTGCGCTATCACCGGTATCACCCCCGGCCAGCTCGCCGAAAAGGGCTTGAGCGAAGCCGATTTCATGACCCGGGTGCACGCGCAACTGGCTGCACCGGGCACCTGCGGCGCGGGTTACAACACCTTGCGTTTCGACGACGAGATGACCCGTTACAGCCTGTATCGCAATTTCTTCGATCCTTACGCGCGTGAGTGGCAGGGCGGCAACAGTCGCTGGGACCTGATCGATGTGGTACGCGCCGCCTACGCGTTGCGCCCCGATGGCCTGGTCTGGCCCACCGATGGCGAGGGCCGCGTGAGTCTCAAGCTCGAGCGCCTGACCGCAGCCAACAATATCGATCACGGGCACGCTCACGAAGCCTTGTCGGACGTGCGCGCAACCATCGCGCTGGCTAAATTGATTCGCGAGAAACAGCCGAAACTCTATGACTGGCTATTTCAGTTGCGCAGCAAACAGAAAGTGATGGATCAGATCCGTCTGTTGCAGCCACTGGTACACATCTCGGGGCGTTTCTCGGCGGCGCGCAGCTATGTCGGCGTCGTGCTGCCAATGGCCTGGCACCCGAAAAACCGCAATGCCTTGATCGTCTGCGATCTGCATCTGGACCCGCAGGGTTTGCTCGACCTCGATGCCCAGACCCTGCGCCAGCGTCTGTACACCCGCCGCGATGATTTGCTCGAAGGCGAATTGCCGGTGCCGCTCAAGCTGATTCACATCAACCGCTGTCCGGTCGTGGCGCCACTCTCGGTATTGCGTACGCAGGATCAGCAACGGCTGGGCCTGGACATGGCGCTGTATCAGCAGCGCGCGCTGCGACTAACTGACGCACAACAACTTTGGAAAGATAAAATATCGGCCATTTATGCCAGCGAAGATTTCACCCCGAGTGAGGATCCGGAACAACAGTTGTACGACGGATTTATCGGTGATCGCGATCGGCGTCTATGCGAACAAGTGAGAACGGCTGACCCTGCACAATTAGCGCAAGAGCAATGGCCTTTCGATGATGAACGTTTACCCGAATTACTCTTTCGATATCGAGCGCGCAACTTTGCCGAGACGTTGAATTCTGAAGAGCAAGAACGCTGGCGGATATTTTGTCAGCAGCGTTTGTCCGACCCAAAATGGGGCGCGCCGAATACCTTGAATTCATTTGCAGAGGCAGCAGAGCAATGGCTGGTAAGTGCATCGCCGATGCAGAGAGAGGTGCTCACTGAATGGCAGAAGTATGTCGAGGCATTACGCAAACGTTTGAATCTTTGAAATCGAACATGACCGCGGTTAAATTCCGCGCATAAAAAAACGCCAGCATTCGCTGGCGTTTCTTTTTATCGCAGACGGGGCTGCGATGCGATTGCGGCTTAGCCCAGCAGGGTAGCCCAGCCTTCAACCACGTCACCGCCCCACTTGGCTTTCCACTCTTTCAGAGTTTTGTGGTTGCCACCTTTGGTTTCGATGACTTCGCCGTTGTGCGGGTTTTTGTATTGTTTAACTTTGCGAGCACGCTTGGTGCCGGTAGTTTTGACTGCGCCGCCACGTACTGCTTTGGTTTTTGCTTCCGGGTCCAGCAGCGCGATGATGTCACGCAGGGACTTGGAGTATTCGCCCATCAGGGTGCGCAGTTTGCCTTCGAATTCCAGCTCGGCTTGCAGTTTGTCGTCTTGCGACAGGTTCTTCAAACGGGCCTGCAGCTCTTTGATAGCTTCTTCGGTGGCGCGATATTCGTTGATCAAGGACATGATTACTACCTTATGTAGAATGCTGAATGGCAGGGGGACAGTGCCGCAATAATAGTCAGGCTGTTTCATCAAGTAAACATTTAACCGGGGTTTTTATTTAAATTAGTTACGAGAAACAGCCACCCTTTGAATATTCAGTTAAATAGTGTGATCCAGTCATCACAGATATTCACAGTTGTCGGATCAAACCTCGCCATTAGAGCGCCATCACCCTGTCGATTGCCCCGTCGAAAACCCCTGCGACGAGAGCCTGCCGGCGCCAATGGTCATCAATACTGCAGTTTTCCTGCGCAGTCGCTAGAATGGCGGCCTTTGCGAAGTTCTGGAGTTTCCCCCTCATGCGCACCTATCGTCTGGTGATTTCTTGCCCGGACCGCGTTGGCATCGTTGCCAAAGTCAGTAACTTTCTGGCAGCCCACAATGGCTGGATCACCGAAGCGAGCCACCACTCGGATAATCAGGTCGGCTGGTTCTTCATGCGTCACGAAATTCGTGCCGATTCGTTGCCGTTTGGAATCGAAGTGTTGCGCGAGAAGTTCGCGCCAATCGCCGAAGAGTTCTCGATGGACTGGCGTATCACCGACACCGAGCAGAAAAAACGTGTGGTATTGATGGCCAGCCGCGAATCGCACTGCCTCGCGGACTTGCTGCACCGCTGGCACAGCGACGAACTGGACTGCGAAATTTCCTGCGTGATTTCCAACCATGATGACCTGCGCAGCATGGTCGAGTGGCACGGCATTCCTTATTACCATGTCCCGGTCAATCCGCAGGACAAGCAACCGGCCTTCGACGAAGTGTCGCGTCTGGTCAAACAGCACGACGCTGAAGTGGTGGTGCTGGCGCGCTACATGCAGATCCTGCCACCGGACATGTGCCGTGAATACGCACATAAGGTGATCAACATTCACCACAGCTTCCTGCCATCGTTCGTCGGCGCCAAGCCGTACCACCAGGCTTCCCTGCGTGGCGTGAAACTGATCGGCGCGACCTGCCACTATGTGACCGAAGAGCTGGATGCCGGCCCGATCATCGAGCAGGACGTGGTGCGTGTCAGCCACAGCGACAGCATTGAAGACATGGTGCGTTTCGGCCGTGACGTCGAGAAGATGGTGTTGGCCCGTGGCCTGCGTTATCACCTCGAGGATCGCGTGCTGGTGCACGGCAACAAGACTGTAGTGTTCTGATCTAACTCACGCAGACTTGATAAACCAAGGGCTTGGGCGTTCAATCGCTCAAGCCCTTTGTTTTTTGATATCCGAGGACATGCTCATGAGTGATCCACTGGACAAAGCCACTTCCAAAGCGCCCGCGACGTTGGGCGAGGGATGTCTGAGTCGCTATGACCCGGATGACCTGAGTCCTGAAGACGGCACCGAGTTTCCGGACGCCGCGCAATTGTGGGAACAACTCAAAGAACAACAGGAAGAAACTAAGAAGTCTGTCTGACGCTCATCAACTTCTTCAACAACGGCCGACCCAGCATCAACAGAAACACCGGGCCACCGACCAACAGATAGAAGTAATACGTCACCACTCGCCAGATCAGGATCGCCGCCGCTGCTGTGGATTTACCCACCAGCGGCGCCAGCAGTGCCGCCGAAGTCAATTCCGCCGCCCCGGCACCGCCCGGCAACAGACTGAATTGCCCGGCGCCGAGCGACAGCATCTGCACCAGAAAACTCCAGGCCCACTGCAAGTCCGCGCCGAGCCCGCGCAACGCCAGATACAATACGCTGTAGCGCAGCAACCAATGCACGCACGTCAGGGCAAACACTTTGACCAGTGTTTGCCAAGGCAACTTCAAGGTGTCGGTGAATGCCGCGAGAAAGTGCAGCAACTTGCGCGCCCAGCGCCGTCGAGTCATGGCGCTGACGTTCATCCTGGCCAACAAGTGCCCGCTCAGGCGAATCAAGGCGCGGTGATAACGCGCCACCAGCACGCAACTGAACAACCCACCAAACAACGACACCGCGCTGACCATCAGCAGCCATTCCAGGCGATCGCTGAGGTGCTGAAACAGCGCGTAAATCAGAATCCCGCTCAGCGCACAAAGAAAGAACAGCAGATCGCTCAGTTGATCCATGGCGAACACCGCGCTGCCCCGCGCCGGGCGCACACCGCTACGGGCAAGCAGGGCCATGATTGTCAACGGCCCGCCACTGCCGCCGGGTGTGGCGCAGTAGGCGAATTCGGCGGCCATCACCACGCCGAGACTTTTCAGCGGCGTGACCCGGTCGCGCTGATCGCCGAGCAACAGACGCAAACGCAGGGTGTTGATGCCCCAGCAGAGCAGAATCATGCCGAACATGATCAACAACCACTGCAGCGGAAAACTTTGCAGACGCGTCCAGGTGTCGCCACCGCCGAGTACGATCGGGATCAGCACGGCCGCGAGCAGGCCGATCAGCAACAAAACACTGCGGCTCATGCGGCGCGTTCCAGTTGACCGCGCTGTCGGGCGAGCCAGTTGATTTTGGTCATCGGTTCGCGTCCTTCGGCGAGCAAACGTTCAAGGGTGTGCAGCCAGTAATCTCGGGAAAAACCGTGACGCATGTCCACGGGGTGCAAGCCTAGCCGAATCACCGGCGCCTCGCGCCAGCGCTGCTCACGCTGTTCGCTGACCAGCTTCGACAAGCCCCGACGCCAGGCGCTGCGGGCGCTCCAGACCAGACCCGGCGCGTCCATGGCGGTGAATTCCGGTAATCGATAAAGATGCTGAGGATCACTGGTGTAGCTCAGCGGCAATTCGCGCAGAGCCTGGCGGGTGCCATCGCTCATCAACCACGCCGGGGCGACAAAACCGTGCAGGGGCCAGTCATGGCGCTGGAACACGTCGATGCCGGCACGCAAGCGGGCGAGGGCGGCTTCACGGGACAAACCATAGAACTCGCCTTCATGGGTGTAAATGCGGCGCATGAACCAATCGCGCGGCGTGGATGGGGTGGGCTCCTGGTCGTCGTGGAAATACCCGTGCAACGCCAACTCATCGCCACGGGCGACGCGCTCATCGAGCATTCGACAGAACGCCGGATGGTCGTCGAGGGCACCACGGCGGTGGAAATCCGGCACCACCAGCCAGGTCATCGGCACATTGCCCAATGCATCAACGGCTTCGACAAAAGGTTGATAATCCGCCCACGTCGACGGCGCCACATCATGCAGCACCAGTAATACCGCGGGCGCACGCGAGGACTCAAGCATTGGCCACCCGTGGCAAGGTGTGGCCGAGGACGGCGTGATAGTGACTGAGCAGGCTGTCGACCACGGTGTCCCAAGCGTAATGGCGCTCCACGTGCTGCCGTGCTTGTTGACCGAGTTTTGCGCAGCTGCGGCTGTACAACTCGCGCACCGCATTGGCCATCGCCTGCGGATTGTTTGGCGCACACAGCAGACCGCAGGATTCGTCGACGATTTCTTCGAACGCGCCGGCAGCGACAGCGACCACCGGAATGCCGCACGCCATGGCTTCGAGGATCACCAGACCAAAGGTTTCCTGATCACCGGCGTGCAGCAGTGCATCGGCACTGGCCATCAATCGCGCAACCTTCGGTGCCGGGCAGAATTCGTCGATCACCGTCACGTTATCCGGCACCAGCGCCGGCATCGATGAACCGACCAGCAGCAGGTGATAGCGCGGGCCGAGGCGCTGCATGCACTTGAGCAGCACCGGCAGGTTTTTCTCTTTGGAGCCGCGTCCGGCGAAAATCAGCAGACGCGTGTCTTCGGCCAGACCCAATTCTGCGCGCAGACCGGGATCACGAGCCTCGGGGTGGAAGGTTTGCAGATCCACACCCAGCGGTTGCACGTAGACGTTGCGCACGCCGAGGCCGATGAGTTTGTCGGCCATGACCTGGCTTGGCGCGAGCACGCGGTCGAAGTTGCCGTAAAGCCTGGTGACATAAGCCTCGACATTCGGTGTGACCCAATGGCCCATGCGATTGCTGACCAGCAACGGCAGGTCCGAGTGGTAGAAGCCGATGACCGGCACGTCCAGCGTCCGCCGTGCGTCCAGCGCCGCCCAAGCGGTGAGGTAGGGATCGCCGACTTCGATCAGATCCGGCTGCAAATCCTCCAGGACATTTCGCCAGGGAGCCAGACGCAGCGGAAAACGGTAACCCTTGCCGAAGGGCAAGGCCGGGGCCGGCACCGTGTAGAGGCCGTCGTGTTCGCCGAAGTCGGCGCCGGGGATCAGCAGGCTATGGCGAATACCGGGTCTGACACCCAACCGGCGGTGCTTGGCATCCAGATAAGTGCGCACGCCACCGCTGGCCGGGGCGTAGAACATGGTGATGTCGGCGATGTGCACGGTGATCAACCCTCCGCTGCTGAGTTCTCCCTTGGTTGACCTTTATCCAGAATAGATGTTCGGTCGGGATTGAGCGGTGGGGGTGCAGTGAGTTTTTGTGCTGTTTGAAAGGGCCCCTTCGCGAGCACGCTCGCGAAGGGGCCGGCGAGCGCGCCTTAAATGCGGAAACTGCCCACCAGTTGCTTCAGACGCGAAGCCTGCTGCTCCAGATCCGAGCAAGCTCGCAGCGTCGCCTGGAGGTTTTCCACGCCTTCCTGGTTCAGCGTGTTGATCTCGGTGATGTCGACGTTGATCGACTCGACCACAGCGGTCTGCTCCTCGGTCGCGGTGGCCACCGACTGATTCATCCCATCGATTTCGCCGATGCGCTGGGTCACGCTGTTGAGGCGCTCACCGGCGAGGTTGGCAATCTCGACGCTGTCCTGACTGTGACGCTGGCTGTCGCTCATGGTGCTCACCGATTCACGGGCGCCGACTTGCAGCTCCTCGATCATGGTCTGCACCTGTTGCGCCGATTCTTGCGTGCGGTGCGCCAGATTGCGCACTTCGTCCGCCACCACGGCAAAACCACGGCCAGCCTCACCGGCGCGCGCCGCTTCAATCGCGGCGTTGAGCGCCAGCAGGTTGGTCTGCTGGGAAATGCTGGTGATCACTTCGAGGATCTGGCCGATGTTCACGGTTTTACTGTTCAGCGATTCGATGTTGCTGCTCGACGCACTGAGCATGCTCGACAGTTGATTCATCGCCTTGATGCTGCGATCGACCACTTGCTGGCCGTCTTCGGCGAGTCCGCGGGCGTCACTGGCCTGGTTCGACGCTTGGGCGGCGTTGCGGGCAATTTCCTGCGCGGCGGCGCCGAGCTGGTTGATCGCCGCAGCCACGCTGCTGGTGCGCGAGGCTTGCTGATCGGAGTTGTACATCGACGAGTTCGACGCTGCGACCACGCGCAGCGCCACTTCATTGACCTGGCCGGTGGCCGACGAGACTTCACGGATCGAACCGTGAATACGTTCGACGAAGCGGTTGAACGCGGTGCCCAACACGCCGAACTCATCGTTGTTGACGATGGTCAGGCGTTTGGTCAGGTCGCCTTCGCCGTCGGCAATGTCTTCCATGGCGCGGGTCATGACGTGCAACGGCTGGATCAGAATACGGATCAGCATGCCGAGCAGGGCAAGGATGATCGCTACGGCAATCACCGTGGCAATCACTGCTGAGGTGCGGAATTCGCTGAGCATCGCGAACGCCTGATCCTTGTCCACCGACAGACCGATGTACCAGTTCACTGACGGCAGGCCTTTGATCGGCGCGAAGGTGACGATGCGGGTCTTGCCATCGACGGTGACTTCGCTGAAGTCGCTGCTGATGCGCGGGGTGTCCTGTGGATAAGCCTCTTTGAGCGACTTCATCAACAGCGCTTTGTCCGGGTGCACGAGGATCTTGCCGTCGGCGCTGACCAGGAACACATAACCCATGCCGTCGAAATCCCGGGCGGCGAGGGTGTCGACCAGCGATTGCAGGCTCAGGTCGCCGCCGACCACGCCGACGCTCTGGCCGGCCTTTTTCGAAGCGGTGGCAATCGAGATGATCAGCTGACCGGTGGCCGCGTCGATATAGGGTTCGGTCAGGGTCGACGCGCTGCTGCCTTCGGCACCTTTATACCAAGGGCGCACGCGCGGATCGAAACCGTCCGGCATCTTGGTGTCCGGGCGGATGGTGAAATGGCCGGTGGCATCGCCCAGATAGGTGGCCATGAACGTCGAGGTCAGGGCCTTCTGTTCCAGCAGGCTGGCGACGGTGGCCGGTTCCGGGTTGATGGCGATGTTCTGGGCGGCGTTTTCGATCAGCAGGATGCGACCGGTGAGCCAGGTCTGGATATTGCCGGCGGTAACCTCACCCATCTCGTTGAGATAGTTGTTCAGGTCATCGCGGATTGCGTTGCGCTGCAACCAGTCGTTGTACAGCGTGAACGAGGCGAAAGCGGCGATGACGATGAGAGCGGCGGCAAGCAAAATTTTATGGCTGAAGCGCAGATTTTTGTTCATGGCTTGGGGTTCCGCTAAGGTCTTAATGTCCAGGGCGTGCTTTTATAGAAGCGCGCAAAATGGGCAACGGTGAAAGTAAGCTGATATTTCCGTCTCTCCTTAGGGAAATGTCCGTCCTGACTTTTGGTCGGGTCCTACATCAATCTGTATCGGCCATGTGTAATCAAAGATTAACCATTGGGTGACAAAATGCCTGACTCATCACAACTCGTAATCGGCGCCGATCTCGCGGGGCAACAGGTCGCTCAGGCCATGCGCCTGGCGAACCGCCACGGGCTGGTCGCCGGCGCCACCGGCACCGGCAAGACCGTCACTTTGCAGCGCCTGGCCGAAGCCTTCAGTGATGCGGGCGTTGCGGTTTTCGCTGCCGACATCAAGGGCGATCTGTGTGGCCTCGGTGCCGCCGGCAACCCGCAGGGCAAAGTGGCCGAGCGCATTGCCGGGATGCCATGGCTCAACCACACGCCGCAGGCGTATCCGTTGACGTTGTGGGATATCCACGGTGAGTCCGGTCATCCATTGCGCACCACCTTGAGTGAAATGGGCCCGCTGCTGATCGGCAGCCTGCTGGAACTGACCGACAGCCAGCAGTCGGCGCTGTACGCGGCGTTCAAGGTCGCCGACCGCGAAGGTCTGTTGTTGCTCGATCTGAAAGATCTGAAAGCGCTGCTCAATCACCTCAAGGACAACCCGCAGCTATTGGGCGAAGACGCCGCGCTGATGACCACCGGGTCCAGTCAGGCGCTGTTGCGGCGCTTGGCAACGCTGGAGCAGCAGGGCGCGGAAGCTTTATTCGGCGAACCGGCGCTGCAGCTCGAAGACATCCTGCACCCGGCCGCCGATGGCCGTGGGCGTATTCATCTATTGGACGCCAGCCGTCTGGTGCATGAAGCGCCGAAGGTCTACGCGACTTTCCTGTTGTGGTTGCTGGCGGAACTGTTCGAGCAATTGCCGGAGCGCGGCGATGCCGACAAACCGTTGCTGGCGCTGTTTTTCGATGAGGCGCATTTGCTCTTCGGCGATACGCCCAAGGCCTTGCAGGAACGGCTTGAGCAAGTAGTGCGGCTGATCCGCTCAAAAGGCGTGGGCGTGTATTTCGTCACCCAATCGCCGGCGGATCTGCCGGATGACGTGCTGGCGCAGCTGGGTTTGCGCATCCAGCACGGCTTACGCGCATTCACCGCCAAGGAGCAGAAATCCCTGCGCGCGGTGGCCGACGGTTTCCGGCCGAATCCGGCCTTCGACAGTTTGTCGGTGCTGACTGAATTGGGGATTGGCGAGGCGCTGGTCGGTACGCTGACCGAGAAAGGCACGCCGGAAATGGTCCAGCGCGTGCTGGTGGCGCCGCCGCAATCGCGGATCGGGCCGCTGACCGAGACTGAGCGAACGGTGCTGATCGCCGGCTCGCCGTTCAAGGGGCGTTATGACAAACCGATTGATCGGGAATCGGCATACGAGATTTTGATGGGCCGCAAAGGCCTGGCGCCAGAAGCTGAAGTGCCTGCCGGGAAACCTGCGGCTGAAGAGCCAAGCCTGGCCGACAGGGCTGGGGAATTTCTCGGAACGGCAGCCGGGCAGGCGCTGAAGTCGGCGATGCGTCAGGCGGCCAATAACCTTGGCAAGCAATTGGTGCGCGGCTTGATGGGTTCTTTATTGGGTGGCAGCAAGCGCCGCTAAAAGCAAAGATCGCAGCCGTTGGCAGCTCCTACAGGGCTTTGCATTCCAACTGTAGGAGCTGCCGACGACTGCGATCTTTTGATGTTGCTTCAGGATTTGGTCTTGGCGTGCGCCGCCAATCGTTCCAGCGCCGCGCGCAAGCCCGGGTCACTGATCCCGTCGGCCGTCTCCCGAATCGTCGCCGCTGCATCCGTCGACAGATCCGGAGCGTGTCCGACAGGCCCGCGATGGATCAACGGTGGCTGCACCTTGAAGCGAATCTGCGTCAACCGGTCGAACTCATCGAACATTTGCAACTGGCGCAGCAGGCGCTTTTGCTGATAACGCAGACGGGTGGCCCAATGGCCATCGGTGACCACCAGCTGCAAGCAGCCTTCGCGCCACGAGGCGACATGGCAATGCGCGCGGGCGGCGGGTTGCAGTTGGCTTTCGAGCAGGCGCTGCAAATGCCCCAAGCGCTGGGCATGGCCGAGGATGGCTTTGAGCGGCTTGGCTTCGCGCAAGAGAACGGCGGGTGCTCTGGCCGTAAGAGGGCGGAATGCCATGATCGAACGCCTGAAGTAACAGAATCGCCATGGTAGCAGATAGGCGAAATCACTCGCCCATTGCTTTTGACCCCGCTTTACCCATTAAATCAACGACTAACTTCTTCCTTGAATGACTTGAAGTTGAGCAAAACGCCCCTATTTTAAGTGAGCCCCGTCAAAGCGCAGTGCCAGCATCGTGGAATATCGCCACTTTCCTCACTTCCGTTTCCGGGTAGAATGCTCGTTCGCATGCGGCCATGAGGGCTGCACGGGCGACGCTCACGGGGCCGCCCTCCATCCCTTTAGTGTGGAAGATCCTGCCGATATGTTTGCGCCTTTGTTAAAGAAACTTTTTGGAAGCAAGAACGAGCGTGAAGTCAAACGCATGCTCAAGACGGTGCAGCTCGTCAATGCCTTCGAAGAGCAAATGGTGGCCCTTTCGGACGATCAATTGCGCGCCAAGACCGCTGAGTTCAAGGCCCGCATCGCCAAAGGGGAAACCCTCGACAAGCTGTTGCCAGAAGCCTTCGCGGTCGCCCGTGAAGCCGGCAAGCGCATCATGGGTATGCGCCACTTCGACGTACAGCTCGTCGGTGGCATGACCTTGCACGAAGGCAAGATCGCCGAAATGCGCACCGGTGAGGGCAAGACCCTCGTAGCGACCCTGGGTGTTTACCTCAACGCGCTGTCCGGCAAGGGCGTGCACGTTGTGACGGTGAACGACTACCTGGCGCGTCGTGACGCCAACTGGATGCGTCCGCTATATGAATTCCTCGGCCTGACCGTCGGCGTCGTGACGCCGTTCCAGCCGCCGGAAGAGAAGCGTCTGGCCTACGCCGCCGACATCACCTACGGCACCAACAACGAATTCGGTTTCGACTACCTGCGCGACAACATGGCGTTCAGCATGGAAGAAAAATTCCAGCGCGAACTCAACTTTGCCGTGATCGACGAAGTCGACTCCATCCTCATCGACGAAGCGCGTACCCCGCTGATCATTTCCGGTCAGGCCGAGGACAGCTCCAAGCTGTACATGGAGATCAACAAACTGATCCCGCAGCTGGAACTGCACGTCGAGGAAGTCGAAGGCGAAGTCACCAAGGCTGGCCACTACACCGTTGACGAGAAGACCCGTCAGGTCGAGCTCAACGAAGCCGGTCACCAGTTCATCGAAGACATGCTCACCCGCGTCGGCCTGCTGGCTGAAGGCGAGAGCCTGTACTCGGCGCATAACCTGGGCCTGTTGACCCACGTTTACGCCGGTCTGCGTGCGCACAAGCTGTTCAACCGCAACATCGAATACATCGTGCAGGACGGCCAGGTCGTACTGGTCGACGAACACACCGGCCGCACCATGCCGGGTCGTCGTCTGTCCGAGGGCCTGCACCAGGCCATCGAAGCCAAGGAAGGTCTGAACATTCAGGCCGAGAGCCAGACCCTGGCCTCGACCACGTTCCAGAACTACTTCCGTCTGTACACCAAGCTCTCGGGCATGACCGGTACCGCTGACACCGAAGCGTTCGAATTCCACCAGATCTATGGTCTGGAAGTGATGGTCATTCCGCCGAACAAACCATTGGCGCGTAAAGACTTCAACGACCTGGTGTTCCTGACCGCCGAAGAGAAATACGCGGCGATCGTTGCGGACATCAAGGAAAGCATGGCGGCCGGCCGGCCGGTGCTGGTGGGTACTGCGACCATCGAAACCTCCGAGCACATGTCCGCATTGCTCGTGAAGGAAGGCATCGAACACAAGGTTCTCAACGCCAAGTTCCACGAAAAAGAAGCCGAAATCATCGCGCAGGCCGGTCGTCCGGGTGCACTGACCATCGCCACCAACATGGCCGGTCGTGGTACCGACATCCTGTTGGGCGGTAACTGGGAAGTGGAAGTCGCGTCGCTTGAAAATCCGACCCCTGAGCAGATCGCTCAGATCAAGGCCGACTGGCAGAAGCGTCACCAGCAAGTGCTCGAATCGGGCGGCTTGCAGGTGATTGCTTCCGAGCGTCACGAATCCCGTCGTATCGACAACCAGCTGCGTGGCCGGGCCGGTCGTCAGGGCGATGCCGGTTCGAGCCGCTTCTACCTGTCGCTGGAAGACAGCCTGATGCGCATCTTCGCCTCTGATCGAGTGAAGAACTTCATGAAAGCCCTGGGCATGCAGCCGGGCGAAGCGATCGAGCACCGCATGGTGACCAACGCGATCGAGAAGGCGCAGCGCAAGGTTGAAGGCCGCAACTTCGACATTCGCAAGCAGTTGCTCGAGTTCGATGACGTCAACAACGAACAGCGTAAAGTGATCTATCACATGCGTAACACGTTGCTGGCCGCTGACAACATCGGTGAGACCATCGCCGACTTCCGTCAGGACGTGCTCAACGCCACCGTCAGCGCCCACATTCCGCCGCAATCGCTGCCTGAGCAGTGGGACGTGGCCGGTCTGGAAGCGACGATTGCCAGCGACTTCGGCGTGAAACTGCCGATCCAGCAATGGCTCGACGAAGACGATCACCTGTACGAAGAAACCCTGCGCGAGAAGCTGATGGCCGAGCTGATCGCCGCGTACAACGAGAAAGAAGACCAGGCGGGTGCCGAGGCATTGCGCTCCTTCGAGAAGCAAATCGTTCTGCGCGTGCTGGACGACCTGTGGAAAGACCACCTGTCGACCATGGATCACCTGCGTCACGGCATCCACCTGCGTGGCTATGCCCAGAAGAACCCGAAGCAGGAGTACAAGCGCGAGTCGTTCACGCTGTTCTCCGAGCTGCTCGATTCGATCAAGCGCGATTCGATCCGCGTGCTGTCGCACGTTCAGGTTCGTCGCGAAGATCCGGAAGCCGAAGAGCAACGTCTGCGTGAGGAAGCCGAAGCACTGGCCGCCCGCATGCAGTTCGAACACGCTGAAGCGCCAGGTCTGGAGCAACCGGAATTGCTCGGTGAAGAGGTCGATGTAGCCCTCGCCACCGCACCGGTTCGCAACGAGCAGAAGCTGGGCCGCAACGAACTGTGCTACTGCGGTTCGGGCAAGAAATTCAAGCATTGCCACGGGCAGATCCAGTAAAACCCGTTTCAATCGCTGAAATACCCGCGCCGCGACCGGCTCCTGCCGTCGCGGCGTTTTGCCATTTAAACCACCGTCGCTGCGAGTGGCGGTGCTGACATCATTGAGTAAGGAGCGCATTCATGGCTGTTGGTCTTGGTCCTTTGCCAACGTTGCACCCGGTTGCCGGTTTTGAACTCGGTATCGCCTCGGCCGGCATCAAGCGCCCCGGGCGCAAGGATGTCGTTGTGATGCGCTGTGCCGAAGGTTCGACCGTGGCCGGCGTGTTCACGTTGAACGCCTTTTGCGCAGCGCCCGTGATTCTGGCGAAAAAACGTGTGCAGAACGCTGTGCGCTATCTGCTGACCAACACCGGCAATGCCAACGCCGGTACCGGCGAGCCAGGCCTGGCCGCTGCCGAACGCACCACCGCCAAACTGGCCGAGCTGACGGGCGTTGATGCCAGCCAGATTCTGCCGTACTCCACCGGCGTGATCGGCGAGCCACTGCCGGTCGAGAAGATCGAAGGCGCGCTGCAAGCCGCGCTCGACGACTTGTCGGAAAACAATTGGGAAGCCGCTGCTACCGGCATCATGACCACCGACACCCTGCCAAAGGGCGCCAGCCGCCAGTTCGAGCATGACGGCGTGACCATCACCGTGACCGGCATCAGCAAAGGCGCGGGCATGATCCGTCCGAACATGGCGACCATGCTCGGCTACATCGCTACTGACGCCAAAGTCTCCCGCGACGTGCTGCACAACCTGATGCTCGACGGCGCGAACAAGTCGTTCAACCGCATCACCATCGACGGCGATACCTCGACCAACGACTGCTGCATGCTGATCGCTACCGGCAAGGCAGCACTGCCGGAAATCACCCGCGCCGAAGGCGAGTTGTTCGCCAAGTTGAAGCAAGCGGTGTTTGAAGTGTGCATGGACGTGGCCCAGGCCATCGTGCGTGACGGCGAAGGCGCGACCAAGTTCGTCACCGTTGAAGTGAATGGCGGCGGCAATCATCACGAATGCCTGGACGTTGGTTATACCGTGGCGCACTCGCCACTGATCAAAACCGCGCTGTTCGCCTCCGACCCTAACTGGGGCCGCATTCTGGCTGCCGTCGGTCGTGCCGGCGTACCGGATCTGGACGTGAGCAAGATCGACGTGTTCCTCGGCGACGTGTGCATTGCCAGCCGTGGCGCCCGCGCAGCGACCTACACTGAAGCGCAGGGTTCGGCGGTGATGCAGCAGGAAGAAATCACCATCCGCATCGAACTGGGTCGCGGCGATTGCAGCGAAACCATCTGGACCACCGACCTGTCGCATGAGTATGTGAAGATCAACGCGGAATACCGCACCTGATCTAAAAGGTGGAGCGGCTGCCGGCCTCATCGCGGGCAAGCCCGCTCCCACAGGGTTCTGTGGTGTACACAAAATTTGTGAGCGACCTCAATCACTGTGGGAGCGGGCTTGCCCGCGATGGCGGACGCACAGACGCCAGACATTCTGGATTGTTTCCCTGACAAGAAGGTATTCACCCATGTCCCTGCACCTGATCATCGGCGACAAATTGCTTTCCTCCTGGTCCCTGCGCGCGGCACTGGCGCTCGAACTGACCGGCGCTCCCTACAGCGAAGAACTGATCAAACTCGGCAAGCCCGACACCCGCGAGCTGCTGCTCAAGCATTCGCCGACAGCAAAAGTCCCGCTGCTGCAAACGGCGCGTGGCACCATCGCCGATTCGCTGGCGATTGCTGAATACCTCGCCGAACAGTTCCCGTCCGAGCAGCTCTGGCCATCCGATATTTACGCTCGGGCCCAGGCGCGCTCCGCCTGCGCACAAATGCACAGCGGTTTCTTCGCCATGCGCAATCACATGCCCTTCAACCTCAATCACGATGCGCCGCTGAACCCGGTGCCGCCGGAGGTCAAGGTTGATATCGAGCGCATGCTCGCGCTGTGGGCCGAGTGCCGCGCTGCCGCCACCGAGAGCGGTCCGTATCTGTTTGGCCGGGTGAGTCTGGCCGATGCTTTCTTCGCGCCCATTGCCGTACGTCTGCGTACCTATCAGGTGCAACTGCCGGATGCCGATCAGGCTTATGTTGAAACCGTCTACCAATGGCCCGCCTTCAAGGCGTGGCAACAGGCTGGACTGGAGGAGTTGAATCCGTGAAACGCGTACACGTCGCCGCCGCCGTCATTCGTGACGACAGTGGCAAGATCCTCATCGCCCGCCGCGCCGACACCCAGCATCAAGGTGGATTGTGGGAGTTTCCCGGCGGCAAGGTCGAGGCTGACGAAACAGTCGAGAGCGCGCTGTCCCGTGAGCTGCATGAAGAATTGGGCATCGTCGTTGGCGCCGCCCGACCGCTGATCAAGGTGCGTCACGACTACCCCGACAAACAAGTGTTGCTGGATGTCTGGGAAGTTTCGGCATTTACCGGCGAGCCCCACGGTGCCGAAGGCCAGCCATTGGCCTGGGTCACGGCGAAAGAGTTGGTGAATTACGAGTTCCCGGCGGCCAACCAGCCTATCGTCGCGGCGGCGCGTTTGCCCGCCGAATATCTGATAACCCCGGAAGATCTGGAAACGTCGGCGCTGCTGCGCGGTATCCAGAAAGCGATTGCCGGCGGGATCAAGCTGATCCAGCTGCGCGCACCAAACGGTTACGACCCCAAGTACCGCGATCTGGCGGTGGATGCCGCCGGTCTTTGCGCGGGCAAGGCGCAACTGATGATCAAAGGGCCGTTCGAGTGGCTCGGCGATTTCCCGTCGGCCGGTTGGCATATCACTGCCGCACAGTTGCGTAAGTACGCGGCGGCGGGGCGTCCGTTGCCGGCGGAACGCTGGCTGGCGGCGTCGTGCCACAACGCTGAGGAATTGGCGCTGGCTGAGCAGATGGGCGTGGATTTTGTAACGCTGTCGCCGGTGCAGCCGACCTTGACTCATCCGGATGCGCAACCGTTGGGCTGGGAGCAGGCTGAGGCGTTGATCGAGGGATTCAGTAAACCGGTGTTTCTGTTGGGTGGGGTTGGCCCGGCGGAGCGCGAGAAGGCCTGGAGTCATGGTGCTCAAGGTGTGGCGGGGATTCGCGCGTTCTGGCCTGACTCTCTGTAAGGCTGCTGGCCTCATCGCTGGCAAGCCAGCTCCCACAAGGTTTTGTGTCGTTCACAAGTGTTGTGTAAGCGACTGAACCTGTGGGAGCTGGCTTGCCAGCGATGACGGCTAAACGGGCGCTACTTCTTTTCAGGTTTCGCTGCCGGTTGCCAAAGAATTTCCGCCACCCCCTGCCGCCGCGCAATCAACCGCGCCGCGACAAACAACAAATCCGACAACCGATTGATATACGCCAGGCCAACCCCGGCCAGCGGCTCAATCGCGTTCAAATGCTGACAACGCCGTTCGGCACTTCTCGCCAGGCTGCGACACACATGCGCCTGGGCAATCAGCATCGAGCCACCCGGCAGAATGAAATTCTCCAGCGGTCCCAACTCTTCATTCCACACATCGATTGCCGCTTCCAGCCGTTCGATTTCTGCAGCGCTCAATGCCTGATATTCCGGCATGGCCAACTCGCCACCCAAATCAAACAAGCGATGCTGACAAGGCGACAAGACCTCGATCAGTTCATTCAATCCCGGAAACGCCTCACGCTCGGCCATCAATCCGGCGAGCAAGACACCGACCTGACTGTTCAGCGTATCGACCTCGCCAATCGCTTCAATGCGCGGGTGATCCTTCGGTACGCGGCGGCCGTCGCCCAGGCCGGTTTCGCCTTTGTCGCCGGTGCGGGTGTAGATCTTCGACAAGCGAAAGCCCATGGGTTACCTCGGTAGTTGATTGAGTTCGGCCGCGATGGGCGCCGGTTGCGCCAGCGGCAGGCGCAGGGTGAAGCAGGTGCCTTGGCCGGGCGCCGACTGCACTTCCATCTGGCCTTTGTGGTTGTTGGTGATGATGAAGTACGACACCGACAAGCCAAGCCCGGTGCCTTGGCCGATTTCCTTGGTGGTGAAGAACGGCTCGAAGGTGCGTTTGCGCACGTTCTCGCTCATGCCGATGCCGTTGTCCTCGACTTGAATTTCCGCCCACGGCGGATTGAGTCGGGTGCGCAGAATGATCCGTCCCGGCTCGCTGTCGTCTTCGCGCTGGTGAATCGCCTGCGCTGCGTTTTTCAACAGGTTGAGCAGCACTTGCTCCAGTTCGTTGGCGGTGCCCGGCACCGGGCCGAGCGCCGGGTCGAATTGACGGATGATCGCCTGTCCCTTGAAGTCGAAGCCAATGGCCAGATCGAAGTCGTTACCGGCGATTTCCACCGCTTGATCGATCAGCGCCGGCAGATCGCACGGCGCCATCTGGCGGGTGCTGCGGCGACTGAAGCTGAGCATGTGCGTGACGATTTTTGCCGCCCGCGCGCCGGCTTGCTGGATGCCGTCGAGCAGTTGCGGCACTTCGCGAACTTGCAGGTAGCGGTTGACCGTGTCGATCTCGATGCCCAGTTGCTCGGCGGTCTCGAGGTTCTTCGGCAGCTCTGTCGACAGTCTGCGGCGTATGTTCTGTACGTTGTGCAGGATCGCGCCCAGCGGGTTGTTGATTTCATGGGCCATGCCGGCGGCGAGGCCGCCGACCGAGAGCATTTTTTCCGACTGCACCATCATTTCTTCCAGCGACAGGCGCTGGGTGATGTCGTCGATACGAATCACCACACCACGCCCGGCACCACCCATCAGCGGATAGAAGGTCAGCGCGTAATGCTTGGGTTCGTCGTCCTTGAACCACGTCACCCGTTCGATTTTGGCTACCGTGTGTTGCTCGACCGTCTGCTTGAGCTGCGGCAGAAACGGCTTGAGCGGTTCGAAGGCGAGAAAGATCGGCTGGTTCAGCGCTTCGTCCAGACGCGTGCCGGAGAGGGCGCTGGCTTCCTGATTCCATTGGGTGACGTAGAGCTGCTCGTCGAGGGCGATCAGCGCCGAGGGCATCGAATCGATGATGCTGTTGAGGTAGTTCTGGAAGCCGGTGAGCTTCTTCTCGATCTTGCTGCGCACCTGAACTTCGAGTTCCAGTTTGCGGTTGGTGTGACGGGTTTCTTCGGCCAGACCTTGCGCCTGATCGTAGGCGGCTTGCGAGTCATCGCGGGCGCGTTTGAGCTGCTGCTCGCGGGCCTCGATGCGCGAAAGCATGGTGTTAAAGGCTTCGGCCAGGCTGCCGATTTCGTCGTGGTTGCCGCGCGAGGCACGCAACGCGTAGTTCTCTTCCCGGGTGACCTGACGCGACAGTTCTTCCAACTGGTGGATCGGTCGGGTGATCAGGCGTTTGATCTGCCGGGCAATCACCAGCCACAGCAGCACGCTGAAAATCAGGATGCCGAGGCTCGCGGTCAGGGTGCCGGTGTAGAACGCCATCGGCAGCTCGCTGCTGGCCACCAGCAGTAGATGACCGGGCGCGGTGCCGGGACGGGGCAGGGTGATCAACTGGTTGCTGCGAAACTCGGTGAGTTGCCACGCTTCGATGTGCCGATAGCGTTCCGGCAGTTTGAGTTTGTCGCCGCGTTGCACTTGCGCCAGCCGTTCGCCTTTGCCGTCGTACAGGGCGGCGGCACGCAGCGGTGAATAGCTGTCGAGTTCCTTGAGCAGGCGTTCGGCGCTTTGCGGTGATTGCAGGGCTTCGCTGACCAGGCTCGGGTTGGCGATCAGTCGGCCAATGGTCTGCAAGGCCTGTGGGGCCATGCTTTCCTGGGAAATGTAATAGGCGGCGCTGATAAAGGTCAGGTTGGCGACCAGTAAAACAGTGGTCAACAGCACCAGCAGGGCGGCCAGCAGTTTCTGGCCGACCGGCAGGTTTTCGAGGCGCTGGCGCAATGGCATCAGGTTTATCGCAGCAAAGGAACAAGTGGCCAGCGTAGCCGCTGCTCAGTCGCTGGGCAATCCGAGGCTGTGCAGATGTGTGACGAGGCGCTGCTGCAATTGGTTGAGGTGCGGCAGATTCAATTGATGGCGCGCAGCGACTGTGCAGGCGTGGCCCAACAGATAGCTGATTTCGGTGCGGCGCTGGTTCGCCACGTCTTGATACATGGAGGAGTAATTGGCTGCGGTGGCGTGGATCACCCGTTCGACTTCCTGTTGCAGGTTCTCGGCGGCGGCCGGTTGACCACAACGCTGCAGCAACTCGGCAAGTTCGGCGCAGAGGGTGGCGACTTCGCAGTGATGTTCCTGCAAACCGCCATTGCGGCAGTTGTGCAACACCGTCAGCGGATTGATCGCGCAGTTGAGCGCCAGTTTGCGCCACAGCCGCGTGAGGATGTCGGTGCTCCATTCATGGGGAATCCTGGCAGCCTCAAGGTCATCCAGCCAGATGGGGGCCACCGGATGACCGGCATCGCCGAGCCAAGTGAAACCATGCCCGGCGAACACCACACGCCAATCGCCGTCACGAAATGCACCTTCAGTGCTGGAGGCGCTGATGCAGCGAGCCTGCGGTACCCGCGTGGCAACGGCGTCCTGGCTGCCGAGGCCGTTTTGCAACAGGATCAGTTCGGCGTCCGTCGTCAGGCGCGGGGCGAGGCGGGCCACGGCACTTTCGGCGTCGTAGGCTTTGCAGGCGACCAGCAAGCGGCGAATCGGCTCGGGATTGTCCGGCGTTTGGCCGGGTACGGCATACGTACTGGCTTGGCCCTGCTCAACCAGCGTCAAGCCACCTGCCGCTTCGTAGCTGCGCAGACGCGTGACATCACGCACGATCAACCTGACCGGCAAGCCGGCCCGGGCCAGACGCGCGGCCCACAAAGTGCCGAGGCTGCCGGCGCCCAAAACATGCCAGGGGGTGGACATCAGTTTTTTGCTCGATTGCGTACAGGCATGCGCGGCTCGCCGTGTTCGTAGGAAAAGACCCGTTATAATGAGCCCGATTTTAACCGCAAGCCAAGCGCGCTCCATCCTCATCGAGCGCGCCTTTTTATTGGAGAGATTACATGCCGTCGTTCGACGTGGTATCCGAACTGGACAAACACGAACTCACCAACGCGGTCGAGAACGCCGTGAAGGAACTCGATCGTCGTTATGACCTGAAAGGCAAAGGCAGCTTCGAGTTCAAGGAAAAGGACCTGACCGTTAGCCTGACCGCTGAAGCCGGGTTTCAGCTGGAAGCGATGATCGAAATCCTCAAGCTGGCGCTGGTCAAGCGCAAGATCGACGTGCAGTGCCTTGAAGTCAAAGACGCGTACGCTTCGGGCAAGCTGATGAAGCAGGATGCCATCCTCAAGGAAGGCATCGACAAGGAACTGGCGAAGAAGATCGTTGGCCACATCAAAGATGCCAAGTTGAAAGTGCAGGCCGCCATTCAGGGCGAGCAAGTGCGCGTGACCGGCAAGAAGCGTGATGACCTGCAGGAAGCCATCGCTGCACTGCGTGCGAAGGAATTCGGCATGCCGCTACAGTTCAACAACTTCCGCGACTAAGCTTTCCGGTCGGGGGAACCTCTCGGCGTTTTCAGCGTCGGAGGCCCAAGCAGCGGCAGAAACGATTGAGCCCAGCAGGTTCGGTCTTTCTGCCGTTTATTTTTCAAGCCCGGGTAGCCGGAAATCAGGAGATAGAACATGGATTTGAATGCTGAGGTGGACAACCTGGTCAAGGCATCCCAGGCGTGGATCCCGATGATCATGGAGTACGGCAGCCGCGTGCTGCTGGCGGTGATTACCCTGGCCATCGGTTGGTGGCTGATCAATAAGGTCACCCAGAAACTCGGCGGTCTGCTGGCCCTGCGCAACGCTGACCTGGCGCTGCAAGGCTTCATCAGCAGCCTGGCCAACATCATTCTCAAGGTGCTGCTGATTGTCAGCGTTGCTTCGATGATCGGTGTCGAGACTACCTCCTTTGTAGCGGCCATCGGTGCTGCCGGCCTGGCCATCGGTCTGGCACTGCAGGGCAGCCTGGCAAACTTTGCCGGCGGCGTGCTGATTCTGCTGTTCCGTCCATTCCGTATCGGTGACTGGATCGAAGCGCAAGGCGTGTCGGGCACTGTCGACAGCATCCAGATTTTCCACACGGTGCTGCGTACCGGCGACAACAAAACCATCATCGTGCCAAACGGCAATCTGTCCAACGGCATCATCACCAACACTAACCGTCAGCCGACTCGCAAGGTTGTGTTCGATGTCGGTGTCGATTACGAAGCCGATCTGCAGAAGGCCCGTCAGGTGCTGCTGGATCTGGCCAAGGATGATCGCGTATTGCAGGATCCGGCACCTCAGGCCGTCATTTCGACTTTGGGTGACAGCTCGATCACTGTTTCCCTGCGTGTGTGGGTTAAAACTGCAGACTATTGGGACGTGATGTTCATGTTTAACGAACAGTCGCGTGATCGTTTAAAGGCGGCCGGTATTGATATTCCTTTTCCACAGCGCGTGATTCGCGTGGTGCAGGAATCGGCAGCACAATGATAGGTTGCTAATTAATTGCCTGACTTGTTGGTCAGGCAACTATTAAAGCGCCAGGCAATAAAAAAGGCCCATCCGAAGATGGGCCTTTTTTTATGCTTCCAAACTAACCACTGACAAATTACAAGATGTTCAGTGGGTATTCGGTGATCAGACGGAACTCTTTGACGTCGCCTTCGCCTTGGTCAGCGTTGGCAGTGTGCCAAGCTTGACGAATGCGGAAGGACAGGTCTTTGGCTGGGCCAGTCTGAACAACATACTTGGCTTCAAAGTTGGTTTCGTGGTGCTTGCCATCTTCACCGTACAGACCGGTGTAAGCGCTGCCAGCTGGAGTGCTGGTGCCGTCGATGTCCCAACCTTTAACGTAACGAACCATGAAGCTCAGGCCTGGAACGCCGTACTCGGCCATTTTCAGGTCGTAGCGAGCTTGAACGGATTTCTCGCCAGGACCGTTGAAGTCAGAGTACTGGATGGAGTTGGCGAGGAAGATCGAGTCGCCACCGCGGTTGTTCTTGCCCACACCGATGTAGTCGAACGGAGTGTCACCGTTGACCTTCTGGAAGGCCAGGGTGAAGGTGTGTGCCTTCAGGAACGACAGCGCAGTTGCCAGGGAGAAGGCAGTGTTGCTGATGTCACCTGCCTCTTTGTCACCGGTGTCGGTGGTACGGTAGATGTTGAAATCAGTGTTCAGCGAGGTGTCGCCACCGAACGGGGTGGTCAGGTTCACGTTCGCGTAGTACTGGTTCCAGATATCTTCCAGCTTGGCACCGTAGAGCGATGCGCTCAGGTTTTCGGTGATGCCGTACTTGCCGCCGAAGTAGTCGATCGTGTTGGCTTCTACGCCAGCGTAGTTGGCGTACAGGCCGCCGTTACGGGCGTTTTTGTCCTGGCTGGAAGCCGAGTAGAAGTGACCGGCTTCGAGGTCAAGGTCTTTGACTTCGCTGCTCTGCAACTGGAAGCCAGTGGCGGTTTGCGGCAGGATGCGGGAACCGCCTACAGCGAACACTGGAGAAGTGCTTGGCTGCATGTCGCCGAATTTCAGCTCGGTTTTGGAAACGCGGAATTTAACCGACGCGCCGGCTTTGCCTTGGCTGTCGTTTACGTCGCGAGCGCCGTTGTTCGGGTTAACGGTATCGCTACGGCTCATGTTGCCCGAACCGGAAGTACCGTCACCGCCATCCAGTTTCAAGGCCAGGTAACCGTATGCATCGATACCGACACCAACAGTACCTTGGGTGTAACCGGAGGTGAAGTTACCGAGGAAGCCCTGAGTCCAGTCTTTCTGGTCGTTGCCGCCGTTCTTGTTGTCGCGGTTGAAGTAGTAGTTCTTCAACGTCTCGGTGAGTGTCGCGTCCTCAACAAAGCCTTTGGCTTCTGCCTGGTCACTTACAAACGGGGCGGCCGTAGCCAACTGAGAACTGGCGGCTGCTGCAACTGCCAGTGCGATCATGCTCCACTTCATCACGCGCATCGTGATTTGCTCCTTTGGTTTTAGAAGAGTACTGCCGTCCCACCTGTTTTATTATCTGGGCGGCTCTTTCTTTTTGTGTCGGCGCAAACTTATATCACGCCGACAATGTTGGCGATACTTGCTATTCCAACCTTTCAGCTTCTTTACGACGTTGTCGCAAATGGCGTGGTGGATGTCGCAAATTCACAGTACCGACGCAGCCGGACTGACAACTTTCTCGCTGTTTTTATGGGCCTTTTTGCATCGGTAAAAAAGAGTCCCTGGCAAAACACTTGAATCTCCATCGGGCAACCCTGCCACTGTTCTTATGGGGCTTAAGGCATCCACTTCCAGTGGTGCGCTTATAGTCCATATGGGTACGAATGCAACAAGCGTGCACAAACCGCATTTTTGTTGCGGTTATTTTTTCGTTCGCTCGCCTGTGCCTGTAAAAACCTCATGAATACGGGGCATCAAGCCGCTTTTTCTCTAGGCTTGACGCCATTCCTGCTTTGGTGTTGCCGCGCCGCCGAGCGCACGAGACAACCAAAAACGTTACCGGTTCACCCCGCCAGTGAGTATTCGGCGGATGCCCGACGCAGTGAGCGTAGACGCACTGTGCGGTTTTGGTGCAAAAAAATTTACCACTGTTGTGTATTCATACAGTTGAGACGGGGCAGTGGTTGGGACGTTATCGGGTTTTTCGGTCATTTCTTCGGGTTCTGGGCCGATGCGGGTTCCGTGATGGTGCGTGCAGCCTGTAAATATCCCATGTCAGGGCGTCAGCAGAACGGGGATCGCACTGTCATCGTGAAGCTCGGCGCATTCGCAGGTATGCTGCGGTTCTGTCGCTTGGTGCGCTGTCCATCGGGATGGCCGCTAAGCTGAATAATGAAGATCAGCCGGGAGTGCACGCAGTGTTTGTTTTAGATTCACGACTTCAACAGGACACGCTGGTCATCGGTGATTTCCCGCTCAGTCGCCTGCTGCTGTCCAACGATGCCAACTACCCGTGGTTCATCCTGGTGCCACGCCGCGACGATATCAGCGAGTTGTTTCAGTTGGATGTCGCCGACCAGCAGCAACTGTGGCTGGAAACTACCGCACTGGCCGAGTTACTCAAGGACTTGTTCGACGCTGACAAAATGAACGTCGCGACCTTGGGTAACGTTGTCAGCCAGATGCACATGCATGTGATCGTGCGCAAACGCGATGATGCCGCGTGGCCGGCTCCGGTCTGGGGCAAGCACCCGGCCAAACCCTACAGCGCCGAGCAGGTAACGGCTATTCGTGATCGGTTGCGTGTGGTCCTGACCGATAACTTCACGTTTCTGGAGGGCTGAGTCATGAGCCTGGAAGAGCGCGTTACCGAGCTGGAAAGCCGTCTGGCGTTCCAGGATGACACCATTCAGGCGTTGAACGACGTGCTGGTCGCCCAGCAGCGTGTGGTCGAGCGTCTGCAGTTGCAGATGGCGGCATTGCTCAAGCGTCAGGAAGAAATGGTCGGCCAGTTCGGCTCCTTCGAAGAAGATGCACCGCCACCGCACTATTGAGTCTTTTCTTCGAGGCATAAAAAAACCGCGAACAGCTGAGCTGTTCGCGGTTTTTTGCTTTGGGTCAGCGACGCGGCAGGGCGGCGATGACGTCCTCGGCTTGCAGGCCTTTGTCCCGGTTCATCACCGAGAACTCGACGCGCTGGCCTTCGACCAGAACCCGATGGCCCTCGCCACGGATCGCACGAAAGTGCACGAAAATATCATCGCCGGAATCCCGGGAGATAAAGCCGAAGCCTTTGGAGGTGTTGAACCACTTGACGGTACCGGTATCGCGATTGGTCATGTCGTAGCTGGTTTGAGCGGCAGCCGGTGAAGAACGATAAAAGCTGACGGCCAGGTGCAGGATGACGGCAACCAGAGCGATGACCAGGCTGAACAGTACAGCTGGCTGGCCGGCGATAACAGGCATCGGCGCGATCAGGGTCAGGGTTTGCAGGACGACAGTCAGCACCAGAAGCGCGCTGACCAGATTTTGCAGATGCTGGCGCGGGCCCTTGTTCCAGTAAGGAATCACTGGAGCAATGACCAGGTTCAGCAGGCCGAAAAAGGCCAGATAAAGTGCATCGGGTTGTTGCAGGTAGGGAACGGCTTCGGATTTCAAGCTAGGTATGAACGACAGCAGCAAAGCCGCTGCGCCCATTAGCAGGTGGACGATTTTCAACATTTTGATTGGCTCACGTTATGACGGCTCACAAGGAAGAGCTGAAGGTGCACGGTTCGCTTCGGAACAAAATAAGAGGCGGTAGACACGTACGCGGCATCAGCCTATGCGCAACGCCCCGGAAAATGGGGCATGGCGACACACTGCCTATTTAACAGCAAAGCCTGCGGCTACTCAAATCAGCCCGGCCAGCGGCATGGCATCAGTCGATTTGTCGCAGTCTGTTCTGGCCATGGAGGCTGCGGGGTGTCGCCAGCCTTGCTAGAGTGGTTCTGCACCTGCTGGATGAATTCAATCGCCGTTAGGGGGTAAACATGGCAATCGATATCGGAATCAGTGAAGAAGATCGCAAGTCCATTGTCGAAGGGCTGTCGCGGCTGCTGTCGGACACCTACGTGCTGTATCTGAAAACCCATAACTTTCACTGGAACGTCACGGGGCCGATGTTTCGTACCTTGCACTTGATGTTCGAAGAGCAATACAACGAACTGGCCCTGGCCGTAGACTCCATCGCCGAACGCATTCGCGCTTTGGGTTTTCCGGCGCCAGGCGCTTATGCGACTTACGCGCGGCTTTCTTCTATTAAGGAAGAAACCGGTGTGCCGGCTGCCGAAGACATGATCAGGCAACTGGTCGAAGGCCAGGAAGCCGTGACGCGCACGGCGCGGGGGATTTTCCCGCTGCTGGACAAGGTCAGTGACGAGCCGACCGCGGATCTGCTGACTCAGCGCATGCAGGTGCACGAGAAAACCGCGTGGATGCTGCGCGCATTGCTCGAAACGTAACCCGAGTACGCGGACGTCCTGAGGGGTGTCCGCGTGCTGATCTCTATCCTACTGTTGGTGTCGGCTTATCCTACGGTGATGGTCAACAAGTCATCTGGATATAACTTTGCGTCTGCGTTTTGATGAAGACACAGGAAGTGGCTTTAAAAAAACAGCAGAGATGGCAAAGGAGTGTCACCAATATGCTAGATGAACACAGGCGAAGCGACAGGATCGTCGTTTCGCGGCAGAAAATAAAAGTCGACCCGTTCGTCAGCGAGTTCGACATGGCATTGATCCGGCCGACGTCGCGGTCAGTGCGCCTGAACGGCTATGCGACCTGCCTGCGTCTGGAGCAGGTCTACTGGAACATCCTTGGCAACATGGCTGAAGACAATGGCTGCTCGATCAGCTCGCTGCTGTCCTACGTTGATCGTGAGGTGCACCTGCGTCACGGTGGGGTGAAAAACTTCAGCGCGCTGGTCCGGGTCGTGTGTGTCATGAGTGGAGCGAGGGAAGCTGCAACCGGGGTTTCGCTCTGAAACGGCGGTTGCAGGCGAGTCAGTGGCCTGTGCAGTGATACGGCTGCACAGGCCGCATTTAATCGATATAATCCCGCTCTTTCGCCGCAAAGCCCTGCGCGCGGTGGCAATCTGATCGCCGAGACACCCCCATGCCGATGTACGATTACCAATGTGCTTCCTGTGGTCATCAGTTGGAAGCCATTCAAAAGATCAGCGAGGCACCGCTGGTCGACTGCCCTGCCTGCCAGGCACCAGAGCTCAAGAAACAGCTGTCCATGCCAGGCTTTCGCCTCAGTGGCGGTGGTTGGTACGAGACTGATTTCAAGACCGGCGCCAAGAAGAATCTGGCCGGTGGCGACAAATCTGACTAGGGTTCAAACCCAGGTTGAACGAACACGCGTGAGTTTCCGGAACGCTTCACTGCGCCGGGATCTCCACCGAATATCGAATGACGAGAAGCGAACCATTATCATGATGCGCAGCCACTATTGCGGCCAACTGAACGAAAGCCTGGAAGGCCAGGAAATTACCCTTTGCGGATGGGTTCACCGTCGCCGCGACCACGGCGGGGTGATTTTCCTCGATATCCGTGATCGTGATGGTCTGGCCCAGGTGGTATTCGATCCGGATCGCGCCGAGAGCTTCGCCGCCGCCGACCGCGTGCGCAGCGAATACGTCGTGAAGATCACCGGTAAGGTGCGTCTGCGTCCGGCCGGTGCCACCAACGCCAACATGGCGTCGGGCATGATCGAAGTGCTGGGCTACGAACTGGAAGTGCTGAACGAATCGGAAACCCCGCCGTTCCCGCTGAACGAGTTCTCCGACGTTGGCGAAGAAACCCGCCTGCGCTATCGCTTCCTCGACCTGCGTCGTCCGGAAATGGCCGAGAAGCTGCGTCTGCGTTCGCGCATGACCACCAGCATCCGTCGCTTCCTCGACGAGAACGGCTTCCTCGACGTCGAAACGCCGATCCTGACCCGTGCCACCCCTGAAGGTGCGCGTGACTATCTGGTGCCAAGCCGCACTCACGCCGGTTCGTTCTTTGCGCTGCCGCAATCGCCGCAGTTGTTCAAGCAACTGCTGATGGTGGCCGGTTTCGACCGCTACTACCAGATCGCCAAGTGCTTCCGCGACGAAGACCTGCGCGCAGACCGTCAACCGGAATTCACCCAGATCGACATCGAGACCAGCTTCCTCGATGAAAAAGAGATCATGGGCCTGACCGAAGAAATGATCCGCAACCTGTTCAAGGAAGTGCTGGGTCTGGAATTCGGCGACTTCCCGCACATGACCTTCGAAGAAGCCATGCGCCGTTACGGTTCCGACAAGCCAGACCTGCGTAACCCGCTGGAATTGGTCGACGTTGCCGATCAACTGAAAGAAGTCGACTTCAAAGTGTTCAGCGGCCCGGCCAACGATCCGAAATGCCGTATCGCCGCGCTGCGCGTTCCAGGCGGTGCGAGCATGCCGCGCAAGCAGATCGACGACTACACCAAGTTCGTCGGCATCTACGGTGCCAAGGGCCTGGCGTACATCAAGGTCAATGAGCGCGCTGCCGGTGTTGATGGCCTGCAATCGCCGATCGTGAAAAACATCCCGCTGGAAAACCTCAACGCCATCCTCGATCGCGTTGGCGCAGTTGACGGCGACATCGTGTTCTTCGGCGCCGACAAGGCCAAGATCGTCAGCGAAGCCTTGGGCGCACTGCGCATCAAGCTCGGTCACGACCTCAAGCTGTTGACCTGCGAGTGGGCGCCAATGTGGGTCGTCGACTTCCCGATGTTCGAAGAAAACGACGACGGCAGCTTCTCCGCACTGCACCACCCGTTCACCGCGCCGAAGTGCACGCCACATGAGCTCGAAGCCAACCCGGCTGGCGCTCTGTCCCGTGCGTACGACATGGTCCTGAACGGCACCGAACTGGGTGGCGGTTCGATCCGTATCCACCGTAAAGAGATGCAGCAGTCGGTATTCCGTCTGCTGGGTATCGATGAAGCAGAACAGGAAGAGAAATTCGGCTTCCTGCTCGACGCCTTGAAGTACGGTGCACCGCCGCACGGTGGTCTGGCCTTCGGTCTGGACCGTCTGGTGATGCTGATGACCGGCGCCCAGTCGATCCGTGAAGTGATCGCCTTCCCGAAAACCCAGAGTGCTGCCGACGTCATGACGCAAGCACCGGGTGTGGTGGATGCCAAGGCATTGCGCGAGCTGCACATTCGTTTGCGCGAAACGCCAAAGGCTGAGTAAGACGGGCCTGAAGGCGCATCTTCGGATGCGCCTTTTTTCTTTCTAGAGAGAGAGCAGGTCGAGATTTTTTGTTTGCTGGCCGCGCAAGAGCAGGGCGGGCAACGTTTCAAAGAGAATTCGGAGCGAGTTATGGCAGGTCATTCCAAGTGGGCGAACATCAAGCACCGCAAAGAACGTCAGGATGCCAAAAGAGGCAAGATCTTCACCAAGTGGATCCGTGAACTGACCGTTGCGGCCCGTCAGGGTGGCGGCGATCCGGGCTCCAACCCGCGTCTGCGCCTTGCGCTGGACAAGGCGTTGAGCGCGAACATGAGCCGCGACATCATCGACCGTGCCGTCGCGCGCGGCGCCGGTGCGACCGAAGCGGACAACGTTGAAGAACTGACCTACGAAGGCTACGGCCCGGGCGGCGTGGCGGTGATGGTCGAGTGCATGACCGACAACCGCAACCGTACCGCAGCGGCCGTGCGCCATGCGTTCAGCAAATGCGGCGGCAACCTCGGCACCGACGGTTCGGTGGCATACCTCTTCGAGCGCAAAGGCCAGATCAGCTTCGCGCCGGGCGTTGATGAAGACGCACTGACCGAAGCGGCGCTGGAAGCCGATGCCGATGACGTGGTCACTCACGAAGACGGTTCGATCGACGTGTTCACCTCGTTCACCAGTTTCTACGCGGTTCGTAACGCGTTGGAAGCCGCTGGCTTCAAGGGTGACGATGCGGAAATCGTCATGCAGCCGACCACCAGCGCCGAGCTGGATCTGGACGGCGCGGAGAAGGTGCTCAAGCTGATCGACATGCTTGAGGACCTGGATGACGTGCAGAACGTTTACTCCAACGCGGACATTCCGGAAGACGTGGCCGCTCAGCTCGGTTGATGCAAATAGAAAGGTCGCAGTTTTTGCTGGCTCTACACTTCACCTGTAGGAGCTGCCGAAGGCTGCGATCTTTCCGTTTTTGAAAGATCAAAAGATCGCAGCCTTCGG
>NZ_RWIM01000206.1 GCF_009764645.1 Pseudomonas sp. PB106
CAGCTCCTACAGGGATCGGTGTAGGAGCTGCCGAAGGCTGCGATCTTTTGATCTTCAGTCCGCTGAACGCGGCAGTTGCAAAGTCACCCGCAACCCACCCTCACGCAGATTCTGCAACGTCACTTCCCCACCATGGCTATGGGCAATGTTGCGCGCAATCCCCAATCCCAAGCCATAACCCTGCTGCTGCCCCGCCAACCGGAAGTGCGGCTCAAACACCTGCTCCAACCGCTGCTCCGGTACACCCGGCCCTTCATCATCGACATGCAGGACAAACGCGCTGTCATCGTCATCGATGTGCAGATGCGCGTTCTGTCCGTACTTCAAGGCGTTGTCGATCAAGTTGCCGATGCAGCGTTTCAACGCCAGCGGCTTGCCCGGATAGGCCGCCAGCGCCCGCCCGTGTTGAGTCACGCGACCGTTGCCGTTGGGCGCCAGATACGGTTCCACCAGACATTCGAGCACATGGTTGAGATCGACCGGCTCGATGTTCTCGTGGATGTCGGTGTCTTTCACACACTGCAGCGCACCTTTGACCAGCAGCTCCAACTCATCCAGATCACGACCGAACTTGGCTTGCAGCTTCTCGTCTTCAAGCAGTTCGACGCGCAAGCGCAAGCGGGTGATCGGCGTGCGCAGGTCATGGGAAATCGCGCTGAACAATTGGCTGCGCTCGGTGAGGTAACGGCTGATGCGTTCACGCATGGTGTTGAACGCACGGCCCACTTCGACCACTTCGCTGCCGCCACCCTCGGCCACCGGCTCGACGTCGGCGCCCAGCGACAAATCCCGCGCCGAGCGTGCCAGACGCTTGAGCGGTCGGCTCTGCCAATGCACCAACACGCCGATGAACAGCAGCAGAAAACCACTGGTGAGGACGATGAACCATACCTGCTGCGACGGCAGGCCTTGCTCTTCAAGACTGGTGTACGGTTCGGGCAACAGCGAAGCGATGTACAGCCATTCGCCCGGGGCCATTTGAATCTGCGTGACCAGCACCGGCGGGTTCACCGGCTCCAGGGTCAGTGCGTAATGCGCCCACGAACGCGGCAGCTCATCGAGTTTTAGCCCGGCGTTGAAAATCCGCAGATCCTCGGGGCTGACGAAACTCACCGAGATGTCGGTGTCATGCCCCAAAGACTGGCGCAGCACTTCGTCCACCGCTTTCATCACCGCTGCTTTGCGCGGCGTGACCGGCAGCACGTCCATGCCCAAGGGTTTGTCGTTGAGCGTCACCACGAATCGCGTGCCGCCCATGCTGCGCAATTGGTCGAGCACCAGTGGCCGGTAAGCCACTGGCAGCGAGCGGAAATAACTGACGCTCGCGGTCATCGAATGGGCGAGGCTGCGGGCGCTGGTGACCAGGCCTTCGAGCTGGGTGGCGCGCAGTTGCGAAACCCAGATCACGCTCGACAGCGTCTGCGCGAACAGCACCGCCAACAGCGTCAGCAGCAGCATGCGTCCGAGCAACGAACGCGGCACCGGTACCCTGGCGGCAAGTTTGCGCAGGGACTCAGTGGCCATTGCCGGCAACCACATTGGCTGCCAGTTGGTAGCCACTGCCGCGTACGGTGCGGATCAATCGTGGCGGTTTCTCGGTGTCGCGCAGACGCTGGCGCAAACGGCTGACGGCCATGTCGACGATACGATCGAGCGGCATCAGATCGCGGCCACGGGTGGCGTTGCCGATGGTGTCGCGGTCGAGGATTTCCTGCGGATGATCGAGAAAGAGTTTGAGCAGGGCGAAATCGGCGCCGGAGAGAATCACTTCCTCGCCATCGGTGTGAAACAGGCGATGACTGACCATGTCCAGCCGCCACTCATCGAACGCCAGCACTTCACTGCCGCTGCGCTCCTGGCCGAATTGCGCCCGGCGCAGCAGGGCTTTGATGCGCGCTTGCAGTTCGCGAGGGCTGAAGGGTTTGCCGAGGTAATCGTCGGCGCCGAGTTCCAGACCGATCACGCGGTCGGCTTCGTCGGAGCTGGCGGTGAGCATGATGATCGGCACCTGCGCCTGACGCGGATGCTGGCGCACCCAACGGCACAGGCTGAAACCATCCTCGTCGGGGAGCATGACATCGAGGATCACCAGATCGCTCGGCGCCTCGTTGAGGGCCTGGCGAAAACTGGCGCCATCGGCTGTGGCCCGCACCTGAAACCCGGCGCGGGTCAGGTAGGTTTCCAGCAACTCGCGTATTTCCTGGTCGTCATCGACCAACAATATCGACTTGTTGACTGAGCTCACTTCGAAGGCATCCTTGTTGTTGGAATTGGGGCGGATTATGCCTGATGAACCGATCGTTCCCACGCTCTGCGTGGGAATGCCTCAAGGGACGCTCTGCGTCCAGTGACGCGGAGCGTCACGGGCTGCATTCCCACGCGGAGCTTGGGAACAATCCTCAGCCAGCCTGTTCGAGGGCTACACCGGCGCCGACGAGCCCAGAATACGGCGCTGTCACCAGCCACACCGGAATGCCTTTGAAATAATCGCTCATACAACCTTTGTCGGCGAAGCTGCGGGCGAAACCGCTTTCGAGGAAGAAATCGGCAAAGCGCGGAATCACACCGCCGACGATATACACCCCGCCACGCCCGCCTGTGGTCAGCACGTTGTTGCCGGCCACGCGGCCGAGCCAGCAGCAGAACTGCTCGAGCACTTCGAGGGCAATCGGATCGCCCGCCAGACCGGCCGCCGTAATCGCTTCCGGCGTGTCGAGTGTCGGTTCATGCCCATCGACCGCGCAGATCGCTCGGTAAACCCGTGGCAGACCGCCGCCGCTTAACGCGGTTTCGGCGCTGACATGACCGATCTCATTGTGGATGTGCTGCCACAACTGGGTTTCGCGCGGGCTGCTCAGCGGCAGATCGACGTGACCGCCCTCGCCCGGCAAAGCGGCGAAACGGCCCTCGCCAAGATCAAGCAAAGTGCCGACGCCAAGGCCAGTGCCCGGGCCGATCACCACCGCCGGACGCAACGGCTCCGGCGTACCCTCGCACACCACGCGGAATTCGTCCGGCTGCAAACGGGTCATGCCCAGCGCCATCGCCGAGAAATCGTTGACCAGCAACAACTGCTCGACCTGCAAGGTTTTGCAGAACGCGGTGCGGCTCAGCCGCCAGTGGTTGTTGGTGAACTTGAATTCATCGCCGCTGACCGGGCCGGCCACCGACAGGCACACTGAACCGATCGAACCTGGCGCCAGACCGAGCCCGCTCAGATAGAGGCTGATCGCCTCTTCCGGGCTGGCGTGGTCGGCGGTAGCCAGGACCTGAACCGCTTCCAGTTGCTGGTTTTTCCACAACGCAAACCGCGCGTTGGTGCCTCCGATGTCACCGACCAAAGCCAGTTTCAATTAAGCGTCTCCAGGGCAGAAGTGAAGGCGCTGGCGCCCTGCTCTGCCGAGCTGAAAGCCATGCGCATAAAGCCGAACAGTTCGCGACCGCTGCCGATGTTGTTGCCCAACAGGCCTTTGGCGGGTTCGCGCGCGGCAAATTCGTCGGCGTCCACCTTAAGCTCCAAGGTGCCTTTGACGCCATCGACGCGGATGATATCGCCCTCTTGCACGCGTGCCAAAGCACCGCCGACATAAGCTTCGGGGCTGACATGAATCGCTGCGGGGATTTTCCCCGAGGCGCCGGACATGCGCCCGTCAGTTACCAGCGCGACTTTGAAGCCGCGATCCTGTAGCACGCCGAGGAACGGCGTCATCTTGTGCAACTCGGGCATGCCGTTGGAGCGCGGGCCCTGGAAGCGCATCACGGCGACGAAATCCTTTTCCAGCAGACCGGCCTTGAACGCGTCGGCCAGATCCTGCTGATCCTGAAACACCATCGCCGGCGCTTCGACGATCTGGTTTTCCAGCGCGACGGCGGACACCTTCATCACACCGCGACCTAGGTTGCCTTCCATCACGCGCAAACCGCCCTCTTGGGAGAACGCACGCGCAACCGGGCGCAGGATGTTTTCGTCGAGGCTGTCGGTCGGGCCTTCGCGCCACACCAGTTCACCGTTATCCAAGAACGGTTCTTTGGTGTATTTGCTCAAGCCGTGGCCGAGCACGGTATTGACGTCTTCGTGCAGCAGGCCGGCGCCAAGCAGTTCGCGGATCAGGAACGACATGCCGCCCGCGGCCTGGAAGTGGTTGATGTCGGCTTTGCCGTTCGGGTAAACGTGGCTCAGGGTCGGCACGACTTCGGAGAGGTCGGCCATGTCCTGCCAAGTCAGTTGAATACCTGCGGCCATGGCGATGGCCGGCATGTGCAGGGTGTGGTTGGTCGAACCGCCAGTGGCGTGCAGCGCGACGATCGAGTTGACCAGCGACTTCTCGTCGACGATCTCGCCGATCGGCATGAAGTTGCCGTTCTGCTTGGTCAGGCGCGTGACCTGGTGCGCGGCTTCACGGGTCAGCGCGTCACGCAGCGGCGTGTTCGGGTTGACGAACGAGGCGCCCGGTAAGTGCAGACCCATGACTTCCATGAGCAACTGGTTGGTGTTGGCGGTGCCGTAGAAGGTGCAGGTGCCCGGGCTGTGGTAGGACTTCATCTCCGATTCCAGCAGCTCTTCGCGGGAGGCTTTGCCTTCGGCGTACTTCTGGCGGACGTCGGCTTTTTCCTTGTTGGAAATCCCCGAGACCATCGGCCCGCCCGGGACAAAAATCGTCGGCAGGTGACCGAAACGCAGCGAACCCATCATCAGGCCCGGGACGATCTTGTCGCAGATGCCGAGCATCAGCGCGCCGTCGAACATGTTGTGGGACAACGCGACCGCCGTGGACATGGCGATCACTTCGCGGCTCGGCAGGCTCAGTTCCATGCCCGGCTCGCCTTGGGTCACGCCATCGCACATCGCCGGGGTGCCACCGGCGAACTGGCCGACCGAGCCGATTTCACGCAGGGCGTTCTTGATCTGTTCCGGGAACACTTCGTACGGCTGGTGCGCCGAGAGCATGTCGTTATATGAAGAAACAATGGCGATGTTCGCCGAATTCATCATCCGCAAGCTGTGCTTGTCTTCAGTGCCGCACCCGGCCACGCCGTGGGCGAAGTTGGCGCATTGCAGCTTGCCGCGCATCGGCCCGTCAGTGGCGGCGCCGCGAATCAGTGCAAGGTAAGCCTGACGCGTGGCGCGGCTGCGGGCGATAAGCCGTTCGGTGACCTCAAGAACGCGGGGATGCATGTGTAGAACTCCAGGCTAACGGATGTGGCGACCTGATTGTCTATGCTGATCAAACGCCGTTGTTGTTGGAATGACAGACGGCTTTTTTGACCAATCGGACCAGTTGATTCAGGTCACTCGTTGTAGATAAAACAAAATATTGCCACTAAAAAGGCTTGTTTTCTATTTTTATGCGAATAATCTTGTAATTCCAACAACAAAACGACGGCGGCGCTGTTCCATGACTCTTCGAATCGCAATCAATGGTTTTGGCCGCATTGGCCGTAATGTCCTACGCGCACTGTATACCCAAGGCTATCGACAGGATTTGCAGATCGTCGCCATCAACGATCTGGGCGACAGCTCGATCAACGCCCACCTGCTCAAATACGACACCGTTCATGGCACGTTCGACGCCGAAGTGGCGCATGACAACGAAAGCCTGACCGTCAACGGCGACCGCATTGCGGTCAGCGCGATTCGCAACCCGGCGGACCTGCCGTGGGCCGCGGAAAAGATTGATGTGGTGTTCGAATGCACCGGTCTGTTCACCGACCGCACCAAAGCGGCCGCGCATATTACCGCCGGCGCACGCAAAGTGATCATCTCGGCCCCGGCCAAAGGCGCCGACGCCACCGTCGTTTACGGCGTGAACCACGACATTCTGCGCCAATCGCACCAGATCATCTCCAACGCCTCGTGCACCACCAACTGCCTGGCGCCGGTGGCGCAGGTGCTGCACCGTGAGCTGGGGATCGAAAGCGGTCTGATGACCACGATTCACGCGTACACCAATGACCAGAACCTCACCGACGTTTATCACACCGACCCGTACCGTGCGCGTTCAGCCACGCAGAACATGATCCCGAGCAAGACCGGCGCCGCTGAAGCGGTGGGCCTGGTGCTGCCGGAACTGGCCGGCAAACTGACCGGCATGGCCGTGCGGGTGCCGGTGATCAATGTGTCGTTGGTGGATCTGACCGTGCAGTTAAAGCGCGAAGCGTCGGCCGATGAGGTGAATGCGCTGCTGAAATCGGCCAGCCAGCATTCGAAGATTCTCGGTTACAACACGCTGCCGCTGGTTTCCAGCGACTTCAACCACAACCCGCTGTCGTCGATCTTCGACGCCAACCACACCAAATCCAGCGGCAAACTGCTGAAGGTGTTGGCGTGGTACGACAACGAGTGGGGCTTCTCGAACCGCATGCTGGATAACTGCCTGGCGTTGTGTAACGCCGAGTAAGGTTGTCCTGATCCCCTGTAGGAGCTGCCGCAGGCTGCGATCTTTTGATCTTGTTGTAAAACCAACATCAAAATATC
>NZ_RWIM01000207.1 GCF_009764645.1 Pseudomonas sp. PB106
CAGCCTTCGGCAGCTCCTACAGGTGATCTCATGTAGGAGCTGCCGAAGGCTGCGATCTTTTGATTGTGCTTCCCAAAGAAAAAGCCCTGATCTCTCGATCAGGGCTTTTTCATGTCCGGCGTTCAGCGCAGCTTACAGGCCGTTGGCAGCCTTGAACTCGCGACGACGACGGTGCAGAACCGGCTCGGTGTAACCGTTCGGCTGCTTGGTGCCTTCGATCACCAGTTCGACCGCCGCCTGGAAGGCGATGTTGCTGTCGAAGTTTGGTGCCAGCGGACGGTACAGCGGGTCGTTGGCGTTCTGACGGTCAACCACTGGCGCCATGCGCTTGAGGCTTTCCATCACTTGCGCTTCGGTGACCACACCGTGGCGCAACCAGTTGGCGATGTGCTGGCTGGAGATACGCAGCGTGGCACGGTCTTCCATCAGGCCGACGTCGTTGATGTCCGGCACTTTCGAGCAACCGACACCCTGGTCGATCCAGCGCACCACGTAACCGAGAATGCCCTGGGAATTGTTGTCCAGTTCGTTCTTGATCTGCTCTGGCGTCCAGTTCGGATTGACCGCCAGCGGGATGGTCAGGATGTCGTCTACCGAAGCGCGAGCGCGTTTGGCCAGTTCGGCCTGACGGGCGAACACGTCGACCTTGTGGTAGTGCAGCGCGTGCAGTGCAGCGGCGGTCGGCGATGGAACCCAGGCGGTGTTGGCGCCGGCCAGCGGGTGAGCGATTTTCTGCTCAAGCATCGCGGCCATCAGGTCGGGCATCGCCCACATGCCTTTACCGATTTGCGCACGACCTTGCAGGCCGGTGCTCAGACCGATATCGACGTTCCAGTTTTCGTAAGCGCCGATCCACTTCTCAGCCTTCATGTCGGCCTTGCGCACAACCGGGCCGGCTTCCATGGAGGTGTGGATTTCGTCGCCGGTGCGGTCGAGGAAACCGGTGTTGATGAACACCACGCGCTCGCTGGCTGCCTGGATGCAGGCCTTGAGGTTGACCGTGGTACGGCGCTCCTCGTCCATGATCCCGACTTTCAGCGTGTTGCGCGTAAGGCCCAGCACGTCTTCGATGCGGCCGAACAGCTCGTTGGTGAACGCCGCTTCTTCCGGGCCGTGCATCTTCGGTTTAACGATGTACACGGAACCGGTGCGCGTGTTGCGACGCGAAGTGTTGCCGTTGAGGTTGTGCATCGCCGCAAGGCAAGTGACCAGACCGTCGAGAATGCCTTCCGGCACTTCGTTACCGTCTTTGTCGAGGATCGCGTCGATGGTCATCAGGTGGCCAACGTTACGCACGAACAACAGCGAACGACCGTGCAGGGTCACTTCGCCACCGTTCGGCGCGGTGTAGGTGCGGTCCGGGTTCATGGTGCGGGTGAAGGTCTGGCCGCCCTTGGAGACAGATTCCGACAGGTCGCCCTTCATCAGGCCGAGCCAGTTGCGGTAGATCACCACTTTGTCGTCAGCATCGACGGCCGCCACGGAGTCTTCGCAGTCCATGATGGTGGTCAGGGCCGCTTCCATCAGGATGTCTTTGACGCCGGCAGCATCGGTCTGGCCAACCGGGGTGGTGGCATCGACCTGGATTTCGAAGTGCAGACCGTTGTGTTTCAGCAGGATCGCGATTGGCGCGTTGGCGTCGCCCTGGAAACCGATCAGTTGTGCGTCGTCGCGCAAGCCACTGTTGCTGCCGCCCTTGAGGGTGACCACGAGTTTGCCGTCAGCGATTTTGTAGCCGGTTGAATCGACGTGGGAGCCCGCGGCCAATGGCGCGGCTTCGTCGAGGAAGGCACGAGCGAAGGCGATGACTTTGTCGCCACGCACCTTGTTGTAGCCTTTGCCTTTTTCCGCGCCACCGTCTTCGCTGATCGCGTCGGTGCCGTAGAGGGCGTCATACAGCGAACCCCAGCGGGCGTTCGAAGCATTGAGAGCAAAGCGAGCGTTCATCACCGGCACAACGAGTTGCGGGCCGGCGGTACGGGCGATTTCGTCATCGACGTTTTGCGTCGTTGCCTGGAAATCAGCCGCTTCTGGCAGCAGATAACCGATTTCTTGCAGGAAAGCTTTGTAGGCCACGGCGTCGTGCGCTTGACCGGCGCGTTCCTGATGCCAGGCATCAATAAGAGCCTGGAAGTCATCGCGTTTGGCGAGTAGGGCTTTGTTCTTCGGCGCCAGGTCATGAATGACCTTGTCGGCACCTTCCCAGAATTTTTCGGCGGTGAGGCCGGTACCGGGAATGGCTTCGTTGTTCACGAAGTCGAACAGGACTTTGGCGACCTGCAGGCCACCGACTTGAACGTGTTCAGTCATTGCTTGCCTCACTCTGCTCAGCTATTTCGCTTTTCAGCTCTTCAATTTTGACAATGAAGCCTCTGGCCATTTAAACCACAAACCTGCCGACCAGTACATGCCATTGCTGGCGGCTGGGCTGGGACCAATCAAAGGCTTGGGGCCTTGCTGACGGGGCTTTCAGGGTTGTGAGCATGCCTTGGGCAGACATCGATCCAGCGTTATGTAGTGCGCGCTGCGGCATACTACATGATGAGTTGCGCTTGTGAAAATCAGACTAATTACGTCGTTCTGCGACCTCATGTCGCATTGCGGTCACATCGCGGAACGGGATGTTCTCAAAAAACCATTGGATTGTTCCAGTTAAATATCAAAAGTTGTACACATAAATAGTATTTGGCTGCTATGGCGCCCGTGTCGCTTACACCCTATGGGAGCGAGCTTGCTCGCGAAGGGGTCGGTCGCTTCAGCGCAATATCCCCGCTTGCCTATACTTCCCCTTCTATAACAAAAGTCATGACAAGAGGGCGGCGCCATGGATCATCTCGTACTCACCGTTTTTGCGCCGGACAAACCCGGGCAGGTCGAGCGCATCGCCCAATGCATTGCCGAGCATGGCGGTAACTGGCTGGAGAGTCGCATGTCGCGGATGGCCGGGCAGTTCGCCGGGATTCTTCGGGTGGGCGTGCCGGCGGAGGCTTACGACGAATTGGTCGATGCCCTACAAGCATTGTCGACCCACGGTATTCGCGTGCTGATCGCCGAGAGTGGCATCGAGCAGTCCTGCACCTGGAAGCCGATCGCGATGGAGTTGGTGGGCAATGATCGCCCGGGGATTGTGCGCGACATCACCCGGTTGCTGAGCGAGCAGGACGTCAACCTTGAACGGCTGGTGACTGAGGTGCGCCCGGCCCCAATGAGCAGCGAGCCGCTGTTTCACGCCGAGGCGATTCTCGCGGTGCCACTGACCCTGTCGCTGGACGTTCTGCAGTCGCGTCTGGAAACCTTGGCCGATGATCTGATGGTCGAGTTGGTGTTACGCACAGACGTTTAAAACGGCGATGAGGTTATCCAGTTTTAACGTGCACCTGCCTGTGGATAACCTGTAGAGATTGCCCGTATCGCCAAGCCCGCCGTGGCTTTGCCGGAGTTGATCAAAAAACCGCCAGCATTCAGTGACTTGCGCACAAACGGCGGGGATCACGCTGTGGATAACCTTGGGAAGGAACGATGCAGGCCACGAGAAACGTGGCCTGTGAGGGTTTGTATGTTTTTTGATCAGCTGCGCCGGCGCAAACTGATCACGGCATCGACGCTGTAAACCGCCAAACCGGCCCAGATAAAGATGAACGCGACCAGTGTGCTCGACGACAAATGCTCGCCAAACAGCAGCACGGCTTGCAACAGCACCAGCGTCGGTGCGAGGTATTGCAGGAAGCCGATCGTGGTGTAGGGCAAGTGTCGCGTGGCAGCGTTGAAGCACACCAGCGGCACCAGCGTCACCGGGCCGGCCGCCACCAGCCACCAGGCTTGTGACGTGGTCCAGAACTCCGGTTGAGCGCTGGTCGCGGTCTGATTGAACAGCAACCAGGCAATGGCAATCGGCACCAGCATCCAGGTTTCCACCACCAGCCCCGGCAACGCCTTGACCGGCGCTTGTTTGCGGATCAAACCGTAGAAACCGAAGGTCAGCGCTAACACCAGCGATACCCATGGCAGGCTGCCGACTTGCCACACCTGCTGCGCCACGCCCACCGCCGCCAAACCCACCGCAACCCACTGCATCCGTCGTAGTCGCTCGCCGAGAATCAACATACCCAACAACACGTTGACCAGCGGGTTGATGTAATAACCGAGGCTCGCCTCAAGCATGCGTCCGTTGTTCACCGACCACACATAGGTCAGCCAGTTGGCGGCGATCAGGGTGCCGCTCAACGCCAGAATCGCCAGGCGCTTCGGGTTGTCGAGCAGTTCGCGCAGCCAGCCCGGGTGTTTCCACACCATCAACAACAGTGCGCCAAACAGCGCCGACCACAGCACCCGGTGGATGATGATCTCGACGGCCGGCACTTCGGCGATGGCTTTGAAGTAGATCGGGAACAGGCCCCAGATGATGTAGGCACTCAGGCCCAGAATGTACCCGCGACGCGGGTTGGCGGCTTGCATGCAGAATCCTTGCTTAGGCAGCTAACAAAGGAGGGATTGTAAGGAGGTTGTATAGATGTGTCGTGCCAGAGCGCAAAAAGATCGCAGCCTTCGGCAGCTCCTACAGGGGAATGTATTCCAAGGTAGGAGCTGCCGAA
>NZ_RWIM01000208.1 GCF_009764645.1 Pseudomonas sp. PB106
GCTCCTACATTGATCCCTGTAGGAGCTGCCGAAGGCTGCGATCTTTTGATCTTTTGATCTTTAAAGCGCGGTGCTGTAGCGGCGGACGCCGTTTTCCACCGCCGGGATGTGTGCAGCGGTGCTGCCGCAGGCCTGGAATAACACCAAGTGTTCAGCGGCCACCCGAATCCCCACCTCTGCCCCCACCTGATGATCGGCATGGCTGGGGAAAATCGATTCCAGCTGTGCACCGGTCGGCAATTGCAGGCGATACAACGTCGAAGCCCCGAGGAACGTCTTGCCGACGATACGTGCTTTCAGCGCGCTGTCCGGTGCATAAATAATGTCATCCGGGCGCAGCAACACATCCACCGCGCCGCCAATCGGCCACCCGTACGCGCGATTGCCGCGCAACAGGCCGAGTTCCGTCTGCACCGATTCCGGGCTGCCGAGCTGGCCGCGAATGAAGTAGCCCTGACCGATAAAGCTCGCCACAAACGGCGTGGCCGGTTCGTGATAGAGGTTGTACGGCGTGTCCCACTGTTCCAGTCGACCTTCCTTGAACACACCAACGTGATCGCTGACGGCAAAGGCCTCTTCCTGGTCGTGAGTCACCAGAATCGCGCTGGTGCCACGGGCCTTGAGAATGTCGCGCACCTCATGGCTGAGTTTGCGGCGCAATTCGCCATCGAGGTTGGAGAAGGGTTCGTCGAGCAGCAGCAGCTGCGGCTCCGGTGCCAACGCGCGGGCGAGAGCGACACGCTGCTGCTGGCCGCCGGACAACTCGTGAGGAAAGCGCTTGCCGAGGTTTTTCAGGTTGACCAGTTCCAGCAGCTCTTCGGTGACGCGCGCCTTGTTCGGGTGCTTGCGAATGCCGAAGGCGATGTTGTCCGCAACGCTCAGGTGCGGGAACAGCGCGTAGTCCTGGAACACCATGCCGATCCGGCGTTTCTCCGGCGCCAAAGTGAAACCGGCGCGGGAAATGGTTTCGCCACCGAGGGTGATCTCACCTTCGTGCACCGGCTCGAAACCGGCAATGGCGCGCAGGGTGGTGGTCTTGCCGCAGCCGGACGAACCGAGCAGGCAGCCGATGTCACCGGCGTTGAGGTGCAGATTGAGGTTCTGCACCACACGTTGATCTTGATAACCGCAAGCGAGGTTGCGCAGGTTCAGCAGTAATTCATGGCTCATGCGTGGTGATATGCCGGTTCAACGAGGAACTCGAGCAGGGCCTTCTGTGCGTGGAGACGGTTTTCTGCCTGATCCCAGGCGACGGAGCGCGGGTCATCAAGCAGGTCGAGGCTGATTTCTTCGCCACGGTGCGCAGGCAAACAGTGCATGAACAGCACGTCCTCGGCAGCGAGGTCGAGCAGGGCACGGTTGACCTGGAACGGGGCGAACAGCTTGAGGCGCTTGGCAGTTTCCTCTTCCTGACCCATCGAAGTCCAGACATCGGTGCTCACCAGATGCGCGCCGCGCACGGCATCTTGCGGGTCGCGGACGATGGTCACGCGATCGCCAGCCTTGGCCACGAACTCGGGATTGGGCTCGTAGCCTTGCGGGCAAGCGACGCGCAGCTGGAAGTCGAACTGGATCGCCGCTTCTATATAGCTGTTGCACATGTTGTTGCCGTCGCCGATCCAGGCCACGGTTTTGCCTTGGATCGAGCCACGGTGTTCAAGGAAAGTCTGCATGTCGGCCAGCAACTGGCACGGGTGCAGGTCATCGGACAGGCCGTTGATCACCGGCACGCGCGAGTTGGCGGCGAATTCGGTAAGGGTGCTGTGGGCAAAGGTACGGATCATCACTGCATCGAGCATGCTCGACATGACGATGGCGCAGTCGCCGATCGGCTCGCCACGGCCCAGTTGAGTGTCGCGCGGCGAGAGGAAGATCGCCTGGCCGCCGAGCTGGATCATGCCGGCCTCGAACGAGATCCGGGTACGGGTCGAGGACTTTTCGAAGATCATGCCCAGCACGCGGTTTTTCAGAGGCTCGAACAGTACGCCGCGGTTACGCAGGTCCTTGAGCTCAACGCCTCGACGGATCACGCTGACCAGCTCTTCGGGCGTGCAATCCATCAGGGAGAGAAAGTGCCTTGCGCTCATCATTGACTACCTTTTTGCTACAAACCGCAGATGCTCAAAGCCTTGTTTAACGGAACAACGGGCGAGACCTGCGGCGTAAGCCGCACGGGGCGACGGAAATAGGGGGAGGCGCGATATTGACACTAAATGTCGCGTTACGCCAATAGGCTACGGTTTTTGCGGGATTCTGAGGGCGCACTGGATGTTGCGGTCGCGCATTTGAAGCCGGGTTCAGGACAGTAGCGAGCCTCTTTGTACACTGGCCTCCCGGGGCTTGGCAATGCACCAAGACGGGGATGGCAAGGCTTTGGTCGGTTTGCGAGGCGGTGGTGGCGCATTCGCTTGGTCGGATGGTCGACCTGAAACATTTGCTAAAGCAAAGTGCTGAGTTATAAATAAGTTTCGAGCGACGCAGGAAGCCTCCGCATGGAATCGAAAGAAAAACTGTTAATGGAATTGCTGGGCCACACGGCTCGTTCCCTGACCCATCTCACCGCCTCAGTCACTTCAATGTCGTTCGAGTTGCTGCGCAGCGAAGACGAAGTGGTGAAGACTGCCGGCCGCCATATGATCGACCGCATGGCCACCATCAGCGCCGGGCTCGACGAGCACTGGCGGTTGATCGGCGAACTCACCGGCGTGCACGTCGCCCACGAGCAGATCGAAACCATCCAGGAAATCCAGTTGGCAGCACCGCCACAGCTGCCATCGAACTGATCGTGCCGTCCTATCGGCCCACCTGATAGGCCTCGATTCACAAGACGAACGTCGCTGGCGCCAGACCTGCGCCGGGGCCATAGTTTTGTTCCCGCGGGCGTGATTGCCCGCCCAGAACAAGACAGAGACTGGCCATGACCAAGACTCTCCACCACCGTGCCTGCCACCTGTGTGAAGCCATTTGCGGCCTGACCATCGAGACCACCGAGACTGATGGCAATGTCGCGATTACCTCGATCAAGGGTGATGCTCTCGACACCTTCAGCCGTGGCCACATCTGCCCCAAAGCGGTGGCGCTGCAGGATATCCAGAACGATCCGGATCGCTTGCGTCAGCCAATGCGTCGGGTTGGCAGCGAGTGGCTGCCGATCGAATGGGATGAGGCGTTTGCGCTGGTGGCCGAAAAACTGGCGGCGATTCAGGAACGTCATGGCCAAAACGCTGTGGCGGTCTATCAAGGCAATCCCAGTGTGCACAACTACGGGTTGATGACCCACAGCAACTATTTCCTCGGATTGTTGAAAACCCGAAATCGTTTTTCCGCGACCTCGGTCGATCAGTTGCCGCACCACCTGAGCAGCTACCTGATGTACGGCCACGGCCTGCTGCTGCCGATTCCGGACATCGATCACACCGATTTCATGCTGATCCTCGGCGGCAATCCACTGGCCTCCAACGGCAGCATCATGACCGTGCCCGATGTCGAGAAACGCCTGAAGGCGATCCAGGCGCGCGGCGGCAAAGTGGTGGTGGTCGATCCACGGCGCAGCGAGACCGCGGCGATGGCCGATCAGCATTTGTTCGTGCGCCCTGGTGGTGATGCGGCGTTGTTGTTTGGCGTGCTCAACACTTTGTTTAGCGAAGGGCTGACCCGTGACAGTCACTTGCCGGTCGATGGGCTGGATGAGGTGCGCGCCGCCGTCGCTGCGTTCACCGCTGAAACCATGAGCTCGTTATGTGCCGTGCCTGCCGAGCAGATCCGTCAATTGGCCCGTGATTTCGCCGCCGCACCGAGTGCGGTCTGCTATGGGCGCATGGGCGTTTCAACCCAGGCCTTCGGCACGTTGTGTCATTGGGTCGTGCAGTTGATCAATCTGGTTACCGGCAACCTTGATCGGGTCGGTGGCGCGTTGTGCACCGAGCCAGCTGTGGATCTGGTGGCGTCAACCTCGGGCGGGCATTTCAACAAGTGGCAGAGCCGGGTTTCCGGGCGTCCCGAGTACGGTGGCGAGTTACCGGTTTCGGCGCTCGCCGAAGAGATGCTCACCGATGGCGAAGGCCAGATCCGCGCGTTGATCACTGTGGCCGGCAACCCGGTGTTGTCGACGCCGAACGGGCGACAGCTGGAACAGGCGCTGGACGGCCTGGAGTTCATGGTCAGCATCGACCTGTACATCAACGAAACCACGCGTTACGCCGACCTGATCCTGCCGTCGACGTCGGCGCTGGAGAATGATCACTACGACACCACGTTCAACCTGTTCGCGGTGCGCAACGTCACCCGCTTCAACCGGGCGATCCTCGCCAAGCCCGAAGGCGCGCTGCATGACTGGGAGATTTTTGTAGGCCTGGCCAAGGCCTTTGCCGAGAAGACCGGCAAGGAGCTGAAAGCGACCATACCGCCGGCAAAGATGATCGACATGGGCTTGCGCATGGGCCTGTACGGTGACGCTTCCGAGCAGAAGCTCTCGCTGGCGACACTGTTCGATCATCCCCACGGCATTGATCTGGGCGCGTTGAAAGCGAATCTGGCGACGCGCCTGAAAACACCGAACCAGCGGGTGCAGGCTGCGCCGCCAGAGATCCTTGGCGATCTCGCACGCTTCGCTGCCTTGCAGGCGCCAGCGGCCGATGAACTGTTGATGATTGGCCGCCGCCATGTGCGCAGTAACAACTCGTGGATGCACAACTACCACCGTTTGGTGAAGGGCAAGCCGCGTCACCAGTTGCTGATGCACCCGGAAGACCTTGCCAATCGTGGCCTTAACGACGGTCAGTTGGTGCGGGTCAGCTCGCGGGTCGGGCAGATTGAAGTGGAAGTGCTCGGCAGTCTGGACATGATGAAAGGTGTGGTCAGCCTGCCGCACGGCTGGGGCCATGCGCGGCCGGGTGTGCAGATGGCGATTGCCAGCGGTCAGCCGGGTTCGAGTGCCAACGACCTGACCGACGAGTGCCAACTCGACGAATTATCCGGCAATGCCGCTTTGAACGGCGTACCGGTCACTGTGGCGGCGGCTTGAGCATGTCTGTCGGGGAGACCGAGCATGGCGCTCGGGATTCCGTTACAATGCGCCACCGTGCCGACCCATGAGTCGGAAAGTTCAGCCGAGGTGCTCCATGGATATCATCGAAACGATTAAAGAGCAGATTGCCAACAACACCATTCTGCTTTACATGAAAGGCTCGCCGAATGCCCCGCAGTGTGGCTTCTCCGCGAAAGCTGCACAGGCTGTGATGGCGTGTGGCGAAAAGTTTGCGTATGTGGACATCCTGCAGAACCCGGAAATCCGCGCCAACCTGCCTAAGTACGCCAACTGGCCGACTTTCCCGCAACTGTGGGTCGGCGGTGAACTGGTCGGCGGTAGCGATATCATGACCGAGATGGCTGCAGACGGTTCGCTGCAAAGCACCATCAAGGCGGCTGTTGAAGCGGCTGCGGCGAACAAGTCCGAAGCCTGATGCTTTTGTTGTAGGAGCAAGGCTTGCTCGCGAAAAACGATAATGCGGTTTTTCTGTAAAACCGCAGCGTCTGCATCGCTGGCAAGCCAGGCTCCCACAAAGGGCAATAAAAAGCCCCGCGCCTCGAAAGAGGGCGGGGCTTTTTAGTGTCTCGAATTTAGCGGGCGCTAACTTACTCTTCGCCCATCTGCGATTGCAGATAGTTCTCAAGACCGATCTTGTCGATCAGGCCGAGTTGGGTTTCCAGCCAGTCGATATGTTCTTCTTCGGATTCGAGAATGTCTTCGAGCAGTTCACGGCTGCCGAAATCGCCAACGGTTTCGCAATGCGCGATCGCAGTCTTCAGGTCAGCGTGGCCGGTCTTCTCGATACGCAGGTCGCACTCCAGCATTTCCTTGGTGTGCTCGCCGATGTGCAGCTTGCCCAGGTCCTGCACGTTCGGCAGGCCCTCGAGGAACAGGATGCGCTTGATCAGCTTGTCCGCATGTTTCATCTCGTCGATGGATTCTTTGTATTCGTGCTTGCCGAGCTTGTTCAGACCCCAATCTTCGTACATGCGAGCATGCAGGAAGTACTGATTGATCGCGACCAGCTCATTGGCAAGGATCTTGTTGAGATGCTGGATGACTGTAATGTCGCCTTTCATGATCGGAGTCCTGCCCTGTAATAGCTGTATATAAGGCGGAGTTTGAGCTTCGTACTTATAAGTGTCAAACCTAAGTTATTGAATAATATATGAAAATTAATCGGAATAAGAATGTTTGTGTTCCGCGTCTAGACGCTAAGCAATTGATTTGCAGACATAAAAAAACCGGACATAAGTCCGGTTCTTTGAAATAGGGGTTGTTACGCGGCAGTAAATTCTACCGGGTAGGGGATCGCGGCCTGGGCGGTTTGCAGCTTTGTCAGGGTTCCGCGGACCACTTCCTTGGCAAGGCAGGCACATTTGCCGCATTGGCTGGCAACGCCAGTAGCCTGGCGAACTTCCTTATAGCTGCAGCAACCTTCATAGATCGCTTCGCGGATCTGTCCGTCGGTGACGCCAGTGCAGAGACAAACATACATAAGTGAGAACCGTCGCTGGTTGTGACTCAATTGCGATGGATCTTAATGTTAACGAGAATGATTGTCAAAGTGCTTTCGGAGCGCTTCAGCGGATTGACAGCCGTGGCTGACGAACGGTGTTTACTGGCTAATTGCCTGGCCCCGTAAATGCAGCATGGTTATCCGCTTCCTTTAAAAAACCGTTAAGGACAGGCGAAAAACGCAGTGTATGATGGTCGGCCCTTGCGAAGGGGGTTCGTGTCACAGGGCTGTCGCCTGAGGGTGGCAGGCTGGCGCGGACCCTGAACTTCAAGTTTTTACACCAGGAGATATCAATGAGCGTACTCGTAGGCAAACAAGCCCCTGACTTCACCGTCCCGGCCGTACTCGGCAATGGCGAGATCGTTGACAGCTTCACCCTGTCCTCGGCCATCAAAGGCAAATACGGCCTGGTGTTCTTCTACCCACTGGACTTCACCTTCGTCTGCCCGTCCGAGCTGATCGCTCTGGACAACCGCATGGCGGACTTCAAGGCACGCAACGTTGAAGTGATCGCTGTGTCGATCGACTCGCACTTCACTCACAACGCATGGCGCAACACCCCAGTGAACAATGGCGGCATCGGTCAGGTGAAATACACCATGGCTGCCGACATGAAGCACGACATCGCCAAGGCTTACGACGTTGAATCCGAAGGCGGCGTGGCTTTCCGTGGCGCGTTCCTGATCGACGACAAAGGCGTTGTCCGCTCGCAGATCATCAACGACCTGCCGCTGGGTCGTAACATGGAAGAGCTGATCCGTCTGGTCGACGCTCTGCAATTCCACGAAGAGCACGGCGAAGTCTGCCCTGCCAACTGGAAAAAAGGCGACAAAGGCATGAACGCTTCGCCAGAAGGCGTTGCGGCTTACCTGACCGAGAACGCTGCTGCCCTGTAAGGCGCAACGTCGAGGTACAAAAAAACCGGCCCATGTGGCCGGTTTTTTTATGCACGGGATTTATCCGACGAGGATCAGTCGTCGAAGTCTTCCCAGCCGCCCATCTGTTTCCAGCGGTTGACGATGCCGCAGAACAGCTCAGCGGTTTTCTCGGTGTCGTAACGCGCGGAGTGCGCCTCACGACCGTCGAAATCGATGTCGGCGGCCTGGCAGGCTTTCGCCAGTACGGTTTGACCGTACGCCAGACCGGCCAGCGTCGCGGTATCGAAGCTGGAGAACGGGTGGAACGGGTTGCGCTTCATGTCCAGACGCGCGACGGCGGCGTTGAGGAAGCCAAGGTCGAAGCTGCTGTTATGGCCGACCAGGATCGCGCGCTTGCAACCGTTGGCCTTCAGCGCCTTGCGGATGCCTCGGAAGATGTCGGTCAGCGCAGTTTCTTCGCTGACCGCCATGCGCAGTGGGTGATCGAGCTTGATCCCGGTGAACTCCAGCGCTGCTGCTTCAACGTTGGCGCCTTCGAACGGCTCAACGCGGAAGAAGTAGGTGTGATCCGGGTAAACAAAACCCTTTTCATCCATGGCGATGGTGGTCGCAGCAATCTCCAGCAACGCATCGGTGGCCGAGTTGAAGCCACCGGTCTCTACGTCGACGACAACCGGCAGGTAGCCGCGAAAGCGTGCTGCCATCGGGTGACGGGAACCGCCACCACCACTTTGACCGTCCAGTTCGTCGTCGAAATGGTCTTCACTCACGCGTGTTCCTCCAGCAGGCGCCAGCGCAGTTTTTCACCGGCGCGCAGCGGGATAACGGTCAGCTCGCCAAACGGCAGGCTGGTCGGGGCAGTCCATTCTTCACGAACCAAAGTAATGCGATCGGTGTTCGCCGGCAGGCCGTAGAAACGCGGGCCGTTGAGGCTGGCGAAGGCTTCGAGCTTGTCCAGCGCATTGCGCTGCTCAAAGGCTTCGGCGTACATCTCGATGGCGGCGTACGCGGTGTAGCAGCCGGCACAGCCGCAAGCGGCTTCCTTGGCGTGCTGGGCATGCGGCGCCGAGTCGGTGCCGAGGAAGAACTTCGCGCTGCCGCTGGTGGCGGCGTCGAGCAGGGCTTCCTGGTGCGTATTGCGCTTGAGGATCGGCAGGCAGTAGAAGTGCGGCCGAATCCCGCCAACCAGCATGTGGTTGCGGTTGTAGAGCAGGTGATGCGCGGTGATGGTCGCACCAACGTTGGCCGAAGCCTCGTTGACGAACTGCACGGCGTCGCCGGTGGTGATGTGTTCGAACACCACTTTCAGCGTCGGGAAGCGCTCGACCACACGACGCATGTGCTCATCGATGAAAATCTTTTCGCGGTCGAACACGTCGACGTCGCCACGGGTGACTTCACCGTGGATCAACAGCGGCATGCCGACTTCGGCCATGGCTTCGATCGCCGGCAGAATCTTGTCGATGCTGGTCACGCCGGAGTCGGAGTTGGTGGTCGCGCCAGCCGGGTACAGCTTGGCGGCGTACACGAAACCGCTGGCCTTGGCCTCACGAATTTCTTCGGGCTGGGTGCGGTCGGTGAGGTACAGCACCATCAGCGGCTCAAAGCGACTGCCGGCCGGGCGGGCAGCGAGAATCCGCTGGCGATAGCCATCGGCTTCAGCGGCGTTGCGCACCGGAGGTACCAGGTTGGGCATGATGATCGCGCGGCCAAAAGTGCGCGCAACATCGGCAACGGTATTGGTCAACACGGCACCATCGCGAAGATGAATGTGCCAGTCGTCGGGACGCAGCAGGGTCAGGCGGTCGGACATGAGGGGATTCCAGGCGGGTCAAACTGAGGCGAATGCTACCGGAAAAGACTCTTGCAGGCACTCGCTATCAAGTTTTGCGAGAAGCTTCCGATATCCCGTAGGTATGCCGTAAACATAGTGTGAATCGGTCTTTGTGTTTCAGAAGCCAATGGAGCCTCCCGTGCGCCAGCGTTATTTAGCCTTGCTCAGTGTGTTTGCCAGCCTTCCCGCGATGGCGCTCACGTACCAGACCCGTCTGGAGAACATTGAGTGGACGGTCGCCGGCGACAAGTTCGAATGTCGTCTGACCCAGCCGATCACCGATTTCGGCTCGGGTGAGTTCGTGCGCAAGGCCGGCGAGCAGGCGATATTTCGTCTGAACGCCTACAACGCGATGCTCGGCGGTGGCTCGGCGACGTTGCTGGCAGCGGCCGCGCCGTGGCAGCCGGGGCGTGGCGACATCAATTTGGGCAGCGTCAGAATCGGCAGCGGCAATGTGCTGTTCAACAGCTCGCAATCCCAGGCCGGGGGCTTGATCAGTGGCCTGCTCGACGGTCGCAGCCCGGTGGTGCGGCGTGCGTCGGGCGACGGTCGGGTGTCGGAAGTGCGTCTGTTGCCGGTCAAGTTCAGCAAGGCATTCAACGACTATCAGGCTTGTGTGGCGAAATTGCTGCCGCAGAATTTCGACCAGATCAAGCAGTCGCAGATCGGCTTCCCTGGCGAAGGCGTTGACCTGGATTCCGCCGCCAAAGCCAAGTTGCAAGTGATGCTCGAGTTCATGAAGGCCGATCCGTCGGTCAATCACATCGAACTCGATGGCCACTCCGACAATAGCGGCAATCGCCTGACCAATCGGGAACTGTCGCGCCGCCGGGCGCTGGCGGTGGTCGACTTCTTCAAAGCCAATGGCATTCAGGAATCGCAGATCACCGTGCGGTTCCACGGCGAGCAATATCCGATTGTGCCGAACACCAATGCGGCCAATCGCGCGAAGAACCGTCGGGTCAATGTCAAATTGGCGCGCGTCACGCCGGTCGCGGCTCCGGCGCCGCAAGCGAGCACGCCCGCCAGCACTGCAGCGACTTCCTGACCCGCCGGTCATCGTCGCGCTCTCGACAGATTCTGTCGCTTTGTCGTCTTAAGCTGTCGCGCCTCTGTAAATTATCGCGTTTGGGCGGTAGACTCCTCGGCTTTCCGTAGAACCCCGTGGAGTGATGGCATGGCGGACGTAAACAAGGTCGTTCTGGCGTATTCCGGCGGCCTGGACACTTCGGTGATCCTCAAGTGGCTGCAGGATACTTATAACTGTGAAGTGGTGACCTTCACCGCTGATCTCGGTCAAGGCGAAGAGGTCGAGCCGGCCCGCGCCAAGGCTCAGGCCATGGGCGTCAAAGAAATCTACATCGACGATCTGCGCGAAGAATTCGTGCGTGATTTCGTGTTCCCGATGTTCCGCGCCAACACAGTTTACGAAGGTGAGTACCTGCTGGGTACTTCCATCGCACGTCCGCTGATCGCCAAACGTCTGATCGAAATCGCCAACGAGACCGGCGCTGACGCCATTTCCCACGGCGCGACCGGCAAGGGCAACGACCAGGTGCGTTTTGAACTGGGTGCCTATGCGCTCAAGCCAGGCGTAAAAGTGATTGCTCCTTGGCGTGAGTGGGACCTGCTGTCCCGCGAGAAGCTGATGGACTATGCCGAGAAGCACGCGATCCCGATCGAGCGTCACGGCAAGAAGAAGTCCCCGTACTCGATGGACGCCAACCTGCTGCACATCTCTTATGAAGGTGGCGTGCTGGAAGATACCTGGACCGAGCACGAAGAAGACATGTGGAAATGGACCGTCTCCCCGGAGAACGCTCCTGACAAAGCGCAATACCTGGAACTGACCTACCGCAACGGCGACATCGTGGCACTGGACGGCGTCGAAATGACTCCGGCCACCGTGCTGGCGACGCTGAACAAGATCGGTGGTGCTCACGGTATTGGCCGTCTCGACATCGTCGAAAACCGTTACGTCGGCATGAAGTCCCGTGGCTGCTACGAAACCCCGGGTGGCACCATCATGCTGCGCGCGCACCGCGCCATCGAATCGATCACCCTGGACCGTGAAGTCGCTCACCTCAAAGACGAGCTGATGCCGAAATACGCCAGCCTGATCTACACCGGTTACTGGTGGAGCCCAGAGCGTCTGATGCTGCAGCAGATGATCGACGCTTCGCAGGTCAACGTGAACGGCGTTGTGCGCCTGAAGTTGTATAAAGGCAACGTGATCGTCACTGGCCGCAAGTCCGACGATTCGCTGTTCGATTCCAACATCGCGACTTTCGAAGAAGACGGCGGTGCTTACAACCAGGCCGACGCGGCGGGCTTCATCAAGCTCAACGCGCTGCGCATGCGCATTGCTGCCAACAAAGGCCGCAAACTGTTCTGAGTCCTTCAGACACGCAAAAAAATGGCGGCCTTGTCGTAGTGGCAAGGCCGCCATTGTTTACCATTTCTTTCTCATCAGACTTTGATCTGTCAGCTTCTTCGGCGTGTTGTGTCAATCCTGATTGCATGGCGAGTGTGCTGTTCAAGACGTAACCCTGCCTCTCAGTCCCATCTCAAAATCGTAGTGGTTTGCTGGCTTACGTTGTAAGCAATATGGCGCGGCGTGCCCAAGCCTTTTTTCGTCTGTTTGATATGGCGCAGTACCGTCTGCTTCAGTAAATCGTCGCTTGGATGGTTGGTTAGAAACACCATGAACTTGCACGGTTGTTTGGCGAGCCGTTGAAGTCTCTCCTGCAGTTTATCGAACTGGTTCTGTGTGCTCATCTGGCGTACATCAATGATGCGCAGTGTGCCCATCGTTTTGGGCAACTCAATGGAATGTTCGAACCACAGGCGTGGTTCGGAAATATCATGTTCGGGTGGGTCAGGCACTTTGCCCGGATGGCGGGAATGAAATTTGGCTTCCGCACCTTGATCACAGTTATCCAATCGCGATGAAACTGTTTGATCGGAATTGCATTTATGGTTGTCGTTCGCCGGCACGTCATCAAAGGCTTTTAAGAAGTTGTCGTCCTGGGCGAAGTCAGAAGGCGCGTAAAGCGAGCGATAGTTAAAGTTAAGGGTCAGGAAGAAAAGAAATAACAGATAAAATGGAAAGCTGATCAAGAACCAGATATAGATTTTTCGCTCATCATTTTCAAGAAAGGGCAGTGATACAGCGGCAGACGTTTCCGAAATAAGGGCGAATGTTGCAATGACAGTCATTGGGTTGCTTATTTTGTTCTTGAAGTTATGCATGTTTACTCTCTTGGTAATGGTTTTGTGTGTGGTCGGAGTTTAATGTTTATATTAAAAAATAAGCGTTGAATAGACGTATCTTGTTTCAGGTTTTTAGGGTTTTGTTGTAAGAGGGATGCCTGTGCAGGTGTGTCGGTAGTGCTTTTGCAAACTTTTTGAACGCTTAAAGTGTGTTTTTTGTAGGAATAATCTTCAATGATTGTAGGAGGCGTCTTTCGCTGCAAGTGTAAGGGAATCCGTCTGTCCCACGAGTGAATTGACTACGCTATTGTGCGGGCTCTAAAAATCGAACAGCGAAATTGGACCTGCCCATGAATAAAGTGCTGATCGTGGATGACCACCCCGTCATTCGGCTTGCGGTACGCATGCTGATGGAACGTCATGGCTACGAAGTCATTGCAGAAACAGATAATGGCGTGGATGCATTGCAACTGGCTCGCGAACAAATGCCCGATATTGTCATCCTTGATATCGGGATACCCAAACTTGATGGTCTGGAAGTTATTGCGCGCCTGAGTGCAGTGGCGATGCCAATGAAAGTGTTGGTGTTGACCTCTCAGGCACCGGGACACTTTTCCATGCGTTGCATGCAGTCAGGTGCCGCGGGGTATGTTTGCAAACAACAAGACTTGACCGAATTGCTCAGTGCAATCAAAGCGGTTCTGTCAGGTTACAGTTATTTCCCGAACCAGGCTTTGCATACCGTGAGAACCAGTTTGGGCAACGCCAGCGAGGCCGATATGGTCGATCGCCTTTCCGGGCGTGAAATGATGGTGTTACAGCAATTGGCGCGGGGTAAAACCAATAAGGAAATCGCCGATGGGATGTTTCTGAGCAACAAGACCGTGAGTACTTACAAAACCCGTTTGCTGCTGAAACTTAATGCTCGCTCGCTGGTTGATCTGATTGAATTGGCGCAACGAAATGGGCTGGTCTGAGCGTTTCGCTGGTTGACGGGGTCATGGGCCGATCGCATTCAGCTACCGATGGATAGAAAAAAGCCTCCGTTGCAGGAGGCTTCAGGTGTCAGAGATCAAAATCGTAATCGGCCAATTGCTTTTGCAGTCGGCGCTCTTCTAGCAGGTTATCGATGGTGCGGCGTTTGCTCAGATTGGTCTTGGCGACCTCGACCACAGGTTCGGCGTCATCAGTTTCTGCAGCGATATCGTCATCTACATCCAGTGGCTCTTTGTCGCTACTCATAAGCTGACTCCCGGCTAAGAATGCCTTTGGCGCTCCTTATATCGACATTCTTGCAGCGGGTAAAAAAGATTTTTTCAATCGATAAATCAGTAAATGTAATAGCCAGTCAATCGTCCGAGGTTTTGTCTTTGTACTCGCACAGATCTTCTATCCGGCAGCTGCCGCAGCGGGGCTTGCGCGCCAGGCAGACGTAGCGACCGTGCAGAATCAGCCAATGGTGCGAGTCAAGCAGGAATTCCTTTGGTACAAACTTCATCAGCTTCTTCTCCACCTCCACCACATTTTTGCCGGGAGCAATCCCTGTGCGGTTGCTGACCCGGAAAATGTGCGTGTCGACAGCCATGGTCAACTGGCGAAATGCAGTATTGAGTACCACGTTGGCCGTCTTGCGGCCTACGCCGGGCAAAGCTTCGAGTTCTTCGCGGGTCTGTGGCACTTCGCTGCCATGACGTTCGACGAGCAGGCGACAGGTCTCGATGACATTTTTGGCTTTGCTGTTGTAGAGGCCGATGGTCTTGATGTATTCGGATAGACCTTCGACGCCCAGCGCATGAATGGCTGCCGGTGTATTAGCGACCGGGAACAGTTTTGCGGTGGCCTTGTTGACCCCGACATCGGTCGACTGCGCCGAAAGGATGACCGCAATCAGCAGTTCAAAGGGCGAGGAGTACGCCAATTCAGTCTTCGGCTCGGGATTGTCTTCATGCAGTCTGCGAAATATCTCAAGACGTTTTGCAGCATTCATGGGCGATGCGTTTCCTTGGATAGAGAGTTCGAGCGAGTCCACGCCTTTCGGGCGGCGAGCAGTAGCCCCAAGATAATGAAAGCGCCGGGAATGAGGGTTGCCAGCGGCAGCGCTTCACTGAATAAAACCAGGCCAGCCCCGTGATCGGCCAGTCCGCGACCCAGGCTGCCCGTGCCGATCAGTTCACGGACAATGGCGAGCGCCAGCATTAACCCGACGAACAGCGCGCAAAGCCGCAAGCGGTCGGCCAACGGTTGCCGAAAGAAGCCACGCTGTTCCAATACCACACACTGCAAAGCGATCAGTGCGCCATATAGGCCGAATGCCTGATGCCATGCCAGAAACCAGCGTTGCGCGAACAGATCGGCACAACTGGTCAGTGTCGCGGCAAGCAGCACGCTGGCCAGCAGCGTGTTTGTAGTGTCCAGGCGCGATCGCAGGGGCGGCATGCCCAGGCTGTAAACGCCCATCACGATGGCAAGCATCAGCAGCGTCCCCAGTGCTCCCGAAAGAGAGCTGCTGGTGCCCAGCAAAAACACCAGCAGCATTGAGTTGACCAGGCTCATGTCCCGCCCCCCAGTAACACCGTTCGATGCTCGTCAAAATAGCGCAACGCATCGTGGATGGCGTTGATGGCCGCGCGCGAAGTGATGGTCGCGCCGGCCATTTGATCGAATTGGCCCTGATCTTTTTTCAACGCCCAACCGGCATCCGGGGGGTCGTTGCGAGATTTACCGCTGAAGGCTTGAAGCCAATTGTTCGGCCAGTCGCCGATGGGCCCGCCAAGTGCCGGTGTTTCGTTTTGCTTGAGTGTTTTCACACCGAGCAATTTGCCGTCAGCATCAATCGCAATCAGCAGTTCGATGGCGGCGGCATAGCCCTCGGTCTGGCTGCGCAGCAGGACTGCGACGGTTCGACCGGTTTTGGTCGCGCGATAACCACCCAGCAGCGTGCTATGGCTCAGCTGCGCATCGGCCAGCCTCAGCGGCTGGTCCAGCGGTTGGTTGTCGTAAGCATCGGCGGCCAGCACGTCGAGCAGCTTGCGGCTGTCAGCCATGCGTTGCTCCATGGCGATCTGTGGCGCACTGCTGCGTTGCAGCAGATACGTCGCACCCATGCCGGCGCCGGCCAACAGCAATAGGGTGAAGGCGCTGGCCAGGCGGTTCATGGGCTCACCTGTGGTTGATGACGAGCGGCAAACCGCTCCAGTGCCGGCACGCACAGGTTCATCAGCAGCACCGCAAAGGCGACGCCGTCCGGATAACCACCCCACGTGCGAATCAGATAAGTCAGCAGGCCAACACCCACCCCGAACAGCAATCGGGCAAGCGCCGTTCTAGCGCCGGAAACCGGTTCGGTGATGATGAAAAAAGCACCGAGCATGGTCGCGCCGCTGAGCAGGTGAAACAGCGGCGACCCAAGGGAGTCGGAACCCGAACCGTTCCAGCACAACAGGCTGATTACAAACAGGCTGGCGAGCATGCCGACCGGCGCATGCCAGGCAATCACTCGTCTTTGCAGCAAAAACAGTCCGCCGCCGAGAAACGCCAGATTCAGCCATTCCACACCGCGTCCGCCGAAATGGCCGAACGCCGAATTGCTCGCGAACAATTCGTCCATGGTCAGGCTTTTGTTGATGCGCAGGCTGTCCAGCGCGGTGGCCTGAACCCAGGCGTCAGGCGCCTGGCCGACGTTGAATATCTGCAGAAAAGTGGCTGTCAGGTCGAGACCGTGCGCCGGCCAATGAGTCATTGGTTGCGGAAACATCACCATCACCAGCGCAAACCCCAGCATCGCCGGGTTGAACGGATTTTTACCGACGCCACCGTACAGATGCTTGCCGAACAACAGGCCTGAAGCCACTGCTGTCATCGTCAGCCACCATGGGCAATAGGGCGGCAACGCGGCGGCGAGCAACGTTGCGCTGACCAGCGCGCTGCCATCACTCAACGTCGGCTGTAACGGTTGGCGGCGCAACCGAGCGACCATCATCTCGACGATCAACGCCGTGGCAGCCGCCACGATCAGGTTGATCAAGACCCCCCAGCCATACAGCCAGAACAGCACCAGCAGCCCTGGCAACGTGGCGAGCAACACCAGCTTCATCGCCTGTTGCAGGCGATCGTCCGACGTTTCAAGGGGTGACATGGTCTTGCACCTGGCGCTCGGCGTCTTGCAGGCGAGCGCGGGCCTGGTCAAGGATCTCGCCGGGGGTGTCGGCGCGGCGTTCAAGTTTGTCGAGGTTGGCGCGTGCGTAGGCCAATTCGGTTTTCAACTGGCGAATCTGGCTGTCGATCGGGCGTTTTTCGACCCGCACCAAGTCAGGCAAAGGCTGTTCGCTTGCCGCTTCTGCATCATGCAAGGCCTGTTCGGCATCGCGCAAAGCCTGTTCCAGCGGTGCGATCTGCTCGGGTGCGGCTTCGGCGGTTTGCGCTTTTTTCAGTTCGGCGCGGCGCATGGCCAACTGGATTTTCGCCCGTTTCAAATCAGCATCTTTTGCTGGCGCCGCCGCGACGACCGGAGTGGGTGGGGCGCTGGCTTCAAGTTTGGCCAAAGCGTGCTCCGCAGCTTCGAACTGCTGTTGCAGCACGACCAGCTGCGACTGTTGCTCGAACGTCGGCGGATGGCCAAAGGCTTTCAGTGACTTGTGCAACTGCGCGCGGCTCATCGCCAGATCGATCTTGGCTTTTTTCAGTGCGGCATCGGCGGTCGCGGCTTTTTGCGCACGCACACGTTCCAGTGCAGCCTGCACCGGGTCGGTTGCCGTCACCTCAGGGTGGGCGGCGCGTTTGGCGCGGGCTTCACGCTCAGCTTGTTTCTGCTGTTCTTCACGCCGCAGACGCGCATTGCGACGCTCAAAACGCTGACGTGCGTGATCACGTTTGGCGGCGCGGGCGCGTTGCTCGTCGAGGTTGAAGGCCAGTCCGCCCACCACCGGCAAAGTACCGAGCGGCAGCGGATGCATTTCAATGCAGTCCACCGGGCAAGGTGCGACGCACAGGTCGCAGCCGGTGCACTCGTCGATGATCACCGTATGCATCAATTTTGCGGCACCGACGATGGCATCAACCGGGCAGGCCTGAATACATTTGGTGCAGCCGATGCATTCGGCTTCGCGGATATAGGCAACCTGCGGCGGCGCCGAACCACGGCTGATGTCCAGCTCCAGCACCGGCACTTTCAACAGTTCAGCCAGCGCCGCGATGGTTTCCTCACCGCCCGGCGGGCACTTGTTGATCGGCTCGCCGTCGGCAATGCCTTCTGCGTACGGTTTGCATCCGGGGTGGCCGCATTTGCCGCATTGGGTCTGCGGCAGAAGGGCATCGATGCGTTGTATCAGACTCATGTTTTGATCAGTCCACTGAATCCGAGAAAAATCACTGCAATCAGTCCGGCGCCGATCAGGTCGATCGGCAGGCCGCGAAAGGGCAGGGGAATATCGTTATCAGCCGTGCGCTCACGCAAATCGCAGAACAGGCTCAATACCAGCCAGAAACCCAGCCCGGCGCCGAGGCTCAGCGCTGTTGCGTGGAGCAGGCCTTGAGCGTTTTGAGCGTTGATCAGCGCCACACCGAGCACACCGGCATTGCACAATAACAGCGGCCATAAGCCCTCAAACGGCAGCATCGGCAGCCAATGCGCCAACCGTTTTAACAGTGGCGTGATCAGCAAAACGCTCAACGGCAGAAACACGAACAGGCGCAATGCTTCAAGTTGCAGCGGCACCAGCAGCCAATGCCAGATCACGTAACCGATGACGCCAACGAGCAACATCAGGCACAACGTCGCCAGCCCCAGCGCATGCACTTGGCGACGGTTGCCCGCCAACAGCGGATCAACGCCCAGCGGCCAGTGCAACACGAAGTTGTTGAGCAGCGCAGCACTGATAAGCGTAAGCACGAGTTCGGTCATGGTTCTGTCGGCGAAACGGGCAGGTGTCTCTTAAGGTTAGGCAGTATCCGCCCAGATATGAAAAATCCCACCGGCATGCGGGGCACGTCGGTGGGATCGATTTTATTGCTGTCGCTTACTTGATGCGCTGACCCGGTTTGGCGCCGCTGTCCGGGCTCAACAGGTAAATCTCTTCACCGCCGGGGCCGGCCGCCATCACCATGCCTTCGGAAATACCGAACTTCATTTTCCGTGGCTTGAGGTTGGCGATCATCATGGTCAGGCGACCGTCGAGTTTCGACGGATCCGGATAAGCGCTCTTGATCCCGGAGAACACGTTGCGTTGCTCGTCACCGATATCCAGCGTCAGGCGCAGCAGCTTGTCGGCGCCTTCCACGTGCTCGGCCTTGACGATCAGCGCGACGCGCAGGTCGATCGCGGCGAATGCATCGAAGTCGATTTCCGCTGACAGCGGATCCTTGGCCAGTTCGCCATTGCCGGCCGGGGCGGCTGCGCCGGTGTCGGTCTGGCTGGCGGTCAGGTCTTCTTTCGAGGCGTCGGACATGGCTTGCACTTTTACCGGGTCGATGCGGGTCATCAACGGCTTGAATTCGTTGAGCTGATGGTTGGCCAGCAGCGTGGTGTGGTCGTTCCAGGTCAGGGGGGCGACGTTGAGAAACGCCTCGGCATCGGCGGCCAGCAGCGGCAACACCGGTTTGAGGAAGATCACCAGTTGGCGGAACAGGTTGATGGCGGTGGCGCAGATCGCCTGGACTTCATCCTGTTTGCCTTCCTGCTTGTTCAACGACCACGGCGCTTTGTCGGCGATCCAGGCGTTGGCGCGGTCGGCCAAGGCCATGGTTTCACGCATGGCGCGGGCGAAGTCGCGGGCTTCATAGGCGTCGGCAATGCTTGGCGCGGCAGCGAGGAACGCTTCGGTCAGCTCAGGCGCAGCATTGGTGTCGACCAGCAGGCCGCCGTTACCTTTTTGAATGAACCCGGCGCAACGGCTGGCGATGTTGACCACTTTGCCGACCAGGTCTGAGTTGACCTTCTGCACGAAGTCCTCGAGGTTCAGGTCGAGGTCATCGACGCCACGGCCCAGTTTGGCCGCGTAGTAATAGCGCAGGTATTCCGGCGACAAGTGATCCAGATAGGTGCGCGCCTTGATAAAGGTGCCACGGGACTTGGACATCTTCTGGCCGTTGACGGTGAGGTAGCCGTGTACGTTGATGCCGGTCGGCTTGCGGTAGCCCGCGCCTTCAAGCATCGCTGGCCAGAACAGTGCGTGGAAGTTGACGATGTCCTTGCCGATGAAATGGTACAGCTCGGCGGTGGAATCTTTGCCCCAGAACGCGTCGAAGTCCAGCTCCGGCGTGCGGTCGCAGAGGTTCTTGAAACTGGCCATGTAGCCGATCGGCGCGTCCAGCCACACGTAGAAATACTTGCCTGGTTCGCCCGGGATCTCGAAGCCGAAGTACGGCGCATCGCGGGAGATGTCCCACTGTTGCAGGCCGGCGTCCAGCCATTCGGCGATCTTATTGGCGACGGCGTCCTGCAGGGTGCCGCTGCGGGTCCAGGCTTGCAGCATTTCCTGGAAGTCCGGCAGTTTGAAGAAGAAGTGCTGGGAATCCTTGAGCACCGGGGTGGCGCCGGAGATCGCCGACTTCGGATCCTTCAGGTCAGTCGGGGCATAGGTCGCGCCGCATTTTTCGCAGTTGTCGCCGTACTGGTCTTCAGTGCCGCATTTCGGGCAAGTGCCCTTGATGAAGCGGTCGGCCAGGAACATTTTCTTTTCCGGGTCGAAATACTGGGTGATCGAACGCTGTGCAATGTGCCCGGCGTCACGCAGCTTCAGGTAGATCTGGCTCGACAGCTCACGGTTTTCTTCGGCGTGAGTGGAGTGGAAGTTGTCGAAATCAACCAGGAACTCGGCAAAGTCGGCGCTGTGTTCAGCCTGCACGTTGGCGATCAGTTGTTCCGGGGTGATGCCTTCCTTTTCTGCACGCAGCATGATCGCCGAACCGTGGGCGTCGTCGGCGCAGACATAAATGCATTGATTGCCGCGATGCTTCTGGAAGCGCACCCACATATCGGTCTGGATATATTCCAGCATATGGCCAAGGTGAATCGAACCGTTGGCGTAGGGCAGGGCGCTGGTGACGAGGATCTTGCGTGGTTCGGACATGTGGGGCTTCGCTACTTGATGAAACGGAGGTCGGCCACTATAAAGCGCCGGGCAAGATATTTCACCCCTGCAAATCGTTGCCGGGCATGCCGTCCGGAGGATAGAAGGGGTAGGATACCCGCCATCTTTTCCCAGTCTTGTTATCGGAGTTGCCCATGAGCGCCGTCACTCGCGCAGCGGTGGAAGCCGTCCTCAGCCAATACACCGACCCTTACCTGAACCAGGACCCGGTCAGCGCCGGTTGCGTGAAGCACATCGAGATTGTCGGTGATCGCGTCAACGTGCAGCTGGAAATCGGTTACGCCGCCGGTCTGTTCAAGAGCGGCTGGGCGCAATTGCTACAACTGGCCATCGAAAACCTTGATGGCGTGGTGATCGCCAAGGTTGAAGTGAACAGCGTGATCGCCGCGCACAAGGCCCAGGCGCAGATTCCAGGGCTGGCCAACGTCAAGAATGTGGTCGCCGTGGCCTCGGGCAAGGGCGGAGTGGGCAAGTCGACCACCGCGGCCAACCTCGCGCTGGCACTGGCCCGTGAAGGCGCCAAGGTCGGCATCCTCGACGCCGATATCTACGGCCCGAGCCAAGGCATCATGTTTGGCATTCCCGAGCGCACTCGCCCAGAGGTCAAGGATCAGAAGTGGTTCGTGCCGCTCAAGGCTCATGGCGTGGAAGTCATGTCGATGGCCTTCCTGACCGACGACAACACGCCGATGGTCTGGCGCGGGCCGATGGTCTCCGGTGCGCTGCTGCAACTGGTCACGCAAACCGCGTGGGGCGATCTGGATTATCTGGTCATCGACATGCCGCCAGGCACCGGCGATATCCAGCTAACCCTGGCGCAGAAAGTCCCGGTGGCGGGCGCCGTGATCGTCACCACGCCACAGGATCTGGCCCTGCTCGACGCGCGCAAAGGCGTGGAAATGTTCCGCAAGGTCAACATTCCGGTGCTGGGCGTGGTGGAAAACATGGCCGTGCACATCTGCTCGAACTGCGGGCATGCCGAGCATCTGTTCGGTGAGGGTGGTGGTGAGAAGCTGGCGACCCAGTACGGCGTTGAGCTGCTGGCTTCGCTGCCGTTGTCGATGTTGATCCGCGAACAGGCCGATGGCGGCAAGCCAACGGTGATCGCCGAGCCCGACAGCCAGATTGCCATGGTCTACCAGGAACTGGCCCGCCACGTCGGCGCGCGGATTGTGTTGCAGGAAGCGGCAACGCCGGCGATGCCGAATATCACTATCAGCGACGATTAATGGCCTGAAACACAATCAACTGTGGGAGCTGGCTTGCCAGCGATAGCGTGGTCACATTCAACATACAGGTTGAATGAACCACCGCAATCGCGAGCAGGCTCACTCCTACAGTTGGTTTTGTGTTGGCAGTCAGATACGCAACCCGCCATCCATCTCCAGAATCCGCCCGGTGTAGTAGTCGTTCTCGAAGATATACGCCGCCGAATGCGCGATCTCTTCAGGCTTGCCCATGCGCTTGAGCGGAATGCCCGAAGTCATCTTCTCCAGCGCTTCCGGTTTCATGCCCAGGGTCATCTCGGTCTCGATGAAGCCCGGCGCGATGCCCGCCACGCGAATCCCGTAACGCGCCAATTCCTTGGCCCAGGTCACCGTTGCTGCTGCAACGCCAGCCTTGGCGGCGGAATAGTTGGTCTGGCCCACGTTACCGGCACGGGAGATCGACGAGATGTTGATGATCGCGCCGCTGGTCTTCAGCTCGACCATTTTCGCTGCCACTTCACGGGTGCAGAGGAACACGCCGGTCAAGTTGACATCGATGACGGCCTGCCACTGTGCCAGGCTCATCTTGGTCATTTCGCCGTCCTTGACCTTCAACAGCAGGCCATCGCGCAGGATCCCGGCGTTGTTGATCAGGCCGTGAATCGCACCGAAATCGGCGGCGACCTGAGCGACCATGTGCTCGACCTGCTCCTCATTGGCGACGTTGCACAGATAGCTGCGCGCCTCGACGCCCTTAGCCTTGCAAGCTGCGACCGCGTCATCGAGTTTTTCCTGGTTCAGGTCGACCAGCGCGAGCTTCGCGCCTTTGCCGGCGAAATACTCGGCCATCGAGCGGCCCAAACCCTGGCAACCGCCAGTGATAATGATTACTTTGTCGTTGAGTTGCATTCGCATGCCCCGAGCAGGTCTGAGTAGTTATTGTTGTGAGCGACTCCCGATCTGCACCGGCCGTAGCTGGTTTGCACATGAGAATTGCCTCAAGGCGTGACTGGGACTTGAACCCCGGCGCCTGTCCGTTTTTTCGACGGATTCTATTTAAGGAGTCATAAATTGAGCGTTGAAGTGGCCAAGAATGCCCGAGAATTGCTTCTCAAGGAATACCGTGGAGTGCTGTCGACCCACTCCAAATCGATGCCCGGTTTTCCCTTTGGCTCCGTGGTGCCGTACTGCCTGGACGAGCAGGGCCGCCCGCTGATCCTGATCAGCCGCATCGCCCAGCACACCCACAACCTGCAAAAAGACCCGAAATGCTCATTGCTTGTCGGCGAGCGCGAGGCTGACGACGTGCAAGCCGTTGGTCGCCTGACCTATCTGGCTGAAGCGCAAAAACTCGAGGACGCCGCTGCGATAGAGTCCGCCGCCGAGCGTTACTACCGCTATTTCCCGGATTCGCAGAATTACCACAAGGCCCACGATTTCGATTTCTGGGTGCTGACCCCGGTGCGCCATCGCTACATCGGCGGTTTCGGCGCGATTCATTGGGTTGATCAACTGACGTTGGCCAATCCGTTTGCCGGCAAAGCCGAAATCAGCATGGTCGAGCACATGAACAGCGACCATGCCAAAGCCATCGCGCACTACGTCGACCTCGCCGGTCTGCCGCAAACCGTGCCGGCGCAACTGGCCGGTATCGACACCGAAGGCATGCACCTGCGCATCGGTCAGGCGCTGTACTGGTTGCCGTTTCCGGCACCTTGTAATACGCCGACACAAGTGCGCGAAGCCTTGGTTTCTCTGGCTCACGCCGAGGTCTGGCCAAAAAATGCGCTGGCCGACGCTTGAATTCACGAAAGGTCGACGTCATCTAAGGCTTACTGCAAGGCATTTCTTGCGTTGAGGAAACTTTGATGCGCCCTTTTCTGTTGCTCTTTCTGCTGTTTCCGGTGCTGGAGCTGTTCGTATTCGTCAAAGTGGCAGGGGCTATCGGGTTTTTCCCGGCCCTGCTGCTGATCATTGTCGGCTCGATGTTCGGCATTTTCGTGCTGCGCGTCGCCGGTCTGGCCACTGCATTGCGTGCCCGTGAAAGCCTGAACCGCGGCGAACTGCCTGCGCAAACCATGCTGGAGGGTTTGATGCTGGCCTTGGCCGGTGGCCTGTTGATCATCCCGGGCTTCATCAGCGACGTGGTCGGTCTGGTGATGTTGCTGCCGATCTCCCGTCGTCTGCTGGCGAACAAAATGCGCCAGCGCGCCGAAGAACAGGCCATGCGCCAACGTGCGTTCGCCGACGACCTGCAACCCCGTGGCGGTCCTGCACCGCGCCAGCCTCTGGGCCGCGAGGGTGATGTGATCGAAGGCGAGTTCGAACACCGCGACACCAAGTAACATCTGCATCGACACGGCACCTTCGGGTGCCGTGTTCGTTTATGGGCTGCTTTTGTGCAGAACATCGGTGAAAAATTTTTCGCCTCGCCCTTGTAATAAGCTTATGCGCCCTTATGTATCGGTCACCGAAAGGTTTCCGACATTCGAGTCGGACAGACTTCCGCGGCTCGCTCGACGAACCGCAACCGGCGCAGGCCGGATTTGTTAAACCCGCCGGGAATACACCGGCCGATGAAAACCACAATTAGGAGAGATCGACAATGAAGCTTCGTCCTCTGCATGACCGCGTCGTAATCCGTCGCAGCGAAGAAGAAAAGAAAACCGCTGGCGGTATCGTCCTGCCAGGTTCGGCTGCTGAAAAAGCCAACCACGGTGTGATTCTCGCTGTAGGCCCGGGCAAAGCTCTGGAAAACGGCGAAGTGCGCGCACTGTCCGTGAAGGAAGGCGACAAGGTTGTGTTCGGTCCTTACTCCGGCAGCAACACTGTGAAAGTCGACGGCGAAGACCTGTTGGTAATGAGCGAGAACGAAATCCTCGCTGTTATCGAAGGCTGATCCCCCCGTTCATTTTCCCGCTACTACAAAGTATTTAAGGAATATCGATCATGGCTGCTAAAGAAGTTAAATTCGGCGATTCCGCCCGCAAGAAAATGCTCGTTGGTGTCAACGTCCTGGCTGACGCAGTAAAAGCGACCCTGGGCCCGAAAGGCCGTAACGTGATCCTCGAGAAGAGCTTCGGCGCTCCGACCATCACCAAGGACGGCGTTTCCGTCGCCAAAGAAATCGAACTCGAAGATCGCTTCGAAAACATGGGCGCGCAGCTGGTCAAAGACGTTGCCTCCCGTGCCAACGATGACGCTGGTGACGGTACTACCACCGCTACCGTTCTGGCTCAGTCGATCGTCAACGAAGGCCTGAAAGCCGTCGCTGCCGGCATGAACCCGATGGACCTCAAGCGTGGCATCGACAAGGCGACCATCGCCATCGTCAAAGAGCTGAAAAACCTCTCCAAGCCATGCGCTGACACCAAGGCTATCGCTCAGGTAGGCACCATCTCGGCCAACTCCGACAACTCCATCGGCGACATCATTGCCGAAGCCATGGAAAAAGTCGGTAAAGAAGGCGTGATCACTGTTGAAGAAGGCACTGGCCTGGAAAACGAACTGTCGGTTGTAGAAGGCATGCAGTTCGACCGTGGCTACCTGTCCCCGTACTTCGTCAACAAGCCGGAAACCATGGTTGCCGAACTGGACAACCCACTGGTCCTGCTGGTCGACAAGAAGATCTCGAACATCCGCGAAATGCTGCCAGTACTGGAAGCCGTTGCCAAAGCCGGCCGTCCACTGCTGATTGTTTCCGAAGACGTTGAAGGCGAAGCCCTGGCGACTCTGGTTGTGAACAACATGCGTGGCATCGTCAAAGTCGCAGCCGTCAAGGCGCCAGGCTTCGGCGACCGTCGCAAGGCCATGCTGCAGGACATCGCTGTTCTGACCGGCGGTACCGTTATCTCCGAAGAGATCGGCCTGAGCCTGGAAGCAGCCACCCTGGAAAACCTGGGCAGCGCCAAGCGCGTGACCATCTCCAAGGAAAACACCATCATCGTTGACGGTGCTGGCGTTGCTGGTGACATCGAATCGCGTATCGCTCAGATCCGCGCCCAGGTTGCCGAAACTTCCTCGGACTACGACCGTGAAAAACTGCAAGAGCGTCTGGCCAAACTGTCCGGCGGCGTAGCAGTGATCAAGGTTGGCGCTGGTTCCGAAGTTGAAATGAAAGAGAAGAAAGCCCGCGTTGAAGACGCCCTGCACGCTACCCGTGCAGCCGTTGAAGAAGGCGTGGTACCTGGCGGTGGCGTTGCACTGATCCGTGCACTGGAAGCCATCCTTGACCTGAAAGGCGACAACGCCGATCAGGACGTAGGTATCGCTGTTCTGCGCCGCGCAATCGAAGCTCCACTGCGTCAGATCGCTGCCAACAGCGGCGACGAGCCAAGCGTTGTGGTCAACGAAGTCAAGAACGGCAAAGGTAACTTCGGTTACAACGCTGCGACTGGCGAGTACGGCGACATGATCGAAATGGGCATCCTGGACCCAACCAAGGTGACCCGTTCGGCTCTGCAAGCAGCCTCGTCGATCGGCGGTCTGATCCTGACCACCGAAGCAGCTGTAGCTGACGCGCCGAAGAAAGACGGCGCTGCTGGCGGCGGTATGCCAGACATGGGCGGCATGGGTGGCATGGGCGGCATGATGTAAGCCAGCCTTACCCCCGTAACGCAAAACCCCGCTGACGCGAGTTAGCGGGGTTTTTTATTGTTTTAGATTTGGTGTTGGCTCGACATCGAGGCGCGGCTATCGCTGGCAAGCCAGCTCCCACAGTGTCCAAGGTGAAACAAATATTGTGTGAACACCTTGAATCCCTGTGGGAGCTGGCTTGCCAGCGAAGGCGTCAGATCAGGCGCTGACGGGTTGTGCTCTGACGGCAGCCTCAGCCTTCACCGCCGGGCGATACAGCAACCAGTAATACGAGCCCAGGCAAATCAGCCAACAGAAAATCGCCGTCCACACGTTGTGCGAAAAGAAGTGCGCGCCCTGCATCATCCGGCTGATCGAGAACACCGAGCCCAACGCGAAGGCAAAGATAAACGCCTGCTTGGCCAGACGCGGTCGGCGATCACGCAGCACAAAAAACAGCGCGAACAAGGTAAACCCGGTGGCCGCATGCCCACCCGGCCAGCAACGACCAGGTTTGTCAGTCTGCGGACGATGCTCCATCAGTTTGCTGTAAGTCTCATGGCCGCCAAACTGCTCAAGGCTCCACGGGCACTGCACGGCCGTCACGGCTTTCACTGGCGTGACGAAAGAGGTGGCCAACCCCAGCGACAACACCAGACAACCCAGCTCCCGCTTGAACGGTTTCAGCCGCTCAACGAAGAACGCACCGATGAAACCGAAGATCGCGAACACCGAAAAGGCGATCACCACCTCTTTGGCGCGGTCGTGCAGGATGTCTTCGAGAAAGTAACTGTGGCGCCCGATAAAGTCGCCCGCCACCGGGTCGTAAAACAGTCGGGCCAGATCCATGTCCAGATCGGTGAGTTCGAGCAGCACCAGAATGATCGCCGCAACGGCAGGTACTCCCAGGCACCACCAGAAATTCAGCGGCCTGGAAACGGGACGGGCAGAAGTCGACACCATGGTAATTCCTTGGTCGGTAAGTGTGTTCTGAGGAGCGCAACCGCGGGGAGTCTGCGCGTGCCGGCGTCGTGGATTTGTAAATCGAAAGTGAAAAAAACGTTGCCCGGCACAATGAACGTTCTTCTCCGCAAACAACCCAACACATGCCTAGCGGTGAGCCACACTTGGCCTTAAGCTGCGCGGGCCAAGACGGCCGTTACCGTGTACGGAAGAGGTGCCCATGCGAATCCTAGTGGTCGAAGACAACCGCGACATCCTGGCCAATCTGGCCGATTATCTGGGCCTTAAGGGCTATACCGTCGATTGTGCCCAGGACGGTCTGTCGGGACTGCATCTGGCGGCCACCGAGCATTACGACCTGATTGTGCTCGACATCATGCTGCCGGGCATCGACGGCTATACCTTGTGCAAACGCCTGCGCGAAGATGCCCGCCGCGACACGCCGGTGATCATGCTCACCGCACGCGATCAACTCGATGACCGTTTACAGGGCTTCAAGTCCGGGGCCGACGATTACCTGATCAAACCCTTCGCCTTGTCCGAGCTGGCCGCGCGCGTCGAAGCAGTGATGCGCCGTGCACAGGGCGGCGGCCGTCGGGCGTTGCAGGTCGGCGACCTGAGTTACGACCTCGACACACTGGAAGTGACCCGCGAAGGCAAACTGCTGAAACTCAATCCGGTCGGCCTCAAGTTGCTGGCGGTGTTGATGCAGAAAAGCCCGCACGTCTTGCGCCGTGAAGTTCTGGAAGAAGCGCTGTGGGGCGATGATTGCCCGGACAGCGACAGCCTGCGCAGCCATGTGCACCAGTTGCGCCAAGTGATCGACAAACCTTTTGCCAAACCACTGCTGCATACCGTGCACGGCGTGGGTTACCGCCTGGCCGATGCGTAATGGAGTTTAGACAGAGTCTTTCCCAGCGGATCATAATTGCCTTCGCGCTGATGAGTGCGCTGGTGGCTGGCGCCTTCGCCATGGGCATCGTCGCGACCGTGCATCTGGTCGAAGAAAAGCTGATTTCGGCGGGGCTGGGCGGTGACCTGCAACGTCTGCTGCTGATGGATAATGTCTCGGACTGGAGCCATCGGCCGGAGCCCGATCAGCTGTTCTATTTCAGTGGTGGGCCGGGCGATTTCGAACTGCCGAAGGATCTGCGTCACCTCGATTCGGGTTTTCATGAAGTCTTCCGCGAGCAACTCTCGTATCACGCGATGGTCGAGGTCGTCGACGGTCGGCGCTATGTGTTGCTGCAGGATCAAAGCGATTTTGAAGAGCGTGAGCGCGTGCTGTTTGCCGTGGTGCTGGTCGGTTTCGTACTCAGCCTGGCGCTGGCGGTTTTTCTCGGTTGGGTGCTGGCGCGCAAAGTGATGGCCCCGGTTGTACGACTGGCACGGCAGGTGCGTCATCGCGACCAGTTGCTCGGGCTGGCGCCGCCGCTGGCCCCGGATTATGCGGCGGACGAAGTCGGTGAACTGGCGGTGGCGTTCGATGCCACGCTGGGTCGTTTGCGTCAGGCGCTGACCCGCGAGCGTTTGTTTACCAGTGATGTCAGCCATGAATTGCGTACACCGCTGATGGTGCTGGCCAGCTCGTGTGAGCTGTTGCTGGAGAACCCGGCGATCGATCAGCGCGGTCGCTCTCAAGTCGAGCGGATTGCTCGCGCCAGTGAGGAAATGCGCGAACTGGTGCAGACCTTCCTGATGCTCGCCCGCGCTCAGCGCGAAGACGCCGGTTTGGCTCCGCAGCAAAATATCATCCAGGTGGCGGACAGCCTGCTGTGTGTCTGGCGCGAACCGATCGAAAGCAAGGGGCTGAACCTGCAGTTCGAGCCGGGCAACCCGTCGCCGACCTGTTACAACGCAACGTTGTTGACGGCGGTGATGGGCAATCTGCTGCGCAATGCCTGCCACTACACCGAGCAGGGGTTCATTCGCCTGACACTGACGGCGCGAGGCTTTGTGGTCGAGGATTCGGGTGTGGGTATTCCCGAAGAGAAGCGCGAGGCCATGTTCCAGCCGTTCGTGCGCGGCAAGGAAAATCGCGGCGAGGGGCTGGGGCTCGGCCTGTCGCTGGTGCAGCGCATCTGCGAAAACGAGGGCTGGACCGTCAGTTTGAGTACGATGGAGCCCAATGGCTGCCGGTTTGAGGTAGATCTTGGCAACATTGACACCCAGTAGTGGCACCCAGCCACTCCCGCCAACCTGTCTAAATCCTGTATAACCTTGAAATAGTTTGAGAGTTTACCCAACATTTTTTTCACAAATGGATGACCTGACGCTGACACACCCCCGCCTAAGGTGGGGACATCAGTAATTCTGGAGTCCTGGTGATGGCCGGCCCGATCAAACTCGATTTTTCCGAAAAGTACGACGACAAACACGCAGAGAAATACCTGCACAAGCATCAGGCCAATTTGGGTCGCCGTTTGTCCCATTGGCGTGACGAACAGTTGGCCCGCAAGGCCTTGACGCTTGCCGGCGAACCGGGACTGGTATTGGATTTGCCGTGTGGTGCCGGGCGTTTCTGGCCCTTGCTGGCGGAAAAGCCCAACCGGGTGATCATTGGCGCGGACAACTCCGAATCGATGATCAAGACAGCGATGCAGGCGCAACCGGCAGATGTGATTAAAAGGGTACAACCCTTGCACACGTCTGCGTTCGACATTGCCTTGCCTGATAACGCCGTCGACAGCATTTTCTGCATGCGGTTGCTCCACCACATTGGTGACGCCGAGCATCGAATGGCGATTCTGCGTGAATTCGAGCGTGTCACCCGGGACAGCGTGATCATTTCGCTGTGGGTGGATGGCAATTTCAAAGCCTGGAAACGCAAAAAGGCCGAGGCCAAGCGTGGTCAGGAAGGTTACCAGAATCGATTTGTGTTACCCGCCGTTACGGTGGAAAAGGAATTTGAAGCAGCAGGGTTCCGCATTCAGGAACAACTGGATTTCATCCCGCTCTATGCCATGTGGCGGGTTTACGTATTACGCAAGAGGTAGTGGGATGGCAGTGCAATTTGCAGCAGAAACGGGCGTCGCTCCGCAGGATCGCTTTGACTATTACTGGAACCAGCAGGGTGAATGGGTAGAAGAACCCAACGTCCGCCGTGGTGGCGAAAGTGGTGTGCAACGAGTCATGGGGCGTGACGGCCAACTGCTGTATGCGAAACGCCAGACCGGCCATATCTATCGCAGCTGGCTGCATCCGTTTGGCCGTCCGACCGTATTGCGTGAGCTGGATGCCCTGACTGGGGTCAGCAAGCTCGGCGTGCGGGTGCCGGAAATCGTTTTCTGCGGCGCTCAGCCTGATCCGCAGTACAAATGGCGTGCGCTGCTGGTGACCAAGTCGCTGGACGGCTTCGACGAACTGGAAAAATGGGAAGCGGCAGGCGGGCGCGCGCAATACGGTGAAGCCGTTTACGAGCGTGTGCTCAAAGACCTCGCCGAAAATCTCGCGCGCATGCACAGGGGCCGTTGGCAGCACAGCTGCATCTATATTAAACACGTATTCGTGCGGGTCACCGGCGAAGGCGATTCGGCGAAAGTCGAAGTGGCGTTGATCGATCTGGAGAAATGCCGCCAGCGCCTGACCGCTTATCGCGCAGCCTCCCACGACATGAAGCAACTGCGCCGCCATTCGTCGTTCAGCGACACAGACTGGAAAAAACTCGTCTACTTTTATGAGACGGCGTTTGGCAGCGCTATCAAGGGTTTATAGCGATGAAACTAGAAATTGCACGAGGTTTGTTTCTGGTTGGAGCCTTGGCAGTTGCATCATTGGCGGTGGCAGCGTGGGAGCAGCCCCGCATGCAGGTCGTTGGCGCGTCCGTAGACGACGCCCACTGCGCAGTCCCTCGGGTGGCAAAAGCCTCCGAGGCGACCAAACCCGATCATGATTTGTTGTTGTTCATGTTCGGACTCTCTCAAGGGATGAGGCCGCAGAGTTGAACCGATTGAAGCCAAAATAAAAGGCCTCGCAGATGCGAGGCCTTTTTTATGCCCGCAAGATCAAAAGATCGCAGCCTTCGGCAGCTCCTACATGGATCGGTGTAGGAGCTGCCGAAG